>NC_014328.1:1984313-2645751 GCF_000143685.1 Clostridium ljungdahlii DSM 13528 | reverse complement strand
AGTTATTGAAGGGCTTAGGAAATTTAGCTAAAAAGTACAGTGTTCCAGTACAGTCACATTTATGTGAAAATAATGATGAAGTTAGATTTGTTAAGGAGTTACATCCAGAGTGTAAAAACTATGCAAGGGTATATGATAGTGCTGGATTGTTTGGAGATGTGCCCACTATTATGGCTCATTGTATTTTGGTAGATGAAGATGAGATTGAATTAATGAAAAGAAAAAATATATTTATTGCTCACAATCCTAATTCAAATTGCAATTTGTCAAGTGGCATTGCACCTATTAGAAGGTTCATTACAAGAGGTATCCCCGTAGGGCTTGGAAGTGATATATCTGCAGGACATAGTTTGTCAATGACAAATGTAATTGTGAATAGTGCTCAGGTATCAAATTTGAAATGGCTTGAAAGCAGTAAAGTAGATAAGCCTTTTAGTACTGCAGAATTATTTTATCTGGCAACAAAAGGTGGAGGAAAATTTTTTGGTAAAGTAGGAAGCTTTGAAAATGGGTACGAGTTTGATGCTCTCGTTATTGATGACAGCAGTTTAGCTATATTTAGACAATTGTCAATAGAAGAAAGGCTGCAAAAGTTTATTTATACTGGAGATGACAGAAATATTAAGGACAGATATGTAGCTGGCAAAAAAATAAAAGAACCTAAGTGTTATTAAAAATAAAGTTCTTCAGCTTAATAAGTTTCGAGAACTTTAAATAATTTTATAATGGGGGTTAATTTATGGAAAGTGGAGTTAATGGACAGAAAAATTCGTTTCTAGAATCATTTTTCAAGTTGAAAGACAACAACACAAATGTAAAGACAGAAATTCTTGCTGGATTCACTACTTTTATTACTATGGCCTATATAATATTTGTTAATCCAAGTGTTCTTAGAATAGCAGGTATGAATTCAGCAGGTGTAGTTGGAGATGCAGCTTCAAAGTTTAATGTAGGCTCTGACCCTATTGTATCGGCGGTATTTGTTGCTACTTGTCTAGCTGCTGCTGTTGGAACATTTATAATGGGGTTCTATGCAAATTTACCTTTTGCTCAAGCTCCAGGTATGGGTCTTAACGCATTCTTTACTTACACAGTATGTTTGACATTAGGTTTTAATTGGCACCAAGCTCTTACTGCAGTACTCACTTCAGGTATTTTGTTTATAATTATTACAGTTACATCCATACGAGAAAAAATTGTTGATGCTATACCTCAAAATTTAAAATATGCTATGTCTGGTGGTATAGGACTTTTTATTGCACTTATTGGTTTGAAAAGTGGTGGAATAATAGTTTCAAATAAATCAACACTTGTTGGATTTGGAAATTTTGCACAACCAGGAACATTGCTTACTATAATAGGAGTTTTAATAATTGGCGTACTTATGGCAAGAAACGTTACAGGGTCCATCCTTATAGGCATTGTTTTAACTACACTTATAGGTATACCACTTAAAGTTACTTCTCTTGCAAATTTACACATCTTTAGTGCACCACCTTCTCTTGCACCTACTTTTGCAGCTTTTGATTTTTCCGGCCTTTTTTCAAAAGGAGGTACTTCTATAGCAGGAGCAATTTTGAGTTTTGTTATGGTTGTTATAACAATTTGTTTGGTTGATCTTTTTGATACTATTGGAACGCTTGTTGGAACTGCTACAAAGGCAGGGATGGTAGATGAAAACGGTAAAGTTTTAAGACTTAAGAAAGCCCTTATCTGTGATGCAGTAGCAACAACTGCAGGATCATTTTTCGGAACAAGTACTATTAATACCTATGTTGAATCAACCTCTGGTGTTACGGCAGGAGGAAGAACCGGTCTCACAGCAGTAACTGTAGGTATATTATTTATTCTTTCATTATTCTTCTCAGGACTTGTTGGAGTAGTTCCTTCACAGGCTACAGCACCAGCACTTATTATAGTAGGTGCCTTAATGATGGGAGTAATCAAAAATATAGATTTTGGTGATTTTACAGAAGCATTACCATGTTTCTTCGCTATTTCATTAATGGCTTTTAGTTATAGTATAGCAAATGGTATTGCAGTTGCAATGATCATTTATCCTATAGTAAAAATAGCTACTGGTAGAGGTAAAGAACTTAGTCCAATAGTGTACGTTCTTGCTGTATTATTTGTGCTAAGGTATTTACTACTTCCGTTTGAGTAGAGTAATATATATTATATATTTAACTTTTACGCATATGAGATTTTGACTTAATTTAAATATAATGCGAAGCAACTTTTTAGTTAATAGTTAAGAGTGAAGAATTAATAGTTAATGTGGATTTTTTTCGTTACACTGCAAAAAATCTTTAATTAAATTTTCCTTCACTATTAATTTTTCATTATTCATTCTTAACTTGCGAAGCTTTGCTTCGCAATATTTTTAAACTGTGGGAGTAAGATTATAATAGGGCATTTTAATAGATTGGAGAAGTGAGTAGATGAATGAATTGACAAGTAAAATCGATGTTGCTATGGGCAGGATAAAAGCAGAACTTGTGCTGAAAGATGCTTTTATAATAAATGTATTTACTCAAACTGTTGAAAAAAAGGATATTGCAATAAATGATGGGATAATTGTAGGAATGGGTAAATATGAAGGAAACCATGAAATTAATTGCAATGGTTTTTTTGTAGCACCAGGGTTTATAGATTCTCACGTTCATATAGAATCTTCTATGGTAACTCCAGAAATATTTTCTGATTTAGTTATTAAAAAAGGGGTTACTACAATTATTGCAGATCCCCACGAGATAGCAAATGTTTTAGGAGAAAAGGGTATAGAATTTATGCTCCAAAACAGTAAAAAAGGTGATGCAGATATATTTTTTATGCTTCCGTCTTGTGTTCCAGCAGTAGATTTTGAAGATAATGGTGCAGTGCTTGAAGCGGATAATTTAGAAAGATTTATTGAAGATCCTCAAGTCTTAGGACTTGGAGAAGTAATGGATGTTAATGCAGTTACTTCAGGGAATAAAAAGATGATAAGAAAAATTTTAATGGTAAACAAGTATAGAAAAAGTTTAGATGGACACTGCCCTAAAATTAATGATAAAGAACTTAATGCTTATTTATGTGCTAACATTAGAACAGATCATGAATGTACCAATTATGAAGAAGCTTTAGAAAAAGTGAAAAATGGGATGTATGTAATGCTTAGGGAAGGATCTGCGGCTAGAGATCTGAAAAAATTATTACCTGCAGTAAATGACAAAAATTATAGCAGGTTTTTGTTTTGTACTGATGACAGACATATAGAGGATTTAGTAGATGAGGGCAGTATAGATAATTGTATACGAACTGCTATAGATGAAGGATTAGATGCTATAAAAGCATATACAATAGCATCATTTAATGCAGCTAATTGTTATAATTTATGGGATAGAGGTGCTATTTCAGCTGGTATGAAGGCTGATTTGGTAATATTTGAAGATATTAAAAAATTGAAAATTAAAAATGTGATTAAGAATGGTAAAGTATACAAAAATAATCATATGTTTAAAGATATTTTTGCTAAGCCATCAGTAAATGTAGATCATATAAAAGAAGACTTATTTAAGATTAAGGCTAAAGGTAAATTTGTAAATGTAATAAAAGTTCAGCCAGGAGGACTAGTTACTAAAAAGGAAAAGAGACAAGTTAAAATAAATGAAGGATTAGTTGAATGTGTTGAAAGTAAAGAAGAAGTTGTAAATAAAATAGCTGTGATAGAGAGACACAAAAACAGTGGAAAACATTCTGTTGGGTTCATAGAAGGCCTAGGTCTCAAAAAAGCGGCTATAGCTCAGACAATTGCCCATGATTCTCATAATATAATTGTATTAGGTGACAATGATAAAGATATGGAGATAGCAGTAAATAACATTATATCCAATAATGGAGGTATAGTATTTGTATCTGAAGGTAAATTGTTAGAGCATTTAAAATTACCAATAGGTGGACTTATGACATCTGAGAATCCATCTTTTGTAGTAGATAAAATTATAAAATTAAATTCATTAGCAGTAAAGTTTGGAATTAAAAAAGAAGTTGATCCATTTATAACACTTGGGTTTATGGCACTTCCCGTAATTCCAGAGATAAAAATAACTTCAAGGGGATTATTTGATTACTCTAAATTTAGTTTTATAGATTTATTTACAGATATTTAAGTATAAGATATGAAGCTTCTATACAAATTTTGCGTAAAATTTAAACTTAGAGTATAATTTTATAGTAGATTATAATTGTTACGAGAAAGAGGTTATACTATGCCAAAAGATGCAAAAAAAGAGATATTAAATGCTGCTATGAAAGTAATTGCAAGGGAAAAAATAAGCGGTACCCGTATGCATATGATTGCAAAAGAAACTGAGAGAAGTCAGGCTAATTTGCATTATTACTTTCCAACTAAAAATGATATAATGATAGCCCTTTTAGATGATATACAAAAGCAATTTTCAGAGAACCGTAAGAAATATATAGATTTAGAAAATAAAAGTGTTTTAGAAAATATAAGAGGATTTTTTGAACAAAAGGAAGATGACATTTTAAATAATAAAGAATTAGATTATGTACAACTTGATTATTGGGTTCAAGGTACAGTAAATGAGGAAATAAGAAAAAAGTTTCAAAAAACTTTTAATATATGGCGCAGTGGCATTAGCAAAGTTTTAGATAAAGGGAAGTTTAAAGACAGTGTAGATAATGAATATAAAGATATGCTAACATATATAATGCTATCATTAATGTTAGGAGCATCACTACAGTATCTTATTGATGAAGGCAAGTTTGATTTAAAAAAGTATTTTGATGTATCCGAAGGGCTTATTGAACAGTGTTTAAAAGAAGAAAATTAATTGCTTTACAATGTTTTTAAACTGGGAAAGTTGAAGTATTTATATACTAAGCAAGATTATATAGTCTTAAATTGTACATATATGCAAGTTGCAGCTAGATAAGGAGTATGGATATGGAGAAAGAGAAAAAAACAACAGGAGGTATAATTGCTGCTGCAGGAAAAACGTCAGAGAAAGATGAAACATATCCACTGCGCAAAATTGGTTCTATCACTATAGTAAAAAGAATTGTCTTAACTTTTCAAAAGGCTGGGGTTTCACCAATTGTGGTAATTACGGGGTATAAATCTGAGGAAATTGAACGTAATTTAGCTTATTATGGAGTTATATTTTTGTATAATGGAGAATACGAAAATTCACAAATGCTTGATTCTGCAAAAATAGGATTGGATTTTTTAAAGAATAAATGTGATCAAGTAATATTTAATCCAGTAAGTGCCCCGCTATTTACACCGGAAACTATTCAAAAGATGATAGAATGTAACAAACAATTGCTATCACCAGCTTATCATGGAAAGACTGGACACCCCCTTTTGATATCTTCTAAGTTAATCCCTCAAGTTTTAAAATATGATGGTAATGGAGGGATGGAGGGAGCTATCCAAAACATTGGAGTTGAAAGACAGCTGATGGATGTGGAAGATGAAGGAATTTTAAGTGATACAGGAGACCCTTGCCAGTTAGAAAAACTCCTAAAAAAACATAACCAGCGTATTTTACATCCTTTTGTTAAAGTGAGTATTGAAAAGGAGTCTATGTTTTTTAATTCAAGAACAAAGTTGCTTTTGATTTTAATTCAGAATACACATTCTGTACGAAATGCATGTAAACATATGGCACTTTCCTATAGCAAAGCGTGGAACATGCTGAATCAGTTGGAAGAAGAATTAGGATATGCAGTGGTTAAGAGGAAACATGGTGGGCGAAATGGTGGAAAAACCTATTTAACCGAAGAAGGTATGGAATTTTTAAAAAAATATGAGCAATTTGAACACAATGTCCGTCAGTATGCAAAAGATGAATTTGATAGACTATTTTGATGCAAAAAGCAAGTTCTTTTCACAAAGAATTTGATAAAGATTAGCCTCCGTTTTATAATAATTATAACAATAAATTGTTAAATTTTTATAAAATAGGAGGTTATTTATGTTTACATTAAATATTAATGGTAAGGATGTAGCTTCGAATACTGATAAACCCCTATTGCGTTTTTTAAGAGATGATTTGAAGATCACTTCTGCAAAGGACGGTTGCAGCGAAGGTGCATGTGGAACATGCACTATTTTAGTAGATGGAAAAGCAGTAAAAGCTTGCGTACAAAAAGTATCAAAATTTATAGGAAAAAAAATTTTAACCATTGAGGGATTAAGTGACAGGGAAAAGGAAGTTTATGAATATTGTTTTGGAGAAGCAGGTGCAGTACAGTGTGGCTTTTGTATTCCTGGGATGGTGATTTGTGCAAAAGCTCTATTAGATGTCAATTCTAATCCAACAAAGTTAGATGTAAAAAAGGCGATTAGAGGTAATATCTGTCGCTGTACTGGATATAAGAAGATTGAAGAAGCTATTTTAATGGCAGCAAAATATTTTAGAGATAATCTTCAAATACCAGATCCTGTAGGTAAATTGAAGATGAATCAGAAATTTAAGCGAGTGGATGTAGACGAAAAGGTAAATGGAACAGGTATTTTTGTAGATGATATGGAGCTGCCTGGAATGATTTATGCCAAAACGGTTCGATCTAAATACCCAAGGGCTATTGTAAATAAAATTGATATTACAAAGGCAGAAGCTCACCCGGATTGTGTGAAAATTTTACTGGCAAAGGATGTTCCAAATAATATTATTGGACACATAAAACAGGATTGGGATGTAATGATTCCAGAAGGTGGGACAACCAGATATATAGGAGATTCACTAGCACTTGTGGCAACTTACCATAAGGATAAGCTGGATGAAGTGTGTAAACTAGTTGATGTAGAATACACTGAATTGGAACCGATTACTTCTCCTGAAGATGCCCTAAAAGCAGATGCACCTCTAATACATGCAGATGGAAATATTATGAGTCGTTCTATTCTGCAGCGTGGAAATGCAGATGAAGCAATTAAAAATTCTAAATATGTAGTGACAAGAAAATATAAAACTCCATTTCAGGAACACGGATTTATGGAACCAGAGTGCGCAATTGCAGCACCTGAAGGAGAAGATGGTATTTTACTCTATTCTGGCTCACAATCTGTTTACGATGAGCAGCGTGAAATTTCAAATATGCTTAAAATTCCAAAAGAAAAAGTACACTGCCATTCACAGCTTGTTGGAGGAGGATTTGGCGGCAAGGAAGACATGAGTGTCCAGCATCTTGCAGCATTAATGGCATGGTACACAAAAAAACCGGTAAAGGTAAAGTTTTCAAGACAGGAAAGCTTAGATTATCATGTTAAACGTCATGCAATGGAAATGGAATTTACAACAGCTTGTGATGAAAATGGATATTTGACAGCTATGAAAGGTGTAATTATTGCAGACACAGGTGCCTATGCATCCCTTGGTGGACCTGTATTACAAAGAGCATGTACTCATGCCGCAGGACCATATAATTATCAGAATATTGACATTTTAGGTATGTCAGTTTATACAAATAACGTGGTTGCTGGAGCATTTCGTGGTTTTGGTGTAACACAAAGCTGTTTTGCTACTGAAAACAATATCAATTTATTGGCAGAGATGGTGGGCATTTCACCTTGGGAAATGCGTTACCGTAATGCAATTCGTCCAGGGCAGGAACTTCCAAATGGTCAAATAGCAGATGAAAGTGTTGCTATGGTAGAATGTTTGGAGGCTGTTAAAGATGTATATGAATCAAATCCTTATGCAGGAATTGCCATAGCTTTTAAAAACAGTGGAACTGGAGTGGGAAATAAGGATATTGGCCGCTGCATTTTATCTGTAGAAAATGGGAAAGTTCATATTAAAACTTCTGCAGCCTGTATGGGACAGGGAATTGCAACAATGTGTACTACCATATTATGTGAAACAACAGGCTTAAATCCAGCACTTACTGTTCATGAAAGAGCAGATACCTTTCATACACCTGATTCAGGAACTAGTACCGCATCTAGACAGACTGTGGTAACTGGGGAAGCTGTAAGGCGTGTATCTGAAAAATTAAAAGCAGAATTGGACAAAGGATTGACTCTTTTTGATTTAGAAGGAAGAGAATTTTATGGTGAATATTCTGCAAAGACAGATCCAATGGGATCTCCAAAGAAAAATCCAGTAAGCCATGTAAGCTACAGTTATGGGGCTCAGGTTGTTATCTTAAATGAAGAAGGAAAAGTGGAAAAAGTAGTTGCAGCTTATGACGTTGGAACACCTGTCAATATTCAGGCTGTTGAAGGACAAATTGAAGGTGGCATTGTTATGGGGCTTGGATATGCTCTAACAGAAGAATTTAAAGTTGAAGGCGGCTATCCTAAGACAAAGCTGGGTACACTAGGACTTATGAGATCAACAGATGCTCCAGAGCTCGAAGTTATTCTTGTACAAAGTAAAGGAAAGATTCCTGAGGCTTACGGAGCAAAAGGCTGTGGAGAATTATGTTTGATTCCGACAGCGCCAGCTTGTTCTCATGCATATTATAGATTAGATGGTAAATTCCGTAGTCAACTGCCGTTAAAAGGTACATTTTATAAAAAGTTAAAAAAATAGTATATTACTTTTTTATGAATTGAATATAGGGAGGTATTGTATGAAAAATATTAGTAAGTCTGTAAAGAAAAAAGATCATGAATTAAAAATAAGTGGCCATGCCCTTTATGTAGATGATCATGTGATAGATGATATGCTTTACGGCAAACTATTGCATTCCACAAAGGCAAGGGCAAAAATCACTAATATCAGTATTCCTAAATTACCTGATGGTTACTTTGTTGTTGACAAAAATGATGTAACAGGTGTAAATCGTGTTGCAATTGTGGAAAATGATACACCCGTTTATGCTGAAGATACTGTGGAATATGTAGGTGAACCTATTTTGATGGTTGTGGGACCTAGACTTAAAGAAGTCAATAGAATTTTAAGTGAGATTATTGTAGTATATGAAGAACAGGTTCCCGTTTTGGATATGCAAAAATCTAATACAGTCTTCTTCCATTACAAGTGTGAAAAAGGAGACATTTCTAAGACTTTAAAAGAAGCTGATCAGGTTTTTGTTGAAACATTTCAAACTGGTTATCAGGAACAGGCATATCTTGAAACTCAGGGTATAATTGCTTATCCGCATGATGGGCGAATGACAATACGTGGTTCTATGCAGTGTCCTTACTATGTGTATGGTGCAGTTTCCAAAGCTTTAGGATATGATGAAAAAAATATTCAGATTATTCAGGATGTTACTGGCGGAGGCTTTGGAGGTAAGGAAGACTTTCCTTCTATACTTGCATGTCAAACTGCAGTCGCAGCTAAAAAGGCAAATAAACCAGTGAAAGTAATATTTGATAGACGTGAAGACATGGAGTTTACTTCAAAACGTCACCCATCTATCTGTACCTATAAAGTAGCAGTTAAAGATGGTGAAATTACAGGTATGGATATTGACGTACTGTTCAACAGTGGTGCATATACAACCCTCTCTCCTGTTGTTTTACAGCGTGGAGTAATTTGTGCAAACGGCGTATATAGGGTAGAAAACTTGCGTGTCGTAGGACGTGCAGTTAAGACAAATACAGTACCTTGTGGTGCATATCGTGGCTTTGGTGCTCCACAGACTTTCTTTGCAGTAGAGATGATGATGGATCACATTGCAAAGAAAATGGGTGTTGACTCCCTTGAACTGAAAGAAAAATATATGGTTAAACAGGGTGATTCTACTTCTACAAGTGGAAAGTATCATTTCCATGTATCGCTGCCTGAAATGATCAAGCGAGCTGATGAGCTTGCTGACTATCGTAAAAAGCGCCATATGTATAAAAATCAAAAGGGACGATACCGAAAGGGTATAGGAATGTCATTATTTTTCCATGGATGTGGTTTCACAGGAAGTGGAGAACGTGATCTCATAAAAGCTGTTGTAAAAATTAGAAAAAATGCTGATGATACAGTGGAACTTTTAGTAAGTAACTCGGATATAGGTCAGGGTATTAAAACTACTTTTTCTAAAATTGTTGCAGATACCCTTGGCATTTCTTATGATAAGGTGCTTATAAACAATCCGGATACAGACCATGTACCTGACTCAGGGCCTACTGTAGCAAGCCGTTCTTTAATGGTAGTTGGAGAATTGCTTAGGCGTGCAGCAGAGAAACTGAAAGGACAATGGAAAACTGGGGAAGAACAGATTGTAGAAGAACATTTTGTGGAGCCCGACTTTATAATTCCATTTAGTCTTGAAAAATTCAAAGGAGATGCTTATCCAACCTTTTCCTGGTCTGTTAATGTCATTGAAGTAGAGGTGGATACACTTACTGCTATTACAAAGGTAACTGGAGCATGGGGTATTTTTGATGTGGGTGTTCCTATTGATATGAACATTATACAAGGACAGATGCAGGGAGGTTTCCTTCAAGGCATTGGATATGCTTCAATGGAGCAGATGGAATGCAATGATAAAGGCGTAATCCGTAATAATAGCTATAGTGATTATATCATTCCTACAGCAGTAGATGTTCCGAATCTTGTAACTGAAATAGTAGATAATCCATATAACTGTGGCCCATATGGAGCTAAAGGTGCTGGTGAACTTCCTCTTGTTGGTGCAGCTCCAGCATATGTGGAAGCTATGGAAAATGCACTTGACGTAAATTTGAATAAAGCTCCATTTACTCAAGAGGATACTATGAAGGTTTTGCAGGAGGTGCTTAAGTAATGATAAAATTTATTCTTAACGAAAAAGAAGTTACATCTACTGCCAGGGGAAGCGAGCGTTTGCTTGATGTACTTAGAAATGAATTACACATTACTGGTGTAAAGTGCGGCTGTAAGGAAGGTGAATGTGGTGCCTGTTCTGTTATAGTTGATGGCAAGCTAGTTAATTCCTGTATGGTAGCAGTAGGCAGTATAGAAGGCAGTAGGGTTATGACTATTGAAGGATATCGTGAAACCAAACGTTTTGAAGTCCTTGATAAGGCATATGCTTCTGTTAGTGCTGTACAGTGTGGTTTTTGTATTCCAGGTATGATACTTGCATCTGAATGCATACTTTCTAAAAATCCAGATCCTACAGAAGCAGAGATTAGAGAAGGTATTTCTGGAAATCTATGTAGATGCACTGGCTATAATGCTATTGTTAAGGCTATTGGTATTGCAGCAAAGGAGGGGAAAGGTTTATGGTAAATAGTTATAGACCATCATCTTTAAAGGAAGCATTGGATGTTCTTGCAAAAGAGGAGGTTACTCCTTATGCAGGAGGTACGGATTTAATGATTAAGGCAGATGAAAATGCTAGATATTTGTTCTTAAATAAAATATCTGAGATGAAAAATATATTAGAGGATGAAAAGTATATTCACATCGGTGCGGGGTGTACTTTTACGGATATTATTGAAAATGAATTGACTCCTGCTATTTTAAAAGAAGCAGTATCGCAAATTGCAGCACCTGCAATTCGAAATTTAGGTACTGTTGGCGGTAATATATGTAATGGCTCACCTAAAGCAGATAGTGCACTTATCTTTTTTGTTACGGATTCTAAACTGCGTATTGTAAGTAGTAAAGAGGAGAGGATTATTCCTATTAATGAATTTTATCTTGGTAGAAAAAAGACTTCCCTCAAAAAAGATGAACTGCTTGTTGAAGTTCTTATGAATAAAGAAGGATTTGACAATTATTATTATAAGAAGGTAGGGGCAAGAAATGCCTTAGCAATTTCCAGGGTATCTTTTGCTGGTATCCTTAATGTAGAAAATAATAAAATTTGTAATTGCAGTACAGCCTTTGGCGCAGTTAAAGATGTTATTATAAGACTGCCAGTTATTGATAGAATGCTCATTGGCAAGACTATTGAAGAAGCAAAAACTGTTAAGAAAGAGTACCTTGCAGCATATGATAAGGTTATTATCCCTATAAAAGGAAGGGTTTCAGCAGAATATAGAAAGATTGTATGTATGAATTTACTTCGTGATTTCCTTGAAAGCAATGGGATTTAGCTTCTAAGTAAAAAGTTTACTTATACCAGGCATATACTAACAAATTTCATTACACTAAAAACTTTTTATAAGTCTAAAGTTCAGTATTTAGAAAATCTAAAGAAGATTATATAAACTCGTACCTCAGACATATATAATCTTCTAAGATTTTCTAAAATACCTCACTAAGACTTATGAAAAAAGTTTTTAAGTGTAATTTCAATTTTGTTAGTATATTTTATGTATAAGTTAAAATTTCAATTAGAATCACTATAGAATTTTGCACTTATAGAAAAGGTTTTTAAATATGGTTTCAATTGATAAATACATGACTTAAAATCATTGCAAACTTTATTATTATAAGGATCGCTAACGATTTTGTTACTTGTATTTTTATAATCCAATTTTATTTCCATAATGTCCCTCCCATTAAGTTTCTGTAAGTATAATTGTAGTCATTAACTGCATGTTATATATATTATATCGTGTGGTAATAAAATAAATTTATGGAAAATATAATATTAAATTAAAATATCAGTAACTATTAATTTTTAATCCTTAATTCTTAACTTAATATAATTACGTGTGCCTTATAACTCTACCATAATTACCTTTGCATACAACTCCATTTTTTACAGCAAGTTTTCCGTTTAACAATACATATTTTACACCAATAGGCGATTTAGTTGGATTCTTGTAATCTTCATAACCTATGATTTTGTCAAAATCAAATATAGTGATGTCTGCCATATTGTTAGGAGCTAATTTACCTATATCTTTTAAACCCAATGTAACTGCAGGGAATAGCGTTGATTTGTATATGGCATTTTCAAGGCTAATAGCTTTTTTTTCTCGCACAAATTTACCTATAAAAAGAGGATAATTACCATAGAAACGTGGATGTGGAACACCGGCAGGTATACTATCTGAACATACCATCTGTAGGGGATGTTGTATGAGTTTTATAGTGTCTTCTTCTGAAAATATATTTAAGGTAACTATTCCAACTCCTGCATTTTCTTCAATAAGTAGTTTAGATATAAAGTCTACCGGGTGTATTCCCAAGTCCCTTGAAATATCTCCAACGGTTTTTCCAATGTACTTCAAATTTTTATCTTTCTTAAGTGAAGTGATGAGGATACCATCCCAACCAGCTATTGCACTGTAATTATCCCATGCAGGGTAATGGATTTTTGTATTAGAAAGTTCATTTTTAACTCTATTTAATACTTGAACATCCTTTAATTTTTCTAATAAGGTACCTTCTCCTTCTTTTGTAAGCCAGGGCGGTAAAAGTTGAGTCATTAAGGTACTGCCGGAAAGATAGGGATGTTCATCAAAAGTAATGTCTATACCATCATCAATTGCTTTTTGTACAATTTTAATAAGTGAATCAGCATTCAAGCCTAATTCACTTGAATTATAAGATCTCATATGGGAAATCTGAAGCTTTACCTTAGATTCTCTGGCAATTGATATAATTTCTTCTAAAGCATTATTTATAGTGTTATCGTGATTTCTAACATGAACCATAACAATCCCATTATAACTTTTTACAACTTTACACATAGCAATTAATTCATCTCTACAGCTAAAAATACCAGGCATATATTGAAGACCTAGAGACATTCCAAAAGCACCTTTTCTCATAGCATTATCTACTAACCTGCACATGTGGTCAATTTCACATTGCGTAGGTATTCTAGGGTCAAATCCCATTACATTTGTTCTGACAGCACCCTGGGAAATTAATGAAGCGTAATTGTTTTTTAATCCCATTGAATTGATTTTAGCCATATACTCATTCAGGTCAGAAAAGTGCCATTTTAGATCAGCACCTCCAACTATTCCAACAACATAATTTTTCCATGCATTATCCTGACTTTCTATATAGGGAAAAATCCCTAAGCCACATTGACCCACGAGTTCAGTAGTAACCCCTTGAAGTAACTTTGAATTTCTAAGGTTTTCACAAGTAAAAGGCACTAGATCATTATGGCTGTGCACGTCAATAAAGCCTGGACAAACTATTAATCTAGAGGCATCAATAACGTCATTTGCTTCACTTGATAGATTTTTCTCTATACTTATTATTTTGCCATCCTTGATTCCCATATCTGCATGATAAGGAGTAGTATTTGTACCATCTACAATTAAACCATTTTTTATTAAAATGTCTAACAATTGGATTACCTCTTTTTTAAAATTTTAATTAGAATCAACTCAACTTTTGTAATTTAGTTGAAAGTTGACAATTGATAGTGGACAGTGAAGGCTCGTTTTGTTAAAGCAAAACGTCACTGAAACTGTCAATTGTCTACTATCAACTCAAAAACTTTACATGTGTGAAAGTCGAGTAATTACTATATAAAAATAAACTTATACGTAGAAATATTTTTACAATAAACAAGCACATTTAAACATTTTGTATATAAGTCTTAGTGGAAAATTTATATACAAAACTTAGGACTTTTGAATTGTTTGGGGTACGAGTTTTCAAAAGTCCTTAGATTTGTATAAATTTTCTGCTTAGACTTATCAAAATGTTTAACCGGGCTTGTGGTTGTAAAAACATGCGGAGTATAAGTTTATTTTTCATTTGTCAACCCTATATTAAACTCTGATAGTCACCATCCCAAGTAATGTTTCTATATACCTTTGGATCAGTATTTCCTTCTGTACTAATGAGTAAAACGTTAGAATTTTCATCAAGTTTTAATGTTTCACGTAAGTCCTTATATTTATCCTCTGAAGAAATGGATAGGAGTCCTGCTGTTACAGCTCCTGATTCCCCAGAGATTATTCTATTATCACCTTTAAGAGGATTTCCTAAGACACGCATTCCTCTTGCTGTTACCCAATCAGGAACTGACACAAATGCATCAGCACAGTATTTCAAGATATTCCAACCCATAGGATTCGGTTCACCACAGGCAAGTCCAGCCATTATCGTATTCATTTCTCCTGTGACGGCCTCAATTTTACCTGCTTTGCAGGATTTATAAAAACAATCAGCTTTTTCAGGTTCTACGATAATAATTTTTGGTGGATTTTTTTCAAATGCAGAAACAAATACGCTTGCTATAACTGAAGCAAAGGCTCCTACACCTGCTTGTAAAAATACGTGAGTTGGAACAGTTCCATGTAACTGTTCAATAGCTTCTTGCGCTAAAGTAGAATATCCTTTCATGATCCATGTAGGAATTTCAGTATATCCTTCCCAAGATGTATCTTGAATGACTTCCCACCCATTTTTAGAAGCTTGCTTAGCTGTAAAACGTACTGCATCATCATAATTCCAATCAGTTATACTGACATCTGCACCAAATTCAGCTATGTTATTTAATCTGTTTTGAGTGCTTCCTTTAGGCATGTACACAATACACTTGTATCCCAGTTGTTTTGCCATCCAGGCGACTCCACGTCCATGATTGCCATCTGTAGTGGCAACAAAAGTAAGGTTCCCTAAATCACTTTTTACTTTCTCAGATTTTAGTACTGAAAAAGGAAGTTCTGATATATTCTTGTCTAATTTTTGTGCAAGATGTTTTCCGATGGCATAAGAAGCTCCTAGCACTTTAAATGAATTTAATCCAAAACGAAGAGATTCATCTTTTACAAAAACATTAGATAGTCCTAAAAAGTTTGCCAATCCATCTAACTTAACAAGAGGAGTTTTTTTATATTGTTCAAAACTTTCATGAAAAGTTTTAACTTCACATAAATTTTTTTTACTTAATAAAGGTGTATGTGCCTTAACATCTTTTTTATTATTAACAATCCATTTCAACAACAAGTCGCCTCCAAATCGTAAATTTTTACGAGCAAATTGGTTTTAAATAAATATTACTAACTAGTTAATCCACTTTTATTATAATTCTGAATTATCTTCATGTCAATATATTGACATGAATGGTTTTAAATAGTAGATTACGTGCTTTTAACAAGCGCTACTAATATTTTTGTGGAGTATTTTCAGAGGAGACTTCAATATTAGTAACATTTTTTTCACCGTGATTTAAAAATGCATTGAGAATTATTGCAACTACAGATGCAGAAACTATACCACTACTGAAGATTGACTTGAAAAATTGAGGAGTATGATCAAGTATAGTAGGAACAATAGTAACTCCAAGACCTATGCCAATAGAGCAGGCAACAACCAGCATGTTTGAATTCTTGTCGAAGTCTACACTTGAGAGCATTTGTATACCGGCTACGGCTACCATTGCAAACATTATAGTTGTGGCTCCACCTATAACAGGCTGTGGGATGATTGTAGCTAAAGCTGCAAATTTAGGGATCAATCCAAGACATATGAGAATAATACCGGAAACGATTACAACAAAACGACTTTTTACTTTACTTAAAGCTAGGAGTCCCAAATTTTGGTTGAATGTTGTGTAAGGGAAAGAATTGAAGATACCACCTAGAATTGTTGCAAGTCCTTCAGCTCTAAGACCTCGTACAATGTCATTTTCTGTAATCTTTCTTTCACATATTCTACCTATTCCAAGATATGTGCCTGTTGATTCGATCATTACTGTAAGCATGACAAAGGTCATCATAATGATAGAGGCAAGATTAAATTTTGGTATACCGAAATTTAATGGACGAACAAGGCTTATCCATTTTGCACTCGCAACTACTGAGAAATCTACTTTTCCCATAAATGCAGCAACTATTGTGCCTAAAATAATACCATTTAAAACAGAAATTGCTTGAAAAAATCCTTTAAAGAACTTATTGGAAAATATAACAACTATCATTACAAATGTGCCTAGTAGAAGGTTGGAGATACTTCCAAAATCTTTAGCGCCTGAACCACCACCAATGCTATTAATGCCCACGTTAATTAGAGAAAGACCTATCATAGTGACTACTGTACCTGTTACAACTGTCGGAAAAAATCTTAACACTTTTCCGTATATTGGTGCAATTAATACCACAACAAGTGCTGCTACTATTATGGAACCATAGGCTGTTGGCATCCCATAACTTTTGCCGATAATGATAAGTGGACCAACAGCAGCAAAGGTACATCCTAAAATTGCAGGTAGTTTAATGCCTACATAAGGGCCTATGCCAATTGCTTGAATTAAAGTTGCGATACCACAAGTAAATAAATCTGCAGCTACTAAAAGTTCTAATTGTCTGGGTGTCAAACCTACAGAAGCACCAATGAGTAAAGGTACGGCTACAGCACCTGCATACATTGCAAGTACATGTTGGAGTCCTAAGGTAAAAAGTTTTGGAAGAGGAAGCATTTCGTTTACTTTGTCTACATTTTTTACAGATTGTTCTGACATTTGTAAAACCCCCTATTAAATTTATTTAATAATTCAACTTTTGCACATATGAAAGTTTGACTTAATATTAAAAACTTGCGAAGCAAAGTTTTTGAAAATAACAAAGTTCAAATAGCAAAGAACAGATAAAGATGATTTCCATCGTACCTCAGGAAATCTATAATTTTAATATTTTCTGACATTAGGAAGAAAATTATCCTTATTTGATATTTGAACTTTTTACTTTGTTCTTTAAGAAAACTGCAAAAGTTGAATTAATGACTATCTACTCTAATACTCTACCTTATACCATGAAAGAAATTAATAAAAATGATGAGTTTTGGTTTTGTTTTTTAAGGGAGTAAGAGTTGAACCTGATATCTAAGATGCCTGTACCTGACAAGTAATAGGTAAACACATTATAGCAAAGCATTGTAGTGTATTGTAAATATAAGATGGATTTACCAGTTAGTATAATTTATTCTAATAATATTAATGGCATTTTGTCAACATTATAATTAAGAAGAAATTGTACAATATGCAAACTGTAAGTAATATTAGACATTATTTTACTTTAAAAGAAAAATATTTTAATGTTGACAAAGATATTTTATTATTATAAAATCGAATTATACTAACTAGTTAGTCCAACTTTAAAATATACCATATCTAAGATAAAATATATTTATATTAAAATTTTAAAATATACTAATTCAATCATTGCAATTAGGAGGCATATCTTATGGAAAAATTAAAAGAACTTATTCAAAATTTAAAGAAACTAGATTATAAAAATATGTATAGTAATGATTTCTTTTTAACCTGGGAAAAAACAGACGAAGAACTTAAAGCAGTTTTTACAGTTGCTGATATTTTACGTCAGATGAGGGAGAATAATATATCACCGCGTATATTTGATAGTGGACTAGCAATTTCCCTGTTTCGTGATAATTCTACAAGAACAAGATTTAGTTTTGCAAGTGCATGTAATTTACTTGGCCTGGAGGTTCAAGACCTTGATGAAGGAAAATCGCAGATTGCCCATGGAGAAACTGTTCGTGAAACAGCAAATATGATTTCTTTTATGGCAGATGTTATAGGCATTAGGGACGATATGTTTATAGGCAAAGGAAACAAGTATATGCATAAAGTATCAGAATCAGTTCAAGAGGGATATAAAGCTGGGATACTTGGACAGCGTCCTACTCTTGTAAATCTTCAGTGCGATATAGACCATCCAACTCAATGTATGGCTGATTTACTCCATTTAATTCATCATTTTGGTGGAGCTCAAAATCTTAAAGGTAAAAAACTAGCTATGACCTGGGCATATTCTCCTTCCTATGGCAAACCATTATCCGTGCCTCAAGGAATTATTGGTTTAATGACGAGAATGGGTATGGAAGTTACACTTGCACATCCTGAGGGATACGATATATTGCCAGAAGTAGAGAATGTTGCAAGAAGAAATGCTGAGATAAGTGGAGGTAAATTTATTAAAACTAACTCCATGAAAGAAGCTTTTGAGAATGCAGATATAGTTTATCCAAAGAGTTGGGCTCCATTTGCAGCAATGGAAAAGCGTACTAACTTATATGGAGAAGGTAAATTTGATGAAATAGAGGTACTTGAAAAAGAACTCTTAAATCAAAATGCAAATTATAAGGACTGGGAATGCACAGAAGAAATGATGAAGCTCACTAAAGATTCTAAAGCATTATATATGCACTGTTTACCTGCAGATATTACGGGAGTAAGTTGTAAGCAGGGTGAAGTAGCTGCTTCGGTATTTGATCGTTATCGTGAAGAACTTTATAAACAAGCAGGATATAAACCTTACATTGTTGCTTCAATGATTTTCTTAAGTAAGGTGAAAGATCCTGTAAAAACACTTACAGAGATTATTGATTCAAAGCCACCGAGATTTTTAGCAAAATAAAATGTAAAAGTATATCTTAGGGGGAATATAAATGAGTGATAGAATGCACCCTATTTCTTTTGAAAAAATGATTATTTGGGTTATAAAAGAATTAAAAGAAAAGGGATCTATTTTTGGAATTCATAAAGATAAATTTTATAAAAATGAAAGTGAAAAATCAATTGAAGTGTTTGGTGAAAATCTATCTTCACCCCTTGGACCTGCTGCTGGGCCAAACACTCAATTGACTCAGAACATTGTTTCTGCCTATTTAACTGGGAGCCGATTTATTGAATTAAAAACAGTACAGGTTATTGATGGAGAAGATCTAGCAGTAGCTAAACCTTGTATTTGTGCACAAGATGAATGCTACAATGTGGAATGGTCTACGGAACTAAAAGTATCTGAGGCTTTCTGTGAGTATATAAAAGCTTGGTTCCTGCTTCATATTTTAATGAAGGAACTTAATTTAAGTAAGCAAAGAGATTTCATGTTTAACATGAGTGTAGGATATGATTTAGATGGCATTAAATCTCCTAAAATGAATAACTATATTGAAGGCATGAGAAATGCTTCTAATACAAAAGTATGGAATGAGTGTAAAAAAGTAATTATTTCTCATATGAATTTGTTCTCCAATTTTAATGAAAAAGATTTAGAAGAAATATCCCCAATTGTCTGTTCGTCCATTACAGTATCTACGCTGCATGGATGTCCTCCAGAGGAAATAGAAAAGATATCAAATTATTTACTAAAAGAAAAGAATTTAAATGTTTTTATAAAGATGAATCCAACTCTTTTAGGAGAAAAATTTGTTAGAAATACGCTTAACACAATGGGATATGGTTATATAACCTTAAATGGAGATCATTTTAAAAATGACTTACAGTATGGGGACGCTGTGACAATGCTCCAGCGTTTGAAAGATACTGCAAAGACGTTGAATTTAGAAATAGGAGTTAAACTTACTAATACTTTACCAGTAAAAATTGAAAACAAAGAATTACCTGGAGAAGAAATGTATATGTCAGGACGTTCTCTTTTCCCTCTTACAATATCCTTGGCAAGTAGATTAGCTGAAGAATTTGGTGGAGATTTACAGGTATCCTATTCAGGAGGAGCAGATTTCTTTAATGTGGATAAAATTTTAACTACAGGAATTCAGCCGGTGACATTTGCAACCACTATCTTAAAGCCAGGTGGATATGAGAGAATAACGCAAATGGCTCAGAAGGTAGAGAGAAAGCTTAAAGGTAAATTCTCAGGAATAGATACAGATATGCTATCAAAATTGGCAGAAGAAGCTTTAAAAGATGATCATCATCTTAAAAACTCAAGAACTGTAGGAAGTAGAAAACTTTCTGTAGAACTTCCTACTTATGATTGCATGACAGCACCTTGCAGCATAGGATGTCCTATAAATCAGCAAATTCCTGAATATGTGGCCTTAGTAGGTAAAAAGAAATATGATGAAGCCTTTTCTATAATTGCTAAGGACAATGCGTCACCGGCAATTACAGCAACTATTTGTAATCACAATTGCCAGTTTAAGTGTACTAGATTGGACTACGATTCATCTGTTTTAATTAGAGATATGAAAAAAATTGCTGTCTTAAATGCTGAGAAGAAGTACATTAAAAATATCAAACCTCAGAATATAAGAAGTAATAAAAAAGTAGCAGTTATAGGTGCAGGTCCTGCAGGACTTTCAACAGCTCTTTTCTTGAGAAGAAATGGTATGGATGTAACTGTAATGGATAAAAAAGAAAAACCTTATGGTGTAGTGAGGTATGTTATCCCGGATTTTAGAATTCCATCTGAGATGATTGACCAGGATTTTGAGCTTGTAAAGAAACAAGGAGTGAAATTTGAATTTGGAATTAATGGAAATTTTAATATAGATGAATTGAAAGGAAAATATGATTATATTATCTTAGCAATAGGTGCCTGGAAACCAGGAAAGTTATCTTTAAAAGAAGGTAAGGAAAGAGCAGTGAATGCCATTGCGTTTCTTGAAAGATATAAAGCAGAAAAAGAAAACATTAATTTAGGAAAACATGTTTGCATTATTGGAGGCGGAAATGTAGCAATGGATGCAGCAAGGGCAGCTAAGAGAATAGCTGGAGTGGAGACTGTTTCAATTGTATATAGAAGGACCAAGGAATATATGCCTGCAGATTCTGAAGAATTAAAGTTAGCTATTTCTGATGGCATTGTATTTAAAGAACTTCTTGCACCCATAGCTATTAAAGATAATAAATTGCTTTGTGAAGAGATGATATTAGGAGAAAAAGATACTTCAGGTAGAAGAAGTCCTGTTTCAACTGGCAAAGAGGTTGTATTAGATGCAGATACGGTTATTGCTGCCGTAGGAGAAAAAGTGGATAGTGATTTATTAAAAAGAAATGGAATAGAATTAGATTCTAAGGATTTCCCAAAACTGAATGAAGCTTGTGAAACTAATATTTCCAATGTATATATTCCAGGTGATGCTAAATGCGGACCGGCTACTATTGTCAAGGCAATAGCAGATGGAAAAGCAGTTGCCAAGAATATATTGTCAAAAGAAAAATTGAACAATGATTTTGAGAAAAAAGTTATCCATATAGATGAAAAACAAATATATAGCAGAAAGGGTATACTAAAGGATCCTAAAAGCTGTGAAGAAGAATATAAAAGATGCCTTTCCTGCAGCAATATTTGCGAATTGTGCGTTGATGTTTGTCCAAATAGGGCAAATGTAGCTATTAATGTAGGAGGAGGATTTTCGTCTTCTCGTCAGGTTATACATTTAGATGGTATGTGCAACGAATGTGGAAATTGTGGAGTTTTCTGTCCATATAAGGGAAATCCATATAAAGATAAAGTGACAGTCTTCTGGAATGAAAATGACTTTGAAAATAGTACAAATAAGGGATTTTGTGTTATTGATATTAAAAAAGGCATTTGTAAAGTTAGAGAGGAAAGCGGCAAAATTGCTATGTACACTATTGGTGAAGAAAATATTATCTCAAAAGAAATGGAATGTATAATTAAAAGTTGCATAGATAAGTACAGTTATATGCTGTGACCTAATATTAAAACTTAGGAGGGAAAATATATGCTATTAATAGGAAATGGTAAGCTTATTACTAGAGATGATGCTAGACCAATTATTGATAATGGATGTATTGCTGCTTCCGGAAATAAAATTATTGAAATTGGCTTGACAGAAGAATTGAAGAAAAAATATAAAGATGCAAGATTTATTGATGCAAAGGGTAGGCTTGTTATGCCAGGATTTATTAATACCCATATGCATTATTATAGTACTTTTGCTAGGGGGATGGCTAATGACAGTCCTCCAGCAAAAAATCTTATGGACATACTTACAGGATTGTGGTGGAGACTCGATAAGGTATTAACTCCAGAGGATATTTATTATAGTGCTATTGTACCGATGATTGATGAAGTTAGAAATGGTGTTACAACTGCTTTTGATCACCATGCAAGTGCTTATTCAGTTAAAGGTAGTTTATTTAAAATAGCTGAGGCTGCAGAAAAGGTAGGTATCCGAAGCAGCTTATGTTATGAAACTTCAGATAGAGATGGAGAAAAAATTACTGATGAAGGTATTGCTGAAAATGTGGACTTCATTAAGTATTGTAATGATAAAAAAGATGACATGATTAAAGGTATGTTTGGACTTCATGCTTCTATGACAATTTCAGATAAAACTTTGGAAAAATGTATGGATGCCATAGAAAATTTAAATACAGGTTTTCATGTTCATACAGGAGAGGGCATACAGGATCTAGAGATAACTAAACAAAAATATGGTAAGGGCATTGTACAGAGATGGTATGATGCAGGAGCACTTTCTGATAAGACAATTTTAGTCCACTGTATTCATGTTTCGGATGAAGAACTAGATTTGATTAAAGAAAAAAATGCAATAGTTGTTCACAATCCTGAATCTAATATGGGTAATGCTGTAGGTGTATCTCCTGTACTCAAAATGTATGAAAAAGGAATTCTATTAGGCCTTGGTACAGATGGCTATACTTCAGATATGATGGAATCTTATAAAGTTGGAAATATTATTCATAAACATGCTACTGGAGATTCTACTGTAGCTTGGACTGAAATTCCAGAAATGCTTTTCTATAATAATAGAAAAATTGTTGAAAGATTTATTGATGGAAAAATTGGCATTTTAAAAGAAGGTGCTCTTGCAGATATAATTATTGTAGATTACAATGCACCTACACCAATAAATGAAAACAATATTAATTCACACTTATTATTTGGCATTAATGGACGCTGTGTAGATACAACCATTATAAATGGTAAAGTTATTATGGAAGATAGAAAACTTGTAGGCGTTGACGAGGAAAGGATTATGGCAAGAAGCAGGGAACTTGCACAAGATCTCTGGAAGCGTTTCTAAAGATAGATAAAATAGGGGGAATTTTAAATGGCATTAGATTTGAATAAAGAAAAAATATTGGATATGGCAGAAAAGTATAAACCTGAAATATGTAGATTTTTAAGGGACATGGCTCAAATTCCAAGTGAAAGCTGTGGAGAAGAAAAAGTTATACTTAGAATAAAACAGGAAATGGAAAAAGTAGGTTTTGACAAAGTAGAAATAGATCCCATGGGCAATGTACTTGGATATATAGGACATGGAAAACACCTAATTGCCATGGATGCTCATATAGATACAGTAGGGATAGGTGATAGAAATCTATGGAAATACGATCCTTATGAAGGCTATGAAGATGATGAGGTTATTTTAGGAAGAGGTGTCACAGACCAGGAGGGAGGAATGGCCTCCATGGTTTATGCAGGTAAGATAATTAAAGATCTTGGACTTGAAGGAGATTATACATTAGTAGTAACAGGTACTGTTCAAGAAGAAGATTGTGATGGATTATGCTGGCAGTATATAGTCAATGAAGATAAAGTAAAGCCGGAATTTGTAGTTATAACAGAACCAACTTCATTAAATATATATAGAGGACATAGAGGAAGAATGGAGATAAAAGTTACAACCCATGGAATTAGCTGTCATGGTTCTGCACCGGAAAGAGGAGATAATGCAATTTTTAAAATGGCTCCTATATTAAATGAGCTAAAGGATTTAAATGAAAAATTAATCAATGATGAATTTTTAGGAAAGGGTACATTAACCGTATCTGAAATATTCTTTTCATCACCTTCAAGATGTGCTGTAGCAGATGGATGTAGTATTTCTGTTGACAGAAGGCTTACTGCTGGTGAAACCTGGGAGTATGCAATTGATCAGATTAAGAATTTACCTTCAGTTAAGGCTGCAAAGGCTGAAGTTGAAATGTACACTTATGAAAGACCTTCTTATACAGGATTAAAGTATCCAACGGAATGTTTCTTCCCAACCTGGGTACTGCCTGAAGATCATAAAGTATGTCAAAATGTTGTAACTTGCTATAAGGATTTATTTAAGAGTGAACCAAAGGTAGATAAATGGACATTTTCTACAAATGCAGTTTCCATTATGGGAAGATATAAAATACCATGTATAGGTTTTGGACCAGGCCACGAAGATCAAGCACATGCACCTAATGAAAAGACATGGAAAGATGAATTAGTAAAATGTGCAGCAATGTATGCGCTTATTCCAATATCCTATGTGACTAAATAATTATATGGGGGAATTATAATGGGATTTTGTAAATTGGTTATAGCATTAGGTGGAAATGCACTTCAGGAACCTGGTACGAAAGCTACAGCGGAGGCACAATTAGAAGTAATAAAAAAAACTTGTGAATATATTGCAGATATAAGCTGTAAGGGATATGAACTTGTAATAGTTCATGGAAATGGTCCTCAAGTGGGAAGAATTTTGCTTGCATCAGAAGCAGCTAGTAGTGTTACACCATCCATGCCTTTTGATGTATGCAGTGCCATGAGCCAGGGATATATAGGATATCACATTCAGCAGTCACTAAGAAAGGCTTTAGATAAGAGAAACAAGAAAGTGCCAGTGGTAACACTTATAACTCAGGCAGTAGTTGACAAAAATGATCCTGCATTTAAAAATCCAACTAAACCTATAGGTACTTTTTATAGTAAGGAAGAGGCGGAAAAACTTAAAAAAGAAAAAGGTTACGTGATGAAAGAAGACTCTGGAAGAGGGTGGAGAAGAGTAGTGGCTTCACCAGTTCCAAAGAGAATAGTTGAACTTCCGGCAATTAAAGTGTTGTGGGATTCTACTATTTGCGTAGCAGCTGGAGGTGGAAGCATTCCTGTTGCCCAAAAAGAAGATGGATCATTAGAAGGTGTTGCGGCAGTCATAGACAAAGATCTTGCAGCTGAAAGACTTGCGGAAGATGTAAATGCAGATATTCTTATGATACTTACAGAAGTTGAAAAAGTATCACTTAATTTTAAAAAAGCTAATCAAGTTGACCTTAATCACATTACGGTAGCAGAAGCAGAAAAGTATATTGAAGAAGGTCATTTTGCCCCAGGGTCAATGCTTCCAAAAGTAAAAGCAGCAGTGATGTTTGCAAAGTCAAATTCCCGTCACAGGTCAATAATTACTTCGCTTTATAAAGGTGAAGATGCCTTGGAAGGTAAGACGGGAACAGTTATTACTTTAGATAAATAATGAATACTTGATTTTTGCATATGCAGATTTTGACTCAATACAAAAATTTTACGAAGCAATTTTTTAAATAACAAAGTTCAAAGTTCAAATATCAAATAAGGATAATTTTCTTCCTAACGTCAGGAAATATTAAAATTGTAGATTTCCTGAGGTACGATGGAAATCATCTTTATCTGTTCTTTGTTATTTGGGCTTTATTATTTTTAAAAGCTTTGCTTCGCAAAGTTTTTAAATTGTGGAAGTTAATTATCTTTATGACTTTGTGTTAGAATATATAAAAAAGGAGGCTTTGCTTATGGGCGTAGTACTTGAAGGCGGAAAAATTATAACTGCTGTGGATTCTTATTATTCAGATATAAGAATAGAAGATGAAAGAATTGTTTCAATAGGAAATGATATAAAAAAAAGTGGAGATGAAGTCATATCTGTAAAAGGATGCTATATTTTACCGGGTGGTATAGATACTCATACTCACTTTGATTTGGAAAGTGGCTCTACCGTAACTGCAGATAATTTTGAAACTGGAACAAAAGCTGCTTTAGTTGGAGGTACCACTACAATATTAGATTATGCTACACAAAATAGGGGAGAGACGTTAAAAGAAGCCTTAAGAAAGCAGCATAAAAAATCAGATGGAATGTGCTATTGTGATTATGGATTTCACATGGGTATTACGGATTGGAGTGACAAGACATCTTGTGAAATGGAAGATATGGTTAGAGAAGGGGTAACTTCATTTAAATTATATATGGCCTATAAAAAAACACTTCAGGTAGATGACGGTGTAATATTTGAAGTTTTAAAAAGAAGTAAAGAATTAAAGAGCCTGATAACTTTTCACTGCGAAAATGGCGATATTATAGAAGCACTTATAAATGAAGCTAAATCAAAGGGAAACACATCCCCTTATTATCATCCATTGACAAGACCTGCTTTAGTTGAAAAAGAGGCAATTGCAAGGCTGCTTAATATTGCAGAAATTGCAGATTCACCGGTGTATATTGTACATTTAAGTACTAGAGAAGGCTTATTAAGTATTCTAGATGCTAAAAAGAGAGGAATAAAGGTTTATGCTGAGACTTGTCCTCAGTATCTACTGCTGGACGATTCCTGCTATGGAGATAAGAACAGCCATAATTTTGAGGAAGCAAAATATGTAATGTCACCTCCACTTAGAAAAACATATGATAATGATGCGTTGTGGAAAGGGATAAGCTCCAGAGAGATAATGACCATTGGAACAGATCACTGTTCTTTTAATTATAAAGGTCAAAAAGAAATTGGCATTGATGACTTTAGCAAGATTCCAAATGGGGCTCCAGGTGTAGAACATAGAATTGGGCTTATGTATACTTATGGAGTTCTAAAAAACAGGATAAGTATGAATGAAATGGTTGCGCTTACTTCAACTAATGCTGCTAAATTATTTGGCCTTTTTCCACAAAAAGGAACTATTGCAGTGGGCAGCGATGCCGATATTGTAGTATGGGACCCTGCTTTTTCTAAAGCTATTAGTGTTAAAAATCAAATGCAAAATGTAGATTATACTCCTTATGAAGGTTTTGAACAGAAAGGAAGAGTGCTGCATGCTTTTTTGAGGGGAAACAAGGTTATATCTAGTGGAAAATTCATTGAAGATAAACCTCTTGGAAAGTATTTGTATAGAAAAACGCAGCCAGAGGATATAAGTTATGGCAAAAGTTTCTGATAATGATTTTAGCGGGATTCCCTTATTTGAAAAAATAAATAAATCTACGTTGAAATTGATGCAGACAAAGGCTTTTAAGATAAAACTTACTAAAGGTGAAGAGTTGTTTTGTGAAAAAGACAAAGTAGATAAAATTTATATTGTTTTAAGTGGAAAAGTAACTATGTATAAGATATCAGAAGATGGACAAAAAAGGGTCATATATATTTTAGGCAGAGGAGAATTTATAAATGAAGTCATTTTTGACAATTTACCTGCATCCATAAGTTGTGAAGCTTTTGAAGATAGTTATATATTGTATTTTTTTAGAAATGATTTGTTAAAAATAATGGCAGGGGATTTTGAACTTACGCATATTATAATTAATTCCATGGCTAAAAAAATAAGAAGACTCTACAGGCAATTGAAAAACACCGTACCTATAAAAATGGATAAAAAGCTTGCAGCAAAACTCTGGAAATTGTCCAGAGATTACGGAGTGGAAACAAAAGAAGGTACAGTTATTGACTTGAATATAAGCATAACATATTTAGCTGAGATGCTTGGTAGTACAAGAGAGACTATTTCACGCTGCATGAACAATTTTGAAAAAAAAGGTATGATAAAATTTCATCATAAAAAGATAATAGTTATAGATCCCAAGGTGATGTCGATGTATTTTAGGGGAGTTTAGTGGAAAGCTGTATTTGCAGAAAATAATGCAAATGCAGTTTTTTATTTTTTGACCATAACGTGATTTGTATCACGTTAAATTTTCTACATTTATGATATGTTAAATATATAACAACGATGATTACATGCTGTTAGGTTTACAAGAATTCTAAGGAGGGAATTGACGAATGGGATTTGAAATTAGTAATGTGGAATTTGATAATTTTTTAAAAAAGCTGCAAGAAGAGTACAAAATCTATGCTCCAGTGAAATTAAAAGGTAAGGGAAGATTTTCGGATACAGATGTAGTTAGGTATGCAGAGATAAATACTATTGAAGAAATAATATTTGATGAAAAATCAAACTTTTCACCAAAAGAAGTGATGCTTCCAATAACTAAAACCTTGTTTTATTTTACAGAAGATTCTGTAATGGAACCAAAAGTGGATGACAAAAAGATATTGATATTTTTAAGAAGCTGTGACATCAATGCTGTAAGGAGAGTTGATGAAATTTATTTGAGAAATGGTGTAGAAGATCCTTACTATAAAAAAGTAAGAGATAAAGTAAAATTTGCACTTATGGAATGTGAACACAGCTTTGAAAACTGTTTCTGTGTAAGTATGGGCAGTAATAAGATAGAAAACTATGACTTATTTGTAAAACATAAGGATGGGAAAGTTTCAGTAAAGTGTAAAGATGAAAGCTTTAAAAATTACTTTGATGGAATGACAGAATGTAATGTAGAACCTAACTTTGTAACAAAAAACGATGTAAAGGTTAAAATCCCTGAAAATATGGATGTAAGTGTATTTAGTGCTCCACTGTGGGAAGAGTATTCTTCACGATGTATTTCTTGTGGAAGATGTAACCTTGTTTGTGGAACATGTACATGTTTTAATATGCAGGATATTTTCTATAAAGATAATAAAAATGTAGGAGAGAGAAGAAGAGTGTTGACTTCCTGCCAGATTGATGGATATACGGATATAGCTGGAGGACATAGTTTTAGACAGGATAAAGGACAGAGAATGAGATTTAAAGTTATGCATAAAGTTTATGACTTTAAGAAGAGATTTGGATATAACATGTGTGTTGGATGTGGAAGATGTGATGATGCATGTCCAGAATATATATCTTTTTCAAATTGTGTTAACAAGTTAAATGATGCAGTGGGAGAGGTGAAATAAATGGAAAATGTATATTTGCCAAAGGCTAGTAAAATATTAGATATTACAAAACATACGGATATTGATTATACATTTAAAATGGAGTTTAAAGGAACTGTGAAGCCGGGACAATTTTTTGAGGTTTCCATACCTAAATATGGAGAAGCTCCTATATCTGTATGTGAAATAGGAGATGGATATATAGGTTTAACTATAAGACGTGTGGGAGTAGTTACAGATGTCATTCATACTTTCTTTGTAGGAGATACTCTATTTATGAGGGGACCTTATGGAAACGGTTTTGACTTAGAGACGTACAAGGGAAAAGAACTTATTGTAGCTGCAGGAGGAACTGGACTAGCACCGGTAAAAGGTATTATAGATTACTTTGCTGCTAATAGAAGTGAAGTTACAAATTTTAATGTTTTAATGGGATTTAAGTCACCAGAGGATATATTGTTTAAAAAGAATATAGAAGAATGGAGAAAAAATATTGGTGTTACTTTAACGGTGGACAAGGCTGATGAAGGTTATGGTGGGAATGTAGGTTTAATTACTACTTATATTAAAGATTTAAATGTAAATAATGTGGAAGAAGCACAGGTAGTAGTAGTAGGTCCTCCAATAATGCTTAAATTTACTATAGCAGAATTTTTGAAGAGGGGAATTAAAGAGGAAAATATTTGGGTTTCTTATGAAAGAAAGATGTGCTGTGGTTTAGGAAAATGTGGTCATTGTAAAATGGACGATACATATATTTGCCTTGACGGTCCGGTATTTAATTATGTTAAAGCTAAACTTTTAATGGATTAAAAAAGGAGGACGATTATGGATATTAATACAAAAGTTCTAAAAAAGAATGCATTTAGAGTAACTAAGGAAAGAGGAAAGACGGCCATAAGGATTAGAGTACCAGGTGGACATATAGAAGCAAAATATTTTGAAATAATTCAAAAGGTTGCAGAAGAATACGGAAATGGAACAATTAATATTACTACAAGACAGGGATTTGAAGTACCTGGTATTGATATGAAAAACATTCCTGAGATAAATGAGATGATACAACCTGTTATAGAAGGACTTGAAATAAATCAAACTGATTCTAAAAATGGATATTCAGCATCAGGAACAAGGAATGTTACTGCTTGTATAGGAAATAAAGTTTGTCCTTTTGCAAATTATGACACCACTGCTTTTGCAAAGAGAATAGAAAAGGTTATATTTCCAAATGACTACCATGTAAAAGTAGCATTAACTGGATGTCCAAATGATTGTGCAAAAGTAAGAATGCATGATTTTGGAATTATAGGAATGACAGAACCGCAGTATGAAAGTTATAGATGTGTGGGCTGTAAAGCTTGTGTTAAAAATTGTAAGCTAAGATCTGCAGATGCACTTAAATTTGAAAACTTTAAGGTCCTAAGAGATGATAAAAAGTGTATAGGCTGTGGTGAATGTGTAGACAAATGCCCAATGGGGGCATGGACAAGAAGCAATAAGAAGTATTTTAAATTAACTATCCTGGGTAGAACGGGAAAGAAAAATCCAAGATTAGGTCAGGATTTCATTAAATGGGTAGATGAAGATAGCATTGTGAAGATAATTTTAAATACCTATGAATATATAGATAAGTATATAGACAAAAATGCTCCTGGTGGAAAAGAACATATAGGATATATCGTAGATAGAACTGGGTATCAGGAATTTAAAAAGTGGGCTTTAAAAGATGTACATTTGGACCCTAAAGCTGAAGTTGCTGAAACTATAAATTGGTAAAGCATTTAAATTACAAATAGGAGGGGAAATAATGGATATTGTAAGTGTTAAAGGAAATTCCAAACAAGGATTAACAGGAGCAACCTTAGGTTTTTTTGTAGGATTTGCAGCAGTTGCACTTTATGGTGCTACAGCTGCTGTGTTTAAAAAAAGTTTTATAGATTTGAATCCTATTTTACTAGCACTTCTTATTGCAATACCAAATTTATCAGGATCACTACTTAGAATTCCATTTGCAGCTTGGGTTGACGTAGATGGAGGAAGAAAACCCTTTATTACATTACTTATACTTTCAATAATTGGAATGACAGGACTCTATATAGTTATGGCTTTTTTTAAGCAGGATTTAAGTAACTGCTATTCCTTGCTTTTGATATTCGGGGCACTGTCAGGCTGTGGTATAGCTACCTTTTCTGTAGGAGTTAGCCAATCGTCCTATTGGTTTCCACAAAATAAGCAGGGGGTTGCACTTGGCATATATGGTGGAGTGGGAAATCTAGCACCTGGAATATTTACACTTTTGCTTCCAAATGTAGCACTGCCACTTTTAGGATTATCAAGTTCCTATTTAGCCTGGTTGATATTTTTAATAGTAGGAACTATAGCATATTTTATTATAGGAAAAAATGCGTGGTATTTTCAACTAATTCATGCAGGAGTGGGAAGAGAACAAGCAAAGATAACAGCTTCAAAAAAATATGGTCAGGAACTGTTTCCTAATGACAAAGTTAGTGAAAGTCTCATTATTTCTGCAAAGACATGGAAGACCTGGGCTCTTGTTATAGTGTACTTTACTACATTTGGAGGCTTTTTAGCACTAACTAGCTGGCTTCCAACATATTGGACAACATTTTTCAAGTTGAACTTGAAAACTGCAGGTTTATTAACTGCTATCTATTCAATTACTACATCTATTGTAAGAATTTATGGTGGAAAGATAGCAGATAGAGTTGGAGGAGAATCTACATCCATTACAGCACTTTTTATAATGCTTGCAGGTACAATATGCATGTTTATTGCTTCTTCACTGCCTCTAGCTATTATAGGAATTTTACTTTTAGCTGTAGGAATGGGTGTGACAAATGCTGCTGTATTTAAAATACTTCCTAAAGAAGTTCCACATGCTATTGGAGGTGCTTCTGGATGGGTCGGTGGATTAGGAGCTTTTGGAGGTTTTGTTATACCACCTTTAATGGCGTCCTTTATAGATAAGACAGGCAAAAGCTTAAGTGGTTATTCTAGAGGATTTGTAATATTTATAGCACTTGCTTTGATTTCACTTCTTATTATAGGTTTGTTGAAATCTACTTCAAAGGGTAAATGATTTTGAAATTTAAATCATGTATTTTCAGTAAAAAATATTGAGAAGTGGAGATGAATTACGTGGAAGTAAAACAATCAACTTGTAATTATTGTGCACTTGGATGTAATCTGGACTTTTATGTTGAAGATAATAAAATAAAGAAAATACTTCCCACTAAAGGTTATCCGGTAAATGATGGATTTTGCTGTATAAAGGGATTAAATTTAAATAAGCAGTGCAGAAAATTTAAATCCAGTAAGTTACCTCTTTTGAAAGATGAAAGTGGGAAGATGAAAGTAATTTCTTGGGAGGATGCCTTTGAAACTTTTGCTTTCAAAATGAGATCTATTCAAGAAAAATACGGAACTAAAAGTGCAGCATATTTGAGTACCGGTCAGATAACAACAGAAGAAATGGCTCTCTTGGGTTTTATAGGCAGATGCTGCATGCAAATAAATGGGGATGGAAACACAAGACTTTGTATGGCTACGGCAGCTGTAGCACATAAACAGAGCTTTGGATTTGATGCACCTCCTTATACTCTAAAAGATTTTGAAATTTCTGACACTATTATATTAATTGGAGCAAATCCTGTGGTTGCTCACCCTATAATGTGGAGTCATATAAGAAAAAATGAAAAAGCTAAAGTAATAACAATTGACCCGAGAAAATCTGAAACAGCAATTAATTCAAATTTATGGATAGATATCAAGCCAAAATCTGATATTATACTTTTTTATACCCTTGCAAATGTACTTATAGAAAAGAACTGGATTGATAGAGAGTATATAGAGAAATATTCAGAAGGCTTTGAAGGATTTAAAGAACATGTGAAAAAGTATACTTTAGAAAATGTAGAAAAAAGAACGGGAATTTCGAGTAAAAGGGTAATGGAACTTGCGGAAATAATTCACAACGGGAAAAAAGTTTCATTTTGGTGGACTATAGGAATAAATCAAGGGTATGAGGCAGTTAGAACTGCACAATCAATAATAGACCTTGCAGTTATTACCGGAAACATAGGAAAAGAAGGTACTGGAGCAAATTCAATAACAGGTCAGTGTAATGCTATGGGTTCAAGAATATATAGTAATACTACAGCTTTATATGGAGGCAGAGACTTTGATAATCCAAAGCATAGAGAAGAAATTGCTTCTATTTTAGATGTTCCTTGTGAGATGATACCCAAAAAGCCAACCATACCTTACAATAAAATTATAGATAAAATAAACAGCGGAGAAATTAAGGCATTGTGGGTAATTGGAACAAATCCTAGACATTCCTGGGCAAATAACGAGGAATTTGAAAAAGCAATTCAAAAATTAGAATTCTTGGTTGTTCAGGATATATATGATGATACGGATACTTCTAAATTATCTGATTTATTTTTACCTTCTGTTTCAGCTCTCAAAAAAGAAGGATTTTTTATAAACACGGAAAGGCGTTTGTCAGCTGTAACTCCAATATTAAAAAAAGAAAAAGATGAACTTACAGATTATGACATATTGCTTGGAATAGGAAGAGCACTGAAAGTAGGAAAGCCTTTAGAAAAGTGGAAGACTCCAAGACATGCTTTTGAGCTTATAAAACAATTTAGCAGTAAAATGCCTTGTGATATAACTGGCATTGACTATGAGATGCTGGTTTCATCAAAAGGAATACAATGGCCCTTTAAAAAGGAGGATATATTAACTAGTGATGAGAGAAGATTGTTTGAAGATAATAAATATTTTACAGCAGATAAAAAAGTAAAGCTCATTTATGAAGATGCAGCCAAGAAGCCATTTACCCAAACAGAGAAATTTCCATACATATTTAATTCAGGTAGGGGAACTGTAGGACAATGGCATACCCAGACTAGAACTAGGGAAATTGAATTTGTAAAAAATAGCTGCTTTACAGATCCTTATGTTTTCATAAACTATAAATTAGCTGAAAAGCTGCATATAAAGGAAAATGAAAAAGTTGTGATTTTATCGGCAAATGGACATAAAAATGAATTTAGAGTTGTACTGACAAGAAATGTAAAAGAAGATCAATTATATGCTCCAATTCACTATATAGAAACAAATTCATTAACTCCATCTATATTTGATCCTTACTCAAAAGAACCTTCTTATAAATATGTTCCCGTAAATATTGAAAAAGTTTCGGAAGTTAGGAGCTGATAATTTTGAAGAGAATAAAGATAGATAGAAGTAAGTGTATTGGATGTCTTACTTGTACTACAGCCTGTATTGTTTCGCATGACTGTGTTGATAACAGAAGTAGAATCGCGCTGAGTAGTAAAGGAAAATATGCTCCCATATTTTGCAGGCATTGTGACAAGCCAGAATGTGTATATACGTGTATGACTGGTGCTATGAGAAAAAACCCAGATACCGGTATTGTAGAGTACGATAAAAATCAATGTGCAAGCTGTTTTATGTGTATAATGGCATGTCCTTATGGAGTGCTAAAGGCAGATAGTGAAAACAATAGAGAAATTATGAAATGTGATATGTGCCAGCATACGGAAAGTAAAAATCCGCAGTGTGTAGCTAGATGTCCTATGCACGCTATTACTTTAGAGGAGGTGTAGTGTATATGATTTACGTTGTAATAGGGGCTTCTGCATCTGGTATAAATGGTGCAAGAACTCTTAGAAAACTTGAACCTGATGCAGATATAATATTGATTTCAAAAGATGAATATGTCTATTCCAGATGTATATTACACCATTATATTAGTAATAAAAGAAATATAGATGCACTCAATTTTTCAGAAAAGGATTATTTTAAAAAGTACAATATAAAATGGATGAGGGGAATTGCAGTAGATAAGCTAAAAGATAAAGAGCATGAAATAGAGCTTTCAGATGGAAGCAGATTAAGTTATGACAAGCTTCTTATAGCAAGTGGAGCAAGTTCTTTCATACCTCCTGTAGAAAATCTTAGAGGAGCAAATAATGTAGTAGGACTTAGAAATTTGGAAGATGCACAAAAAATAAAGGATGCAGCTAAAAAAGTAAAAAATGTAGTTGTACTTGGAGCAGGTCTTATAGGAATTGATGCAATTACAGGGCTTTTAGGTTATGGATTGAATATTTCAGTTGTAGAAATGAACGACAGGATTTTAGCAGTTCAGCTTGATAAATATGCAGCAGGCAGATATGAAGATTTATTTAGAGAAAATGGAGTGAATTTAAAGCTGGGAGTTAAAGCAGAGAAGCTTTTAGTTGATGAAGCCAATAATCCTAAAGAATTGCTTCTAAATACAGGTGAAATAATTCCTTGTGAGTTTGTAGTTGTATCAGCAGGAGTTAGAGCAAATACTGCTTTTTTGCAGGGGAGTAGTGTGAAATTCGACAAGTTTGGCCTTATCATTGATGAAAGAGGCAAGACAAATATAGGGGATGTGTATGGTGCAGGTGATGTAACTGGAAGAAATCCAATTTGGCCTACAGCTGTTAAGGAAGGAATTGTAGCAGCTAGTAATATGGCAGGAAAAAAACTTTTAATGACAGATTTTTTTGGAAGTAAAAATACCATGAATTTTTTAGGACTAGCAACTATGTCTCTGGGAAATGTGTCAGTTCCAGATGAAAGCTATAAACAAGAAATAGAAACTAAAGATGGTAATTACAAAAAAGTAATACATAAAGATGGCATAATATATGGCGCCATAATTCAAGGGGATTTATCTTATGCAGGTATATTGACTCAACTTATTAGGAGGAAAATAAATATATCAGCTGTTAAGAAATCCATTTTTGAAATAGATTATTCAGACTTTTTTAATATAAAGGAAAATTTAGAGTATACTTTTTAAAAAGTATACTCTAAATTTATGAAAAAGAATTTTATTAAAAATTTATTTCCTTTGGAGGCTGGCCGGAAAAATCTGATATGGTTGCCTTAGCATGTTCAATATAAAATACTTCAAAAATAGGATTGTCTGCAGTTGTATACATTTTCTTCAATCCTTCATTTTCGTTAAGTATTTTTTCTTTATATCGCATATCTTTTGTGAAAACCACCTTGCCAGATAATCTAACTGTTATCATATCCTTTGAAGTAGTAGTAAATTCAGCAAAAGGAGTTGATTGCAATTGTTTATATACGTCTTTATTATTGGCTGTACAAAAATAAAATTTCTGATTTTCTTCAAATTGAAACATCCAAGGTCTTACACGAGGCTTTCCATCTTCTACAGTTGCGAAAGCACCTGTTCTATTTTCATTCAATAGTTGAACAACAGTTTTCATTATAAACCCTCCTAATATTTCATTATCTAAATAATTTACGTTAATTACAATAATAGTATAAATAAACAATTTATTCAAGATATAAATATAATTCATATTATGTATTTTATAGGAATAGTATGAATAAAAAGGTAAAAATAAATAGAATAGTACAATATGATTTAAAGCCACAAAGGGAGTTTGTTTTCGAATCTAGAGTAAATTAATATTAATTATTTAATAAATATTAGAAAGGAATGTGATGTTATGTACCGCTATGTAGGAATTTCCTTAGAAAAACTATTAGAAATTGATACTCTTAAGGATGCAAGAATTTTAGCGGGAGCAAAAGGAATGACAAATAGGATTACAAAAGTAAATGTAATGGAAGTTCCAGATATTATAGAATGGGTTGGGGAAGGTGAGTTTTTAATCACTGCAGCTTATCCAATAAAAGATAACATTAAAGTTCTCCTTGAACTTATTCCTAAATTAAATGAAAAAGGGGTATCTGGTCTTGGAATTAAGTTAGGTAGATATATAAATATATTACCACAAGATATTATAAAAATAGCAGACGATCTCGGATTCCCCATTATTAAAATACCATTTTCTGTTTCACATACAGATGTAATATCAGCAGTACTAACAGAGGTTGTAAATGATCAGATGAACAGTTTTTTTAAAATAGATCATTTCAACAAAGAAGTTATGAATATGATGGCAAATGGTGGAAGCTTAAAGGAAATTACAAAGAAACTTTATGATAATATAGGAAATTCATTGGCTATATATGAAAGCATGAATGACAGATATGAAATTATGTGTGATCAGGAGCTAGATAAAAAAATACTTGATAAGCTGATAAATGAAAATACAAATCAAAAATATATAGAAAGGGGTAATAATACTGATTGCACATATAAGTCATGTACAGATAACATTAAGGGAAGGAATATTAAACGAGTAACCATTCCAATTATTATAGAAAGAGTTGAATATGGATGTATTTTTATATGGCTTGATAAAAAAGAATTAACCCCAGTAGATAATATGCTTATCGATTCATATGTGCATATTATAGCCTTGGACTTTGTTAAAAAAATTTCTTTATACAAAATGGAAGGTCATTACAAATTGGAGTTTTTTGATGACTTGCTTTGTGATGATGTGGAGAGACAAGAAAGGGCAATTGAAAGATCAAAAACTTTTAATTTTCATAAAGAACTAAAACATACTGTGATTATTATTCGTGTAAAAGGTTTATATACAGAAACAAGCTTAGATAAAGTAAATTATTCACAAGGAATAATAAGAAATTTATTATTTATCACAGCAAGAGTGTCAAAAATTTATAACGAAAAAATAGTATGTGTTGAAAAAAGTGATAGAATAATAATTTTATTTGGTAGTGAAAAAGAGAAAAATATTAAATTGATAAAGAAAGACATAATTGATTTTAGCGAAAAATTATTAAAGGAAGCTTTGAAAAAGTTTAAAATTAACCAAATAACAATTGGTGTAGGTCGTTCTTATGAAGACATTGTGCATCTTTGGGAAAGCTATGAACAAGCTAAACTTATTGTTGAAAACCTAAGTAAAATTAATACTGGAAACATAATTAATTATGATGATTTGGGAATATATAGATTGCTTTCCTTTAACGGACTTAGAGGTGAGCTTAAAAATTTTTGCATGGATACAGTAAAACCTCTTGTTGAATATGACAAAGTAAATAACTCTGAATTAGTAAAAACGCTGGAAGCTTATTTCGAGTGTAATGGCAACATGAAAAAAATATCGCAAAAAATGTACATGCATTATAACACTATTATATATAGGCTGCAAAAAATACAAGATATTACAGGGATTGATTTAGATAATTGTGAAAGCAGACTAAATCTTGAGGTTGGGCTAAAAGCTATGAACTTAATTAAATACAGAGAATAAACTTCAAATACGAAATTTTATTTTAACTAGAGATTAGGATCAATAAAGGGATTAAGAAGTATGTATGTTAAAGGTATACAAATACGTGTTTCAATATTTAGAATATTTACATAAAGACATTATCATACAAATAAAGTAATATATACGTAAGATGGAAATAAGGGATTGGTTATATTGAAAGCATCGTTTATATGTGAAAATCTACTAAAAGCTATAGAAGCGGAAGAAATAGTAGAAGGTCGAGTCCATTCTGTTTTCAAAAATGCTTGTAATATTGAGGCATGTGGTAAGTTTATTACGTTATTAAGTAATAAGAAAAATATGGCACCCATGAGTATTTTTATAGATAGCAGTAGAAAATTTGACTTCAAGAAACTTAATATAACTCAAAATTTATATTTTAATTTTAATGTAAATGGTATCTATTGTAGTGAAAGAAATTTATTTATAAGATTGAATGAAGCCCAAAAGTGGTCTCCTCGTGTATCCATAAGATCTTCAAATATAACTGAAAAGGAACTAGCTAACAATATAAAAATATTGGAGATTGGACTAAATACCCATGGCAAACTTTATGGTATAGGTCCATTGGTAAACATAATAAATGATGAATTACCAAATCTGAAATTATTTTCTTTTAAAATTCATTCTATTGATGAAAGCTTTAAATTTATTAAAAGCAGGTTTTTGAAATTAATTCGAGCATTAGCAATATTAGATATTGATGAGATAGCTCAAATAGGAGGAAGTATTATTGGTTTTGGATCAGGACTTACCCCTGCAGTGGATGATTTCATAAGTGGTCTTATGATTTGCTTTATTTATCTCGGATATTACTACAAGTTGGATATTTCCCCAATATATAAATTTAATAGCAAAATGATAAGTGAAGGCGTAAATAAAACAACAAAGGTAAGCTCTGAAATGTTAAAGCACTCATCTATTGGAGAGACAAATGAGGCTGTAAGAGAACTTATGGAATCAATATTATATTATCATGATGAAGAAAAAATTAATAAAGCTATATTAAACATCATTAGTTATGGCGAAACTTCTGGAACAGATACAGCTTTGGGAATTTATGTAGGTTGCAAATTTCTGACCACTATAAAGTATAGGAGGGTTTACGAAAATGAAGTTCTGTGTAGATATCAGAAAAAACACATATTATGATTCTGTTGCTTTAATGGTAATTACTAAAGAAATTAAGAAGCTGCCCTATGTTAAAGAAATAATTGTGGGTATGGGAACAGATCTTAACAAAGAACTATCTGAGAATTTAAATTTAAGTAATGACGAAATAAGAAATCTTACACCAAATGATTTCTTTATTGCAGCTTATGTGTCAGATGAAGAAGAAAATCCAACTGAAAGTATTGTAAGTAAGGTAAATGAGCTTTTAAATTCAAAGGAAGAAGAATCTGAAAATGAAAACGAATACAAACCCAATACTTTTAATGCTGCACTTAAGCATATGAAAGATGCAAATATGGCGATTATTTCACTACCAGGAAAGTATGCAGCAGATGAAGCAAGAAAAGCTCTTAAAAATGGACTTAATGTTATGTTGTTTAGTGACAATGTAACTGTTGAAGATGAAATAGAACTAAAGAAGATGGGCAGAAGTAAAGGACTTCTTGTAATGGGACCGGATTGTGGGACCGCTATAATTAATCATGTTCCACTATGCTTTGCTAATGTTGTTAGAAAAGGTGATATAGGAATTGTTGGAGCATCAGGGACAGGTACTCAAGAAGTTACAGTTCTTATTGACAAATTAGGTGCTGGAATATCTCAGGCAATTGGCACTGGAGGAAGAGATTTAAAAAGCAGTGTTGGCGGAATTATGATGATTGAAGGATTTAAGGCGCTGATTGAAGATCCAGATACAAAAGTAATAGTTTTAGTTTCAAAACCACCAGCTCCTGAGGTAGCTAAAAATATATTAGATATGGTAGCAAGTACAAATAAACCAATAGTTGTAGACTTTATAGGCGGAGATAGAAAAGCAATTGAAGACAGTGGAGCTTATGCTTGTGTAAGTTTGGAAGATGCGGCATATAAGGCAGTAGCACTTTCTAAGGGCAATTCTGTTTGTGATTATACCTCCTTTTCACAGCCTATAGAGGAAATAGACAAATTAGTTAAGCAAGAAGCTGCTAAATTTGACAGTAAACAAAAATATATAAGGGCATTATATACAGGTGGGACTTTAGCTGATGAGGCTATGAAATTACTTGGCAAAGAGGGATTTGATATATATTCAAATATTCCACTTAAGAAAGAACTTAAACTTAAAAATATATTAAAAAGTCAAAAAAATACTTGCATTGATTTAGGAGACGATGATTTTACTGTTGGCAAACCTCATCCAATGATTGATCCAATGGGAAGAGTCGAAAGATTACCTCAGGAAGCAGAAGATGAAGAAGTAGCAATAATTCTGATGGACTTTGTAATAGGTTATGGCTGTCATGCTGATCCAGCAGGAGAGATGTTACCTGGAATTATTGATGCAAAGAATAATATGGAAAATAAAGGCAAATACCTTTGCGTAGTTGGTTATATTTGTGGAACAGAAAATGATCCACAAAATTACAAAGCTCAAAAAGAAAAACTAGAACAAGCTGGGGTTATACTTATGCCATCCAACGCACAAGCCGTTAGATATTGTGCAAGATTGATGAAAAAAATAAATAGTAAATGAAGGGAAGTGATTGGTTTGACTGCAGTAAATGAATTATTTAACAAAAATATTAAGGTCATTAACTTAGGATTAGAATCTTTCTGTAAAGATTTGAAAGATCAACATGTACCATGTATTCATGTTAATTGGAGACCACCAAGTGAAGCAAGCAAAGGACTTTCTCTTTTAGAAGACGAAGGCATAGCATCTAAAATTGAAAAAGCTAATAAAGAAGCAATAGATAGACTTCTAGCTGCAAAACCAATACTTATTGGAGTAGGTCAAGCTGGGAAAGTAATACCTGGCATGACGAAAAAAACAATTCTTCATGCAGGACCACCAATAACATGGGATAAAATGAGTGAACCAGTTAAGGGAGCTATAATTGGTGGACTAATTTACGAAAAGTTGGCATCAAATGAAGAAGAGGCAATTAAATTGGCATCTTCCGGAGAGATAACATATGATTGCTGTCATCATCATTCAACAGTTGGTCCAATGGCAGGTGTGGTTACGTATTCGATGCCAGTTTGGATTTTAAAAAATAAAACTTTTGGTAATTACGCATATTCCACATTTAATGAGGGATTAGGCAAAGTATTAAGATTCGGAGCATATAGTAGTGAAGTTATAGATAGATTAAATTGGATGCAAAACTCACTTGCACCAGTACTAAAAGCAGCTTTAGAGATAAAAGGAAGTGTAGATTTAAAAACAATAATAGCACAGTTCCTTCAGATGGGTGATGAAGGACATAATAGAAATAAAGCTGCAACGTCACTTTTGTTTAGAGAACTTGCACCAGCAATTGTAAAAACTAAATTTTCAGATGAACATAAGGCATCTGTCTTAACATTTATTGATAAAAATGATCATTTCTTTTTAAATATTTCCATGCCGGCTTGTAAATGTAGTTTAGATCCATTAGAAGATATTGAATATTGCACAATACTTACCGCAATGTCCAGAAATGGAACTGATTTTGGAATTAGAGTGGCTGGCACAGGTAAGAAATGGTTTACAGCTCCTTGTGAAATGGTAAAAGGGTTATATTTCCCAGGTTTTAGTGAAAGCGATGCTAATGCTGATCTTGGTGATAGCTGCATAACTGAAACAGCTGGAATTGGCGGTTTTGCCATGGCAACAGCACCAGCAATTGTTAAATTTGTAGGGGGAACGCCAAAAGATGCAATTAATTATACAACCACTATGTATGAGATAACTTATGCAGAAAATAATGCATACAAGATACCAAATATTAACTTCAGAGGTACACCTACTGGAATAGACATGAGGAAAGTCATAGAAACAAGAATACTGCCTGTAATAAATACTGGAATTGCCTGCAATAGAGCGGGAGTGGGACAGATTGGAGCGGGAGTAGTCAATCCGCCAATGAAGTGCTTTGAAGATGCACTTAAATCGTTTATTAAAAAATATAATTTAAAATAAATGGAGGGTATATTATGAATATTATTGATTCTTTCAAAAATGTACAAATGTATGATTTAACTCAAAAAATTAGCCATTTAACGCCACCATGGCCAACTTATGAACCACTGCAAATCAAGTTTTTCAAAAGACTTTCATCAAATGGTGCAAATGGTCAGGTATTAACTCATTCTAATCATGTAGGTACTCATCTTGATGGTTCGCTGCATTTTTGTACTCATGGAAGAGACATTTCATCTATTCCACTTGAAGAATTAGTAGCACCAGGAGTTGTTGTTGATATTTCTGATATAGCAGAAGACTACGGAATATATACCTCAAAAGATATTATGCAAAGAGCGGATGTTAGAAAAGGTGACATACTAATAATCCATACTGGTTATCACAAATATGCATGGGATGAGCCAGAAGCTGATGAAGAAAGAGTAATGATGAGACATCCAGGTCCAACAAAAGAATTCTCAAAATGGTGCAGGAAAATGGAATTCAAATGGTTGGGAGTTGATTGTGGTTCTGCAGATCACCCGATGAATACAAAAATCCGTGAATGGGCTCCAAAAGAAGCTAAGAAGGCAGAAAAATATTTGAGAGCTAAATATGGTAAGGGAATTACAGATTTTTGGCCTGATGAAGACTATCAGTTAATGCATTATGATTTGTTCCCTTATAATATCGTACATGCTGAAAATTTAGGTGGAGATATTGATAAGGTATTGGGAAAGAGATTAGTAATAGGATGCTTCCCATGGAGATTTGTAGGTGGAGAATCCTGCATATGCCGTATAGTTGCATTTGATGCTAAATAATTAAATTAGAGATGAAAAAATTTAAATCAAATAGAAAGGATGTTAAATATGATAGTAGATAAAATGGAACAAAGTTTAAGACCAGTTGAAACACCATTGGCACAATATCCGCCAAAGGTAATAACTATGGCTAGTGGAGATAAATTAGTAATTCGTCAAATTAGAAGGGATGAGGTTCCTCATATATTAGAAGCAGTTAAACCTTTAATGACAGTAGAAAAAGATTTTTATGATATAGTTGCATCTAGAATATATTCAGAATTATTAGGATATTACAGATATAGAGTTAAGGATGAATATTGCTTAATTGGAACTATAGATGGAGTTATAGTAGGAATTGTTAATGGTCGTACTGTTAATGATAAGGTTGGAATGTCTTATCATACTATGACATTAAGACAAGGACTTAGAATAGGAGCACAGTTATTTGCAGCTAAAATGGAATACCATCTTGATATCTTAAAGCAAGAAGAAGTTTGGATAGTGGCAGAAAGTCCAAATGGATTTAAAAGATGGATGATTGAATATGAATTAGAATCAAGACCAGAAACATGGCACGAATTAGGCGGCGTACCAACGTATGTATTAACTAGGGCATTATGGGAAAAACATAAAGCTGATAAATTAGCTGGACGACGTCCGGTAAGTGCTGAACTATTAAAGACTGCTGAAAACCCAATCCTCCCAGAAACTTATGCTCAGATTCCGGGATATAAAAGATGCGCGAAGTAGGAATTGTTGGTGTTGGTCATACTAATTTTGGTAAATTTTCAGGGGGGACTTTTATCGATATGATCAGTATGGCAGCTGTAGAAGCACTTGATGACGCCGGCATTAAATTAGCTGAGGGACAACATGGAATAGATCAAGTTTTTGTAGCTACAATGGGCGCTGGTATATTAAATAAACAAAGTGGTATTGCATCTGCACTTGTAGACACTTTGAATTTAAGACCAGCAATGGCTGAAACTGTAGAAAATGGTCCTGCATCCGGTGCTTCAGCAATAAAACTAGGTTATATGGCAATTGCCAGTGGAATGTGTGATGCTGTTCTCGTCGTTGGTGGTGAAATGATGAGGGTTGTCAGTGGATGGGAAGGCACAGACTTTGTTGCCACCATGCTTCATCCTGAGGCAGAATACAATTATGGTATAACGCTTCCAACGCTTGCAGGAATGTTTACAAGATTATGTATGGAAAAATACGGAATTACAGAAAAGGATTTAGCAATTGTATCAGTCAAAAATCATGAAAATGCACTGCATAATCCGGTAGCTCATCTTCATATAGTACCAAATCTTTATGCAATTACTGAAGATGAAGACGCTGGCATAGTTAATCCTTATGTGGCTTCTCCACTTAGATTATACTCAGTTTGTCCAGTTTCAGATGGTGCAGCAGCAGTTTTGCTGTGTGCTATGGATAAAGCTGATAGATTTGCAAAGAAACCAGTTAAAATTGCTGGAATTGGTCAAGCTACAGATACACATGCAGTAGCAGAAAGAGAAGTATCTACAGATTTACTTGCAGTAAGATTGGCAGCGCAAAATGCATACGAAATGGCAGGATTAAAACCTGAGGATATTGACGTAGCAGAACTCCATGATGCATTTCAGATACTTGAAATTGTGGAATCTGAAGAAGTTGGTTTCTTTAAGAGGGGTGAAGGCCACATAGCAGCTAGAAATGGTGAAACAAAAATTGGAGGTAAGATTCCAATAAACACATCAGGAGGCTTAAAAGCAAAAGGTCATCCACTTGGTGCAACGGGAGTTTCACAAGTCGTAGAAATCGTAAAACAACTGAGAGGGGAAGCAACTGGTCGTCAGGTAAAAGACGCTAAGGCTGGGCTCGCTGTAAATTTCGGTGGATTTGGCAATAATGTTGTAGCAACAATACTCACAAAGGAGGCGGAGTAACTATGGATGAAAAAATGTACGCTTACAAATGTACAATCTGCGGGCAGCTCCACCATCCAAAGCATTTTGTATGTAAAAAATGCGGTAATAGATCATTTGAAGAAGTTCCACTAGAAGGTGAAGTAACACTTTTAACTTACACAAAAGTGTATAATCTTCCTGAAGGATATATGAAACCATATTTATACTTTGGCATAGTTAAATTTGAAAATGGTCTCACAGTAAGCGGCCAATTAGAAGTAGATAACCCCGTCATAGGAATGAAACTTATATCAACAGTAGGAGTTGTCAAAGAAGGCACAAATAATGATTGCTATGGGTTTATTTTTAAAGATATAAGATAAGTAAAGAACATTAGTGGTTTAATTATTAAAACACCCCTGATAATATAGCATGATTATACGTAAATGCATAATATTTTAGGGGTGTTTTGTGAGTATTATTAATTAGGAGGAATAAAATTGCAAGATTTTCAGTATATAAAGCCTAAAAATTTGAAAGAAGCTTTAGAACTGATAGATAAATTTGGCAAAGAAGCCAAAATGTTAGCTGGTGGCACAGATATAATAGTTGGTCTTAAAGGTAATGTAGTACATTGTAAATATCTTGTTGACATAAAAGGTATAAATGAACTAAGCGGTATAGAATATAATGAGGTTGATGGATTATCTATTGGATCCCCAGTTACCCTAAATGAGATAATTGAATCTGATAAAATTGGAGCAAGTTATAAAATATTAATTGATGCTTCTAAATCTCTTGCTAATGCTTTAATAAGAAATAGAGCTACATTAGTTGGAAATATATGCAATTCATCACCTGGAGGAGATATGCTTCCGACTTCACTTGTGTTAGAAGGAAAAGTTTGCATTTCATCAGTAAACGGTAACAGAGAAATACCCCTTAAAGATTTCTTTACTGGAGTTAAGAGAAATGCATTGAAAACAAATGAAATGGTGACAAAAGTTATTTATCCACCAATAAGAGGAGAAGGAAAGTTTATAAAGAAATCAAGAATAAAAGGACATGACCTTTCACAAATAAGTGTTGCTGGATATTTAAAGGAAAATGGAGACTTGAAAATTTCATTAGGTGCAGTTGCTCCTACACCAATTTTAGTTGAAGATTTTGATAACTATAACAATAAAAACCTTATAGTAGATAAAAATAAAATTGCTGATAAAGTTATGAGTAAAATTAATCCGATTGATGATGTAAGAGCAACGAAAGAGTACCGATTAGCAATGGCTAGGTATTTAACCTGTGAAATTCTAAAACAGCTAGGGGAGGGAAAATAAACATGATGGAAAAAATACATTTGTTTGTTAATGGAGAAGAAATTTTTGAAGAGATACCTTCAAATAGCACCCTGCTTTGGTTTTTAAGAGAGAAACTTGGATTAACAGGAACTAAGGAAGGATGCGGCGCAGGGGAATGTGGCGCTTGCACCGTTATTTTAAATGGTAAAGCTGTTAACTCTTGTTGTGTTATGGCATTAGAAGCTGCAGAGGGAGAAGTACAGACAATTGAAGGTGAAGCAAAGAATGGAAAATTGTCAAAACTTCAAAGAGAATTTATTAAGCATAATGGACTCCAATGTGGTTTCTGTACTCCTGGAATGATAATGTCAGCTAGAGCATTATTAATTAGGAAACCTCATCCTAAAAAAGATGAAATTAAAGAAGCTATGCAGGGAAATCTATGTAGGTGTACAGGTTATGAGGCAATTATAGAATCTATTGAAGCAGCATCAAAGGATGGTGAATAATATGGACTATAATTATGTAGGAAAAGGAATCCCTAGGATTGATGGGGTAGAAAAAGTTACTGGGGAAGCACAGTATGTTCAAGATATAAGCTTTAAAGGTATGCTTTATGCAAAAGTCAAAACAAGCCCCTATGCGCATGCATTAATTAAAAGTATTAATACAAGTAAGGCTAAAGAATTACCTGGAGTAAAAGCAGTTTTGACTGGCCATGAGGCTTATCAGAAGCTTGGTATATATATTGTTGATAAACCAATACTTGCTGTAGATAAAGTAAGGTATTTTGGTGAAGCAGTTGCAGCAGTTGCAGCCGTTAATATTGATATAGCTGAAAGAGCAATAGATCTTATTGAAGTTGAATATGAACCTTTACCAGTTTTACTAGATGTTGAAGAAGCAGTAAAACCTAATGCTATTTTAATTCATCCAGACTTAGGAAATTACAAAACTATTCCAGGCGTATTTTTCCCAGAAGCAAACACAAATGTATCAAATCACTTTAAGTTAAAAAAAGGTGATATTAAAAAAGGGTTTGAAGAATCGGACTTAATAATTGAAAATAAATTTTATGTACCTCAAATACTTCATGTTCCAATGGAAACTCATTCAGTAATTGCAAAATGGGGTACAGGTGATAAGATAAAAATTTGGAGCAGTGCACAGTCACCATTTACACTGCGTAATTTGTTTAGTATTGCTTTAAATATACCAATGGAGAATATTGAAGTTATAGTACCATATATAGGTGGTGGTTTCGGAGGAAAAGCAGGAATTCACCTTGAACCATTAATTGCACTTCTTTCTAAAGCTTCAAACGGAAAGACAGTAAAATTTGTAGCAACAAGAGAAGAAGAAATATCAACGCTACCTTGCAGACAGGGTCTAGTTGCTACAATTAAGACAGGAGTTAAAAAATCAGGAAAAATTGTAGCAGAAGAAATTGAATATCTTTGGGATGCAGGAGCTTATGCAGATTACGGTGTTAATATCACAAGAGCTACCGGTTATTCTGGAGCAGGTCCATATGATATAGAAAATGTTAAACTAGATTCCGAAACTGTTTATACAAATCATCTGTTTGGTACAGCATATAGGGGATTTGGACACGCAGAGATTTTCTGGGCTATTGAAAGACAAATGGAACTAGTTGCTAAAAAATTAGGTATAGACTCACTTGAGTTTAGGCTTAAAAATCTATTAAGACCAGGATCTATTACTATAACAGGTGAACCCATTCATGAACAATCTGGAAACGTTATCAAATGTATAAAGACTGTAGCCGATAGAATAGGATGGGGAAAACCTAAATCAGAAGAAGAAAAAGTATTAGAAAAGAAAACGGGTAAATACAGGGGCAAAGGTATAGCTGTTTTGCATAAGGCACCTGCAATGCCGAGTAATGCAGCTACATCAGCTATTGTTCAAATGAATGAGGATGGATCTATCCGATTTAATGTTGCAGGTATAGATATGGGACAGGGGTCATATACAGCAATGGCTCAGATTATTGCAGAGAGACTTCATTTGCCTATTGAAAAAGTTCATGTAGTATTTGAGACAGATACGGATGAAGCACCATATGATTGGCAGACGGTTGCAAGTCGTATGACAATACTTGCAGGTAATGCCGTAATTGAAGCATGTAATGATTTAAAGGAACAAATTTTTGATATGGCAGCAATTGTATTGCGTGCAGCTAAACATGATCTTGCACTTGGTGATGAATGTGTTTATGTAAAACAGTTTCCAGAAGAAAAAATATACTATAGTGAAATTGCAGTGGGGTATACCTATCCAAATGGAAACGGAATCGGCGGCCCGCTAATTGGTAGAGGCAATAGTATAGCTCAAGGGTTAACAATTTTAGATCAAGAAGCAGGACAGGGAAGACCGGCTTTAGATTGGACTTTTGGTGCTCACGCTATGGAGGTTGAAGTAGACACTAATACAGGAGATACAAAAATTATAAAAATTGTAACAGCTATAGATGTAGGCAAGGTTATTAATGAAATGGCAGTTAAAGGACAAATAGTTGGTGGAGTTGTTCAAGGAGTGGGGACGGCTATTTCAGAAGAACTTAAATATAACAAGGAAGGCAAATTATTAACTAAAAGTTTTGTCGATTACAAAATTCCAACAATGCAGGATTTACCAGGCTCTATTGAGGTCTACTGCATTGAAACTCCACAACTTGATGGGCCATACGGGGCAAGAGGATGTGCTGAACATCCAATGATATCTATAACATCTGCTATGGGAAATGCTATTGCAGATGCTACAGGAGTTGAATTGTTTGAAACTCCATTTACAGCTGAAAAAGTATATAAAGCATTAAATAAATGTAAGCACTAAATTTGATTTATTTCAGTGCAATATTATATATCTAATGATACTGCACTGAATTTAAATAAATAATTTATAGGAGTGTTAATTTATGAGACGTATTGTAGGAATTCATGAAAAGCTGCCAGTACTTGAGACTATACCTCTTAGTTTTCAACATTTGACAGCTATGTTTGGTGCAACTATCTTGGTACCATTACTATTAGGCATAAATCCAGCAATTTGCTTACTTATGAATGGTATCGGTACATTGGTTTATTCCTATTTTACTAAAGGTGGAATTCCAGCATATTTAGGTTCAAGTTTTGCATTTATTGCTCCTACTCTTTTAATTATTGGCTCATTTGGTGGAGTTAGTCATGCTCAATCTGGGTTTATCTTTTTTGGTTTATTCTTTATCGTAATGGCCCTCATTGTAAAAAAATTTGGGATAAAATGGATTGATGTGGTAATGCCTCCGGCTGTAATGGGCGCAGTGGTTGCTGTCATAGGACTGGAACTTGCTCCAACAGCAGCAATTCAGGCAGGACTCGCTCCAGCTGCAACAGCAGTTGGTAAAGTAGTTCAGCCATATGTTGCTGACCCTCGTGTTATTGGAGTTGCTATGTTTACATTGGCTATTGGAATATTTGGTTCAGTTTTATTTAGAGGATTTGCGCAAGTTATACCAATTCTTATTGCTGTTATTTGTGGTTATCTTCTTGCATTTGCAATGGGGATGGTTGATACAAAATTAATTACAGCTGCAAGTTGGTTCCAGATTCCTCATTTTTCAGCACCTGTATTTGATATTAATGCTATATTTATAATTGCTCCGGCGTGTCTTGTCGTGCTTGCTGAGCACATAAGTCATTTAATAGTTACTGGTAGAATAACTGGTTCAAATCTATTAGAGGATCCAGGACTCTGGAGATCACTTCTTGGAGATGGTATCAGCAACGTTATTTCAGGCTTTACAGGATCAACACCAAATACAACCTATGGTGAAAATATAGGAGTTATGGCTATCACTCGTGTTTATTCTGTATGGGTTATTAGGGGAGCTGCTATTCTTGCAATTATTTTCTCATGCTGTGGCAAAATAGCTGCTACTATACAAGCAATTCCTGAACCTGTTATGGGTGGAATTACAATGCTTCTTTATGGATTAATAGCTGTCCAAGGTATTAGAATGTTTGTTGAAGAAAAAGTTGACTTTAGTGTAAACTATAACATGGTTTTAGGTGCAATTACATTTGTTGTTGGTGTAAGCGGAGCTAGTGTTACAATTGGAACAGTACAATTTAAAGGCATGGCATTTGCAGCTATAGTTGGTATTTTATTATCAATTTTTTTCTATATTTTAGGAAAATTAGGGATAATGAATGAAGAATACAAAATAAGATTTGATGACAAAGACAAAAATATTCAAGCATAAACACAATAGGAATTAATACGAAGTTTCGGAGGATATAAATATGTTAAAAATTGTTGTCAGTCTTGGAGGAAATGCACTTCAGAAAAACCCAAAAGATAAATCGGCAGAAGCTCAACTTAAGACATGTAAGGATACTGCCAAATCAATAGTAGATCTTATAGAAGATGGGAATGAAATTATTATTACACATGGAAACGGTCCACAGATAGGACAGATTATTTTTGCATATGAGAAAGCACAAAGAGAAGATGAATTAAATCCCGTTATGCCTTTCCCTGAATGTGGTGCTATGAGCCAGGGATACATTGGATATCACTTGCAGCAAGCATTAAAACAGGAGTTAAAGAGGAGAGGAATAAGTAAACAGGTTGCAACAGTTATTACACAAGTTGTAGTCGACAAAGACGATTCAGGATTCAAGAATCCTACAAAACCAATTGGGTCATTTTTCACGAGAAAGCAAGCTGAAAAGCTTATGAAAGATAACGGATACTCAATGAAAGAGGATGCAGGCAGAGGCTGGAGACGTGTCGTAGCATCACCAATGCCAAAATCTATTGTGGAAGATGAAATTATTAAAACACTAGTTAAATCAGGACATGTAGTAATAACTGTAGGTGGCGGTGGAGTTCCAGTAATTGAAAAAGATGGCGATACAATTGAAGGAGTTGCAGCTGTTATTGATAAAGATTTTGCGTCAGAAAAAATTGCAGAAATAATTGATGCAGATATTTTGTTAATATTAACTGCAGTTGAGAAGGTTGCAATAAACTTTAATAAAGACAATCAAAAAGACCTATTACAAATGGACACAGAAGATGCTCATAAATATATTGACGAAGGACAATTTGCACCAGGTTCAATGTTACCTAAAGTAAGGGCTGCTGTCATGTTTGCTGAATCAAAGAAAGGAAGACGAACTATTATAACTTCTCTTGAAAAAGTTAAAGAAGCACTTCATGGTAAAACGGGAACAGTAATAACTAATAAGTAGTAGAAATTAAAAAATAAACCGGTGATTTCAATGCTAAATGAAATTACTGGTTTTACTTAATGAAATAAAAAGCAATTGGTAAGTATTATGTTAAGGAGAGCGGGAATATGAAAATTAAAACTGTATCTGTATTAGGTACTGGAACGATGGGACATGGAATAGCATTATTGTGTGCCCAAGCAGGATTAGATGTATTATTGTATGGAAGGTCGGATAAAAGTTTAAACAAAGGAATGAAAAATATAGAATCAAGTTTAAAACTTTTTAAGGAAAAAGGTAAATTTCATAACAAACAACCAGAAGAAATTCTATGTAAAATAAAAGTTGTTAAAACAATTATAGAGGCAGCTCAAAGTGCTGATTTAGTAATTGAATGTTTAGCAGAAAATTTAGAGCTTAAACAAGATATTTTTAAAGAGTTAGATGAAATTTGCCCTAACAATATAATTTTATCGAGTTGTACGTCAGGATTATTACCAACAGATATAGCTAAGAATACAAAGCATCCGGAAAGAGTAGTAGTTGCTCATTTTTGGAATCCACCACAATTAATTCCTCTTGTAGAGGTGGTGCCTGGTAAAAGAACATCAGATGAAACAATGAAAATAACTATGGAATGGGTTGAATTTATAGGCAAAAAAGCTATTAGAATGGAGAAAGAATGTCAAGGCTTTATTGGAAATCGACTTCAGCATGCACTTTTAAGAGAGGCTTTATATATAGTAGAACAGGAATGGGCAAAACCAGAAGAGGTTGATAAGGCTATTGAATATGGGCTTGGAAGAAGACTACCTATTACAGGACCAATTTGCACTGCAGATTTAGCAGGGCTTGACACAGTTAATTCAATAGCTTCTTATTTATTAAAAGATCTTTGCAATTCAAATGAGCCTTCCAAATTAATTAAAAGCAAAGTTAAAAATGGAGAATTAGGAAGTAAGAGCGGACAAGGATTCTACAATTGGGCACCAGATACTTTAGAAAAGAAACAGAAAGAACGGGCAGAATTGCTATTTTATTTTCTAGAAAGAGATAAAGAAAAATTTATGTTGACAAACAAATAAATATAGTTTACACTATAGTACAATTAAACAAATAAATTTCTTATCAAGAGAGGCAGAGGGACTGGCCCTATGATGCCCGACAACCTGAATTTATATTCAAGGTGTTAATTCCAGCAGGTAAAACCTGACAGATGAGAAACAAGAGGACATAACTTCCTGAAGTTTCTAACAGGAAGTTTTTTTATTTTTAATAAGACATGTTAAATATTTTAATATGACTCATTACTCTTTGAGCACTCATCCGATTTTAAAATAAGAAGTTTTATTTAAAATAATGTATTAAATGTCTATTGGTTGACTAGACAAACTAGAGGTCAAGTTTCATTTATTTACATAGAAAAGTTTTGAGGGCAAGATTTTTCTATGGTGTGAAACCTGGCCTTTTTTTATCCGATGACTACCTGCTCTAATACTACCCTCTTATCCAAGTGGGAGTAAAGAGCAGCTACGTCTCTGGATAACGAGTTCTAAGCATAAGATGGAGTTAAAACTCCATCTTATGCCAAGAACTTTGTTTATTTAAATAATCAATGGACTAAGATGCAGTTAAGTAAAAATTTATTGGAGGATGATAGAAATGGGAAGATTATTTACATCAGAATCAGTGACAGAAGGTCATCCAGATAAGATTTGTGATCAAATAGTGGAATATGAAGGTGAAAAACCTGTAAGAGTGGATACTGTATTAATTTCTTCTCAACATGATGAGAATATAACTCATGATAAAATTGAAAAAGATTTGATAGAATTCGTTATTAAAAGTGTAATACCACATAAATTTATTGATTCAAATACAAGATATCTTGTAAATCCAACAGGAAGATTTGTAAAAGGAGGCCCTGAAACCGACTCAGGTCTTACAGGTAGAAAGATAATAGTTGATACCTATGGAGGATATGGAAGACATGGTGGTGGTGCATTTTCTGGAAAAGATCCAACGAAAGTTGATAGATCAGGAGCCTATGCTGCAAGATGGGTAGCAAAGAATTTAGTAGCAGCAGGAGCTGCAGATAAAATAGAAGTAGAAATTGCTTATGCCATAGGAGTTGCAAGACCGGTATCAATTAGTGTAGATACTTTTAATACAGAAAAGATTAGCAAAGATAAAATATTAGAAATTATAAATAAACTTTTTGATTTAAGACCTGGGGCAATTATAAGAGATCTGGATTTAAGGAGACCTATATATAAAAAAACAGCTGCTTATGGCCATTTCGGGAGAACTGATATAGATCTTCCTTGGGAAAGACTTGATAAAGTTAATGAAATAAAAAAAGAATTGGATAGTAGTTTATCCTTAAAAATTTAGTTGATCAGAAAACTGAAGGCTAAAGTAATTTAAATATTGCTTTGGCCTTTTTTATCCGATCGCTACCATTGCTAACACTCCCATTTTTTCAAAGCGGGGGATAAGCACTGCTACGCGCCTGGATAAGTTCTTCTAAGGTTCAGATGGAGAAAAGGTATTCCTTATAAGCAAACTCCACCTGAATCTAAGAATCACTTGATGTAGAAAAGGAGATAATAAAATATGAGTAAAGAGCTTGCAACAAAATCTATTAGTGAAAAGACACTTACGCATCCTTGTTATAATTGTATTGCCCATAAATATGCAAGAATGCATATACCTGTGGCTCCAAAGTGTAATGTAAGTTGTAATTTTTGTAACAGAAAATATGATTGTGTAAATGAAACCAGACCTGGAGTAACAAGTGAAGTGCTAACACCTGAAGGAGCTAGAGACAAATTTAAAATAGTGAGGGATAAGGTAAGAAATTTGACAGTAGTAGGTATAGCAGGGCCTGGCGATCCTCTTGCAAATTTTGATGAGACTAAAAAATCCATAGAATTAATAAAGAAAGAATCAAAAGATATTACTTTTTGTCTTTCAACTAATGGTTTAATGCTTCCTTTTTATGCAGACAAATTAATAGAATTAGGAGTTACACATTTAACTGTAACTATAAATGCAGTTGATCCTAAAATAGGTGGAAAAGTATATAAATTTGTAAACTATTTAGGAGATACTTTTGTTGGAGAAGAGGCAGGAAGAGTACTTTTAAATAATCAATTGTCAGGACTTAAATATGCTGCACAAAAAGGAATAGTATGCAAAGTAAATATAGTTATGATAAAGGGAATTAATGATCTGCATATCCCTGAAATAGTAAAGAAAGTTAAGGAATGTGGAGCATATATGACGAATATTATGCATCTTATACCTGTTAAGGAAAGTGTATTTGAGAATAATCCTACAGTAACTGAAGTGGAATTGAATGATATGAGAAGAGATTGTGAGTTAACATTAAAACAGATGTATCACTGCAGGCAGTGCAGGGCAGATGCTATAGGAACCTTGGATAATGATGTATCAGGCGAGTTTAGAGAAAGCACAGAAAGCTCACAAAACAGTGAAAACAACTTAGAGGATAAAAATGTAATTCAATTGAAAAGCCATAAGTATAGGTTTGCTGTTGCAAGCAAATCAGGTGTAAGTATAGATGAACATTTTGGACATGCAACAGAATTTTATATATATGATGTGATAAATGATGAAATCAAATTTAAAGAAAAGAGAAAGGTAAATAGATACTGCAGTGGGGGATATGATTGTGGAGAACATGAAGATAGAATAGAAAATATAATAAAAAGTGTAATTGACTGTAACGCAGTACTTGTGGTTAGAGCAGGATTTGAACCTATAGATAGACTACATGAAAAGGGAATAAGATTATTTCAAATGTACCAGGAAATAAATGAAGGTATAAGAAAAGCTGCAAAATTACTTAAAAAAGATGAGTAAAATAATTATTAGTTGACTGGAAAACCAGAGGCTAAATAGAATTTACATTTTATTTAGCCTCTATTTTTTTATTTTTAAATTGGGAGGAATATATAAATGAGACAAATAGCTATTTATGGAAAAGGTGGAATAGGTAAATCTACAACTACACAAAATTTAACTGCAGGTTTATCTGAAATAGGAAAAAAGATTATGGTAGTTGGATGTGATCCAAAGGCAGATTCTACAAGGCTGCTTTTGGGAGGACTTGCACAGAGGACAGTACTTGATACGTTGAGAGAAGAAGGTGAAGATGTAGATTTAAATTATATATTAAAAGAAGGCTTTAATGGTATAAAATGTGTAGAATCAGGAGGACCTGAACCGGGGGTAGGATGTGCAGGAAGAGGTATCATAACTTCCATAAACATGCTTGAAAGACTTGGAGCATATACAGAAGATCTGGATTATGTTTTTTATGATGTTTTAGGTGATGTTGTATGCGGAGGGTTTGCTATGCCAATTCGTGAAGGAAAAGCAAAAGAAATATATATCGTGGCCAGCGGTGAAATGATGGCACTGTATGCAGCAAATAATATATCAAAGGGAATAAAAAAGTATGCAAATAAAGGAGGAGTTAGACTAGGTGGAATCATATGCAACAGCAGAAAGGTAGACAATGAAAAAGAGCTTTTGGAGGCATTTGCAGAGGAACTAGGTACACAGCTTATTTATTTTGTACCAAGGGATAATGTAGTTCAAAGGGCAGAAATCAATAAACAAACAGTAATACAATTTGATCCTGAATCAAACCAGGCAAGAGAATATAGATCCCTGGCAGAGGCAATAGAAAAGAACAAAAATTTTGTAATTCCAAAGCCAATGTCACAAAAAAAGCTGGAAGAAATATTTTTAGCTCATGGACTGGTAGAGCAGGTAGTGTAAAATATCATCATTAGAAATTCAATGAGGAGGTAAAATTAATGAAATTTAATCTTAAAAGTTCAGTAGTAAAGACACGTGAGCAGCGACTTGGAACTATTATTGGATGGAAAACTGGAAAAGCTTCTGAGCTTTCCAGGGATTCTGCCTATACATGTGCAGGCTGCAAGGGAAATGGAGGAAAAAGATTGTGTGAAGCCTCAGGACCATTTACACAAGGTTCAACCTGCAGTGAACAAATGGTAGAATGTCAGGCTGGAAATGTAAGAGACGCAGTATTAATTCAACATGCACCAATAGGTTGTGGAACAGGACAGGTAGCTTATAATTCTATATATAGAAATGGTCTTGCCATTAGAAAGTTACCTATTGAAAATATACAAATAATAAATACTAATATAAAAGAAACTGATATGGTATTTGGTGCACTTGGCAAATTAGAGCAATCTATAAGAGATGCATGGGATAGACATCACCCTAAAGCAATTTTTGTTGGCACTTCATGTGCTTCTGGAATTATAGGCGAGGATGTAGACAGTGTTGCAGTTAAAATGCAAGAAGAACTTAAAATACCTGTTATACCAATGCCATGTGAAGGCTTTATGTCAAAGCACTGGAGTACAGGTTTTGATGCTACACAACACGGTATTTTAAGACAAATAGTAAAGAAAAATCCTAAAAAACAAGAAAATCTTATAAATGTAATTAATCTCTGGGGAAGTGATGTGTTTACTCCTATACTAAAAGAACTTGGTCTAGAAGTAAATTATGTTATTGATTTAGCTAAAGTAGAAGATTTGGAGAAGCTTTCAGAGGCTGCTGCAACTGTTACATTTTGTGATACGTTGTCTTCTTATATGGCAGCTGTTCTGGAAGAACAGTTTGGAGTACCGGAGGTTAAAGCTCCACAGCCTTATGGAATTGCAGGAACTGATGCCTGGATAAGAGAAATTGCGAAGGTTACCCATAGGGAAGAAAAGGCAGAAGCTTATATAGAGAGAGAACATAAGAGAATAGCATCAAGGCTAAAAGAGCTTAGAGAACTTCTAAAAGGGAAAAAAGGTTATGCAGCTACAGGTTCGGCATATTCACATGGACTTATTGCAGTACTTAAAGAACTAGGAATTCAAGTGGATGGTTCTCTTGTATTTCATCATGATCCTGTATATGACAGCAATGATCCAAATAAAGACTCTCTGAAATTTTTAGTAGATAACTATGATGATGTTCCTAAATTTAGTGTGAGCAACAGACAGCAGTATCAATTTTATGGTCTATTAAAAGAAGTTAATCCAGATTTTATTCTTATAAGACATAATGGATTGGCACCTCTTGCATCTCGTATGGGAATTCCAGCAGCACCGCTTGGCGATGAGCATCATGCTGTAGGTTATCAGGGAATTTTAAATTTAGGGGAAACAATTCTTGAAATATTGGCACATAAAAAATTCCATCAAGATTTGAAAGAACATGTAAAATTGCCTTATACAAAATGGTGGCTTGATCAGAAAGATCCATATATACTTGAAAAACAAAATTATGCAGTGGAATAGGAGTGAAAATAGTGACAAATACAAAAAATGTAGAAAAATCAAATTCAATAGAACAGGTCAGATATGGATGTGCCATTGGGGCAATGCACAGTGCCTTCGCAATTCCAAGGGTTATTCCAATTACTCACTGCGGTCCTGGCTGTGCAGATAAGCAAACTTCCAATATATCTTTTTATAATGGATTTCAAGGAGGAGGCTATGGGGGAGCATCTGTTGTACCAAGCACCAATATACATGAAAAAGAAGTTATATTTGGAGGCGAAGATAGACTGAGGAAATTAATTGAATCATCCTTTAAAGTTCTTGATGCAGATTTATTCGTAGTTATGACAGGATGCATACCAGATACCGTAGGAGATGATGTAGGAGCTGTAGTAAGTGAATTTCAAGATAGAAATCTTCCTGTAGTATATGCTGAAACAGGAGGATTCAAAGGAAATAATTTTATTGGACATGAGCTTGTAACAGAAGCTATTATTAATCAGTATGTAGGGGATTATAAGGGACCTTTGAAAAAAGGACTTGTAAATGTCTGGTCTCTTCTTCCATATCATAATACTTTTTGGAGGGGAGACCTTACAGAAATTAAAAGAATTCTGGAAGGTGTAGGTTTTGAAGTTAATATTTTATTTGGACATGAGAGTAGTGGAGTTTCAGAATGGAAAAATATCAAAAAGGCACAATTTAACCTTGTGCTTTCCCCATGGCTTGGACTTAAAACTGCAGAACATTTAAAAAAGAAGTATGGACAGCCATATCTGCATATTCCTACAATCCCTATAGGAGCAAAGGAAACAAGCAGTTTCTTAAGGAAGGTAGTGGATTTTGCAGGTATAGATAAAAATAAGGCAGAAGAATTTATTGAGAAGGAAGAAAGAAAATATTATGAGTATCTGGAGGACTTTTCTGACTTTTATGCAGAATATTGGTGGGGACTACCTGCTAAATTTGCAGTTGTAGGTGACAGTGCCTATAATTTGGCGGTAACAAAATTTTTAATAAATCAGCTTGGACTTATACCTGCAAAACAAATTATTACTGATAATCCACCAGAAAGATATAGAGATCTTATAAAAGAGCAGTATAAAAATATAGCAGAGGATGTTTCAACAGATGTGGAATTTGAAGAAGATAGCTATGCAATACATGATAAGTTGAGAAAAACTGATTTTGGACACAAGCCTCCTATTATTTTTGGTACTACTTGGGAAAGAGATTTGGCTAAAGAATTAAAGGGATTTATAGTGGAAATAGGATTTCCAGCATCCTATGAGGTGGTTATATCAAAATCATATATAGGTTACAGAGGAGCTCTTACTCTGCTTGAAAAAATATATACTACTATAGTTAGTGCCAGTGCTTAAATTTATATAACTGCCCCAAACGTAGTGATAAAAGTTTTGAATTCTCTGCAGCTTTAAAGCTCATCTGCTTGAAAGGTCCTAGTTCCTGCTTCTGGTTGAAGTAACTTGGAGGAAGATGAGAGAGGAAGTCATGTAACTACAGTAGATATAACCCTTTTTTATCAAATTTATTCTGTAAAAAAGGGTTTTTATTTAACTTTATTAATTTATCTGGGATATGATCAAATGCGGTATACTAAACATTATCACAATTCAATCATAAATAAAATGAGAGAAAAATTAGACGTTGATAAATGGATAATAATATTGTATAATTATAATAATTTAATATTATTCTTATCAAGAGTGGCGGAGGGACTGGCCCTATGATGCCCGGCAACCTGGATATAGTGAAATATATTCAAGGTGCTAATTCCAACAGGAATATATACCTGAAAGATGAGAGCTTAGAGGAAATTAATAACTTCTTGCATTTCATCTGCAGGAAGTTTTTTTATTTAGGAAATTTTATATTGGGGAGGGATAATAGTGGATAAAAAAAGACTCTGCCGGGGTATTTCAGAAAAGGATCTAGATAGATTGTTGGATATGTTAAAAGTAGTTAACTATGGATCAATAACTTTAGTTATTCAAGATGGTAAAGTTGTACAAATAGAAAAAAGTGAAAAAGTTAGGTTGGTATGATATATTTTTACTTCATATATAGATAAAGGAAAGTATGGGCTTTTAAATTTACAGATTAGATGTATAATATGATATAGAAATTATTACTATAATATTTTAGTAAAGGTTATGGAGCTGGTACTTGATGCAAAATTATTTTACAAATGCAGTTAATATAGCTAGGGATATATGTAAAATAAAACTTAATAAAGGTGATATAGTAGTGGATGCTACTATGGGAAATGGAAATGATACGGAACTTCTAGCAGAACTTGTAGGAAGCTCTGGGAAAGTTTATTCTTTTGATATACAGGAAACTGCCCTTCAAAATACAAAGGAAAAGTTAATGAAAAGCAATGTATCTGAATGGGTAAAATTAATACATGATGGTCATGAAAACATGGACAAATATGTAAAAGATAAAATAAATCTCGTTATTTTCAATTTGGGATATTTGCCTAAAGGGGAACATTCTGTTACAACAAAATCAGAAACCACACTAGTGGCACTTAAAAAAGCTTTGAATTTAATATGTAAGAATGGAATAATAATTTTAGTTGTATATTACGGACATAAAGAGGGAACGTTTGAAAAAGAAGAACTGGAGAAATATACAGAAAAATTAAATCAGAAGGAATATAACGTAATTAATTTATGTTTTACAAATCAGGTTAATAATCCGCCTATGATCATTGCAATTGAAAAGAGATAATTGTTTGACGCAAAAGGATATAAATGCTAATATACAATTAGTTTTAGGAGGCGATAGGTAATGGAAAAAATTGCAAGTTTTACAGTTAATCATTTAAAATTACAGCCAGGTGTTTATGTATCGAGAAAAGATAAGTTTAAAGATGTAGTCCTGACTACTTTTGATATAAGAATGACAAGACCAAATTTTGAGCCGGTTATGAATACAGCAGAAGTTCATACTATTGAACATTTAGGCGCAACTTTTTTGAGAAATCATAAAGTGTATGGATCTAAAACTGTGTACTTTGGACCTATGGGGTGTAGGACAGGCTTCTATTTAATACTAGAAGGAGATTATAAATCAGCAGATGTAGTGGATTTACTTAAAGAAATGTATAAGTTTATTGGAGATTTTGAAGGAGATGTACCTGGAGCAGCGGCAAAGGATTGTGGAAATTATTTAGATATGAATCTTTCTATGGCAAAATATCTGGCGAATAAATTTCTAAAGGAAGTTTTAACAAATATCACAGATAAAAACCTGAATTACCCAGACTAATGTTTGAAAATATATTTTAAACAAAAAATCAACTTATACTACGTATAAGTTGATTTTTAAGTTAGAATATATAGATAATTAACTCTACATGATCTATATGTAGAGACCCTAATTGAAATTTGAACTTTGTTCTTTAAAAATATTGCATAAGTTAACTTTCAGATTAGAGACCCCACATATGGGTAGTCTGAAGCTATTCACGCTGCTCAACTTGTAAAGAGGTATAATAAATCGTATAATATGAAATAGAAGTTTTTACAATATAGTAAATTTTAAACCAACATTGTTTTGTATTTAATAGATAAGGCATTTTCAAAAAAATAACTAGTCAGTATGCTAGCCTATTTTCTATCATACTGCGTCGGTAGAACCCTTAGATAGGATTTACTATCTGCGGAACCTGCCTCCTTGTTTGATAAAAAATATTCGTCGCATCTTTGACTTGTTATTTTCTTTCAAATGCCTAAAGACAAATATAATGATATTAATAAAGCATGAAAGGAAATAAATATGGGTAAAATACTGGTATTAGCTGAAAAGCCTTCTGTAGGAAGAGAAATTGCGAGGGTCTTAAAATGTCGTAAAAAGGGCAATGGATGGTTAGAAGGGGAAAAGTATATTGTAACTTGGGCTTTGGGCCATTTAGTTACTTTAGCAGATCCAGAAGCTTATGATGATAAATATAAAACTTGGAAGCTAGAAGATCTACCAATGCTTCCTAAGTATTTAAAGCTTGTAGTTATAAAACAAACTGGAAAACAATTTAATGCAGTAAAAGAACAATTAAATAGAAAAGATGTAACAGAAATTGTTATTGCTACAGATGCTGGAAGAGAAGGGGAACTAGTAGCAAGATGGATAATTGAAAAGGCTAGAGTAAATAAGCCTATAAAAAGACTTTGGATTTCTTCTCAAACAGATAAAGCTATTAACGAAGGCTTCAGAAATTTAAAACCTTCATCACAATATGATAACTTATATAGGGCAGCACAGTGTAGAGCAGAAGCAGATTGGATTGTAGGACTTAATGTTACAAGAGCATTAACTTGTAAGCATAATGCTCAGCTTTCAGCAGGAAGAGTTCAGACTCCAACTCTAGCTATGATTGTTCATAGAGAAGAGGAAATTAAAAACTTTAAACCAAAGGATTATTACAGTATAATTGGAAATGCCAATGGATATACTCTTCAATGGCAAAATGGTAATGGACATTTTAATACTTTTGATGAAAACTTTGCAAATAAAGTAGTATCAAAAGTTAATGGTCAAAATGGCAAAATACTTGATGTAATAAAAAGCGATAAGAAAAAATATGCACCAGCACTTTATGATTTAACAGAGCTTCAAAGAGATGCTAATAGACTTTTTGGTTACTCTGCAAAGCAGACACTTTCTATAATGCAAAGATTGTATGAGAATTATAAATTTTTAACTTATCCAAGAACGGATTCAAGATATATTTCAGCGGATATAGTGCCTACTCTGCCAGAGAGATTAAAAGCAATATCAGTAGGAAATTATAGCAAATTTGCCATGGAAATTATGAGAGGGAAAATAAGAGCACATAAGGGCTTTGTAGATGATAGTAAAGTTTCAGACCATCATGCTATAATTCCAACAGAGGAAAAAGTTATTCTTTCAAAGTTAAGTAATGAAGAAAGAAAAGTATATGATTTAGTAGTTAAGAGATTTTTAAGTGTTATGCTTCCTCCTTTTGAATATGTGCAAACAACTGTAAAGGCAGAAATTAATGGAGAAAACTTTGCAGCTAGTGGAAAGGTAATTAAATCAAAGGGATGGAAAGCTGTATATGATAAGAATGAAGACTTTGATGATAATGATGGGCTGCATGAAAATCAATTAAAGGAACAGGTACTTCCGAACTTAAATAGAGGAGATAGTATAAAGCTTACAGCAGTTAAAATGCATAAGGGACAGACTAAACCACCTGCAAGATTTAATGAAGGAACGTTGTTATCTGCCATGGAAAATCCACAAAAATATATTAACATGAATAAGGAATACGCAAAAACTCTTGGAGAAACAGGTGGACTTGGAACAGTTGCTACAAGAGCTGATATAATTGAAAAATTATTCAATACTTTTTATATAGAGAAAAAAGGTAAGGAAATAATCCCAACTTCTAAAGGAAAGCAGGTTGTGGAATTGGTTCCAGAAGATTTAAAATCACCACTTTTAACTGCAAAATGGGAAACTGACTTGAATCTGATAAGTAAGGGAAAACTAAATGATAAAAGCTTCATAGGTAATATGAGGAATTATTCAGTAAAGCTTGTGGAAGATGTAAAAGGAAGCCATGATAAATTTAGACATGACAATTTATCAGGAGCTAAATGTCCTGAATGTGGTAAATATATGCTTGAGGTAAATGGAAAGCATGGAAGAATGCTTGTGTGCCAAGATAGGGCTTGCGGCCATAGAGAAAATTTAGCAAAATTAACTAATGCAAGATGTCCTGAATGTCATAAAAAATTGGAACTTAGAGGACATGGAGACGGCCAAGTTTATGTTTGCATAAATAATAATTGTAATTTTAGAGAGAAGGCATCATCCTTTAATAAAAGATTTGATAATAAGCAAGGCAAGAACAGTAAAAGAGACGTAGCAAACTATATGAAGAAGATGAAAAAAGAAAGTGAAGTTCCAATGAACTCAGCTTTAGCAGATGCATTAGCCAAATTGAAGTTAAAATGATAAAGATTATTTTATTGTTTAGCATAATCAGAAAAATTAGTAAGTGAGGGATGTTATTATGGAAAACTTTATTTTTAAAAATGCTACAGAAATTATTTTTGGTAAGGATACCGAAAATCTTGTAGGAAGTAAAGTAAAGGAGTATTCAAAGTCAGATAAAATACTCTTTTGCTATGGGGGAGGAAGCATAAAAAGATCTGGTCTATATGATAGAGTTATAAAGTCCTTAAAAGAAAATGGAATTGAATTTATAGAACTTCCAGGAATTAAACCTAATCCAAGATTAGGACCTGTTAAAGAAGGTATAAGACTATGTAGAGAAAATAATATAAAATTTGTACTATCTGTAGGAGGAGGAAGTTCAGCAGATACGGCTAAAGCTATTGCTGTAGGAGTACCTTATAAAGGAGACGTATGGGATTTTTATACGGGCAAAGCTGAAGTGAAAGAGGCTCTTCCTGTAGGAGTTGTAATAACATTACCTGCTACAGGTACAGAATCTAGTAATAGTTCTGTTATTATGAATGAAGATGGTTGGTTTAAAAAAGGATTAAATACAGTACTTATAAGACCTGCTTTTTCAATTATGAATCCTGAACTTACTTTTACACTACCAGAGTATCAAACTGCTTGTGGTGCTTGTGACATTATGGCACATATAATGGAAAGATATTTTACAAATGTGAAACATGTAGATATAACTGATAGGCTTTGCGAAGCTGCACTTAGAAATGTTATAAATAATGCCCCAATAGTTTTAAAAGATCCCAAAAACTATGATGCTAGGGCAGAAATTATGTGGACCGGTACTATAGCTCATAATGATGTGCTTAGTGCGGGTAGAATAGGTGATTGGGCTTCTCACAAAATTGAACATGAATTGAGTGGGGAAACAGACATTGCCCATGGAGCAGGACTTGCAATTGTATTTCCTGCATGGATGAAATATGTATATAAACACGATATCAATAGATTTGTACAATTTGCAGTAAGGGTATGGGATGTAGATTTATCTTATAGTTCCTGCGAAGATATTGTACTTGAAGGCATAAGGAGAATGACAGCATTTTTCAAGAGCATGGGGTTACCTGTAACTTTAAAAGAAGGAAGTATAGGAGAAGATAAAATTGAAGAAATGGCTAATAAGTGCACGGATAATGGAACTAAAACTGTAGGACAATTTGTAAAATTAAATAAAGATGATATTGTAAAAATATTAAATTTAGCTAAATAATATTAAATTAAATTGCATTAAAAATGGTATGGTATATTTTATTAAAATATACCATACCATTTTTGATACACATGTTATATTAATAACTTATTAAGCACAATTAATAGCCTTTTCTATAGCATAGTTATTTTCCTTTTCTATATGACGCATACTGCAAAATATATTGCTGCACCTTGAACAGCAGTGGTCATCTCCATTTACAGATATGCTTGCGTCGGCTCCATAAACGTAAGTTAAGGATTTATGAGGATATACACAATTATTTACCATCTTAACATTGTGAAATTCGGCATCTTTCAGTTTGCTTAAAATATTATTTTGATACTCTAATTCTATTTCTCCATCGCCAGGAGCTACTTTATGAGTAATACCTAAATTTATTTTAGAAGCTTTGCTGCATATAATATGATGTAGTTGAGAACTCATGTTGAATAGGTAATTACTAGACATGGAATCTAGTAGCAAGGCTTCATAAAAGTTGCCGTTTTCAAACATTTCATTTATTTTATTAGTGCATTTTTCTCCTAAAGTTATTAGACAATATATTGTAAACTTGCATTTAGATAACATATTTAAATTAATACTTTCATCTTTTTCTTCCATCTTAAAAATTCCCAGTGGATTTGAATGATCTTTTAGTATAGGTAGTAAATTTTTGTACATCTTATCTAGGTCATTATATTGAGGCATTTTACCATAAGATTGCACCATCTTTATAACCCTATCCTTATTTAATTGAAACTTAAAACTAGAAATTATATTCATTTGCCTCACCTCACATTTATATCTAAATTTCATAACTATATTATATTAAAATGTAAGGCTAATTGCAAGCAAAAATATGAATTTATTCATATTTTTTTTGCCAAAAATATCATCCATCCAATTCACGATAGATAATATCATGTAAAATAACACTTTTGACTGATTTTAATCAATGCTAAAAGTCCAATTATAGTTCCAATAAGGAATATGATGGACTTGGACTTGCATATTTAACTTTTACTCAACTTTAGCACATATAAAATTTTGAATTAATATAAAATATTGCGAAGCAACTTTTCAGAGGACAATTGACAGAGGACAATGAAGGTGAGTTTTCCTCTGTACATCAGAAAACTAATTTATTTTTAAGCTTGTTTTGCTAAAGCAAAATATCGCTTAAGTAGGTATGTAAAATGTATGATTTTCAGATAATTACTTACTAAAAGAGCACCAATTAAAAATAAAAGAACATAAGTTTCTTTCAAATTGAAGATTTTTCGTAGTATAGCGGAGAAAAATCATCCTTAACTGTCCACTGTCAATTGTCCTCTGTCCTATAGTTAAAAGATTTTCATGTATAAGTTGAATTAAAATGAGGAATTATATAATAGATACCAGAGAAATTATTGAATAAAGCAAAAAAATTCAATTCAAAAAAATATAAGCATATTTTCTAATAAAGATAAAATAGCAAGGATTATTTTACAATGTTATAAAAATACCTATTATTTTTTACAACAATTTTATTAAATGATATTGAATTATACAAAAAATGATGATATGATTAATAAAATATTCATTTTAAAAATAATTTATTATTCATTTTATTTATAAGGGGGAGATACTGTATGAAAAATATTTTTAGAACCAAGCCTATTGAAAGTCTTTTAGCAGAGACTAAAGGAAAGGATGGCTTGTCCAAAGTATTAGGCTCTTTTGAACTTACTATGCTAGGCATAGGCGCAATTATAGGTACAGGTATATTTGTATTAACAGGAATAGCAGCAGCAAACTATTCTGGACCAGCACTTGTAATTTCATTTATTATAGCAGGACTTGCTTGTGGATTTGCAGCACTTTGTTATGCAGAGATAGCAGCAATGGTTCCTGTAGCAGGAAGTGCATACACTTATGGTTATGCGGCACTTGGAGAATTTTGGGCCTGGATTATAGGATGGGACTTAATTCTTGAATATGCTTTTGCAATTGGCACAGTTGCAATTGGATGGAGCGGCTACTTTACTAGTATTGTAGCTGATTTGGGACTAAAACTTCCAACAGCTATTACAAAAGCACCTTTTGAAGGCGGACTAATAAACTTACCTGCAGTAGCTATACTTGTAGTAATAACAGGCATATTGGTAGCAGGTGTAAAACAAAGTGCAACTACAAATAATATAATAGTTGCTATAAAGTTAGCAGTAGTACTTTTGTTCATAGTATTAGGCGTTAGCCATGTTAATACTGCAAATTGGCATCCATTTATGCCTTATGGATGGAAGGGAGTTTTCTCAGGAGCATCAGTAATATTCTTTGCTTATATAGGATTTGATGCAGTTTCCACTGCAGCAGAAGAAGTAAGAAATCCACAGAAGGATTTACCTAGAGGAATTATAGCATCTTTAATAATATGTACTGTATTATATATTGTAGTATCAGCCATATTAACAGGAATGGTTCCATATCTGAAATTTAAAGAAACAGCAGCTCCAGTAGCTTTTGCACTTCAGCAGGTAGGAATAAATTGGGGATCAGCTTTAGTTTCAGTTGGTGCAATTTGTGGACTGACTTCAGTTTTAATTGTTATGATGTTTGGTCAAACTCGTATATTATTTGCAATGTCAAGGGATGGACTTTTACCTAGAGTATTTGGACACGTTGATCAAAGGTTCCATACACCTGTAAAAAGTACTTTACTTGTTGGTATTATAACTATGATAGTAGCTGGATTTACACCAATAGGCGTTGTTTCCGAATTGACTAACGTAGGTACGCTAGCAGCATTTATAATAGTATCTGCATCAGTTATAGTTTTAAGGAAAAAGGAACCAGATAGACCTAGAACATTCAAAGTTCCGTTTTCACCGGTTACACCTGTTCTTTCTATGGCAGCTTGTGCTTTCTTAATATTCAATCTGCAAAAGATAACTTTGGTAAGATTTGCAGTGTGGCTTGTTATAGGACTCGTATTATACTTTGTATATGGGTATAAACACAGCACTGTAAGTGGAGATAATTCAATTGACGAAAGTGCTATGTAAAGAGATATATAAAATTTAATATTAGTTTAATATTAGGTGGAGTTTAACTCCACCTAAAAAACTAGGTATAGTAAATTTGCTATACCTAGTTTTTTACTGTTGTTATACAAATGATATATAACCAATAAAGAATATAAAAAATTCACAAACTGTACAGAACAGTATAAAATAAATTTATTTTTTAAATATTCAGATAAATATAATTCATAAATAAATTGTATAATCTATGCATTTTGCATAATTGAATAAACTAAAAGTATGCATTTCAATGTATAAGTGCATATTAAATAATTATAAATATACACCTATTAAAATTATTAAACATTAAAAAAATATATGCAAAAATCATAAAATCATATTGAATTGTATAAAAAATGGTGGTATTATTAATAATAAATTCATTTTTAGAAATAATACTGGCATGACATTATAGAATGACAGTGTTGTTTTTCAGTTAAATTTAGGGGGGCAATTGACGTATGAAAAATATTTTTAGAACAAAACCCATCGAAAGTCTTTTGGCAGAGACTAAGGGAAAAAATTCCTTAGAGAAATCATTAGGAGCTTTCGAACTTACTATGTTAGGTATAGGGGCGATAGTAGGTACAGGGATATTTGTACTGACAGGAATAGCGGCAGCAAAATATTCTGGACCAGCACTTGTAATTTCATTTATTATAGCAGGACTTGCTTGTGGATTTGCAGCACTTTGCTATGCAGAGATAGCAGCAATGGTTCCTGTAGCAGGAAGTGCATACACTTATGGTTATGCGGCACTTGGAGAATTTTGGGCCTGGATCATAGGATGGGATTTAATTCTTGAGTATGCTTTTTCAGTTGGCACAGTTGCAATTGGATGGAGTGGATATTTTGTTAGTATTTTAGGCGATTTAGGTATAAAACTTCCGGATATTATTACAAAAGCACCTTTTGAAGGTGGACTAGTAAATTTACCTGCAGTAGCTATACTTGTAGTAATCACAGGTATATTGGTAGCAGGTGTAAAACAAAGCGCAACTACAAATAATATAATAGTTGCTATAAAATTAGCAGTAGTACTTTTATTTATAGTATTAGGTGTTAGACATGTTCATCCTGCAAACTGGCATCCATTTATGCCTTATGGATGGAAAGGAGTTTTTTCAGGAGCATCAGTAATATTCTTTGCTTATATAGGATTTGATGCGGTTTCCACTGCAGCAGAAGAAGTAAAGGATCCAAAGAAGGATTTACCTAGAGGAATTATAGCATCTTTGATAATTTGTACTGTATTATATATTGCAGTATCAGCTATATTAACAGGAATGGTTCCATATCTTAAATTTAATGATACAGCAGCTCCAGTAGCTTTTGCACTTCAGCAAGTAGGAATAAATTGGGGATCAGCTTTAGTTTCAGTTGGTGCAATTTGTGGACTAACTTCAGTTTTAATTGTTATGTTATTTGGCCAAACTCGTGTATTGTTTGCAATGTCAAGGGATGGACTTTTGCCTAGAGTATTTGGACAGGTTAATCAAAGGTTCCATACACCTGTAAAAAGTACTTTACTTGTTGGTATTATAACTATGATAATAGCTGGATTTACACCAATAAGTGTTGTCTCAGAACTAACTAATATAGGTACACTAGCAGCATTTATAATAGTATCTGCATCAGTTATAGTTTTAAGAAAAAGAGAACCGGATAGACCTAGATCATTTAAAGTTCCATTTTCACCGGTTACACCTATTTTTGCTATGATAGCTTGTGCTTTCTTAATAATCAATCTGCAAAAGGTAACTTTGGTAAGATTTGCAGTATGGCTTGTTGTTGGACTTATAATATACTTTGTATATGGAAATAGTCACAGTGTTATGAACGATGAAGATTTGGCAAGTACACAAGATGCAGCAAAATAATTTCTGCTTATTAGGTCATGTTTATATAGCATGGCCTGATTTTTTAGCAGTTTAGGGATTTATGTATATTTTTGAATTTATTTTCTAAAAAATTAAAAAAGTTATTGACATTTAAAAAATAAGATAGTATTATTAAAACATATACTAAATGTGAAAGTGTAATTAAATTGAAAATTATATAGTAAAAATTAGGATAGGGAAGAGTAATTAGTGAAAGATTTCAAAGAGAATGAGGTTAGGTGAAAGCTCATAAATTATTAGCTAGTGAAAATCACCCTGGAGTTGTTTAACTGAAATATAAGTAAGTTATACCGGCAGAGCCGTTAATTGAATTAAGTAAAAAATTGGGTGGTACCGCGGACCAAACTTCTCGCCCCAGAGGGCAGAAGTTTGGTCTTTTATATTATATAAATATAATATAAAAGGTGTAATTCTAACTTAATTAAGTAAATAAGTGTAAAAAAAGAATAAATAAGTATGTGAAAAAAATAACAAGCAATCTATTTTTTAGTCTAACTAAGTATAAATTATTATATTATTTGATAAAATAATTGATTAATATATAAATAAAAGGGGGACTTAGATATGAAAATAAAGGGAGCTGAAGTACTATTAAAATGTATGATGGAGCAAGGTGTAGATACTGTATTCGGATATCCGGGAGGAGCTGTTTTACCTATTTATGATGCACTATATGCTGCTAAGGGAAAGATAACTCACATATCGACTTCACATGAACAAGGGGCTGCTCATGCTGCAGATGGATATGCAAGATCTACAGGAAAGGTAGGAGTTGTAATTGCAACATCAGGGCCGGGAGCTACTAATACGGTTACAGCAATTGCTACAGCTTATATGGATTCCGTACCTATTGTAGTATTTACAGGACAGGTTGCGAGAAGTCTTCTTGGAAAGGATTCTTTTCAAGAAGTAAATATTAAAGATATTACTGCATCCATAACTAAGAAAAGTTGCATTGTAGAAAAGGTAGAGGATTTAGCTGATACTGTAAGAGAGGCATTTCAAATTGCAGTTAGTGGAAGACCAGGACCTGTAGTAGTAGATATACCTAAAGACGTACAATCAGCTGAAGTAGAATATGAGCCTTTTAGAAGTAAGCTTTCTGAAATTAAAGAAAAGAAATATTTTAATTTAAATGAGTATGGAGACAGTTTAAATAAGGCAATAGATATGATAAATAGGAGTGAGAGACCTGTAATTTATTCAGGTGGAGGAACTGTCACATCAGGAGCTCAAAATGAATTGATGGAACTTGTAGAAAAAATAGATTCACCAATTACCTGTTCACTTATGGGAATAGGAGCTTTCCCGGGAAACAATGAATATTATATGGGTATGGTTGGAATGCATGGAAGCCGTTGCTCAAATTATGCAGTAAGTAATTGTGACTTATTAATAGCTATAGGAGCTAGGTTTAGTGATAGGGTTATAAGCAAGGTAAGTGCCTTTGCTCCAAAAGCAAGAATAATACACATAGACATTGACCCTAAGGAGTTTGGCAAAAACGTGGATATAGATGTAGCAATAAAAGGAGATGTAAAAGAGGTACTTCAAAAGATTAATTGCAAGTTAGAAAAGGCCGACCACAGGGATTGGATGGAGAAAATAAAACAGTGGAAAAGTGAACAGTGTGAACCTTTTAAAGAATGTAAATTAAGTCCTAAGTTTATAATGGATACCTTGTATAATCTTACAGGAGGAGAATGCATAGTTACTACAGAAGTTGGCCAAAATCAAATTTGGACTGCACAATATTTTAAATTCTTAAAGCCAAGAACATTTGTATCTTCAGGCGGACTTGGAACTATGGGCTTCGGACTTGGAGCTTCTATAGGAGCATCTATGGGTAATCCAGGGAAAAAGGTAATAAATGTAGCAGGGGATGGGAGCTTTAAAATGAATTCTACAGAGCTTGCTACTGTTGCCAAATATAAGCTCCCTATTGTACAATTGCTTTTAAATAATCGTGCATTAGGCATGGTATATCAATGGCAGGATATGTTCTATGGAAAGAGGTTTTCAAATACAGAACTTGGACCAGATGTTGATTTCATGAAACTTGGAGAAGCGTATGGTATAAAGACTTTTAAGATAGAAGACAATAGCCAGGTAGAGAAATGCTTAAAGGAAGCTCTTGACTTAAATGAACCTGTAATTATAGAATGTGATATAGATAGGAAAGAAAAGGTATTTCCTATTGTACCTCCGGGAGCGGCTATATCGGATTTAGTAGAAGAGTAAACAGAGAAATAAAAAATGGGGACATTTGTTTGACCCCATTTCTTTTACGTTTTAAGCTTTTTTTACTACCCTACCTTGAAATAAGCTATAACAGTACATAATCATACAGGTTATATAGGAATTTACTATAGTCATAAGAAGAGCCTCAATTATTCTAGGTATCCATAAGAACATAAAGCCTTTGGCAATGAGAGCAGGAGTAAATATAAGCAATATATAAGTATTTATAGTGCATATTAAAATTCCAGATATACCAATTGCAATTATTAATTTAAAATAATTGTTATTTACAAAATCATAGGATTTTACCATACTTTTCTTAATAAATACATTTATTATAAATATAATAACGCCTATAGCACCTATTAACATAAGTCCGGTACTAAGGTATTGAGATTTTTTTCCTAAAGATGATAGTAGTTGTCCTAAAGTAGTATGATATGCAAATTTCATTATGATAAAATTAAAAAAACCTACTACTAAGAGCAATCCAAAGAAAGCAATATAACAATTCCTTACTTTATATTCTTTAGCATTTTTAATATATCTCCATATAAGTGCAGGCAAAATACCAGCTGCTATATTAGTTATAGTAAACAAAGGGATGTATCCACCCATAGGTCTTATTATATAGCCAAGTATATCGATTAATCCACCTGAAATTCCCCCATATAATGGTCCAAATAATATACCAGGCATTATATAACATATGGCGTCAAAACTTATTCTCATAGTGAGTATGCCACCTGCAGCTATTGCTATAGAAAACGATCTCAAAACAACTGCGACGGCAACAAAAACAGCGGTAGTAACAAGAAATTTTGTGTTCATTCTACTTTTCATACTTTTTACCCCCAGTGTTATAATATTAAATTAATTTACACAGAGCAAAAAATCTACATAGAAACACCTCTTTTCTCTTTAATGTAGTCACATTAAAGAGAAAAGAGGTAAGTACAAAATCTCTTTAATGTAACAGCGGAAGCAATATCACATCGTAAGCTTTAAATTATAAAGTAAAATTATTTAAGCTTTTCGTTTAGAGACAACCTCCCATTCTCTAACACTTTACGCGTAATATTTACTCTGCTACCTTTGTCTTAATTATACAAAATAATTCCATTATTGTCCACACATTTTGTATAATTTCTAACTTTTCAAAATATTACTTTTATTCAATTAAATCCAATACATCTCTATAGACTAAAACATTTGATATACCAGCATAATATCTTATTATTCCATCGATTACTGTTATAGGTGGTTCAAATCCTTTTTTTATGGTATCCTCTACTTTTATAGATTCTTCATTTATAGGAGTGTTTTTACCTAATTCTATAAAGTGAATATCTACATTTTCCTCCATATGATTTATAGTTAGAAAATTTATTAGATTGTAGTATAAGTCTAAGGTTCTTACCTGTATTGTTTTGCTGCCATTAGTAGATTTACAGCCTTCACATTTTCCAGAACAAGCACTGTGTTTGTTATTACAGCGATCACCAGTTATTATAGCATCCTTATTTCCATATATATTAATTTTAATTTTTGAACCCATAGTTTAAATTCCTTCCTAATATACTTGATAAAAATTATAATATCATAATTTAAGATTTTTATACAATTAACTATAGTTGACAAAAGCAATATTTAAAAATATGATATAGTATATTATAGTATATCACTATGATTTCTACAGAAAAAGTACACTTTGATAGGAGAGGTAATAATGAAAACAGAAATCTATATGGATTATGCAGCCACAACTTTTGTAAAACCAGAAGTAGTAGCAGAAATGCGTCCATATTTTACCGAGTATTTTGGCAATCCATCCTCTATTTATCACATATCTAGAAAAAATAAAATGGCTATAACTGAAGCTAGAGGAAAGATAGCAGATGCCATAAATGCAAATAGAGATGAAATATTTTTTACAAATGGGGGTTCTGAATCTGACAACTGGGCTATAAAGGGAATTGCATCTGCAAATGAAGGTAAAGGAAATCATATAATAACTACAGGTATAGAACATCATGCAGTTATAAATACCTGTAAGTATTTAGAGGAGCATGGTTTTAAAGTAACTTTTCTTCCTGTAAATGAATATGGAATGGTTAATTTAAATGAAATTGAAAAAAGTATAACAGATAATACTATACTTATATCTGTTATGTTTGCAAATAATGAAATAGGTACAATAGAACCTATAAAAGAAATAGGAAGTCTTTGTAGAAAAAAGGGAATATTGTTTCACACGGATGCAGTTCAAGCAGTGGGAAATGTACCGATTGATGTTAAAGCTATGAATATAGATTTATTGTCTATGGCGTCCCATAAATTTTATGGACCTAAAGGTATGGGAGCTCTTTACATAAAAAAGGGAGTTAAGATAGATAGTTTAATTCACGGTGGAGCACAGGAAAGGGGAAGAAGAGCAGGAACGGAAAATATTGCAGGAATAGTTGGAATGGGAAAAGCTATTGAAGTTGCTGTAAAAAATATGGATAGAGAAAGTAATAGATTGATTTATTTAAGAGATAAGTTAATTGAAGGACTTTTAAAAATACCTGGCACTAAACTGAATGGTGATAAAAACAATAGACTTCCAGGTAACATAAATGTAACTTTTAATTCTATAGAGGGTGAGATTTTGGCTATGGCTTTAGATGGAGCTGGAATATGCGTGTCTACTGGAAGTGCTTGTTCAGCAGGGGCAATAGAACCATCTCATGTACTTACAGCTATAGGATTATCAAGAGATGCAGCAAAGGGTTCATTGAGGCTTACTATAGGAGCAAATACTACAGAAGATGAAGTGGACTTTGTTGTAAATGAAATAGGTAATACGGTTTTAAAATTAAGAGAAAATAATAAAAAATGGCAGCAAATAAAAGATTGATTAAAAATACTTTGATTAGAATAGGTGATAAAATGAATAAGAAAGTAGTAGTAGGTATGAGCGGTGGAGTTGATAGTTCCGTTGCAGCATATCTTTTAAAAGAGCAAGGATATGAAGTTATAGGAGTTACAATGCAGGTATGGCAGGATGATAAATATTATGAAGGAATGGAAGGTGGATGCTGTTCTTTAAGTGCTGTAGATGATGCAAGACTTGTAGCGTATAACCTAGGTATTCCATATTATGTTATGAATTTTAGAAATGAGTTTAAAAAATGTGTAATAGATTATTTTATAGATGAATATACAAAGGGAAGAACTCCAAATCCTTGTGTAGCATGTAATAAATACATAAAATTTGATGAACTTTTAAAAAGAGCTATGGATTTAGGGGCAGATTATGTGGCTACAGGACATTATGCTACAGTGGAAAAAGTAAATGATAGATATGTACTTAAAAAGTCAAAGGATAGTAAAAAAGATCAAACCTATGCATTATATAATTTAACCCAGTTTCAACTAGAACATACTTTAATGCCCTGTGGAATTTATAAAAAGGAACAAATAAGAGAAATAGCAAAGAAGATAGGTCTAGCCGTTCACAACAAAAAGGACAGTGAGGAAATATGTTTTATTCCAGATAATGACCATGGTTCCTATATAAAAAGAGTTGCTCCCAATAAGGTAAAAGAAGGAAACTTTGTAGATAAAAGTGGTAAAGTCCTTGGGAAGCATGGGGGAATTACTTACTATACAATAGGACAGAGAAAAGGACTTGGAATAGCATTTGGAATTCCAATGTATGTCATAGACATAAATCCACTTAAAAATGAAGTTGTTCTTGGTGGAGAAAAAGATATTTTTAAAAACAAATTAATTGCAAAGGACTTAAATTTTATGCCTTTTGAAAAATTGGATAAACCTATGAGGATACAGGCAAAGATAAGATATTCAGCTAAGCCTGCTGATGCACTTATAAGTGCTATAGACGAAGACAGGGTTAAGGTTGAGTTTGATGAAAATCAAAGAGCTATTACAAAAGGACAGTCTGTAGTATTTTATGATGGAGATATCCTTGTTGGTGGAGGAGTTATAGACAGCTTATATTAGAGTTTGCAAGTTAAAAATTACTTTATTCTCCGGATATTTTTTACAACCTTCAGCCCGTTAAATATTTTGATAAGTCTAAGCAAAAAATTCTAAAAAAATCTAAGAAGTTTTGAAAACTCGTACCTCAAACAATTCAAAACTTCTAAGATTTTTTACGAATTTTTAACTAAGACTTATGTACAAAATATTTAAATGTGCTTCATTATTGTAAAAATATCTCTGCGAATAAAGTAATTTTTAAGTTTGAAACTATATAGATAAATTAAGAAATGGCAGCTAGAAGAGGATTAGATATTAAATAAGCCAAGCTTTTTTTAATATCTGAATGCCTTCTTTAATTTGTATTTCAGTCAAACCACCAAAACCAAGTAAAATCATAGGAAATTCATCTGATATACATTGATCATAATGAATTGAAGTTGGATAGACTTTTACTTTCATTTTATGAGCAGATTGAATTAATTCACGTTCTGTCATTCACACTTTTAACTTTTAATAAAATATGGAGTCCTGATTCTGATCCAATGATTTCGACTTTTCCTTTCATATACTTGTCAATTGAAGAAAGAAGCATTTCATGTTTTTTTCGATATAATGTCCTCATCTTATTTATATTCCTTGATAAATATCCTTATTTCATAAATATATAGAGTATATTTTGATGAAGCCTAGAGACTGTTTGTTTGTATATTTTAAAATGTTCTTGATATTTTAGAATTAATTTGGGGGGTAAAACTAAATAACTAATTCTAATTGAGGGAATTAAAGATTTTGAAAATGTCCCCAAATAAATAACATTTTCACTTCTGTCTAGTCCTTGTAAAGACGGAACTGGTTTCCCTTTATATCTAAATTCACTATCATAATCATCTTCAATTATATAACCGTTTTTTTCTTCATGCCATTTCAATAACTCTAATCTTCGAGAAATCGGCATAATCATTTCATAGGGAAATTGATGAGAAGGTGTAACATAAACCACTCTAGCAGAACTTTTCTTTAAATCGTTTATGCAAATACCATCTTTATCTATTGAGATACGATGAATATCTATGCCCTGGTCTTTAAAAACGGTTCTTACCCTATTGTATCCAGGGTTTTCAGTTAAATATGGATAATCTTTGCCTAGCAGCATACATAGCAATATAATTAAATATTGAGTACCTGCTCCAATAATAATTTGTTCTGGAGTGCATCTAACACTTCTTGATTGAAAAAGATATTTAGATATCTCTCTACGAAGAGATTTCTCTCCTTGAGGTTCACCTACTAATAAGAGACTGCTTTGCTCTGAATATAAACATTTGTTTGTCAATTTTATCCATGTGAAATAATGAAAGTGTTGATCCACAACTTGAGGAGTTTGGAAAGATGGGAAAACAATACTACAATGATTCCGATTTTGTAAGTAGAATGTCAGAAGAGTTAGCGTCTATGTCAGAGGAACTTACAGCCACAACTGGATAGGTAGGTGAAGCTGTACAAAGTATGTCTGAAACAATACAAAAATCATCAGAAAGTGCGAAACTAGTGAAAACAAAGATAAGTAAAACTACGAAGTCAATAACATAACAGGTGGTTTTAACTGCAAAATGTCAATCAGAACTTACTCAAAATCTTAATGAAATAGTTAATAAATTTAAGTTATAATCTTTTAATTAAAATCCTGCATAGTATGTTATTCTAGTTCCAAGGGCATAGAATGCTAGTCCAATTAGTGTTGTCATAATTACATATGTATATGCATGTAGTTTATACTTTAGTTGGAAAAGTTTAAAATCCTCGTACATAAAGGAAGAAAAGGTAGTATAGGCTCCCAAAAATCCATCACACAAAAGGATATAGAAGTTTCTAGAAATGTGAGAGCTGCTAAGTATTCCAAGCAGCAAGGCTCCTGTTATATTTATGATAAAAGTTCCTAGGGGAAATAGGGACTTAAATTTTTTATTTACCAAGTTTCCAAGACAAAATCTAGCTAGGCTTCCAATTATGCCGCCAATTCCAACTATTAAAAAGTTCATTTTTACGTCCTCCTGTTATAGTATATTTCAAATGGAATTTCCTTTATTTTTACAATCATTATCCTCTAATTCATTTAAATCAACAGAGTAGTTGAGGTTCAATTTTGAAACTAACTTTATGGAAGTAAATTCTCCAAGATAAGCAAAGGCAAGTCCCAAAATTAAAGAAATACAAATATAGCATACAGCTAACATAAGGTGGCTTGAATTTATAAGTGATACAGTTTCTTTGCATAAGGTAGAAAAAGTAGTATAAGCCCCTGCAAATCCCGTACATATTCCTAACTTTATATTTGAAGATACAACTGAAGTATAAACAGCAGCAGTGGTTACGAAGGCTAGAATAAAGGCTCCTGTTATATTTATAAATAAAGTATTTATAGGAATTAAGCTTAAATAGGTACTTACTTTTACATTTTCCAATGCAAATCTTAAAATTGCACCTAAAAAACCACCTATTCCTATGTAAATATATTTTTTCAATTTAATACCTCCTGTGAATTTGACTACAAAAAATGCTCCTACTTTTTAATTAAAGTAGGGGCTATCAGCCATAAGCAATTAAAGGTGAGCTCCATCACCTATAAAATATATTTCTATAATATATTTTTTATTATACTACCTATAATATATTTTTTGCAAATAGAAAATATATAAAAGCGTAACAACGGTTACAGATAATTTATATAGAGTAATGTATCATATTAATTGGGTAAGTTATATTTGTATCTTTTATATAGGGGGGAAAAAGTTTGAAAATACTTATAGTTTGTTCAAAAAAGAGTGGAAAGTTGCCTGAAAATGAATTTTACACAAAAACTGACAGCAGATTTGCAGGTGCAAAATTTATACCACATATAAAAAATTATAAGGAAGCTTGTACTGTATGCGGTAAGAAATGTGTTTGGTGTAGAGGAAAATATGAGTTGAATTTTAAAGAGAGTGTAAGCGAAGTAATTGAACTTCCAGATATATATGAATTATTTGAAGACAATCCATTAAAGTATCTGCCACAAAAATTTAAGAAACATGATGCAGCTGTAATTATAGGAGTACATGAAGATATAATAATTGAATTGCCAAAAATAATAGCCGAAAGTGGTGGAAAAGCTATGATAGTTCCCTGTGAAAGTGGAAGCTGGGTATCAAAATGGACCAGAGAAAAACTTATTGAGGAATGTGAAAAATATAATCTACAGTATGCTTTTCCTAAACCTTTTTGCACATTGAAATATGGAAAATTTCCTCTCATAAATGAATTTATTGATTTCTTTAAAATAGGAAAGCCCAAATTTAGACTTTATGTAAATGATGAAGATGTGATAGAAAAAGCAGAAGTTATAATATCCGCACCTTGTGGAAATGGGTACAATATTGCAAGACATCTTTTAGGAAAAAAGTTAGGAGAGGAAGCAAAGAAATCTGTGGCAAAATTTTGGCACAGTTATCCATGTCTCGGAGATATGCATGTAGATCCAGAACTTGGTGATACTCCTCTTCATATAAGTGGATATACCCACTATGCGGCTCTTGAAAATGCACAAATAATTAGAAATAGCAAAGTTTAAGTAATTACCTCTGATTTTAGAATTAAAACTAAGATCAGAGGTAATTTTATTTAAAATAATTTACCATATATATGATATAATAATACAAAATAGATATTTTTAGTATGAATATATTATTAAGATGTGGTAAATATATAGTTAGTAATTATTTTTAATGGAAAATAATATTTAATATGTATTTTTGTAGATAAAGTGAAATTGAAAAGGAGGTCAGGATATATGTTATCTTATGCTAATAGAGATACTAAAATTGATGAGGGAATTTTATTAAAAAAAGTTAATATTAATGGAAATTTATGTGCAGGGTATGGTGAGATATTTATAAATCAGATTTATCAGAATTGCAGTAATGAAAATATAGAAGGAGTGTACATTTTCCCGCTTCCAGCTGCAGCTATAATATCTGGTTTTGAAGCAGAAATAGGTGGAAGAGCTTTAAAGGCAGTAGTTGAAGAAAAAGATAAGGCACTTCAGATTTATGAAAATGCAAAATTGCGAGGAGACAGCACTTTTTCCCTAGAAGAATTCAGTCCCCACTTATTTAAAATAAGCATAGGAAAAATAATTTCCGGAGAAACTGTTAAAATAAAACTTTCCTACATAGAGGAACTAGATTATAAAGATAGTACATTTAAACTTACAATACCTGCAATTTCACAACCTAAGATAATAAGAAATAGATCTAAAATCGAAGAGCTAAAGGATAACTTGGTAAATAAATTAGGTATAAGAAAAACTAAGGAAGAGAACTTTGAATTTAAAGTAAACATAATAGTGGAATCATTGAGTAAAGTTGATTTTAGGTGTCCCTACCATAATATAAAGGTGGAGAGGGAAGGTGACACAGTAGCTAAAATAAGCTTAGAAGAAAACTATTATTTAACAGATAAAGATTTCATATTGTTTATAAGGGAAAGAGAAACCTTAGAAGCAGATGGAATGATATATGAGTATAAGGAAAATGATGAGGAAAAAGGGATAGTTTATATGAGAATGATTCCTAAACTTGACCCCTATGAAGAAGATATTACAGAACATTATGTATTTTTAATTGATATTTCAGATACGATGAAAGGTGAAAAGTTAGAACAAGCTAAAAATGCACTTCAACTTTGTATAAGAAATCTATCAAAAGGAGATACTTTTGACATGATAGCCCTGGGGAATAAGCTAATTAGTTTTTCTCAAAATGGACCGATAGAGTTTAATGCAGATTCACTAAGAGAAGCATCTAAGTGGATAGATGGTTTAAAAACGGAAAAAGATGCGGATATATTTGGAGGAATAAAATACAGCCTTGAAAATGAAGGATCTGAAAATACTATACTTCTTTTTACAGATGATTCGGTAGAGGATGAGGAAAAAATACTTTCCTATGTGAATGAAAATATTGGAGATAATAGAATATTTACTTTTGGAATAGATTCTTGTGCAAATAATTATTTTTTGAATAAGTTAGCCCATGAAAGTTATGGAAAAGCAGAATTTATAGATATAGGGCAAAGAATTGAAGACGTGATTTTAAGGCAGTTTAATAGAATACAAAGTCCTCAGGTAGATGGTATAGATATAAATTGGGGAAGGTTACAAGTTAACTCTACTTATCCAAGGACTATTGAATATATGTATGATAGGGAACCTTTTTCTATATTTGCAAGTGTTACCGGGGAAGTAGAGGGACGAATAACTTTAAAAGGGTATGTGGATGGAAAAGAATATTTGAGAAGGATAGATATTGATAATTTTAGTACAGAGGAAAATGCCAGCTTACTTAGGAAGGTTTGGGCTAGAAAAAAGATGAAATCTCTAGAAATGAATATGAAAGCACAGAGGGGACAAGAGAAAGAAGAAATGAAAAGAAAGTTAATAGAACTTTCTAAAAAAAGTGGCTTCATAAGTCCTGAAACTACTTTCATATTGATGGAATTAAGAGAAGAACCAGTACTTGGCATTCAGCTTAAAAATATAATTCCAATAAAAGTAAATGAAAGCACTTTAGGTGAAAAAATAGATGAAAATTTAGAAAGTGGTTTTTTGTATAGAAGTTTTACCGGTGATAAAGAAGAGAAAGAATATGACAGTGACAATTCATATTTGGATAAAAAGTATACTAGAGAAAAACTCATACGAATAATAGCTAAAAATCAATTTGCAGACGGGGCTTTTGTGGATTATGAAGATAGTAATCTAGAGGATAAAATAGAAACCACTTCTATGGTAATGCTGGCATTTATAATTGGAAGGGAAAATATAGACATATATACAAATCAACTAAATAAAGCTGCAAATTTCATATGTGACAGTTATGATCAGGTTGATTTTAATGTGAGAGATGATATTTTAGAAATGTCTATTCTGGCACTAAATAATATAAAGAAGAAAAAAATACTAAAGGACAAATATGTTTTAAAAGTTGATCATATAATAGAGAGATTGTGTGAAAGTTTATATCCTAAAGAGGATACAAAGCACATATTAAAGAATTTAATGGACAATTCCTTTAAAAGAAATGTAGCATCTCTTTTTAAATCAAGCGAAGATGGAAAATATATAGAAGAAGAAATAACTATAGTTGAGGAGAGAAATTCCATATTTAATATGGCAAAATTGGCAGTACTTAAGGCACTAAAGAATTAAAAAGAATCATTAGGTGGTATCATATTGATATAATATGCTTTTCATACATTTAAATTTAAGTTGTAGGAGATGGTGTTATTTTGAAAAAAATAAAGTTATTAAAAAGACAACGTATAAATCATATTTTATCAGTAATTTACCACTATCCACTCACTATTGTCGAAGCTCCAATGGGATTTGGCAAAACTACAGCAGTTAGACATTTTCTTGAATCCAAAAAAAGTCCATATTTTTGGATTACATTTTTAAACTCAAATGAAAACACCTCTTTTCTCTGGAGTGATTTTTCAAATGAAATAAGTAAAATTGATGAAGACGCAGGGCAAAAGCTAAAAAGTCTTGGATTTCCTGTTGATGTTCCGCAAATGTCAAAAGTTTTATCAATATTAAATCACATTGACTATGATGAAAAAACAGTTTTTGTTATAGACGACTATCATCTTTCAAAAAAGACTCAGGTAAATAAGCTCCTGAGACAAATTGTTTTAGAAAGATTGGATAACTTTCATATAGTAATTATTACAAGGGATACAACTGAAATAAATTTTACAGAACTTTTTTCAAAAGGACTCTGTCAAGTTATATCACAGCAGCAATTGAAATTTACCTATGAAGAAATTGAAAACTATTGTTTGATGATGAATAAAAATATATCTAGTAGTGATTTAGAAAAAATAGAGGAATATACAGATGGATGGATATCCCTTACATATATGGTTATCTTAGGACTAGAAAAGGGTATTCCTGTAGGTATGAATAATACTATCGAAGACTTAGTTGAAAATACATTATTTGACGCCTATGATGGTTACATTCAGAATTTTTTACTTGAACTTTCCATAATGGATAGTTTTACAGCAAAGCAAGCTTTTTTTGTTACTCATGAGGAAAGAACAGATAAGATACTAAAAAAACTTCGCCAGGAAAATGCTTTTGTTTTTTATGATGAAGTAAATAAAACCTATAAAATTCACAATGTTCTTCTAGATTTCTTAAGAATAAAACAACATTTTAAACCAGCACATATTAAAGAATTGTACAGGCGTCTTGGTTATTGGTATTTAAGTAAAAAGGATTTTATAATTGGTTATGGTTATTTAAATCGTGCAGGAGATGTGGAAAAGATTCTTTCAGATTTTAACAATCCTCATAATGTTCGTAATGAACTTACAGAATTTGAAGGCTCTTTTGAAATGTTTAATAGCTTGCCAGAAGAATTACTGTATAAATACCCTGTTGCATATTTGCAGCATATTTTCCTTTCTATTTTAAAAGGAAATGATGAAATAGTTGAAGACTGTGCGCAAAGGTTGGACAGGCTTCAACAGTTTTATAGTGAAATAGAAGTTATAAATGATAATTACAGAAATCACATTATAGCAGAAATATTAATTGTAAAAAAATTTACTGTATTTAACCATGCGGAAGAAATGATTGTTAACAACCATAAAATTATAGAACTTTTAAATGGGAAACAATCTTATATAATGCTTAGGGAAAATGAATATACTTTTGGGTCCCCTCATTTGATTTACATTTATTTTAGGGAACAAGGTACATTAAAAGAAATTTTATACACCATCACAAAAAAGTTTTCGTTACATGCAAAGATTGCAAATGGATGCGGAACTGGCTGTGAGTATGTGGGACTTGCAGAGTATGCCCTTGAAACAGGTGATTTTAAGTCTGTTGAACTAAATAGTTTTAAGGCTATCTATAAAGCTAAAACAAAAGAACAAACCAGCCTTATAATATGTGCCAATTTTAATCTTATGAGGCTTTATGCATTTCAAGGAAAAATAGATGAAAGTATCAGAATATTGAATAATCTAGAGGAAGAAGTCAATGAACTGAATAATCCTATATATAATACAACAATGGATTTGTGCAGAGGATACATATATGGGTGTATTGGTTACCCTGAAAAAATTCCTTATTGGCTTCAGGTAGGTGATATGACTGATGGTGATTTTTTTTATCAGGGCATGGCCTTTAATTATATAGTTTATGGAAAAGCTGTGATGCTAACTAAAAACTATGTAAAGCTTGAAATGCTTACTGAAAGTTTTGAAGAATATTTTTCTATATTCAGTAACCAACTAGGGTTTATACATAATTCTATTTTTAAGGCCGTGGCAAAATATAATCTCTATGGTATGGAGAAAGGTGTATCCGAACTTCAAGAAGCACTGTCCAAAGCGCGACAGGATTATATCATAGCACCATTTGTAGAAAATGCCCTATATATCATTAGTATGCTTGAAACGATATTAAATAACAATTCAAGAGATGAATACATAAATAAGACGACTGTTTTAAGCAGGAAATATATTGAAAATTTGCAAAACAGCAGCGAAAATAAGATAAACTTATCACAAAGGGAGTTAGAAGTTCTATCACTTACAGCAAAGGGTCTAAAAAGAACTCAAGTTGCATGTAAATTGGGTATATCTGAAAGTACTGCAAAAACTCATCTACAAAATATATATAAAAAACTTCAAGTTAGTGGAAAATTTGAAGCAGTAAAAATTGCACGAATGTATGGAATAATTTGAATACTTATATATTAAAAAAGTAAAATTTACATAAATAGTAATATTAAAAAATACTTCAGAAAATATATCTGGAGTATTTTTCTTAATATTATATTAAATTTGTTTATAAATTATTGATATTTATAAAATATAAATATATAATTGACATTATGTATTCATGTATTTATGAAATATTTAAAGTTTAAAGTGTTTAAATTTTAAACCTTTCTTATATTATGTAGGGTAGTAAAGGAGAATTTTAATGAACTGTGCAAAAGATAAATTATTACTTATTGAAGATGTAAAAAAAGACTTATATGATTTTGTTATTATAAGTAGATCTATAATGAATGAAATAAATTATGAAGAAAAACTTTCTATTTCGCAGTTGTTTCTTTTATATCTACTTGAAGAAAGTGAATCCTACAAAGTTAGTGAACTTGCTGAAAAACTTGGAATAACTCCCTCAGCTGTTACAAACTTAAGCAATAAGTTAGTTGAAAGCCAATTTATAAATAGATTTAGACCAGAAGACAACAGGCGGGTAGTTATGATATCTTTAACAGATAAAGGAAAGCAATTCTTAAAAAAAATGGGTGAAGTAAAATCTAGATTTTTGGCAGAAGCACTTTCGGAGTTGAATAATGATGATTTAAAAAATATGAATTTAAGCTTTTTAAAATTGAATTATGCTCTCCAAAAGTATAAAAATAGAAAATAATAGATTGCTATATTGTTATAAAGGAGGAAAAAAATGAATTTAACTGAACTATCTGTAAAAAAGCCAGCAGCAATAACAATGGTTATATTATTTTTGCTAGGGCTTGGTATATTTGGATATACACATCTTGGTGCAGACCTTATGCCTTCAATGGATATACCAGTAATTTCTATATCCACTACTTATTCTGGTGCCAGTTCCGAAGACATAAGAAAGGATGTTGTAAAACCTATGGAGGATGCAGTTGCAGGTATAAGCGGCATCGATAGAATTAATTCTACAGCTAGAGAAGGAATGGGACAAACTACTATAATATTTAAGTCCAGCGCAAATATGAATACAGCCTTTCTAGATGTACAAAAAGCTGTAGATAATGCACAAGGTAAACTTCCTAAAAATGCAGATAAACCTATTTTATTTAAGTTAGATACAGGTGCAATGTCTGCGTTAATGCTATCCGTATCTGGAAACCTATCTTATGATGAACTTTACAATGAGGCAAATACTATAACTGAGGCTCTAAAAAAAGTTCAAGGGGTAGGAAATGTATCTCTTGAAGGAATACAAAAAAAGCAGTTGATAATAAAATTAAATAAATCCGCTATAGAATTTTATGGTATAAATTTAAATACTTTAACTTCTAAACTGCAGTCAGATAATATAAATATGCCTGCAGGCCAGATAAAGCAGGACAAATTAAATCAATCTGTGAGGGTTATAAGTAAATTTGAAAGTGTAGATGAAGTAAAAAATTTGCTCATACCTACTTCAGGAAACAGTACTGTCCGTCTAGGAGATATAGCAGATGTAAATTTGGAATATCCTGAACAAGATCAACGTATTAGAATGAATGGAAAAAATACTATAGGAATAAGTATACAAAAGCAAAGTGATGCAAATGTAGTTGAAGTTGTAAACAATGTTAAAAAGGAAATTGCTGGGTTAAAAAAAGATATGCCATCTAATATTAGATTGGATACAGCATATGACAGTACTACGTTTATAAATTCTTCTATTTCTCAAATAAAGCATACTTTAATAGAGGGTGTAATAACAACTGCTCTAGTTTTACTAATATTCTTAAAAAGCTGGAGATCTTCACTTGTAATACTTGTAGCTATACCAACATCTCTTATATCAACTTTCTTTATGATGTATGTTATGAAATTTACTATGAATATAATGTCTCTTATGGGATTATCTCTTTGTGTAGGTACCCTTGTAGATGACTCAATTGTTGTACTAGATAATATACAGCGGCATCTGGCTATGAAAAAGGATCCACAATCTGCAGCTATAGATGGACGTAAAGAAATAGGACTTGCATCTATTGCCATAACCCTTTGTGATGTAGTTGTATATCTTCCTGTTTGCTTTATGACAGGTATGGTAGGAACTTACTTTAGGGAGTTCGGACTTACTATAGTTTTTGCCTCGTTATTTTCCTTATTTGTAGCATTTACTATAACTCCTATGCTGTCATCAAGACTTCTTAAAACAGAAGAAAATAGACAAGCAAAATCAGGCATGTTAAAAAGTAAATTTAAACAAAGCATATTTTATAGAATACTTAATGGAATTTCAAGTTCTATGGATAGCATAACAGCTAACTATAAAAGATTTCTCATATGGTGCTTGGATCATAGAAAAAGGGTACTTGCTCTCGGTGCAGTTGTATTAGTAGCGACTATTGCATTGATACCTATAGGTGCTATAGGAACAGAACTTATGCCAACTACAGATGAAAGTAATTTTAGTATAAGTATGAGTTTTGATTCTGGAACTAGTTTAAATGAAATGGATAAGAAAGTTAAACAAGTAGAAAATTATTTACATAGTGTATCTGAAGTTAGTACATATTATTCCATGGTAGGATCTAGCAGTGACAGTGTAATGATGGATAGTTCTTCGAATTCTGCAAGTATGTATGTAACTCTTTATCCTAAAAATGATAGAAAAAGATCTCAAACTGAAGTGGCAAAACAAGTTAGAAAATGGGGAAATGCAAATCTAGCTGGAACAGATTTTTCTGTGAGTGAATCCGAAGCTGGAGGATCAGGTTCAAGTAAGCCTATATCCATTGAAATATTAGGAGATAATACGGATACTGTAACTGAAATATCAAATAAAGTAGAGCAAATAGTAAAAGGTATTTCTGGAATTACAGATGTAGATAACTCTACAAATGCAAGTCAAAGCGAGCTTAGAGTTAAAATAGACAAGTTAGCAGCAGCACAGTATGGTGTATCCATATCAGATATATCATCTACACTTAGGACAGCAATTCAAGGTTCTTCTGCTGGGACATATAGTACTAGTGATGATGATTATGATATAAAAGTGAAATTTCACGATGGTGACATAAAAACTCCTTCGGATATAAGTGGAATAAAAGTGCTAAATCAATCTGGACAATCTATACCAATAAGTGAAGTTGCATCTATAGTAAGAACTAATAGTCCCCAATCTATATCAAGAAAGGATAGGCAGGATGTAGCTACAATTTCTGCAAATATTGAAGGAAGGTCTCTTGGAACTATAAGTCAGCAGATAAATGAAAAATTGAAGTCACTATCTGTACCAGAAGGTTATAAAATTCAATTTGGTGGGGATCAGAAGAGTATGGGAGACAGTTTTACTTCTCTTGGAGAAGCGCTGGGAGTATCATTAATACTTATTTACATGATACTTGTTGTACTTTACGAATCCTTCTTAACACCATTTATAAGAATGTTATCACTGCCTTGTGCACTCGTTGGAGCTTTTGGAATACTTGCTATTACAGGCAAAACTTTAAATATGATGTCCTTAATAGGACTTATAATGCTTGATGGATTAGCTTCTAAAAATGGTACTCTATTGATTGATTATACTAATACTCTCATAAAACGTGGATATAGTTTAAGGGAAGCATTAATTGAATCTGGTGAAAGAAGATTAAGGCCTATAATGATGACTTCTTTAACTATGATTGTGGGTATGCTGCCAGCAGCTTTATCTATAGGTGAAGGTAGTGAATTGAAATCAAGTATGGCTGTCTTAGTTATTGGAGGAATGATTGCATCAACTATTTTTACTCCTATAATATTACCTATAATTTACTTGATGATGGACAATTTGAAAAATCGTATATTTAAAAAAAGAAAAAAACAGCCAGAAATGCAGGAGGTGTAATTTATGAAATTTAACGTTTTAAAATCCAAAAAAAATATTGTGAAGATAGTAGTTGTTTTATTAGTAGTTTTAATGGTAGCTGCTATAGCCCATAACGTAATTAAAAATAAAAAAGTAGAGTCACAAAATAAAATTCAAAATGTAAATGTTGCTGAAGCAAAACTAGATTCTTTGACAACAACTGTAGATTATTCGGGAAAGTTAAATTCAGATAAAGATGTGTCTATATCTCCTAAAACACCAGGCAAAGTTCAGGCTTTAAACGTAAAGGTAGGTAGTACTGTAAAAGCTGGAGATATACTTTTTACTCTTGATTCAACTTCACTGCAGGCACAGCTTCAGCAGCAGCAGGCAAGTATACAATCTGCAGCGGCAAATTTGGATAAAACCAAAAGTTCTGGAGTTGAACAGCAGATTGTACAGCAGCAGCAGGCATTAAATACAGCACAGATAAATTATAATGATGCCGAAAATAATTATAATAGGGAGCAGAGTTTATATTCTGCTGGAGCTGCACCAAAACAGGATTTAGACAATGCTACTACAAAATTAGAAAATGCAGAAGCTTCGCTTTCTGCGGCACAACAAAACTTAGATTTGACCAGGCAAAAAGTTGGACCTGAATCGGTGGAAGTAGCTCAGGCTCAGGTGAATCAGGCACAAGCTGGACTAAAATCAATTCAAAGTCAAATTGATGATAATGTAATAAAATCACCTATTTCTGGTGTTGTATCTGCTGTAAATATACACCAAGGAGAAATTACTTCAGGTTCTCAGGCATCCGTAACCATAGTAGATTCAAGTTCAATTATGGCTGAAGTAAATGTGCCAGATACTATGCTTTCAAAAATTAAAGTTGGACAGTCTATACCTGTAACAATTCCTTCTCTTTCGGATAAAAAATTGACAGGAACTGTAGATACTATAACACCTAATGCAGACAGCAAAACTCAACAATATCTGATTAAAGTAAGAATACCTAATTCAGATGCAAGCTTAACATCAGGAATGTATTCAAAAGTGTCCTTTCCTGACCAGGTTAAAAATAATGTAATGACGGTACCTAATGAAACTATAAAAGTTGAAAATGGAGTTTCATATTTGTTTGTAGTAAGAAGCAATAAAGTAAAGAAAGTAGCTGTAACTACAGGACTTTCAAATGATAAAGTTACTGAAATAACATCTTCTAACATAGAATCTGGAGATAGGATAATAACTTCAGGACAAACATTCTTAAATGACGGAGATAAAGTTAAAGTACTTAATTAATAAAAAAAGGACTAACATGCTAATTTACTAGTATGTTAGTCCTTTAATTACATCTCTATATTTTTAAACATAGAGATTCCCTTTGAACATATAACTTTATACAGTATAAAATTTGCTGCTATTATTACGAAAAGTCCCAGGACAGCTACTTCATTTAGGTAGCTGTAAAAATTAATCATTGAAAATATTAATATACCTGTGACTATAAAGCTAATTATAGTATTTATAAAGGTATTGAAATTTTGTTTTACAGCTTTTACTTCGTTATCCCAGTGCAGTTTTGGAAATTTCAAATCAATTAAAATTCCAGTCATGGAGGTAAGCAGTATTCCTATAAAACTAACTAAAAGTGAAATAACTGAGAAGTATATAGGCAGTTTTACAAGTAAAGTCAATCCTATTAAGACTAAAAATATGCTTGCAATTCCAACAAGAACACCAGAAATCACTTTTACCATAATCTGAGTACTGTAGGAAACTGGTAAGTATTTTTTTACAAATATGTTTTCTCCCTCCCTTGATATGGCTGTGGAAGTTATGGAATTGGAAGCTCCCAAAATTAATCCTGCAGCTAGAGATACTACGATACAAATCATTGTAGTAGTTGAGGTTACCTTAATATTCACTAGAACATTTAATTTGTGAAAAGAGTCCGGTTGAACTAAAAATGGTATAAAAAGTACAATAGGTATTATAATATTTGCTAAAATGCAATTCATAAAATACACAGGTGTTCTGAAAATAGATTTCATTTCCTGAAGTAGTAGAGCTTTAAATTTAGAATTTTTAGAGGAAGTTTTATTTAATTTTGAATAATCCAGTTCTCTTCTCTTTGCAGAAATTTCACTGCCGCCTTGAGCACCTTTAAAATACAAATATTGACCAAGTACTGAAAATAGTGAAATTACAAGAATATTTAGCACTATAAATAAAATTAAGTTTTCAAATCCCTTAAAGCTTGAACTATATACTAGAGAACTTGCAGACAATGTACTCCCTGGAAAAAACTTATTTGAAAGAGATACTAAAGAATTATTTCCTTCATTTATCATCTTAAATATGTTTTCATAATTTTGGGAGGATACAGTCATTTTTTGAAGTACTATATTTAAACCTATTGCAAATAACATTGCAAAAATTCCACCTAAAATTTTTAAAATATCACGATGCTTACCTATATTTGTAAAACTCATTATTACCATATTCAAAATTGAAGCTGCAGCTATAGGTATAATAGGTACTATTAAAAATAGTACTGCACTGTATATAAAATAAAGCGGATTATAACTTCCTTTATATCCATAGATTAGCAAAATGGGAAGTAGTATAAAAATTTCAGTAAGATATTCATATATGAGTATTACAGTGAACTTGGAAAGTAGAATTTCCCAAGGCTTTAAGGGTAGTGGCAGAAGAAGGTCTATATCTTTTGAAAAATATAGTACATTTATAGAATAAAATATGGCAAAAAAGAATATAAATACACTTGTAAAAGATATACCAAGAGATAAAATTAAGCCTTGCTGACCTATTTTGTAGAGGTAGTCATAAGCTGACGATATAAAAAGAGAAAATAGTTTTATAGTAGGTAAGAGGGCTAGTAAAATAATTATCCAGAGGGCTGCTTTTTTAATATTACTATTTTTTTTCATACTTGCAGAATTACTTCCGTTTTTTAACAATACTTTAGTTAAAACTATATAATTATTCATTGCCAGTCATCTCCAAGAAAATATTTTCTAGGCTTTCATTTTCATTGAACTTATTTTTTAACTCTTGAAAAGTTCCGGAAAATGAGAGGGAGCCTTTATTTATAACTGCAAGTCTATCACATAATTTTTCTGCCACTTCTAAAACATGAGTTGAAAAAAATACGGTGTTTCCTGCACTTGCATGTTCTTTCATCATTTCTTTTAATGTATATGAGGATTTAGGATCAAGTCCTGTCATAGGTTCGTCTAATATCCAAACACTTGGATTGTGGATTAGAGCACCTATAATTATTATTTTTTGCCTCATGCCGTGGGAATAGCTTTGAATTTGGTCTCCTAAAGCATTTGATATCTCAAACCTCTTGGATAAATTTTTAATTTTAGCTGTTCTTTCTTCAGATTTCACTCCATATATATCTGCCATGAAATTTAAGTATTCTATACCTTTAAGTCTTAAGAACATATCTGGGCTGTCAGGTACAAAACCAAATTGATATTTGGCCTCTATTGGTTTTTCATTTATATCTATGTTGTTTATTCTTACACTTCCACTATCTGCTTTTATTATTCCTGTCATCATTTTTATAGTGGTAGTTTTTCCAGCACCATTTGGACCTATAAATCCAAATATTTCTCCATCGGGTATACTTAGATTTAGATTGTTTACTGCTTTTGAAGATGAATTGTAGCTTTTGTTTACCCCTAATAATTCGATCATAATTTCCCTCCAATTATATTTTAAATATAGAGTTTTCAACTGAAATTTAAACTTATACTATATTGTAGAAATATGTTTGCACATAAGCCAACTTTCAAAATAGAAAACCTGTAGTATAGTGGTATATTAGTATTATATTTAATAATTTACTTAAAAGCAATTGGAGGACAATCTATATCTGCTTGAAATCAAATAATAGTTGGCTATACTCCAATAATTGGAATCAAAATATTATTGGGAGAAACAGAATAAAATATGCTCCATTTTATGGTACAATGAACATGAAGTGCAGGAGTATGGCATTAGTAAATTGTGTACATATTTAATTAGTTAGAAAGGAAAATGAAAAATCAGATGGAAATGAGCGATAAAAGAAATAAATATACAGCGTTACTTAATGAAAATAGTTTTAAGTTAGAAAGGATACTTGAAAGTATTATTGTTGGAATGTTAACAGGTCTTATAATATCTTTTTTGAGATTTTTAGTGGATAAATCAGGATATCTTTTAGTGAATACTTATAAAACAATCGGTTTAAAGCATTGGCTAATTCCAGTTTGGATTATATTTTTAATTACAATAGGTTATATAATTGGTTTGATTGCAAAAAAGAATGTTGCAATTAGGGGAAGTGGTATTCCACAAGTTGAAGGTGTATTACTTGAAAAGCTTCATATGACATGGTGGAAAGTAATATTGGGGAAATTTGTAGGGAGTTTTCTTGCTATTGGGACAGGTCTTTCACTTGGCATAGAAGGACCTTCTGTTCAATTAGGTGCAGCAGTTGGGCAAGGCTTTTCAAAAATTTTAAAAAGAATAAAAATAGAAGAAAAATATCTTATTGTAAGTGGTACTAGTGCTGGAATCGCTGCTGCCTTCAATGCTCCACTGGCTGGAACGATGTTCGCACTAGAGGAGATTTCAAAAAAACTGTCGCCTACAATTTTGATTTCAGCATTTTCTGCTGCAGTAGCTTCAAATTTTATTTCCTATCAATTTTTTGGTTTTAAGCCTGTTTTTGATTTTAGAAATGTACCCAGGTTGCCATTAAATTGTTATTTATTTATTATTGTACTTGGGATTATTATAGGTGTTTTAGGAGTTGGTTTTAATAGAGCGTTAGTAAAAGCACAAAATATATTTTCTATGCAAAAATGGATTCCTATACAGTTCAGACCAATGTTTTGTTTAGCAATATCAATCTTTATAGGTTTTTTACTGCCTCAGATTTTAGGAGAAGGAAATATGCTTATAATGTCTCTTGCAAAAGGTAATATTGCAATAAAAATGCTTGTGATTTTACTTGTTTGTAAATTTATGTTTTCAATGATATGTTGTGGTTCAGGAACTCCAGGAGGAATATTTCTACCATTATTTACTGTAGGAGCTTTAATAGGAGCTATATATGGAAGTGCTGCTACTTACTTATTTCATATTAATAGTTCTTACATTGGAATCTTTATAATTCTTGCTATGGCAGGATATTTTTCTTCAGTTATAAGGGCGCCTATGAGTGGCAGTATACTTGTTGTAGAAATGACAGGATCTTTTAGCAATCTTTTACCTATTGCTATTATTTCAGTAATTTCTTATTTGACTGCTTATATATTAAAGTCTAAACCAATATATGAAACTTTACTGGAAAAACTTTTAATTAATTAGGTGATGCTTATGGAAAACTATATAAAATTTATAGCTAAGGCCTGGAAAGATTTTATAGAAGAAGGATATTTAAATAGTGCAGTACGGCCTGAAATCGCTGAATCCTGGCAAAGGTGCAAAAATTACGAGGTAGATCCTTTAAATGGTAGAGGAAATAGTATTCTTACAGGCAGCAGTATTGCTTATCGACTGGAACAAAATGAAGATCTAATTTCTATTGCAAAACCTGTAGTAAAAAGCCTATATGATATTGTAGCAGGGTCTGGATTTGTAATTATGCTAGTGGATAAAGAAGGATATGTCATAGAATCATTGGGGGATAGTAAAATACTGAAAAGGGCAGATAAATTGAAATTTGTAGTAGGTTCTCTCTGGACAGAAAGAGAAGTGGGAACTAATGCTATAGGTACTGCACTGTATTTGGACAAGCCAATACAAACTATTGGAGCAGAACACTATGGTGTAAAACAGCATTCATGGACATGTTCTGCAGCACCTATTCACAATGAAGATGGGGATGTAGTAGGGTGTATTAATATGTCAGGAAATTATTATGATGCACATTTGCATACTTTGGGTATTGTTACAGTAGCAGCTCACGCTATAGAAACTCAGTTTGACCTTACTATTTCAAATAAACTTATGAATACCACTTTTGACTCGGTAACAGAAGGTATGATTGTACTTGATAACAAATTAAATATAAAGAAGATAAATGACAAGGCATTAAATATTCTAAATATGAAAAGTGAAAAAGCAATAAAGTTAAATATTACAAGTATTATACATAATGTGGATTTTAAAAATATACTAAATGGCAGGGCAGATAATTGTAATGATATAGAATGTGATTTTTATGTGGAAGGCAGTAGAATCAAATGCCTTATAAGTGTATTGGCAATGAAAGTGAAAAATAAAATAATGGGAATAGTTATAACTTTTAGAGAATGCAAATATTATCACAAACTTGTTAAAAAAGTTATGGGATATACTGCTTCCTATAATTTTGACCATATAGTTACTGCTAATTCTAAAATGAAAGAAATAATAAAATTTGCTAAAAAAGCAGCAAGAAGTGAATGCAATATTTTAATAGAAGGGGAAAGTGGCACTGGAAAAGAACTCTTAGCTCAATCTATTCACAATTATAGTGAAAGATGTGAAGGCCCTTTTGTAGCTATAAATTGTAGTTCTATACCTAGAGAACTTGTAGAAAGTGAGCTTTTTGGTTATGAAAAAGGAGCTTTTACGGGAGCTTTAAAGCAAGGAAAGCCTGGAAAGTTTGAATTAGCAGATGGAGGAACTATTTTTTTGGATGAAGTAGGAGAGCTTCCTCTTGATATACAGTCAAAGCTTTTAAGGGTTCTTGATAATAATAAAATTACAAGAGTTGGAGGAACTTATGAAAAACAGCTAAATGTAAGGATAATAGGAGCTACAAACAGGGTGCTCAAGGATGAAATTAAAAAGAAAAATTTCAGAAGTGACCTTTATTATAGATTGAGTGTGATGAATATAAAAACTGTCCCACTTAGGGAAAGAAAAGAAGATATAGAGCTTTTAATTAAATATTTTATGGAAGAATTGAATTCTAAAAGTTTGTGTAAGAAGAAAGTAGTGGAAAAAGCATACATAGAAAAGATTAAAGCTTATGATTGGCCTGGAAATGTTAGAGAACTTAGAAATGTAATAGAGAGGGATTACTATTTAAGTGAGGATAAGATGGCCCCTTTGGATTATTTAGAAAAAGAAGTTTATGAAAAAAATGTCTCCTCTGATCCAGTAAATATTAGTGTGCTTCCAATGGATGTTTTAGAAAAAGAAAACATTGAAAATGCACTTAAAAAGTGTAAGGGAAATATATTAAAAGCTGCAAAATCTTTAAATATCAGTAGATCTACCATGTATAGAAAAATGAAAAAGTATGGAATAAAAAGTGTGTCAAAATGACCAGAAAAGAGTAAGATTCTCAAAATAGGACACTAAGTATGTGTCATAATGGCACATAGTGATTTTAAATGTCTTTTTAACAGGTTTCTTGTTTTTGGTATGGCTTTTGCTTATAAAATATAGTGAATATATTAACAGGTATATGTAAATTTTAATATTGCCATACTATTATAAAAAAGGAGAGATAATTATGAAAGCTGTATTGTGGTATGATAAAAAAGATGTAAGAGTAGAGGAAATTGAGGAACCTAAGGTAAAAGAAAATGCTGTAAAAATTAAAGTGAAATGGTGTGGTATATGTGGTTCTGACTTGCATGAGTATTTAGGAGGACCTATATTTATTCCAGTAGGTACGCCACATCCTTTAAGCAAGAGTACTGCACCAGTAGTTTTAGGACATGAGTTTTCAGGAGAAGTAGTAGAAATAGGAAGCAAGGTTACAAAATTTAAAGCAGGAGATAGAGTTATTGTAGAACCTATAGTTGCCTGTGGAAAGTGTCCTGCTTGTCTTGAAGGAAAATATAATTTATGTGAAGCTTTGGGATTTCATGGACTTTGTGGAAGCGGCGGCGGATTTGCTGAATACACAGTATTTCCTGAAGATTTTGTCCATAAGATACCAGATACTATGGACTATGAGCAGGCTGCACTTGTTGAGCCTATGGCAGTTGCCCTTCATTCTCTAAGAGTTGGAAACTTTACTACAGGAAATACTGCTTTGGTTTTAGGTGCAGGACCTATAGGACTTGCAACTATTCAGTGTTTAAAGGCATCAGGGGCAAGAATTGTAATTGTATTTCAGAGAAAATCTGTAAGACAGGAATATGCTAAGAAATTTGGAGCAGATGTAGTTTTAGATCCAAATGAGGTAGATGTAATTGAAGAAATTAAAAAACTTACAGGCGGCGTAGGCGTGGATACATCTTTTGAAACAACAGGTGCAAATGTAGGGATTAATACGGCAATTCAAGCTTTAAAATATGAAGGTACTGCGGTAATAACCAGCGTATGGGAGAAAAATGCAGAAATCAATCCAAATGATCTTGTATTTACAGAAAAGAAGGTAGTTGGTACTCTTGCCTACAGACATGAATTTCCTTCTACAATAGCACTTATGAATGATGGAAGAATAAAGACAGACGGATATATTACAAAGAGAATAGCACTTGAGGACATTGTAAAAGAAGGATTTGAAACACTTACAGGACCTGAAAAGAAAAAACATGTAAAAATAATTGTAACTCCTGACAAATCCTTATTGTAAAAAGTACTCATAGAATTGATTAAAAAATGAATTCAGCAAATTATGTGGTTGAATTCATTTTTTTTGTTGTAAATTAACATTTATATAAAAATAATGGTATACTTAGATGTAATTGAAAGTTTTCAGTTATATTGAGGAGGCCAAAAATGAGCTTTAAGAAAAATGTATACGATACAATGAGGGAACTAATATCTGTGCCAAGCATATCTGGTACAAAAGAAGAGTGTGCGGCAGCAGAAAAAATATATGAAAAAATTTTGGAAATACCTTATTTTAAGGACAATCCTGAAAATCTAGGAATAGAGCAAATTGAAGATGATCCTTTAGGAAGAAGCTTTGTATGGGCAGTAGTAAATGGAAATGAAAATTCACCAAATTCGTTTATACTTTCAGGTCATTTGGATGTAGTTGGAGTAGAAGAATTTGGACATTTAAAATCTATGGCTTTTGATGTAGATGAATGTACTAAAAGAATCTCAGAATTGAATTTAGATGAAGATGCTATGGAGGATTTTAAATCAGGAGATTGGATATTTGGAAGGGGGACTGCAGATATGAAGTTTGGAGTGGCCCTCAATATGGAACTTTTAAGAGAATTCAGTAAAGAGAGAAACTTTAAGGGAAACTTATTACTTTTAGTAGTTCCTGGTGAAGAGAGTAATTCCGAAGGAATGATTGCTGCAGCTCCATTTCTTCTTAAATTAAAGGAAGAGAGGAAGTACAATTACTGTGGTATGATAATATCAGAGCCAAGTATACCTGAAAGAGGAGAAAAAGAAGGCAAGAGATTATATATAGGTAGTGTAGGTAAAATTATGCCTTTATTTTTTTGTGTGGGAAAAGAAACTCATGTAGGGGAATCTTTAAGAGGATTGAATCCAAATTTGCTAGTTTCAGAGATAAACAAATTAATGGAATGTAATCCAGATCTCTCAGATAGCGTTTATGATACTGTGACTCCACCGCCTATGTGTTTAAAGCAAATGGATTTAAAGGAGATGTATTCTGTACAGAGCCCATTGTATTCCACCGCATATTATAATATATTGACTCTTCAGGCATCTTATGATGAAATACTATCTAATTTAAAAGAACTGGCTCAGAATGCCTTTGAGAATGTTTTGAAGGATATTTCAAAAAAGAGAGAAAAATTTGCAAAGAAATCCTCACAAAAATTGAAATTTGATAATATAGAAGCTTGTGTTATTACTTATAAAGAGATGTTATGTGAAGTTAAAAGCATACATAAGGATTTTGAAAAGTACATAGATGAAAAGGTAAAAGAATGGAAAAATGAGAAAATGGATAATCAAACTATAGCTATAAATATAGTAAAGGCAACTTATGAACTATATGAGAATAAAAGACCTATGATTATAATTTCATTTATTCCTCCTTATTATCCGCATAAACATTTAAAAGCTGAAAATAGTGAGGATGGCAAATTTATAAATGCTGTAGATAGTACAATTAAGTATGCAGGAGAAAAATTTCAGGAAAGCATTGTAAAAACTAATTATTTTATGGGTATATCTGATGCAAGTTATACAGGAATTAACCCAGATATACCACTTACTGAATTGATTTCGAATATAGTTGGATATGACATAATATATAAACTTCCAGTAAAAGAACTGTCTAAGTTAAATATTCCTGTAGTGATTTTTGGTGGACAGGGAAAAGACCTGCACAAATATACTGAAAGATTAAATGTGCCTTATTCCTTTGAGGTGATACCTGAACTTTACAGGCATATGATTTATTATATGTTAAGATGATAAATATGTATTTCTCGTAAGGTAGGGGAGAGAAAATCTCCCCAAGTGTTTACCTTTTAGGTAAAATAGCAGCACAATACTACCTGTACATATTAATTAAGTATATATACAGTGACAGATCTTCTGCCCCAGTTTTCTGCTTCTGCCTCCGAATTTACAAATAAATCTATTATATTTCCCTTTATAGCTCCACCAGTGTCACAAGCTACGGCATATCCATATCCTTCTACATAAACTTTTGTTCCCAGTGGAATAACTCGAGGATCAACAGCAATAGTGCTGTACCCATTTGGATTTCTTACAGTTGCAGAACCTGATGCTGTGATAGCATCTCCACAATATGCAGTTGCCTCCATAGTAATTGCTTGTGAGTATGAAAGTGAACCTGATCCACCACGAGATAAGGTAGGTGAAGAAGCTTTTATTTCAGGTATTTGAGGAGCCTTCTGAGCAGTCTGAAGAGCTATTAACTGCTGCTCTTTTGCGGTAGCCTGACTTAATAGTTCTTTTTGTTGTTGTATGTCATTATTTAATTTTGACAAAGTAGATTCATTACTTACTTTTAAAGATTCTAATTTAGCATTTTCAGCACTTAAAGCTTTTTGCTGACTTTGTATAGCTTGTTCATTTCCTTTTAGTTTTGTAATAACTTGATTGTCGAATTTCATTACTCTTGAGATTGAGTCAACTCTGGATATAAAATCACTTAAGTTGTTTGAAGATAAAAGTACCTGGAGATAACCGTTTGTACCGGTTGTGTACATAGCTTTTACTCTTTTTTTAAATAAATCATTTTGCGATTTTGAATCATCTTGTGCTTTTGACAATTTGATCTGTGTATTTTTAATGTTCTTAGCAATAGTATTCATATCTTTTTTATTGCTATCAATTTTTCCGATTACTCCATCAATCTGCTTATTTAAAGTATCAACTTTTACCTGGAGTTCCTTTTTGTTATTTTGAGTTTGTGTTAATTCTTCAGACGTACTGGCTGAAGAAGCGAAAACATTGCTGAAAGTAGAACCTACTAACGCAAACGTTATAATAACAGATAAGGCTTTTTTATTCAATGCATTTTCCCCCTTAAAACATTATTAAGTTTAAAGAAAACTTACTAATGTTTTTTATTATACCATTAATGTATACAAAAACTCAAGTTTATATGAATTTTGTATGCAAATGGAGGATAGCTAAGAGTACACTATAAGCGAGATTGTCTATTATAAAAAAATTTATTTTTAGGCTATTGACAGTAACCAAAACTTATAGTAAACTCATCTTTAAAGATAAAAGCTATGATAGGATTAATTAGATATGTTAATATTTTTTTACAGAGAGTGGGGTAAGGTGAAAACCCATAAATATACATGTTGAAACTCACCCTGGAGCTGTGGACTGAATGTTTAGTAGGTCTAATCGGTTGTTTAACCGTTATGTTAATTAAGTAAAAAAATGGGTGGTACCGCGGCAGACTTTTCGCCCCAGCGAAAAGAGCTGTTTTTTTGTACGTTAAAATATATCAGTAAAGATAAGCTGATATATTTTTTTTATCTATTTTGTTTAATTGGGGCGCTGTAAATGTAAAATATTATAAGATTTAATTAATTGACTAAAAGGCAAGATGAAAGAATTTGTCAAATAAAAAGGGGGAAATAATATTGAAAAGTGAAATAATTGAAAGTTTAAAAAGTATTGTGGGAGAAGATTGGATTACATATGACTTGTCTAAGATGCAGAGATATCTTTATGATGAAACAGAACCTCTGCTTCGTCCTGAAGCATGTAAGGACTGTGTAGTAGTTAAACCTGGTTCTGCAGAAGAGATATCGGAGATATTAAAATATTCAAATAAGACTTTGACACCTGTAGTTGCAAGGGGCGGTGGTACAGGTGTAGTTGGAGGAGTTATTCCTACAGAATCCAGCATAATTTTGTCACTTGAAAGATTAAATAAGATTGTTGAATTTGATGAAAAAAATTTGATGATTACAATTGAAGCAGGAGCTACCCTGGCAGATTTACTAGAAGAACTAAATAAGCAGGACAAGCTATTTTTTCCTATACATCCTGGGGATGAAGGAGCTCAAATTGGAGGTATGGTAGCAACAAATGCTGGCGGTACAAAAGCTGTAAAACACGGAATCATGAGAAATCATGTTAAAGCTTTGGAAGTAGTTTTACCTACAGGTGAAATAGTGAATGTAGGAGGAAAACTTATAAAAAACAATATGGGCTATGATCTCTTACATATGTTGATTGGAAGTGAAGGAACTTTAGGTATAATTACAAAAGTAACATTAAAGCTTTATGCACAAAATAAATATAATGGAACACTGTTGGTTTCTTTTGATACAAGGCGTGAAGCTTGTGATGCAGTACCTTGTATACTTCAAGAGGGAATTACACCACTTGCTGTGGAGTATATGGATAAAATCATTGCACAAAATGCTGCACAGCAGCTTGGAACTAAGTGGCCTGCAAATAAAGGATCTGTAGATTTAATTTTCATGATTGATGAGCCTACAGAAGATGCACTTTATGCCAGTAGCGAAAAAATTGTAGAAATATGTGAAGAACACAATGCAGTGGACAGTATAATAGCGGAAACTACAAAGGAACAGAGAAATATTTTGGCAATAAGGAGCAATGCATATGGTCCTTATAAGGACAATATAGCAGATGCACTTGACATAGCAGTTCCACCTTCAACTGTACCGGATTTTTTTGATGATATAACGGCACTTGGAGAGAAATATGGAAATCATATTTTGTCTTTGGGACATATAGCAGATGGAAATATACACAATTTTATTATGGGTGATAACGGTAAATTGCCTTCATATTATGAGGAATTAAAAGAGGAAATGTATAAAACTGCACTAAAATATGGTGGTACAATAACAGCAGAACATGGTACAGGAAAAACAAGAAAGAAACACATGTCGCTGCAGTTTACAAAACGAGAGCTTGAAATTATGAAGGGTATACGAAAAGTATTTGATCCAAATGAGATTTTAAATCCAGGCACTATAATTGATTGAGCGTAAAAAAGTAAGGAGGGTTACCTCCTTACTTTTTTACACCATTTCATTTATTTCATCTATGGTATCTATATTCATAATTGATCTTTTATCAAGTACTGATGTAAGCATAAAGGTTACAAGACATACAAGCCATTCCATAAATATTACATGAGGAAATATTCTAAAGGAAGGTATTAATTGCCATAAAAATAGGGCTACTACTCCTGCTAGGGTAGTGAAAAAAGCAGAACTTTTTTTGCAAAGTTTAGGAGCAAACATGGTAAATAAAAATATAAGTGTAAATGCAGTAGAAAGACTTAAGCCCATGGATATAGTTTTTAATATACCTGACATGGAAAGAGCAAGTATAAAAGTAAATATACCTAAAAGAACTACAGAGGATTTAGTCATTATTAAAAGCTTTTTGTCATTTACTTTAGGATTTATATATTTTTTGTATATGTCATTTGTAAATAGGGTAGATGCACCTAAAAGCAAATTGCAGGCTGTAGAAACATCTGCTGCCCAGAGTGCCGCTAAAGTTATTCCTGCTGCTACAGGGTTTAATGACAAAATCATTTTAGGAAGTGCCATAGTAGCACTTACGTGGGGAAAAGTAGTTCTTGCAGCCATGCCTATAAGAGCACATAAAAAGCCTATTGGAATCATAAGAAGACCGCCAAGTATAAAGCTCTTTTTTGCAGTCCTTGCATCTTTAGCGGCAAAGGCCAATTGTACAGGACCCTGCATAGACAAGACTTGTGTAGTCATAACAAGTATCCAACCTAAAATTACCCATGTACCAACTCCTTTAATAGGGCTGAAATAAGGTACACTTTGAGGAAGATGAAGTTTTATATTTTGAATTCCTCCGCTTTTTGATACAGCTAATATAGTACATAGTATAATTCCTGTATATTTTAAAGGAACGTTAAATGAATTACATAACCCGGCAGACCACATTCCTCCTATAAAGGTTATGCCAACAAATACACAAGCACTTACTATCATACCTGTTTTTATAGTGAATATACCAGGCAAAAGTGAAGATAAAATAGCTCCACCTGCAATGTATTGAAGAGACACAACTACAATGAGAATAATTATCTGGCATGCTACACATACAGCAACACCTTTTTCATCATAAAATTTTGAAAACAATTCAGGAACAGTAGATACATTGAATTCCCTATATTTACTTGCAGCTGCAAGTCCCATAACTATAGCTGCAATTCCCCAGGCTGTGCAGTACCAACCTGCTGAAAGTCCTACATCGTAAGCTTGTTCAGCCACCCCTATGGTTGAAGCACCGCCAATAGCAAGGCCTATAAGTGAACAGGTTACAAGTGGAGTTGTAAGCTGTCTACTGGCTAAAGTATAGCTTTCGCCACCCCCTTGAGCTTTCTTTTTAGCAATAAAACTTATTACAAATAACATGGATATATAGCAGATGATGATTATTAAAGATACGTTCATTTTAAAACCCCCTATTTATTTAATTCACAGTTCACAATGCACAATTCATATTGAATAATGCACACATTGTGTAGTTTACAAGTTTTAGTAGTAAGTTCCAGTAGTAAGTTCCAGCTTCAGGTTGCAAGTGTTTTCTATACAGCGACAATGTACAGAATTACAGTGTACACTGTAAAAGTATTTAGTGCTAAAGTGCTGCGGCAAATATTAATTGAAATTACTTAAAAATTGTACAAAAAAACGCCCCTACACAAGGGACGAAAAAGTCGCGGTACCACCCTACTTGAGCAAAATAAATTTGAAAAATAAAAAAAGCACCTGCGATTAAGGGACGAAATAATCGTGGTACCACCCTATTTGAACAAATAAATCTATTGCTCATCTCTTACTCTTAACGAGAGTTACTCGGATCAGCTTACTTTAAAAAATTTCAGCCTACAGCTCAGGAATGTATTTCATAAAGCACATCAGACAGTTTACACCAACCACTGACTCTCTTTGCAACGTACTTAATTACTTCTTTCCATCATAACTTGTAAGATGTATTATAGATTGAATTTTATATAAATACAAAATTCAAAATAGCCATTTTTGGATAAATAGATTAAGTTTACTAGTAATATCTAGCTGTAGATATTAATTACGGACTATTTGAAAACAAAAATCATTATGGAGTTTCTATAGGAAAAATCAATATATACTCCTATGCAATAAAAAAGAACATAAGTTTGTATAGAATTGTAATTCATGGCAAAACTAATACTAAATTTTATCCGATGGCTACCAGCCGTAATACCTCCATCGCACACAGCGAAAGCGACTGTCACCTGGGATATCTGCTTTTCTTATAAAGTGGGGGATAACGGCTGCTACGCCCCTGGATAACGATTTCTAAGTTTCAGATGGAGAAAAGAACTCCACCTGAAACCAAGAACTCTGTTTATATTTTAATGGAAAGAGATGATTGCTGTGGATTATAATAAAGTTGAGGACGCAGTACTTAAAAAAGAACTTGGTGTATTCGGGTAGATAAGTGAGCATTAGGAAGAGCATAAAGTTTAAATAACAGAGAACAAATGATGAAAACTTTCAGTTTAGCTGAAAATCAACAATATTTGATATTTGAACTTTATTATTTGTAAATAGTAGGGGGTTAAATGATATGAGTATTAAAGAAGTTAATATGGACATTGACTCTAGGTTAAGCAAGCTTGTTTTCTTGGCAATCACATTAATTGCTACACCAATTCATGAATTTGGACATTTTATAGGTTTTGAGTTAAGTGGAATACCTGCGAAATTCGTTTTTAGTTATACAGAGCCTAAAAATGGTTTGGAAAACTTATGGGGATGTCTTGGAGGACCAGCAATTAATTTAATATTGGCGGTAATTGGATGCATTATTGTCTATATCTTTAGAAATAGGGAAAAAGTGTATATAGGTATGTATTTTGCTATAACTATGTGCCTTACAAGGTTAATTGCATATCTATTATTTATAATTATCAATCCTTACAATATGTTCCCAATTAATGACGAAGGTTTAATTGCAAAATTTTTGAATGTACCAATATGGCAGGTATATGGCTTTTTTATAGCTGTATTTATTTTTTTATTATTAATTTTAAGATCAATAAAAAAGGATTATTTTTATAAGTGTTTTAAATATGCTTTCGCATTTTACTTCTTTATAGATATATTATTTGCAATTAGAATTTATTAAAAAAGAGGTGATATATATGAAAGATTATGATAACTTTTTACTTCCTGTTGACTCCCTTGAAAAGGCAAAAGATTATTATGGAAATGTTCTAGGGCTAGATGTTAAATTTGACTTCTCCAATATGGGTATGACAGCCTATAAAGTTGGACAGCAGGAACCGGCCATAATTTTAAAAGACAAATCAAAATTCCCAGATACAAAACCAACTATATGGTTTGTGGTGGATGATGTAAAGGCAGAATATGAAAAATTAAAAGCCAAAGGAGTAAAATTTCTATCGGAACCTTTTGAAATCAAAACGGGAATTACCGTTGAATTTGAAGATCCCTTTGGAAATAGACTGGGCATTACGGATTATACAAAAGTTGCAGACAATAAATGAGTTTAAATAGCCTGAAGTTATGATAAATAGCTTCAGGTTTATTTTTTCAGCATCAATTAGAGCATTAGAAAATAATGCTCATGCCTTTTTCTTTAAACTCATTTAGAGTATTTATATGTTCAGTTTCATCCACGTATCCGAGGCCATTTGCAAGAATAGTCACGTTGAATCCATTTTTCACGAGATCAAGTATCGTTTCTTTAACACAGTACTCGCTGGCAATTCCACATATTATAATGTTTTTGTCAAGTACCTCGTGGAGTCTTTTATTTTTAATATTTAGTGCATTGTAGGCCGAATACTCTTCAACATCATCGTTCATACCTTTTCTAAAGATAATTTCAGGATTTTGTGGAGATTTACTTCTATCCTTTATTCCAAGAGTGAATTTTTCAGAAAGTAAAGCTCCTTCAGTGCCTTCTACGCAGTGAATGGGCCACATTCCACCATTTTTTTGAAATGACTTATTTGTCATTTCGTGAGAGTCACAGGAATAGAATACATTAAGATCAGGATTTTTACTTATAAAATCTATAATATGCAGTATAGCATTTTCTGAATTTTTACATGCAAGGCTGCCAGTTATAAAATCATTTTGACAATCGATGACTAATAAAGATTTTTTACTCATAATATTTACCTCCAATTAACGTTTAATTATAAGTTCATCAAATTTATTTTGCTCAATTTGAAGTTTATTGATCAAAATAAATATGTAAAATGTACAATTTTCTTCAAATTTCATAGCTTTTAGTTTAAAATTAGGCTGTATTTACTTATAATACATTATTATATTTTGGAATACTGCTTTTTTAGTAGTTGTATTTTTATAGGAGTGGGGCTTATTTCCCATAAATTTAATAGAATTTCCTTTTTGCAGTGTAAAACTATTGTCATTTATGATTAACTCCATTGTACCTTCTGTAACAATAATATATTCTTCAACATCATCATTATGTGGGGTAGATGCGTGGTTACATCCTGGTTCTAATTCTATAGTAAATATCTCAAATCCTTTATTATTATCAAATGGAAATATTGAATATAATTTCATTCTATTATTGTCTTCTAATAAGGGAACAATGTCATCCTGATGTATTACTTTTAGATCGTCTTCTTTTTCATTGATAAAGGATGAAAAAGATACTTTTAATCCAGTTGAGATTTTCCACAAAGTAGATACGGTTGGATTTGATAGGCCTCTTTCTATTTGGCCTAACATTCCTTTGCTTACCCCGGTTAGCTTTGATACATCATCTAAACTCAAGTTTCTCCTAAGGCGTATATTTTTTAACTTAGTGCCTATAATTAAATTCAAATTTTTCATGAGTTTAACTCCTTATATAGCGATTTTTACATTACAACATCTACAATTCTATAATAATTTTTGAATTAAGTAAAATATTATCAATAATATGTTGTACAAAATAACATACATATGTATAATATATTGTATAGAAATTATAGATGGGAAGTAATAGTAGTGAAAAAAGCAATTATACTGGGAATAACAGCTTCATTCTTTTTTGCCTTTACTTTTGTGCTTAATCAACAAATGAATTTTCATGGTGGAAGTTGGATATGGAGTTCTTCATTAAGATACATTTTCACCCTTCCAATTTTATTTGTTATCATGATTGTTAAAAATGAGTTATCTGAAGTGGTAAGTGATATAATAAAAAGACCTATGAAGTGGATTGTCTGGAGTACAGTAGGATTTGGATTATTTTATGCACCTTTAAGTTTTGCTTCAATATATGGTCCTTCATGGTTAGTTGCTGGAACATGGCAAATAACAATAATTGCAGGGGGGCTTCTTTCTCCTTTATTTTTTAAAGCTGTAAAAAGGGATAATAAAGTTTTTAAAGTAAGAAATAAAATTCCTAAAAAAGTGTTATCCATTTCGCTGCTAATTTTATTTGGAATATTTTTAATGCAGTTTCAGCAGATACAGGAAATATCCAGTATAAAACCTTTGATAGGAATTATTCCTGTAATTATAGCAGCTTTTTCATATCCTTTAGGCAATCGAAAGATGATAGAAGTCTGTGAAAACAAATTTACCACATTTCAAAGAGTATTTGGTATGACTTTGTGCAGTATGCCTTTTTGGATAATATTGTCCATATGTGGTCTTATGTCTGTAGGGGTACCAAGTAGGGGACAGGCAGTACAGTCTCTTGTAGTTGCCATTTGCTCCGGAATTATTGCTACGATACTGTTCTTTAAAGCAACGGATATAGTTAGCAGTGATACGCGTAAGTTGGCTGCAGTGGAATGTACCCAATCAGGTGAAGTTATATTTACTCTTTTAGGGGGAGTGTTTGTGTTTCATGATAAAATACCAACGGGAGTTGACTTAATTGGAATACTGCTTATTGTTATTGGTATGATTTTAAATAGCTGTATTGTTGACAAGAGAGAAGAAAAGGAAGAAGCCTATGAAGATATAGTGTAATTTAATTCATTTTTCATGCCTTTGTCATGAAGAATTTGGTGTAATTTCTTGACAGTACCAATTTTAGGTGATAAACTGAATATATAAAAAATTTGGAAAACGTTTGTTTCATATTTTAATTAAAAATTAATATTTTTGTCACTCTGAAGCGAAGGTGTCCTGAGATAAAGAGCGGGCAGTAAAAAATTAATATATTATGTGTTGCTTATCTGAACTTAGTGGGAGAAACAAACTTCACTAAGTAAGATTAATTGATATATTATGACCGCATTTAAGCTCTTCCCAAACTCGGGAGGAGTTTTTTTACATAAGAAGATAAAAATGAAATACCATAGGGGGTTATAAAATGCTGAAAATAGCTGTATACGGAAAAGGCGGTATTGGGAAATCTACAATTACCAGTAATTTGTCAGCAGCCTTTGCCAAGCTCGGAAAAAAAGTTATTCAGATAGGATGTGATCCTAAAGCAGATTCCAATAGCAATTTGCTTGGAGGAAAAACATTAATGCCTGTAATGAATTATATGAGAGAATTTGATGCAGATCCAGAAAAAATTGAAGATATTTCAAAAGTAGGTTTTGGCGGCGTTCTGTGTATAGAGACTGGCGGCCCTACACCAGGACTTGGTTGTGCAGGCAGAGGAATTATTACTACATTTAATTTATTAGAGGATTTAAATCTTTTTGAAGAGTACAAGCCAGATGTTGTACTTTATGATGTTTTAGGAGATGTAGTTTGCGGTGGATTTGCAGCACCTATTCGTGAAGGATATGCTGAAAAAGTACTTATTGTTACTTCTGGTGAAAAAATGGCCCTCTATGCAGCAAATAACATAAATAGTGCAGTTAAAAATTTTGCAGATAGGGGTTATGCAAAGGTGTTTGGTATCGTATTCAATCATAGAAATATTGAAAATGAAGAAAAAAAAGTAAAAGATTTTGCCAGCAAGGAACATCTTCCTATTGTAGGTGATATCCCAAGAGACAATAATATCAATCATTTTGAGGAGATGGGGAAAACAGTTATTGAAGGAGACCCTAATCTTCCAATAAGTAAGTGCTTTTTCAATTTAGCCACATTATTGATTAAAAGTGAGGAAATGAAATGAAAAAAGAGTCATATTATATTACAGCAGAAAACTTAGCCGCAGAAGGTAAAGATAATATTCCTGCAGAACTTATTTCGAATACCCATTTGATTTACAGTTCACCAGCAACTCTTTCTTTTAATTCACCTGGTGCGCAAGGATTTGGAGTTAAGCGTGCAGGACTAGCAATACCAGGGTCAGTTATGCTTTTAGTAGCTCCTGGGTGCTGCGGCAGGAATACGACAACATTAAGTGAGCAGGGTGGATACAGTGAGAGAATGTTCTACTTGGTAATGGATGAAACTGATATTGTTACTGGAGCTCATTTGAAGAATATTCCACAGGCAGTTGAAGAGATTTGTAAGTGTACACCAAGTATGCCGTCAGTGGTTATGATTTGTATTACATGTGTTGATGCACTCCTCGGAACAGACATGGAGCGTGTTTGCAGAAAAGCTATGGATAAGGTAAATATTCCTGTTCTTCCCTGTTATATGTATGCATTAACAAGAGAAGGTCGTAAGCCTCCTATGGTACATGTAAGGCAGTCCATTTATTCACTTCTTAAACCAATGGAAAAAAAGCTGGATACAGTTAATATACTGGGATATTTTGCTCCACTTATGGAAAACTCAGAACTATATGATTTGCTGCACCATATTGGCATGAAGAAAATAAATGAGATCTCCCGCTGTAAAGATTTTGATGAATATATGCATATGGGAGAGGCAAATTTTAATCTTGTATTGAATCCAGAAGCAAGATTTGCAGCAGATGATATTATGAAACGACTGAATATTCCATCAGCAGAGCTTGTACGACTGTATCAGATAGATAAAGTACAAAGTCAATACAAAATTTTCACCAGTGCTCTTGGTACAAGCTTTGATGATCAAAAATATTATGATGAAGCAAAAAAGGCCATAGATGAATTAAAAGCTGCTTATCCTGATATAACCTTTGCAGTAGGTGAAGCAATGAATGCTAATTCTTTTGAACTCTCCTTGGCACTTTTAAGATATGGATTTAAAGTAGCTGAAATATATGCTAGTCTTACGGCTGAAGACTTTGTTTATATCAGAAAAGTTGCAAAATTGAGTCCTAAGACTAAGATTTATTCCAATCTTGAACCTACCATGATTTATTATGACTGCAGTGAAGAAAAGATTGATATAACCATTGGCAAGGATGCAGAGTACTACCACCCTGATTGTGTAAATGTACCTTGGAATGAGGACATTCAGCCCTTTGGGTATGCTGGCGTAAAAAAATTATTTGAGGAATTGAAACATTCGTTGGATTGTTTTGGTAAGGAGGCATAGATGAAAGGATTAAGAAAATACATACCACCTTTTGCACCAGATCAGTCTGGTGCAGCATCTGTTCTTTATAAGCTTGGGGGAATTATAGTTATCTGTGATGCAGGGGGATGTGCTGGTAACGTATGTGGATTCGATGAGCCTAGATGGAATGCAGAAAAAAGCGCCATTTTCAGTGCTGGTCTTCGTGATATGGATGCTATACTGGGGCGTGATGACAGGCTTGTGGCAAAACTTGCAGATGCTGCTAAAAAAGTGGAAGCAAAATTTGCAGCAATTATCGGAACTCCGGTACCTTCAGTTATTGCTACTGATTACAAAGCAATAAAGAAAATGTCAGAAAAAAAACTTGATGTACCGGTCATTACCATAGAAACTACTGGTATGGAATTATATGATATAGGGGCTGAAAAGGCTTATCTTAAAATGTTTGAGACCTTTGCAAAAGATGGCGTCACAGTAGATAAAGAAAGCATTGGTGTAATTGGTACAATCCCACTTGATGTAAGTGATTTAAAGGCAGCAGATAAAATAGAAATGACACTAAAATCTGAGGGTTTCAAAAATGTTTACTGCTATGGTATGGAATCGGATTTGTCAAAGGTAGAGGCTGCAGGGAGTGTATTTAAAAATATAGTAGTATCACCTGCTGGATTAAAGGCTGCACAGTATTTAAAAGAGAGATTTGGAACACCTTATGAAATTTATTATCCGCTGGTAGGAGATATGTTACAGGATGAGATGAAAGGACAGTTTAAAAGTTTTGAGGGTAAAAAAGTTTTAGTAATACATCAGCAGGTTATAGCAAATTCTATCAGAGATAAAATAAATGAAAATGTGAATTCAGACATAACAGTTGCTTCATGGTTTATGTTAAAGGACGAGCTTAAAGAAGCAAAAGATATTTCTCTTACAGAAGAGGACCAGTTTGTAGAACTTATAGAACAAGGAAATTACGATGTAATTGTAGGTGATAATATATTGAAACGTGCAATACCTAACTTCAAGGGAAGGTATGTGGGCACACCACATTTTGCAGTTTCAGGAAAGATGTGTATGATATGAAAGATTATAAAACTTTATCTATTAGAGTCTATGGTATTGTGCAGGGAGTTGGATTTAGACCTACAGTAAGCCGGCATGCAGATAAAAATCATATACGGGGAAGTGTATGCAATAAAGGACCTTATGTGGAAATATGGGCTCAAGGTAGTGAAAGTGAATTAGAGGGTTTTTTGTACGATTTAGAACACAATCCTCCAAAGCGTTCATCAATATTAAAAATTGATGTGCATAAAGAGGAAGAGTCAGAAAAATTTCAGGACTTTGAAATTATTGAAAGTGAACATGTACAAGGTGAGATTTTTGTATCTCCTGATATTGCCATCTGTCCAGAGTGTAAAAGAGAACTTTTTGATAAGAATAACAGACGATATCTTCATCCCTTTATAAACTGTACGTGCTGCGGACCAAGACTTACTATTTTAGATTCCATGCCTTATGATCGTGTACGTACCAGCATGGGTGAATTTCCAATGTGTCCGGAGTGTGAATATGAATATACTCATGCAGAAACTCGAAGATATGATGCGCAGCCGGTATGCTGCAATGAATGCGGCCCGGAGGTTTACTTAATTGGAAGAGGCGAGCGGGGCAGGACTGCAATTACTTATACAAGACAAGTAATCCATGATGGAGGGATTGCAGCTATAAAGGGAATTGGAGGTTTCCATCTTTGCTGTGATGCCACAAATCAGGAAGCTGTAGAGAGGCTTAGAAAATTAAAGACAAGACCTGCAAAGCCCTTTGCAGTTATGATGCGGGACATGGAAACTGTAGAACGTGAATGTGAAGTTACAAAAGTTCAAAAAGAAGTACTGGATGGTCATCAGAAACCAATTATACTTCTGAAAAGAAAGCAAAGCAAAATGGTGTGTGATGCTGTGACACCTGATAATCCAAAGATTGGAGTTATGCTTCCCTATGCTCCTGTTCAACTTTTGATATTTACATATGATGATGATATAGTTATGCCGGATTGCCTGGTTATGACAAGTGGTAATACATCAGGTGCACCAATATGTAGAGATGACAATGATGCAATAACAGAATTATCAAAGATGTGTGATGTTATTTTATCACATAACAGAATGATTCGTATTCGTGCAGATGACTCGGTTATGGATTTCTTTGAAGAAAAACCTTATATGATAAGGCGTTCCAGAGGATATGCGCCGCTTCCGTTTATGGTTTCAAACGGATTTAAAGGGGAAGTACTGGCAGTTGGTGGTGAACTCAAGAATACTTTTTGTATAGGTAAAAATGATTTGTTTTATCAGTCTCCATATGTTGGTGACATGGAAGATTTGAGAACAGTAAAAGCATTGAAAGAGTCTATTACAAGATTGGAAACTTTACTTGAGACAACGCCAACAATTGTGGCATGTGACATGCATCCAAAGTATAATACTACTTACATGGCACAGGAAATTGGAATTCCCGTGCTGCAGGTTCAACATCATTATGCACATATTCTATCTTGTATGGCTGAAAATGATTATTCTGATCCAGTTATAGGCGTTTCATTTGATGGAACGGGATATGGAACAGATGCAACCATTTGGGGTGGAGAGCTATTGCAAGTTACTTATGATGGATTTGAAAGGCTTGGCAGCATAAAACCTTTTGTTCAGATTGGTGGTGACATGTCAGCTAAAGAGGGCTGGAGAATTGCGGTATCCATGATTTACAGTATATATAAAGATAAAGAAAAAGCAGCTGAAGTTGTAAGACAGCTTAAATTATGTGATGAGAAGAACTGCGATGTTCAGTTTATGATGGCTGACAACAAAATAAACAGCATAACATCTACAAGTGCAGGGCGTTTGTTTGATGCTGTAAGTGCTATTTTGAATATCAGAAAACAATCATCTTTTGAAGGGGAAGCTTCTACTACCCTTGAATTTGCAGCAGAGGCTTATGAAGAAAAACATGCAGACCATAATAGTGGCAGCAAAATTACTGATGTGGATAGTATTGAACTTTCAAATCTTGTTTATGAGAATTCAAATGGACAGCTAATTTTGGCAACAGATGTTTTAGTAAAGAAAATCATAGAGGAAACTTTAGCTGGGAAAGATGCAGCGATGCTTGCTTACTTTTTCCATGAAAAATTGTCAGATATGATTGCAGCTGGATGTATACAAGCTTCTAGAAACACTGGAATCAAAACCATAGCATTAAGTGGAGGAGTATATCAAAATCAGTTATTATTAAAAATGAGCCTAGACCGTTTGAGAAAACTTGGATTTAAAATTTTAATTCATAGTTTGCTGCCGCCAAATGATGGTGGAATAGCACTAGGTCAGGCAGTAGCAGCAATGGAACATATAAATAAATTGAAAAAAGGGGAGGAGAATAGCTATGTGTGTAGGTTTACCAGCAAGAGTTGTAAAGATTAAAGAAGGAATGGCTCTAATTGATGCCTCAGGAGCAAAAAGAGAGGTATCTGCAGAATTAATCGATGAATTGGAACCAGGCGATTACGTTATGGTTCATGCAGGAATTGCCATTTCAAAAATTACAAACGATGATCAGAGTGAAACAGATAAAATCATGGAGGAATTATAATGGCTGAGAACGTTAAAAAGACCGCAAAGGAAATTATTGAATCCTATGACGGACCAAAGATCCGTATTATGGAGGTTTGTGGAACTCATACCCATGAGATATTCAGACTTGGAATCAGAAATATAATACCAGAAAATATTGAACTCATATCAGGACCGGGATGTCCGGTTTGTGTTACACCCGTTGGCTTTATTGATGAAGCTATTATGCTGGCCCTTGACCATAATGCCACCATATGTACCTTTGGAGATTTAGTAAGAGTGCCTGGTTCAGAAATGAACCTTGCTGGAGCCAGATCAAAAGGCGCCAAAGTTCAAATAGTATATTCACCTATTGATGCTTATGAGTATGCTAGAGACCACCTTGATGAGCAGGTAGTATTCTTATCAGTAGGATTTGAGACAACCACACCTGCCAGCTGTCTGGCTGTAAAAAAGGCAAAAGGTGCAGAACTTAAAAATTTTGCATTACTTACGGCAAACAAAACCATGCCGGGAGTATACAAAACACTAAAAAATAGCGCAGATGCGTTTTTATATCCTGGCCATGTACATGCTATTACAGGTACGGAGTTATGTGAGTCTTTAGTTAACGAAGGTGTTAGTGGAGTAATAACAGGTTTTACTGCAAATGAAATCATGACAGCACTTGCTGTAGTAATCACAAAATTACAAGAAGGAGAAAGCTTTTTTAAAAACTGTTATCCGAGAGTTGTAACATATGAAGGTAGTAAAGCGGCTCAGACTATTGTATCTGAGGTTATGGAGGACTGCGATTCTGAATGGAGAGGTCTTGGCATTATCAAAAATTCAGGTCTTAAATTGAAAGAAGCTTATAAAGAGTTTGATGCCAGAGACAAATTTCATTTAGGAAAAGTAGAGGGAAGAAGTAATCCGGCTTGCCGATGTGGTGATGTTTTGCAAGGAAAATGCAAGCCGTCGGATTGCAAAGTATTTGGCAAAGGATGCACACCACTACATCCTGTTGGAGCCTGTATGGTATCTAATGAAGGAGCATGTTCAGCATATTATCAGTATGGAGGAAAAATAAATGGATAAAACAGTTACACTAGCTCATGGAGCTGGAGGAAGACAAACATCAGAATTAATAGATCAGGTTTTTAGAGCTCATTTTTTGAATCCTGATCTCACAGCAGATGATGCTGCAGTATTGAATATTAAGGGAGGTAAACTAGCTTTTACAACAGATGGATTTATTGTTTCTCCATCGGAATTTCCGGGTGGAAATATTGGTAAATTAAGCATTTGCGGTACAGTAAATGACTTATCCTGTATGGGAGCGAAACCTCTGTATTTGTCCTGTGCCTTTGTCATTGAAGAGGGCTTTCCAATGGATAAGTTAGAAAAAATTGCAGCAGCTATGGAAAAGACTGCAAAGGAAGCAGGGGTAAAAATAGCCGCAGGAGATACAAAGGTTGCTGGAAAAGGACAAGTTGATGGAGTATTTATAACAACAACAGGTATAGGACAGATTATGGATGATGCTAATACCTCTGGTTTTAATGCAAAACCAGGCGATGCGATTATTGTAACCGGTGATATAGGACGTCATGGATGTACTGTTTTACTGGCACGAGATGAGTTTGGAATTGAAGCAGATGTAACCAGCGATTGTGCACCATTATGGGGTACAGTAAAAGCTATGTTTGATACGTCAAAAGATATTCATGTAATCAGAGACGCTACACGTGGAGGTGTCGGTACGGTATTATATGAAATTGCCGAGCAGAGCAAAGTCGGAATTAGATTAGATTCAAAGAGTATACCGGTAGCAGATGGTGTAAAAGGTGTATGTGGCATGCTGGGGCTAGAACCACTATATCTTGCATGTGAAGGAAGACTTGTGGTTTTTGCTCCAAAAGAAATTGCTCCAAAACTTGTGGATACATTACATAAAGGTAAATATTCCAAAGATGCAGCCATCATTGGTGAGGTCACTTGTGATATGCCAGGACGTGTTATTGTAAAAACAGAAATTGGTGCTGAAACATTGTTGCCACCTCCAGGAGGAGAATTGCTTCCAAGAATATGTTAATTAAACACTAGTAAATTATAGTATGGAGGAAACACATTATGATAAAAATTGCAGTGTATGGAAAAGGTGGCATTGGAAAATCTACAACAGTTTCTAACATATCAGCTGCACTTTCTGATAAAGGAATAAGGGTTATGCAGATAGGATGCGACCCTAAAGCTGATTCTACAGTTTCACTTCATGAAAAAAGAAACGTGAATACGGTGCTTGAACTTGTAAGAGAAAAGAAGAATAATTTTGATTTAGAAGATATGGTCACTGTTGGTTATAATGGTGTCATATGTGTGGAAGCAGGTGGACCTAATCCAGGCCTTGGATGTGCAGGCAGGGGAATTATAGCAGCACTTGAAAAATTGAAAGAAAAGGGTGCTTATGAGATATATAAACCAGATGTGGTAATATATGATGTATTGGGAGATGTAGTATGTGGAGGGTTTTCTATGCCAATGCGTAAGGGCTATGCAGATAAAGTATTTATTATAACCTCAGGTGAAAACATGGCTATTCATGCAGCCGCCAATATTGCAATGGCTATAGAAAATTTTAAAAACAGGGGTTATGCTGGTCTTGGAGGTCTTATTCTTAACAGAAAAGATGTGAAAAATGAATATGAAAAAGTGGACGAATTGGCAGAGGATATTCATTCAGAAATAGTTGGCACTCTGGACAGAAGTGAAGCCGTCCAGGAGGCAGAAACCTTGAACAAGACGGTAATAGAAGCATTTCCTGAAAGTGATATGGCAAAACAGTATAGAAAGCTGGCAGAGATTATCATGAGGATATGTGGAAAGGAGATATCATGCTTATAAATGTATCTGGACACGTTGATGAGGCGGGTACCTGTACTTTAATAAAAGATGCTGCATTTCCTGAGCCATTTGTATCTGGCCTGCAATATAACGCTCCTGCTAGGGGAGTATGGAATATAGTTCATGTTGGAATGCTTATTCCAAAGTCACATCAGATATATGTGTGTGCAGCAAACTGTTTAAGAGGAGTTGTTCTTACGGCAGCAGAAATGGGTACGTTGGACAGATTCTCAACTATAGCTGTGCAGGAAAATAATGTACTTGAAGGTGATATGGAGGAACTTATTATTGAGGGTGTATCAGATATACTCAATAAACTTCCACAAAAACCTCCAGCAGTTCTAATATTTACTGCCTGCATACATTATTTTATGGGATGTGATTTGGAGCTAGTTTACACAGAATTACGAAAAAGATATCCGGATGTGACTTTCATGGATTGTTATATGGATCCAATTATGAGAAAAAGTGGCCTGACTCCGGATGAGAAAATGAAACGTCAATTATACAGCATCCTTCAACCAATGGAAATTAACAAAAAAAGCATTAATATCATTGGTAACAATATTCCTACGGATGAAAGCAGTGAACTTATACGGATCATTCGTGAAAATGGATATGAACTGAAAGATATTACTTTTTGCAAAACCTATGATGAATATCTTAATATGGCTGAAAGCTGTGCAAACATATCCTATCTGCCTGTTGCAATACCAGGTGGAGACTATTTGCAAGACAAATTAGGACAAAAGCATTTGCATTTGCCTTTATGTTATGGATTTGATGAAATAACAAAAAATTTGAATACATTGAGAGAGTATTTAGGATTACCAAAAAAAGAATATGCAGATGAAAAGTCAGCAGCTTTAAATGCTTTGAAAGAAGCAAAAAAAGTCATTGGTGGTTCAAAGATCTCCATAGATTATACATCTGTTCCAAGACCTTGTGGACTTGCACGATTGCTTGTAGAAAATGGATTTAATGTGGACAGGCTATATGCAGATTCATTTACAAAATGGGACAAGACAGATTTTGACTGGCTTGTAAAAAACAAACCTGATATTAAAGTGTATGCTACAGTACATGCAAAGATGGGTGTTCTGGATAGAAAATGTAGTGAAAAGAGCCTTGCAATAGGACAAAAGGCTGCTTATTTTACAGGAAGTGAATACTTTGTAAATATAGTAGAAGGCGGCGGCATGTACGGTTTTGATGGAATTGCGAGACTTGCTGGACTTATGAAAGAAGCTTTTACATGTCCTAAAGATGTACGAAAGCTTATACAAATCAAAGGATGGAGGTGTGGTTGCTGCTTATGAAACAGGCATCAGCATTTATTTCAACATATACGGCAGATGTGTCAGGTGTTTGTTCCGCACTATATGAATTAGGTGGGATGACTGTAATGCATGATGCATCAGGGTGCAATTCAACATATACTACTCATGACGAACCACGTTGGTATGATATGGACAGCATGATCTATATTACAGGACTTTCTGAAATGGAAGCTATCATGGGTGATGATGAGAAATTAATACATGATATTGTGGCAGCTGCAAATGAGTTATATCCTAAGTTTATAGCTATTGCAGGTACACCTATTCCAATGATGATAGGCACAGATTTTCCAGCTATTGCAGAAGTGATTGAAAATGAAACTAAAATTCCTACGTTTGCTATCGAAACAAATGGAATGCATTCTTACATATGTGGAGCAGGACAAGCTCTTGCTGAAATAGTAAAACGATTTACAGTGGAGAGTATATCTAAGATAACAAAAAGTGTAAATGTACTTGGTGCTACTCCTTTAGATTATTCTGTAAATAGCAGTGTGGATAGCATTAGAAGACGATTAACTGAAGCAGGTTTTCAGGTTTTATCTGTATGGGCAATGGGAAGTACACTAGAGCAAATGAAACAAGCTGGTGCTGCAGAAGTAAACTTAGTTGTTTCTTCTACTGGACTTTTAGCAGCAAAAGAATTACAGAAGAAGTTTGGAACACCATATGTTGTAGGCGTTCCAATGGGAGATCAGTTTGCAGATGTAGTAATGAAATCACTGGATAGGGCAATTAGTACAGGAAAATCCCAAATTGCATATGATAAACGAGTTGTGCGTGGTGGTGACACAGTTATTATTGGAGAAAGCATTTATTCGGAATCATTAGCTGCAGCACTTGCACTTGAAAAAAATATGAAAGTTAAAGTCTTATGTCCTTTGGAAACAGAAGTTGATTTGTTATTGTCAGAAGATATCTTGGCAGAAGATGAAGATAGTATAATGATGCATCTGCAAAATGCTGCAGTTGTAATTGCAGACCCTATTTATGAAAGAATTATTCAGCCTGGTACTAAATTTATATCACTTCCACATGAAGCTTTTTCAGGAAGAATTTATAGAAAAAATATTCCAGATTTAGTTGATAATATAGATATAATAAAGTGAATTAAAAGAGAATATTGTAACTGAAACCCACGACAGATGTAGTGGGTTTTTACTGTTCTCAACGGTTAATGAGTTGCTTAACAACCTTTATGGATTAATTAGAAAAGTTATTTCTTTAAAAATTGGATAATGTGGGGTACTATGGAAAATGAGAAATAGTGAACAAGATAAGAGGTATAGAAAAAATATGAAGAGAGAAAGGTTATTGAAGAATATCAGTGTACAAATAGAAAAAGGAAACCATATTATTGGTGTAGCAACAGGTACGGGAATGACGGCAAAATATGTAGAAAAAGGTGGAGCTGATTTTATCTTAGTGTTAAATTCTGGTAGGTTTCGGCAGATGGGGAGAAGTTCATTAGCGGGCTTTCTACCATTCTGTAATAGCAATGATATGGTAATGGATTTTGCTTCAAAAGAAATAATACCATTAGTAAAAGATATGCCTATTATTTTTGGATTTAATGCAACTGATCCTACAAAAGATATGGAAGATTACATAGATAAAATAAAAAGTATGGGCTTTTCTGGTATTAATAATTATCCTACAGTCGGATTGATAGACAATCAATTCAGTGAAGCACTTGAAGAAGATGGATGTAATTATTTAACCGAGGTAGAAGCAATAAGAATAGCTCATAGGAAAAACATGTTTACAGTTGCATTTGTATTTAACGAAATACAAGCAGAGCAAATGATTAATGCTGGAGCTGATGTTATTTGTGTACATTTGGGCTTAACAGGAGGGGGATTATTAGGAGCAAAAAAAGTCTTTTCACTAGAAGCTGCAAAGGTTAAGGCAGCTAAGATATTTAATAAATGCAATGAGTTAAAACCAAGTGTAATTAAATTAATATATGGCGGACCTGTAAAAACACCAATTGATGTTCAATATATGTATAGTAATAATGAAGATTTAATGGGATATGTAGGTGGCTCGGCATTTGAGAGAATTCCATCAGAAAAGTCTATTACAAATATAACAAAGGCTTTTAAATCATCAGCTAAACTTAATGAAGATGATTTAATGGTTAATATGCTAGATGGAATTACTAAGCATTATAATTATGTTGAATTTGTTAAAGAATATGTTGTTCAAAATTACATGAATGATATTTCATTTCTAGATTTGGCTAAAGTAGCCCATGTATCTAGAGGTTACTTAAGCAGTTTGTTTAAAAAAGAAGTAGGTTGTAGTTTCCCAGAATATCTAGTTAAATTTCGTATAAATAAAGCAGCGGAGATTATAATCAAAAAGAATATTCAATTATCCCATCTGGCAGCATTGGTTGGTTATAAGGATTACGCGCAGTTTAGTAAAATGTTTAAAAAATATAAAGGTTGTTCTCCTAAAAAATATAAATTTAAAAAATATGACATAAGCACAAAAACATAGTACATAATAACGTTTACGCAGAGACATAAAAAAAGTATGATTATTTTGTAGTTAATCATACTTTTTTTATGAGAACGTTCTCCAAAATATTTCCCTAATAGTGTACATATTAGGGAAGGATAAAGTTGTAGAGGAGGCTAAGTAATTGAAAACTATTGCTATTGCAGGAACATTTGACACAAAAGGTTCTGAATATTCATACGCAAAAGAATTGATTGAAAATTTGGGATTAGGTACTTTTACTATTCATACAGGTGTATTTGAGCCAACTTTTGAACCAGACGTGTCAAATGATGAGGTAGCCAAGGCAGCAGGTGCAGATTTAAAAGATATAGTTGCTAAAAGAGATAGGGCATGGGCAACAGCAGTATTATCAAAGGGTATGGAAAAATTAGTACCTGAATTATATAAGCAGGGTAAATTTGATGGTATTATTTCCTTTGGGGGTTCTGGAGGAACTTCTTTAGCAACACCAGCTATGAGGGCATTACCTATAGGTGTACCAAAGGTTATGGTTTCAACAGTTGCTTCAGGAAATACGGAGCCTTATGTAGGTACTAGTGATATTGTCATGATGCCTTCTGTAGTAGATGTTGCAGGTCTTAACTCGATTTCAACAAAGATTTTTACAAATGCTGTATTTGCAATTGCAGGTATGGTTAAATTTGAAAATACAAAAGTTGTGGATAAAAAACCATTGGTTGCTGCAACTATGTTTGGTGTAACGACACCATGCATAACAGCTGCAAGAGAGTACCTTGAAAAAAGAGGATATGAAGTTCTTGTATTTCATGCAACAGGCATAGGTGGACGTTCAATGGAAGCTCTCATTGATGGAGGTTTTATTGAAGGCGTATTGGATCTTACAACTACTGAGTGGGCAGATGAAATTATCGGAGGGGTCTTAAATGCAGGACCTGATCGTTTAGAGGCAGCAAGCAGGAAGAGTATACCGCAAGTTGTATCTGTAGGTGCACTTGATATGTGTAACTTTGGCCCATATGATACAGTACCAGAGAAATTTAAGAAACGCAATTTGTATAAACATAACCCTACAGTAACACTTATGAGAACAAATATAGAGAAAAATAAAGCAATTGCTGAAAAATTAGTTGAAAAATTAAATTTAGCTAAAGAAAAAACAGCTTTGTTTATACCTCTAAAAGGAGTATCTGGCATTGATGTAGAAGGTCAACCTTTTTATGGTCCAGAAGAGGATAAGGTTTTATTTGATACATTAATAAATAACGTAAACAAAAATGCTGTAGAAATAATAGAGATGGATTGTGATATTAATGATGTGAAGTTTGCACAAGCTGCAGCTCAAAAGTTAATAGATATGATGGAAAAATAGTAAATTTAAATTATAGGAGGAATTATTTATGAATACAAAGACAAGAAGCGAAATTATTGCAGGTTTCAAGAAACAAGTTAAAAGTGGAAAAATATTAGTAGGAGTAGGAGCAGGAACAGGTATTACAGCTAAGAGCAGTGAGGCCGGTGGTGCTGATATGCTTATTATATATAACTCTGGAAGATATAGAATGGCAGGAAGGGGTTCTCTTGCAGGTTTATTATCCTATGGAGATGCTAATAAAATTGTAGTTGAAATGGGAGCAGAAGTACTTCCAGTTGTAAAAGATACTCCAGTGCTTGCTGGTGTTTGTGGAACTGATCCTTTTAGAGTTATGGATATATATTTAAAACAGTTAAAAGACCAAGGATTTAGTGGAGTTCAAAATTTTCCAACAGTAGGTTTAATTGATGGTGTATTTAGACAAAATCTAGAAGAAACAGGCATGGGATACGGACTTGAAGTTGAAATGATTAAAAAAGCACATGAATTGGATATGCTTACAACGCCATATGTCTTTGATCCAGAACAAGCAAAAGCAATGGCAGAAGCAGGAGCTGATATTTTAGTTGCACATATGGGTCTGACTACAAAAGGTACAATTGGTGCTAAAACAGCACTTACATTAGATGATTGTGTTGAGAAAATCGAGGCTATAATTAAAGCAGGCAGATCGGTCAATCCAGATATTATGGTAATTTGCCATGGTGGACCTATTGCAGAACCAGAAGATGCTGAATATGTAATTCAGAGAACAGAAGGAATAGATGGTTTCTTTGGAGCATCTAGTATTGAAAGACTTGCGGCTGAGAGAAGTATTAAAGAGCAGACAGAATCATTTAAATTAATAAAAAAATAATAATTTAAAGTATGGATTTATTTAAAGGCTAATCTTGTTTTTTATAGACTAGCCTTAATTTTTTCTGAGAATGTTTTTTCTGAAATCTATCTAAATATGTCAATATTATGTATACGTGTTAAAAGGGAGATGCACCAAACTAATTAGTATGCCACTTCTACTGTTATATTTATATATTTAACTCTCTTCTAGGTATCCTAAATTTTATACCTCTTTCTATTTCTTCTAAAGTTCTTTTATCCTTTGGATCTACAAATAGACAAGTACAGCCTTCTTCACCGGCCCTTCCTGTTCTACCGATACGATGTATATATGACTCTACATTTTCTGGAATATCATAATTATATATATGAGTAACTCCACTTATATCTAGTCCTCTAGCGGCCACATCTGTAGCTATCAAATACTGAATATCTGCATTCCTAAAAGATTTCATTATTCTTTCACGCTTTGATTGAGGGATATCACTATGAAGTTTTTTACAATTATATCCACGTTGGTATAGTGCAATTTCAAGGTCATCTACCCTTCTTTTAGTTCTGCAAAATATAATAGCCATAAATGGATTATCTTGATCTATAATATTACACAATGCATCTTGCTTTTTTCTATCAGTAGTTTCTATTACATATTGTTTAATATTATTAAGTGTAACTTTTTCTTTTTTAATGGAAACCACTAAAGGGTCAGTCATGTATCTATAAGCTAATTTTTTAACATCAGAATTCATAGTTGCAGAAAAACATAATGTTTGACGTTTTTTAGAGACTTCTTTTATAATATCTTCTACATCATTTTTAAATCCCATAAGAAGCATTTGATCTGCTTCATCTAATACCAATGTTTTTAATTTGCTAAGATCTATAGTCTTTCTATGGAGATGATCTAAAAGTCTACCTGGAGTTGCAATAATTAGATGAATGTTTCTCTTTAGTTTTTTTAATTGAGAACCTATATCTTTCCCGCCATATGCAGCTAAAATATTTATATCTTTAGCTTTTTTTAGTTTTAGAGCTTCTTCAGTTATTTGAATAGCAAGTTCTCTTGTAGGAGTTACAATCAGTGCTTGAGTTGAATTTATATTAGGTGATATATTTTCAAAAATAGGAAGTAAAAAAGCAAGAGTTTTTCCAGTACCCGTTTGTGCTTCAGCTATAACATCTTTTCCTTCTCTAATAAATTTGATGCTCTCTTGTTGAATTGGTGTTGGTTTAGTAATTCCCATGTGTTTTAACTCATTTATTATATTTTCACTAAGTTCTAGTTCCTTAAAATCCATTTTTTCAGACCTTTCATTATTAATATGTATTTTTATTTAGTTAAGTGAATTAATAATAGCATATTACTGCAATTAATACTAATGTTGCCCTTAAGTTTTTACATTATGATAGTACAATGGTATATTTTTATATGGGAACTTATTATTGATGATTATTATTTGATAAATTTATTACAAATAAAGTCAAAGACATAAACTTTGGAGGTATCAACTAAATTGAAGTCACTTATTATAGCTGAAAAACCAAGCCTGGCAATGAGTATTGTCAAGAGTATTGGTAGTATGGAAAGAAATAATGGATATTTTGAAAATAAAAATTATATAGTTACTTTTGCCTATGGTCACTTACTTCAACTTTACGATGTAGATGATTATTTTGGAAGAGAAAAAACAAAGTGGACTTTGAAAGAATTACCCTTTGTACCAAAAGAATTTAAATTTAGATTACGAAAAGACGAAGGAGTAAAAAAGCAATATGAAATAATAAAATCACTAATAAAAAGAAATGATGTCCAGGAGATAGTGAATTGCGGCGATGCAGATAGAGAAGGGGAAGTAATTGTAAATAATATAATATTTAGAGCTTTTGAAGAAGAACATGTTACTAAACCTGTTAAAAGGTTATGGCTGCCGGAACAAACAAGACAAACAATTATACAAAGTTTAAAAGATTTAAGAGATGATATAGAATACAAAAATCTATATGACGAAGGACTGGCAAGAACATATTTAGACTGGAGTTATGGAATAAATTTAACCAGGTATTTAAGTATAAAATCAGGTTCATTTTTACCTGTAGGGCGTGTCTTAATTCCTATTGTGAAATATGTATATGATAGAGATGAAAAAATTGAAAATTTTAAGCCAGAAACTTATTTTGAGATAGGTGCTGTCATAAATAAAGATAATTTACATATAAAAACTAAATTAAAGGATAGAAAGTTTGCAGCAAATGAAAGAGATAAAGCTGAAAAACTATTGAATAATTTGAAAGATAAAAAGGCTATAGTTGATAAAGTTGAAAAGAAAAAAGTTAAAAAGCAGCCTCCTAAGCTTTTTTCATTGGATACTTTACAAAATAAAATGTTTAAGGAAGAAAAAATGTCTTTGGATGATACTTTAAAAAATTTGCAGAAACTATATGAAGCTGGATATACCACATATCCAAGGACTAATACAGAGTACCTGGCTGAAAATGAAAAAGATAGAATAAAAAGTGTAATTGCAGCAGTAAAAGAAAATTTTAATGCAGATATATCTTTTAAAGATAACAAGAAAATTTTTAATAGTAAAAAAGTAGAAAGTCATAGTGCAATCACTCCAACCATAAAAATTCCACGAAAGGAAAAGCTGTCGGAAGGTGAAAAAAAGGTTTATACCGCAATAAAAAATAGATTTATAAGTAATTTTTTAAATGAAGAAACAATAATAGAAGAAACAAGTGTAGTAATAAAAATAGATGATGAAATTATTCAATTAAAGGGAAATGTTATAAAAAGTCCTGGCTTTTTAAAATATGAAAAATCTAAAAGGGAAAATGAATTGCCTCAATTTGTAGAAGGAGAGGAGTTAGACACTAAATTATCAGTAGATCAGAAAGAAACCCAAAAGCCTGGTAGAGTAACAGAATCAGAACTAAACAATTTCCTTAAAAATCCTTTTAAAAAGCAAGAGGTAGAAGATTTAGAGGGTGAAAATGATGATGAAGAATATAAATTGATACTTGAAGGTTGTGAAATAGGCACTGTTGCAACAAGGGCAGGGATAATTAAAAATGCAAAAAAATATGAATATATAAAAGAGCTGAAAGGTCACTTAGAGTGTGAGAATAAAGGTAAAAAACTTATAGAAGCACTTGAAAAATTAAAGATTGATTTAAATAAAGAAAAAACAGTTGAATTTGGTAAGCAGCTTAAAAAGGTTTATAAAGAGGAAATAGGAATAAATGAAATAATAGATAAAGTAAAAGATGAATTAAATAGCATTGTTCAAAATGGTAACAAAATTAAAATAGAAAAGCTGTATCTATATAACAATAAATCAGACAGTAAAATTAAAATAGAAAGCATTGGGAAGTGCCCTGTATGCCATGAAGGAGAAGTTGTTGAAAATAAATCGGGGTATGGTTGTAATAGATGGAAAGAAGGCTGTAAGTTTTTTGTAGGCAATAAAATAGCAGGAAAAGAGATTTTAAAAACCCATGTAAAAAAACTTATTAAAGATTCCAAAACTAATGTCATAAAAGGATTTAAGGGTAAAAGCGGAAAGAAATTTAATGCCTCCTTAGTAATTGATAAAGAAGGAAAAATTGTATTTAATTTTGAAAATGAAGTTTTAGGAAAATGTCCATGCTGCGGACACGATATTGTAGAAGGTAAAAATGCTTTTGGATGCAGCAATTGGAAAGAGGGTTGTAAGTTTACTATATGGAAGAATGATAAATATTTGGCCTGTATGGGCAAAAAACCTACTAAAACTATGGTTTGTGAACTTCTTAAGAATGGCAAAGTTAAAATTAAAGGTTTAAAAGGCAAAGATGGAAATATTTTTGATGCCTATCTTATGTTAATAAAAAATGAAAATGAAAATAAGGATAAATATCCATATAAGTGGAAAATGCAAATAACAAAATAGTAATTTTATATAACAAAAAGAAGGAAAGCATGGTTATTTATAGAATAATAAAAGTAAAATGATAGATTATGTTCCTATATTATTTGAAAATATAGGAACATAGTGAGAAGCAAAAAGGGTATATGAAGGAGGAAAGGTTATGAATATAGGAAGTTTCCATCTAAAGGGCGACATTAAAAATTATTTAGAAAAAATGAAATACGACCAAGAAGAAATAGCTATGTTTTTATTAGGGTATCTTATGGGAGAAATGAGAAATGCACAATGGAAAGATATTCATAAAAATTCTCGAAAAAATTTAATTAATGTAGAAGATAGGGAATCTATATTTAATAAACTCAATTATACCGGCATAAATGAAATAAAAATAATGGGGCTTGCTAAAGAAATTTTTGAAAAGCTAGAACAAGGAAAAGTGAAGGGATATACTAGGGCAATTTTTAATGAACTAAAGAGAATTTTAGATTCAAATATTAAAAAGTGGAAGATGAACAAGCAGGAAAATTTGTTTTATGTATTGTCCGGTTATGTATACAATACTGCAAACATCATGCTAAGTGACAAAAAGGGGAAGAGGGCAGTTTGACATTTAAGTTTTTTGATCTACAGTTCTACAGGTAATGAAATTATAATTTGTCCACCACCCGTATATGCATCATTTTGTATATGAAGACAGCCGTTGTGTGCCCTAATTACTTTATTTGCAAAAGTTAATCCAATACCATAATGACCTGTTTGACTTCGACTTTTATTATCAGTATAAAATAGTTCTGCGGCTTTTTTGAGTGCTTCAGGTGAAAAGCCATTTCCAGAGTCAGTAAATACAAAAGAAGCTAAATTGTTTTTAAAATGGACCTGTAAGCTTAAGGATGTTTCATCTGGAGTATGCTCAAGTGCATTTATAATGATATTCATAAATGCTCGTTTCATTGAGGAAAAGTCAATGTTCCACATTAGTTTTTTTGGAATACTGATGTCAAGTATAAAATGAATATGACGGTTTCCAATAGAGGATAGTGTATCTTTTTCAATTACATGTAGAAATTTATTTACATTGCTTTTTTCTTTGTGCAGGGCAATGGACTGATCATTTTTAGAAACCTCAATTAAAAGCTCGGTATAATGTTCTATCTCACCTGTTGCTTCTATGATTTCATTTGTATAATCTAATGCATTTTCGTCTTTTTGTGTAAGATTTAATAATTCTGCATTTCCTTTAATGACGGTAATGGGTATTTTAATGTCATGAGCCAATGCGCTAATTTGTTCGCCTTTTCTTTTTTCTTGCTCAAATTGGCAAGTTAAGGATTTCTTAAGGTTACGGCGCAAACTATCTAAGGAATCCATAACTTTTTGATGTTCTATAAAGTAAGAATTTTGCACCTCAAAATCTAAATTTTTAGCTTCAATTTTTTGAGTGATGAAGCTAAATTTGTTTAATTCTCCTTTTATCTTATTTGAAAACTGCAGGGAAAGAAAATATAGTGTAATTAACAAAATAATGGTAAAAAGCAAAGCAATAATTAATCCAGGATAAGGCATCAGATTTCGAAGAGTTGGGTTTGCAAATTGCATGATTAATTTGTAATGAATTACGCAGTATTCTTTTGGGCGCTCGATTATAGCATAAGCATTTCCGAAAAAATCAGCTCCTGTAAATTGGTGGTTTTTAATACGTAATTTTGCTTTTTTAATTTGGGACTTATTCATGGTACTTTTTTTTACATCTAAAGTTTGTTTGTCTAAAATTGTATATTCTAAATTTTCAGGTATTAATTCAGAAGTCACTTCTTTAGCACTTTTTATGCTTGGCGTTACTTTTTCCACTAATTGTTCTGAATAGCTAGCTGGCAGTAGCATTTTATTATTAGAGATATAACTAAAAATAAAAAGTAAAGCAAGTAAAAGTATAATAAAAGAAAATCCCACTTTTAGGATAAATTTAATAATATAGATTTGAAAGGACGTTTTTTTTACTTCCACATGTATCCAACTCCCCACACTGTTTCTATAGGAAAACAATTATATTCTTTAAATTTATTGCGGATTAATCTTATATATTCAGTGATTACCGAAAATTGAGTGTCACTGTCCAAATCATAAATTGCCTCAAAAATTGCCTGCTTTGTAAATACTTTGCCTCGATTAAGTGCTAAAAATTCGCAAATATTATATTCATTTTTAGTAAAAGCAATGACATTATTATTGACCAGTATTTCCTTCTTATCAAAATCAATTGTAATATCACCATATACTAATTTTTTTGTTGATTTGCCGCGATTTTCACGTCTAAGGTATGCTTCAACACGAGCATTTAATTCCATTACTCCAAAAGGTTTTGATATATAATCATCCCCGCCAAAGGCTAACCCTTTTACGATGGATGATTCGTCTGTTTTTGCTGTTAAAAAAATAATTGGAGAATCTACTGTACTGCGTATTTTCTGACAAAGTTCAAAGCCATCTATCTCTGGCATCATTACATCCAGCAAAATCAAATCATATCCACAAAATTCTTCTATAGGAATATTTTCTGGATCTTGCAGTGTAATTACTTCATGATGATTTAATTCCAAAGCATTTTTTATCAATTTTAAAATTCGCTTGTCATCATCTACAGCTAAAATTTTTGCCATGTTCTACCCTCCCACTGTTTACATGATACTTTTATTGATTATTTTTGTCTACCTTCCCAAAAGTGAAAGGAAAGTATATAGAAAATAATACAGCAAATTGTCATTATTATCATAGATGTTAGTCCTGCATTTAGCCCATTTTGGGTATATGAGAAAAAAATTTCTTTTGGGAGGATTTTCCCTTGAAGCTTGTATTGAGATATAACTATAAAGTTTATAAATCGTATGGGCCACACCCAGGGCAAGAACATCCAAACACTATCTCCCTGTCCTGTAGAGGCTACAGCACAAATTATGACCCCGGCAAATCCAGTTATATTACAAACAGCTGTATTAAAATGATAAGCTAAAATTAAGTATAAACTATAGAGGAAAATAACACATAAAAATATTAAAGCCCCTGTTTTAAAATATAAAAGATAGTTTATGCTGTTTATATGTAATATAAGTTTCATGGATATGAAAAATAGTAATATAGCAAAAAATATAGCTCCCAAGCACATTGTAAGTAACATGCACAGTTGACTTATAAAAGAAGTTGTTTTATGGGAAAGTTTGCTGAGCATTATTTGACAATGCCCAGCTTGTTTTTCTTGATCAGCAATTAGTGCACAAAGTACTGCAGCAAGTAATGAAAAGGCAAAACCTATCAGTTTAAAAAAGTTACTAAATATCCCCAAATCACTTGATTTACCAAGCCTTGTAAAAGTCATAAGACAAACTAAGAGGAAAGGCAGCACAATATGTGCCCGGAGAAAAATACTGTGCCTATTTTTAAAAAATTCTGCTTTGTAGCTGTGCCAAAATTCAATCATATTAATGTACCTCACTTTTTTTAAATGAATAAGTGGTAAAAGTTATTAGAATTAAAAATAGAAAAATTCCTATTAAAATACCAACTGGAATAACTGATGGATTTAATAAGCTGCTTTCTGGTTCTAGGGGTAGTCCATTTGGATGATGATGCAATATTGGACACTGCAGTCTAAGAGGAAAGGTCCATGGAGATAGCCACCATAAAGAGGATGGGGCATAAGCTGCACCAAGCTCCATATTAGCTGCACAGGTTCCAAGTAATAAGACAAAGAAATTTATCTTTTTACTTAACCATAGGCATAGAGGAATCTGCCAGAGGGATGTAAGCCAGTCTATGATAGCGGCTATAAGACAATAGTAAAATGGTGCACCATTTAATTGTGTCCTAGTAAAGGTCATATTTAATATAGTAAGAATTACACATAAAAAAATAGAGGATATCAATGTAAATGATGATAAAATTGTAATTTTAGATATCCAGCTCTTCTTTAAATCAATGGGAAAAGAAAAAATCGTCTTATAACCTGTGCTGTTTTCTTCAAGTTTGTGAAACATACTTGTAGTTAAAGCAATTAAAGCTGGCATCCATAATAATGACCAATGATTTATAGAAGTAAAAACGGAGTCAGCAGTGAAATATCCAAAGCCTAAAAAATCAAAAGTAAAGCTAAGAATAGTACATAATATAGGCATAAAAATAAGTATTTTACGAAGCATAGTTCTTTTTGTTTTTAAATTCTCAGCAATTAGATATTTATTCATCTGGCAATCCTTCTTCCTCTAGTAGTTTTTTCTGCAACACTCATAAATAGTTCTTCTAAATCTTCACCTGGGTTAACTTTTCCTTGGTAACCTAATATTCCGTGACTCATAATTCCAACATAATCTACGATCTGCTCTACTTCTGCTAAAATGTGGCTGGATAGTATTACAGTCATCCCTTCCTCTGGAAAGGACTTTATGAGTTTCCGTAAGTCTTGAATACCAATAGGATCCAATCCATTAGTTGGTTCATCTAGTATGAGTAACTTAGGATGATTTAAGATTGCAGTGGCAATCCCTAAACGTTGTTTCATTCCCATAGAGAAATTTTTAGCTTCCTTTTTACCTGTATCTGTTAAGTCTACAATTTTTAATACTTCCTTAATACGTTTGTTAGGTAACCCTAAAAGGGTGGTGTGAACTTTTAGATTTTCCTCTGCAGTTAAATTTCCATAAATAGGAGGCTGTTCAATTAAGGCACCAATATTTCTTAAATCCTTACGGGTCCATGTATGACCATCAAAATTGATTTTACCTGAAGTTGGTTTTAACAGTCCTGTTAACATTTTTAATGTAGTGGATTTCCCTGCACCATTAGCACCAAGAAGTCCGTAAATATGATTCCTTGGAATTGAAATGTCAAGTTCATTTACAGCATAATCCTTTTTAAATACTTTCGCTAATTTTTGAGTTTCCAATAAATAATCTTTTTCCATAATAAATACTCCTTCCTTATGTATACAAAGAGAATATCAAATAAAAATCAAGATTTTAACAAAAAAGCAATGCTTAAAAATAAATTGTATTAATAAGCGAATTTAATATTAAAGTGTAATAAGATATAAAATATGAATACAAATGTAAAATATGAGCTCAATTGTAAAGTGTTCCAGAAAAATATCGAATATTAAACTAGATCATTAAATTGTGAAGGGAGACGAATTTTAATGAAACAATGGTTTAGCAATTTAAAAATGGTTCAAAAAATAATGTCAATATCTATTTTAACATCTCTATTTATAATAATAGTAGGCATAATTGGAGGAATCTATATAGGGCAAATAGGTAAAAATGCAGCTGACATGCATAATGACAATTTAGCTGGCATAAATGCTATTAGAGCTTTAAAGGACAATCAAACGGAAATTAGGGCAGACCTACTTTCTCTTGTATACAAAAGGGATAGAAATGAACTTGATAGTATAAAAAAGGAAATGGCTAATTTAAAAGAAGATAATACTAAAATTATGAACAATTATGAAAGTTCTATTACAAAGGATGAAGATAGAAAGCTATTTGAAGAACTAAAAAAGTCAGTAAATGAATATAGAGACATTCGTGAGCAAGTTATAAAGCTTGTTAGTAAAAATAACTATGATGAAGCACTTAAGGTTTTCCGTACAATTACCCCTGTAAGGAAAAAATTCAATAGTCAAATAGATAATATGATTAATCTCAATGTTAAGTGGGCTGATGAGAAGGATGCGGTTAATGACAAGATGACGGCTAGTGCTTTTACTTTTATTGTAATTGTAACTGTTTTAGGGTTGGTTGTTTCTGTGTTACTAGGAATACTAATAGCTAAAATGATATCGAGGAAAGTAAAAAAGATATTACAATTGGGAGAAGCTATTGGAAGAGGGGACTTAACGCAAAAAATAAATGTTAATAGTAAAGACGAAATTGGTAAACTTGCTGAAGCTTTAAATAAGTCAGTAGAGAATATAAGAAATTTAATTTTGCAAATTAGTAATAGTTCTACAGATATAAGTGCTTCTAGTGAAGAACTGTCTGCAACGACAGAAGAAGTTTATGCTAGTATAGAAACTGTAAATGAGTCCACTGAACAAATAGCAAAGGGTAATGAAAAATTAAGTGCTGTAACGGAAGAAGTAGATGCTGCTGTTCAGGAAATAAATTCAACTACAGCTGAACTTGCAAATAAGGCTGATAATGCGTCGTCTTCAGTAAAAGAAATAAAAGCACGGGCAGCTGAAGTGAAAACTAAGGCTAAAGCAGATATAGAAAATGGAGATAAAATTTATAGTGAAAAGCATGACAACATTGTAAAGGCTATAGAAGCAGGAAAAGTTGTTGATAAGGTAAAAGTAATGGCTGATTCTATAGGAGATATAGCAGAACAGACAAATTTATTGGCTTTAAATGCAGCTATAGAAGCAGCTAGTGCTGGAGAACACGGTAAAGGATTTGCAGTAGTGGCAGAAGAAGTAAGGGGACTGTCAGAGGAATCAGCAAAGGCTGTTACACAAATTCAGAGTATGGTAGTGCAAGTTCAAGATGCTTTTAATAATTTATCTAACAGTGCAAAAGATATACTGGAGTACATAAATAATAATGTAAAACCAAGCCAAAAACTGCTTCTGGAAACAGGTATGGCATATGATAGGGATTCTGAATTTATGAATAACATGGCTGCAGGTATAGCATCAGCTGCAAATAAGATGAGCCAAACTGTAGATCAAGTAACGTCAGCTATTGATAATATATCCTCAACTACGCAGGAATCTGCATCAGGGTCTGAAGAAATATTAGGTAGTGTAAATGAAGTTTCCACTGCAATACAGGATATAGCAAAATCTGCACAAACTCAATCGGAACTTGCACAAAATCTTGATGAAATGATTCATAAATTTACTGTATAGATATTTAAAAGTTTATTTATATAGTTTTAAGTATAATAAAAAACATGCGAATATAATCGCATGTTTTTTTATCTGATAAATCACTTGATTTAGGATACTGCGTTTAATTAAAGCTTACCATTTCGAATGAATTCATTTAACCTTTTATTTTTTATAAGTTTTATAAAAAAATACATAATAATTATAAATCCTACTATTTCAGTTATGTAGTAGGAGGGATCTGTAAGAAGTCTTTGAAGTGTTCCTTCTGCCCAATTTCCTTCTGGTCTTTCAGGAAATTTAAATCCTAAAAATGGCCAAAAAAGTATTCCTTTATATAGCTGCATACTATCAAGTATTAGATGGATTGAAGTTGAAATACCAAGTGTGAAAACACGGTTCCCTTTATTTTTTTTAATACGACCTATACCTATTAATAGAAGCAAAAGGGAAAATAAAAGTGTATGTCCAAATATACGACTATTATGGAAGGTGTTCCTAAATAGAAATGCTCCTATGGGCTTATCTATGAGGTCAGGAAGTATTGACCCAACAAGAACAACTCTATAATCAATTGTTTCTTTTTTGCTGATCTTTTCATAGAATTTGAAAACTGCTGTTGTGGGGCCAAGGTGTCCGAAAAAAACCATATATTTATCTCCTAACCTAATTATTTATTTTAATCATTTGTCTTTTGTGGTTCATCGTATTCTTTGCCAAAAGTATCTACAGTTACATTTTTCATCTTTTGGTCTTCATAAGGCTTATCGTTGTAATCTCTTTCTTGTGCTACGATTTCATCTACTGCCTCAATTCCTTCTACAACTTTTCCAAAAGCAGCATACTGACCATCAAGATGAGGCGCATTATCTGTCATTATAAAAAATTGTGAGCCTGCAGAATTAGGAGCCATAGTTCTAGCCATGGAGATTACACCTTTTTCATGTTTCAAATTATTTTCAAAATTATTTGCTGAAAATTCACCCTTAATCGAGTAACCTGGGCCGCCCATTCCTGTACCTTCAGGATCTCCTCCTTGAATCATGAATCCAGGTATAATCCTGTGAAAAATTGTACCATTATAAAATCCCTTTTTAACTAATGATATAAAATTATTTACTGTATTTGGGGCGGTGTCGGGATAAAGTTCTATTTCTATTAATTTACTGTTTTCCATTTCAATTGTAACTATAGGATTTTTCATTTATGTTCCTTCTTTCATTAAATTTGTATGTATTTATACAATAAGTTTTATTACAGCTTCTGTCAAGTAAGTAATATGGTAAATAAGATGAACAATTAATAAATGAAAAGAGGAACGTGCCTAGATTTAATTTACACTAATCTAGGCACGTTCTTTATATATATATTAATTATTTTTATATCTTAAACGTATTTATATCTGAGCCTAATTTTACAGCCATATTAGATAAATTCTCTGATACTTCTGCTACTTCTTTCATAATAGCCATTTGTTCCTCGGAGGAGGCTGCTATACTTTGTATACTTTCTGATGACTCCTTAGAAATATCTGATATTTTGTTTACTGAATTAACCATATCCTGTATGGAAGTTGTAATTTGGTGTACTCCCTTAGCTACATATTGTATTTGATCAGAAACACTACTTATATCTTTTAATATTTCATCAAAAGAAGATCCTGTATTTTTAACTAAATTAATACCCACTTTAACTGATTTACTGCTTTCTTGCATGGAAGTAACTGCTTTTTGAATTTCATTTTGTATTTCTTTAATAAGTACATTAATTTGAGTAGATGAATTAGATGATTGTTCTGCTAATACCCTTACTTCTTCTGCTACAACGGCAAATCCTTTTCCATGTTCTCCGGCTCTGGCAGCTTCTATAGCTGCATTTAAGGCAAGTAAATTAGTTTGTTCCGATACATCTATAATAATAGAACTTATATTTCCGATTTCTCCTGATTTACTATTTAGTATATTTACAACTTTTGATAATACTGTAGTATTATTATCTATGATTTCCATCTGTTCTACAGCATTATTTACCACACTTGTACCTTCTTCGGCTTTTTTATAAGTCTCAACAGAATGATTTGTAACGTCTTGTACCTTTTCGGATATTTTATCTATATCTCCATAAATATTGGTCATATTATTTACTGTTTTATCTGCATCTGCTACCTGGCTGCTGCTGCCTTCAGCTATATGAGAGACAGATGTTGCTATTTGGCTTGCAGTGGTTTCTGTCTGCTCGGAACTAGCAGCTAATTCTTCTGAAATAGAAACTATCTGCTCTATACTTTCAGAAACCCCTGAAATCATATTTTTTAAGCCTGCAGTCATACTATTCAAATTTTTACTCATAATATTTAACTCATCTTTTGTGCTTATTTCTAATGTTTTTGTTAAATCTCCCTTAGAAACAGCATGTACTAATTCATTAACTTTTGATATGTTTTTCCTAATTTGTCTACTAAACCAAATTGCTACAAGTACGCTTAAAACAATAATTACCAAAAATGTAAGTATTGTTTTAAAAAGGAAAGACTTAAGTGGAGCATATAATTCCGATTGAGAAACAGTTATGGCTATTGTCCAACCTGTTTCTGGGACTGTAGTATAATATACTCTATATTTATCATTATTTTGGTAGAAAGTGTTTTCACCACTTTTCTGTTTTACAATGTCATTTCCAATAGCTGCTAAACTACTATTACTGTCATTTGAAATTTTAACTTTCATAATTTTGCTTTTATCTGGGGCTGATATATATGTCCCATCGCTACTTAAAAGGAAGGCTCTACCACTTGTACCAAACTTCATGTCTTGTATAGCTTTTTGTAGACTAGTTAAATCCATGTCTGCTGTGCAAACACCCATAAACTGCTTGTTTTGATCATAGAAAGGTGATGCTGCAGTAACCATGGTAACTTTACTAGTGTCATCATAGTATGGCAGAGACCAAACTAAGCTCTTATTTGTATTTTTGGCGTTTTTATACCAATCATACTTGAAATAATTATAAGTTTCATTACTATACTCATCTGTATATTCTACATTACCGTTATTTTTATATGCATAGGGTCCATAGTATTTTTGGCTTGCATTATATTTATTTGGTTCATACCAGACTCCTGAACCATATGTTTCCTCATTAGTTTTTACGAAGTTCTCCAATAAGGATTTATAAGCGTCTGGGCTTAAAGTACCCCCTGAAGTTTCGGCTACTTTGGCCAAAGTTTCAGCTACTTTACCATTCTTTAATAGAAGTTTTTGCATGTTTTCTACAGACTCACGTAACTTATAGTCCATTTTTTCATCAATTTGAGCATTGATCATATTTTTAGAATTAGTATATCCAATAAAGGATACTATAGATGTTCCTAATAAAACTAATGGCAAGATACATGCTAAAATTTTTCCTTGCATACTTCTTAATTTCAACTAAATTACCCCTTTTCAAATGTTTTTATATGGATTCTTTAATATTAATGTGGATTGCGTATATTATTTATCTGATGGTTACCTAATGTAATACTCCCACTTCTATCAAAGTGGGAGCTAACAGTAGCTACGCCCCTAGATAATTCATCTAAACTTAGAGGGAGAAACAAAACTCCCACTAAGTAAGATTCATTGATGTTTTGTACATATAAAAGTGCAATTAGTTTAGTATTATAAAACCCCCTTCAACCATATCATAGGGGAAATTTTAACTCAATTAAATTTGAAAAGAAGTATATATTTTCAAATATGTTGTAACAATTATTCTATACTTGTTAACAATTTCTTAAATTTAGTCATGAAAATTGTTTATAATGTGGATTTTTTTCCGTCACTATTAAATTTTCATTATTAATTCTTAACTTGCGAAAGTTGAGGTCTATTAGTTATTGAGGGCTTTTCTAAAATATAGAGATGCTATTAAATGTATAAAGTCAAATATTTAGAGCAAAATAAAATTTGTAGAATATAGGTATCAATTTTAAGGAGGGTTTAGATTATGAATTCAACTTTAATGGCTCCAAATGCTCAGTATCAATCATGTATTGATTCTTGCAATAAATGTATGCAATTATGTGAAGAATGTTTCAGAATGTGCCTGTCAGAACCAGATGTAAAGGCAAGAGAACATTGTATAGTTGATTTAGTTGATTGTGCAGAAATTTGTAGAACAGCTGCAACTACTATGGCTAGAAGAGGATATCATGCAAATGATATTTGTAATTTGTGTGCAATAATTTGTGATGAATGTGCATCTGAATGCAGTAAATTCAACGATGAACACTGTAGAATGTGTGCAGATGCATGTCGTCAATGTGCTGATGAGTGTAGAAGAATGAGGGCTATGTAAAAAAAGTATAGTTACAAAAAAGAAACCTCTTTGTGTTCTCACGAAGAGGTTTCTTTTTTGTAGTGTCTTTATTAAATATTGGAACCTTGTATCTATTAACGAGTATTATATAATAGCAAAATAAAAATTTTAAACAATCAAATATCGTTAAATTTGGGGATGAGAATATGGAACATGATTCAAAAGGAAAAATAAAAACTCACTCACAAAGGGAAGTTAGTTCAGCATCTAAAAAAGAAGGAATTATACTAGATTTAAGTGATTTGCACTATACAACAGACATCGATGAAAAAAATGAAGCATACCTTTTAATAAGTGACTTAAAAAAGGTTTACTTTGACAATCCTGAAAGCAGCATAAAGCTAACTGATATTGATTACGTAGTAATTAGTGGAGATTTTGTTGAACGTGGCGATTCAGAATCATCCTTTGAAAAAGCATTCAAGTTTATAGATATATTGAGTAAAGAACTTAAAGTACCTTACCAAAAAATAATTATAGTACCTGGAAATCATGATTTAAGTTGGAATGTTACTATGAGCAGCTATCATTTAACTATCGGTACTCCTGGACCTAACGATAAAGTAGTTACTAATGTTGGAACTGATTTGTTTTATTTAAAAAGAAATGATGCAGAATGGTATAAAAAATTTACAAACTACAGCAGATATTTGTATGAGATGTTATATAAAGTCCCTTTCCCAGATAATCCTAAAGAACAGCTTAAAGTTATACTGGGGGATTTTATAGATAATGAAAAAGTAGCATTCTTCATGTTAAATACTGCTGCCCAAATTGACCAGTTCAATCGTGAAGTGACCTATTTTGATACGGATGGATTAATAAAGGTTTCAAGACAGTTGCCCCAGAGTAATATAATAAAAATAGCAGTAGGACATCATCCTGTAGATCTTACAAATAGCTATGGAAATGATATTCCATTTGCAAATGCACTGCAAAATGAAAATTTTAAAATTTACTTGCATGGCCATGTTCATAGGAGCATAAGTCTAGATTATCTAAACCCTCAAAATATAAATCCTAACATGGTTATGATTGGAGCTGGAGCCTTAAGCGTTGGAAAAAGCGGATTATGGCCGGGTGTTCCTGAAAGGTACAATGTAATAAAGATATCAAAAACAGATAAACCTAATAAAATACTTGTATCAGTAAATACCCGTCAGCGGGAGTATATAGGAAGTTACTGGCAGCCAGCATATATATACTATATAGATGGTGGAAAAAAGCTGATTAATATATGGAGTAATGTTATATAAATTAATAACGCAACTTTGGCACATGATTTGCGAAAGTTGCGTTATTTTTTCATTAAAAACAAGCAATAATTAATGGATGTAACATATATGTTAAAGTTTTTCAAATAAAATTATACTGGGAAACATCCTGATAAATTGAAATCAAATTTATCAGGATGTTTCCCAGTATAAATAAATGCCATATAAAAATTATTTGAAAAATTGAAATACAAAGGATACTTTTATATGAGCATTATTTTTACAAAGTAAAAGTAATCTAGAGTATTTACCATAGTACCTTGAAATTAGAACATTTGTAGTATGGGGATTAACTAAAACTTTTGTATCAGTGACCCAGTTCACTAAATTACCACTAACTTGTACTGCTGCAGCAACTGGATAATTACTTTCATTGGTAATGAAAAAAGTACCTTCATTGATGTCTTCAGTATTCACTACTTCAGAAACTGTACTTTTATACAAATCAAAAGTCCAATGATACTCTTTTACTCCCATAAAATGTTTGATTGCTTTAGGTTGCTTATCACAGCAGGTAATTAATAATTTAGGACTTAATTTATCATCTTCCGTGGAATTTGAGCCAAATATAAAAAGTGATTTTTCTTTTTCATTAGAACTTAACATAAATAATTTATTTTTTATAGTATCAAAATTATTATCATAAAATAGATCCATTATATTTATATCAATAGATCCATGAGAATCTTTATTTACTGTATAGGATATTTGAGTTTGTGGACTACTACATTCATTTAATTCACAAATATTTTTGTCCACTTCTGATATATACAGATTAGGACTCAGAGAGAATGTCTTTAACTTTTTTAAATATAATCTCAAAATTATAGAATTAATATGAAAATCCTTTAACCAATTAGAAATATCAAAAAAGATATAACCTTTATAATCTTTATCAGACTCAAGTCCAGTAAAAAGTGTGTTTAGTATAATATTTTTAGGGCTTAAGTTAGTAGCGGAGAAACATTTTGAAGCAGGTATTTCTATAGAGGTATTTTCCATAACATATCACTTCCTTTTTATTGTAAGTAACAGGTGCATAACATAATAATTTAATAGAAGTAATATAAGTTACTATAAACAATTTCAATGCCCATAGTATCAGTATAGAAAGTTTAATTGAAAAGTTGACTTATATTCTAGATATTTTTGCTATTATAACTGCTTTAATATAGTATATAATGGAAATGTGTAAAAATAAAAAATCTAGTGAATGTAATTTTGGGGGGATATGATGGATTACAATTTTAATGATATAGATGGTTCAAAAAACTAGGTTATAAAATATTATGTTTTAGGATGGTGTTTAGGGTGAAAAATTTAAAAAATCACAAGGGTATAGGATACTTTCTAGTTGCCTTTGGAATAATCAACATATTATATTTTATTAGTTGCTTTATAGTATTTAGCAGGTTTGTGAATTTTTCAGAATTTTTTGTTATGTTAGGAATTGCTTGCGTGATCTTAGGAATTTATAAAATAAGGTTTCATGAAAATAATTTTAATGAAGTGGTGAAAAAATTTTTGACAGTTTTAAAAGTTTTTATATCCATAATTGTTATTTCATTTATTTTTGTTGAAGGATGTATTTTGGTAAGTGCTAATGAAAGTCATAATAAGAAGCCTGATTATATTACGATTTTAGGTGGGGGAATTAGCGGAAGAAATATGCTTCTAGTTCAACTTCAGAGGACTCAAGAAGCACTTAAATATATAAAACAAAATCCAGGTATAAAAGTTATTGCTTCAGGGGGACAGGGACGTGGAGAAGATATATCGGAAGCAGAAGCTATGAGGATATACCTTGTTCAGCATGGAGTAAAGAATGAAGATATAATAAAGGAAGAAAAATCTAAAAATACTTTGGAAAATATGAAATATACTAGAGAGATTTTGAAGAAAATAGATGGTAGGGAAAATATACAGCTGGCTGTTGTTACAAGTAATTTTCATGTTTTTAGAGCTAAGTTTTTGGCTAAAAGATATGGATTTCAAGTTGAAGGTGTTCCTGCACCTGTAAACTATTTGCTTCTGCCTAATTATTGTGTAAGAGAATATTTTGGGGTTGTTAAATCTTTTATTTTTGATAGGTAGAAGATATTAAACAAATTGATCTGAAAAATCATATAATTCTCTTGACAAATTTTATAAGATGTTTTAGTATTATTACATGATATAAATATTACGAAGTAAGGAAGAAAATACACTATGATAAAAGATGAGGATATTAAAATTGTTGATAAAGCTATACATGAACTCGTATATAAAATGATTAACAGCAAATTTTTAAATGATTATTCAGATAAAACAAAAAAAATGTCTATGCTTGATTTTAGAGTTCTAAGAGTAGTATCAGAAAACCCAGGAAAACAGATAAAGGATTTACTTAATATATTGCAAGTTCCTAATAGTACACTTACAAGCGTTATAAATCGTCTTGAAAAGCGTGGAATTGTAAAGAGAGTTATAAGTCCAGAGGATAGACGCTCATTTAATCTTGAAATTACTGATGAAGGCAAAGTTATTCAAGAAGAACATATGAAGTTTGATTATGAAATTGCTAAAAAATATTTGGAAGCAACAGAAAATGATCAGGAAAAAGAATTTCTTATTAAATTTTTAAGGAGATTAGCAAAGTCTTTATAATATAAATTTGTTTGAATTCAAACAAATTTTTTTTGATAAATTATTACGAACTACAAAATATTTATACTTAAAAATTTTTATTAATCGGAGGTATTGAAATGAAAGTAAAAGTATATCGATTTGAACCAACAGTAGAAGAAGGTGAACATTATGACTGTTTTGATGTTCCAGTAATTTTTGAAGAAAAGTGGACTGTAATGAATGTTCTCGATTATATCCAGGAACATTGTGACAGCAGTTTGAGCTATTACAAACACAGTGCCTGTGGCCATGGAATTTGTGGAAGATGCACTCTTATGGTTGATGGTACTCCTTCTCTTGCATGCACACATGTAATAGAGAAGGGCGATGAAATTGTCCTTGAGCCTTTAAAAGGAAGAAAAAAAGTAAAAGATTTGGTTACTATATCAATGAATCTTACTTAGTGGGAGTTTGCCACTAAGTTTAGATGAATTATCTAGGGGCGTAGCTACTGTTATCTCACGCTTTGATAGAAGTGTGAGTGTTACAGTAGGTAGCCATCAGATAAAAAATATAAGAGGGGGTAAATAAAATGAGTAATTTAAAAAGTAGTGAGGAACCAGCAGTTAAATTTGCAAAGCTTATGGCTGAACTATACTATTTTATGGCACAGGAAATGGTTGAAAGAATGGGAGAAGAAAACGGAAAGGATGCAATTTCATCTGCAGTTAAGAAGTTTGGTAAGGCAAGGGTAGATGCGATGAAAATTGAAGCAAAAGAAAAAGGTTTGGATTTAAGCAATCCCAGAACCTATGCTGCTGTTAGAGACATGCCTTCAAATGGCTGGAAATATTCAGATAATGATCAATCAAAAATTACTTATTGCCCTATGGGAGATGTATGGTCACAATATGGGAAAGCTGGTATGGATCTAGGACATCTATATTGTGAAATAGATCATATTTTATTTGAGGCTTTTGGTATGAAGCTGGAAAGACCCTATTGTATTGCAAAAGGTGATAAAATTTGTAAGTTTAATTTAAAAATGTTATAAAAATAGGAGGCTGTTAAAATGCAAATAGATAAGATAATTGATACTGACATATTAGTTGTTGGAGGTTCTGGAGCAGGATCAATGGCAGCTGTAACAGCTGCGAGAAAAGGAGCAAAAGTACTACTTGCAGTAAAAGGGAAGCTTGGAAAAAGCGGAAATGCCATTATGGCAGGGGCAGGATTTTCTATGGATGGAGAAACAGCATATTATAAATATGGACTCAAGGAAGCAGATCCTAAAAATACAAAGGGAAAATTATTTGAACAAATTGTAAAACAGTCTTTTTATTTAAGTGATCAAAATATGGTTGAGCAGTTTGTAAGTGATTGTGATGAGTGCTGCTGGGAACTTAAACAGTGGATTGAAAAAGCAGGACACAAGGTTGTATTTTTTGGAGAAGAAGGATATATAAGCTCGGGTAAAGCTGTGGGAGTTGGCTGCCGATATGGAGTTTCAAAAGCAGGTGGTATTGATGTTATAGAAGATTTTATAGCAGTGGATATTTTAATGGAAGATAAAAAAGCTGTAGGTGCAGTGGGCATAGAAGTATATACAGGAAAAATTATTGAAATCAGATCAAAGTCAGTTATTTTAGCTACTGGCGGATATCAGCCTTATTCCTTTAAATGTACTGTTTCCGATATGACTGGCGATGGAATGGCTATGGCATACCGTGCAGGAGCCAAGCTTGCAGATATGGAATTTTTATTATATATACCAGCAGTTGCCCTTTCACCATCAGTATATAAAGGTTCAATTTATCCCTTCTTACACTCCAGTATGTTAATGCCTATTGTTAAAAATGGTAAGGGAGAATCAATTTTAGATAATATACCTGAAAATTTACTTAAAATGGCCAAGGAAAGTGAAATGGGAAAGCTTATATTTACGTATTATTATGGAGATCAAATTGCAAGAGGAAAAGGAACTCCAAATGGAGGAGTATATTTTGATTATTCCAATGTACCTTTTGATATTTATGAAAAAGCTTTAAAAAAAGCTGAACCATTAATGAACATATGGTATAGAAAAGGATTCTATCAAGGAAACAACTTGGATACTTTTGTTGAAAATATTAGAAAGGGCATTCCATGGGAAGTAGGTATTGGCAGTGAATACAGCATGGGCGGCATTGAAGTAGACGAAAATATGTACACTGGAGTACCAGGACTTTATGCAGCTGGTGAGACTACAAGTGGTGTATTTGGAGCTATGAGGGTTGCAGATGGACTTATTGAAATGCTTGTACAGGGTTATAGAGCAGCATTGTCCGCTTGCAAATATATACAAAATGTAAATGAGCCAAGTATGAAAAATACCAATATTGATAGTATAATTAAAGATATTTTTTCACCTCTTGAAAGAAAAGAAGGAGTTAGTCCTATAAAAATACACAGAAATATAGAAAAAACGGCTGATGTTGGATTCAACTTTAGAAGAAATGAAGAGGGACTTACAAAAGCTTTAGATGAAATTTTAAAAATACACAAATATGACATAAGCGCAATGAGTACTAAAAGTAAAAATAGAGTTTATAACTATGAATGGATAGAATCAGTACAGGCTCGAAATCTTTTAACTTGTACAGAAGCAGGTGTAAGAGCTGCCCTTATGAGAAAGGAAAGTAGGGGTACACACATACGTGATGATTATGAATTTGTAGATAATGATAACTGGCTTTTAAGGATTATGAGTTCGAAAGGTGAAGACGAAACCATGAAATTATCAACCAGAAAGCCTAAAGTAACAACAATGGAACTTCCAGGTGGTAAAAATAAGAATATTCCTGATTATATGCTTTCAATGTTAAAGTAAGATAAGACATACTTTTGAGTGAATTTTTACTCAAAAAGTATGTCTTATTAAAAATGAGTATAAAAACTATATTAGATATAAGGTTTTCCCGTAGTAGATACAGGGTTTTGGCCCATTGATCTGGCAATAGACAATCCTACCTTTCTAGCAGCAATTACCGATTGTCTTACAGCACCTGGATCTCCTGTGACAGTTATGATAACTTCGTTTGAATGAGCAGTTCCTTGGCTTGGACTTAAATAACTAACAAGTTCAACATTTGCAGTTTTAAGTGCAGTATCTGCCATTACTACACCAATTCCCGCTGGAGCACCTACAATTATTCCAAAAGCTTTTCCAACAGGGGCGCCAAAACCTTTGTTTAAAGCAAGACTTGCCCTTGCAGTATAGTGCAATTCAATATGACCTGCATCAAATCCATAAACATCTCCGAAATTTCTTTCTGTTTTACTAAGGGCGATTTCTACGGCCCTTCTTACATCAGATACATCTTCTGCTGCAAGTATGATCAAACAACCATGTCCTGCTCCACCTTTTGTATCTCTTGGAAGTTCAACACTCGCAACTTCTGTATTAGTAGCCTTTACTGCTTCATCAGCAGCCATGATTTGAGAACCTGCTCCTGTCCTGTTGCTTATAATTCCTATTGAATGATGTCTTTTATCTAATCCCATCTTCTCATGCAAAGAACTATCCACATTTGCTATAACAAGACCTAATGTATCTCCATATTTTACTGTTCCCACAAATTCAGTTATTGATGATGGTACACTCATTACATATGTCTCCTTTTGAGGTCGATACTTTCTTGTGCTTTTTTACCTCTGTTAAATTTTTATATGTCGATTTTATAATTTTACTAATTTATTTCTTCAGAGTCAAATTTTTTTAAAATTACTCTATATAAAGTTTAGCTTGTTAAGATAATTTGTATATGAAGTATATAAATAGTATAATTATATTTATTATTAGATGTAATCTAATACAGGAGGTGATCTAATGAACAATTTAAAGCAGTGTCCATGTAAAGGTAGCAATTTGGATAAAATGATTCAGCCTGCTATACTTGCAGCTCTTGTAAAAGAAGAATTACACGGTTATAAGATTATCCAGAGAATTGCACAAACAGCCATGTTCAATGGAAATAAACCTGACCCCACAGGAGTATATCGTCATTTAAAAACTATGGAAAGTAATGGACTCATTATATCAAGTTGGGATACAAATGATTCTGGTCCAGCTAAAAAAATTTTTAAAATTACTGAAGATGGTTATCAATGCTTATGTACCTGGGTTTCAACATTAGAAGACTATAAAAATACAATTGACACATTTCTTAATGAAGTAAAAAGTGTTATTAGTAATGACAAATCAGCCCAATAGAAATATATCATTTCGTATTATTTATTTTAATGATTTGGAGGTATCTATATGACTATAGATAAAATCCTTAATGATGCTAAAAGTGAAAAATTACTTAATAAAGAAGAGGCAATAGCATTGTTAAATGTAAAAAACAATTCCAGTGACTTTTATAAAATTATATCACTTGCAAACGAAATGACACGTTCTGAATTTAATAACAAGGCTTTTATATTTGCCCAAATAGGATTAAACGCAGAACCGTGTCCTGTAAACTGTAAATTTTGTTCCATGGGTAAAAACCATTATACTATGGAAAGTACATGGAGAAAGGATATAAACTCCATACTATCTGAAACTAAAGCTATTGTTAATGAAGGTATTAATGACTTATTCCTAATGACAACTGCTGACTATCCAATAAATGATTTCTTGAATATAGCAAGAAATGTAAGAAGCATTTTGCCAGATAATATAAGGCTGGTAGCTAATATTGGGGACTTTGACTACGTTACAGCACTTAAATTAAAAGAGGTGGGCTTTACTGGAGCATACCACATTAAACGTTTAAGGGAAGGAATAGATACAACTATTAAACCTGAAACTAGAATTGAAACTCTCAATTCAATAAAAAAAGCAGGATTGGAATTATACTATTGTGTAGAACCTATTGGCCCAGAGCACAGTTATGAGGAAATAGTTGATGAAATGTTGAGAGCTAGAGATTATAATGTAGGAGTTATGGCTGCAATGAGAAGAATACCGGTTAAAGGCACTCCTTTGTATGAAAAGGGTCAAATTTCATCGGTTGAGCTTTCTAAAATTGCGGCAGTTACAAGAATAGTTACACGACCTCATAGGGCTATGAATGCACATGAGACCATTCAGATGAGTTTAATTTGTGGAGTAAATCAGTTGTATGCTGAAGCAGGTGCTAATCCCCGAGATAGTATATCCAATACTGAAAAAAGCCGTGGATTATCGGTAAAAAATATAAAAAAATTATTTGAAGATGCAGAATATGAAATATCAAGAGATTATTAGGTTTAAATGTGGGAGTATCCATAGATTTATGTAAATATGGAATAAGCTTTCTATGATAAAATCATAGAAAGCTTATTCTATTTTGCATACTTTTTCTCATAGGTTCTCACTTGGCAAGATTTTCCAAACCATGGCTTACAATTTAAAATACCCTAGGAATCCTAAAATACGAAAAGAAAGGCTAATATGAAATACGACATTGCTGTCTTTTAAATCAATTTCTAAGACATCCTCAATCTTTTGAAGACGGTATTTTATAGTATTATAGTGTACATTCATAAAATACGATGTTTTTTGTATATCAAAGTTATTTTGAATATAAGTATAAAGACTGAGGGCATAAGATGTCCCATTCTCTTTATCATCATTAATCAATTTTAAAATAGAAGGATCACAAAATTCCTCAAGTTTTTCTTTAAAAGAGCAGGCTTCAAGCAAATGATAGACGGCATAGTCATTATAAAAATATAGGTTATTTTTCTTATTTAATTTGTATCCTAGTTTGGCAGCTTTAATTGACTGTATATGAAATTTAAAAATTTCCATTATATTGTGAAAACATCGGCTTACACCTGCAACAACTTGATTATCTGATAATAATTTTATAAAAGCATTATGTAGGTAACTATCTATTATCGGTTCTTTAGGACTTTTTTTAGTAACTAGTGTAACTATATGATCATTATATATAACTGTGTGGTAGTGGTGAAAAATGCTGTTGATTAATCCTTTCATATGGTATAATTTTAAAGTTAAATCGGAAATATCATTTTTTACATAAAAACTCAAAATGTAGTAAGTAGTATACTGATTAGCTATGAATTGATTTTGTATTTCTTCAATAGAAATTTCTGAAATCATATCTTTTTTTAACAAATGTATCATTAATGTTTCAATAGGAGATTCAGGTATAAAAAAACTGTATTTGCTTTTTTCTACTGCTAGTGCTAGAGTGTTACAAATTGTAGGGATAATCATTATATCACTTTTCGTGATTTTTTTGTTATATTCTAATATTTTCAGATAAGCAATTAAAGTGTTATTTAAACGTATTCTTCCAATAATTTGTTTGTGTTTTAAAGTACTAGTATTCCACATAATGTCTGGAGCTATGCTGTTCTGTACTGTCAAGTTTAAATTTTGCTGATTTATGTATTCTAATGGTATATGTCCAGTTGTAATATAATTCTTCCATACGGGCTCATCTATACTATCATCAAAACCTGAATAATTAATTAAATATAAGAATGAATCTGCTAAAAGCACTGGATTTCCAAGAATTTCTGCACAAATATTCAAAATTTGTTGGACATCTTTTTCCTTGTTTAAAGCATCAAACAGTTTTTCAGCACAATTTGTTTTATATTCATTGTGGAAAAATAAGTCCTGGAGTTCGTTAAAGATTTTTGTTTTGCTTATATCTTGATTAATTGCAATGTAATTTACCATAGGATTATCCTTCAAATAGTTAGGTACATCTTTATTGGTAAGAAGTAGTAAATTAACAATTTTGTTAGAAGAAATGTTTCGGGGCAGATTAGAGATACTTGCTAAATATATATCTTTTGAGTCTAATGGTAAATCATTGTTATTGAGAAACTTACAGCATCTCACATAGGAGTTGTGCTTAACTCTAAAAGCAGGGCTGTATTTCAATAAGTTATTAACAATTTCACTCATCAGAACTGACATAATTATCTCCCTTATGTAAATAATTTAATTTAATTATAGTTGATATGTATGATTTTAACAACATTGTAATTGTAAAAGTTTGCAACAATTTGATTATTTTTTCTCAAATTGTAACATTGTAGAAATATCCGGATTTTGGTAGCATTGATGTGAAAGGAAACTGAAGTGAGTTTTATCGAAGAACTTTCAAGTTTTTTAGTTACTAAGTCTATATTTTTACTAATTTATGTGGGGGTGTTATTAGTATGAAAAGTAATAAGGAATTATATAATGAACATTTGGAAAGGATCAAAAAGAACATTGCAATGCAAAAAACGGACAGAACACCTATTATGCTCCACGCAGGAGCATTTTTACTAAGATATGCAGGTGGAAAGCTGTGCGAATTTGTAACAGACAATGAGGCAGCAGAAGACAAAGTAGTGAATTCATTGAAGTCCATAGGGGATATAGATTGTGTCATTACTCCAGTTCGTTTGCCCACAACAAGCGGACTAGCTTACCTTTCAGCTTCAAGGGTACCTGGGCGTGAGCTTAAAGATGATGCACAGTGGCAAATAGATGAAATTGGTAAAATGACTGAAGAAGATTATGATGTCATTATTGATAAAGGTTGGAATTACTTTTTTAAAGACTTCTGCGAAAAAAACCTGAAAAGTTCATGTGATGATATGAAATATTATGGTACTATTGCCGATAAAATTGCAAAAAAATATACAGATGCAGGTTGTGTCATACTAACAACTGCAGTAGCAGGAGGGCCGTTTACTGTTTTTAGTGGAGCACGTACCATACCTAAATTGATGAGGGATATGCATAGAATGCCTGAGAAAGTTGAAGCGGCATTTGATGCATTTATGGTGGATAAGTTAAATGATTTAAGAAAACAAATACGTGAGAAAAAACCGCTTGCTGTATTTGTAGGCGGAGGCCGTGGAGCAGGAGATTTCTTATCTATGAAAGATTTTGACCGCTATATGTGGAAATACATGAAGCAGAATATAGATGTAATTCTTGAGGAAGGATCTAATATTTATTTTCATTTAGATTTGGATTGGAGCCGTTTTCTGGACTATTTCCTTGATGTTCCTAAGGGCAGGGCAATTTTCCATCCTGACAGTTCAACTGATATATTTAAGGCTAAAGAACTTCTTGGCGGACGTATGGCTTTTATGGGAGATGTTGCACCATCACTTCTATCACTAGGAACACCAGATGAAGTATACGATTACAGCAAAAAACTTGTAGATGAATTTTCATCACAGGGATTCTTTATGGCTGCAGGCTGCTGTGTACCTCCTAATTCAAAACCTGAAAACGTTAAAGCAATGATTGCAGCTGCAATGGGTAAGTAAGAATAGAAAGCATTTTATATAACAGGAGTTTGATAATTTTTAAAATTATTATACAGAAAAGGAGCAAAAGAATATGAGTGAAAAAAAATACGGTTTAACAGTAAAAGTTGCTGTGTTAACTTTGGCAGCCATGTTATATACAACAAGTATGACCACACCGGCACTTGGTGAAATAGCAAAGGCGTTTCCTAATGTAAGTGCCACTGAAGTTAAACAGATTTCGACTATACCGTCTTTGATGATGATTATATTTTCCTTGGTACCTGGACAACTCGAGCGATTTATGTCCAAAAAGGCGGTAATATATTTATCGTTTATTCTAATGTTTATTGGAATCTTGCCTGCTTTCTTTGGAGGTATGACTTTAATATTATTTACCAGGGTTTTATTTGGTGCTGGCCATGGAATGCTATTTCCTTATGCTGCATCTATGATAGCTTATTTATTTGAAGGTGAAGAAAGAGATGCACTAATGGGATATAAGACATCTGTGGGGGCTGTTTCTGGTATAATATTTCAAGTAGTTGGCGGTATTTTAGCTGTGTATAGTTGGAGATATGCTTTTCTTGGATTTTTGCTTATGATACCATCATATTTAATGGTAATGTTTATGCTTCCAGAACCAGAAAAAAAATCCACTCAAGCTGAAACATCTGTTTCGAAAGGAAAGGCGACTGTTAATACTTATATAATCGCGCTATTAAATATGATATTAAATATTATGACATTTTCCTTTATGACAAATGTATCTATAGTTATGGTATCAGATAAGATAGGAAATGCTGCTCAAGCTGGCTTTGTGCTTACGCTATTTACTGTTGGTTCTTTTATTGCATCTATGATGTATGGCAGAATTATAACAAAAATATTTAAGAAATTCACTATTGTTTTCGGAGTTGGATTCCTAGGTTTATCATTTCTTTTACTAGTAAATGTAAACACATATTCACTGTTTTGTGTGGCAGGAGTTATTTATGGACTTGGTTTTGGAACCTTTAATCCGGAAATTGTTCTTAAAGTTATTAAAAGTTCATCAGCACCTGCAGCAATTTCAACAGGTATTCTTTTTGCACTACAGGGCTTTGGACAATTTTTATCTCCCTTTGCGCTAACAGCTGTTACCAGAATGTTAGGAATTACTGGCCCAAAGGCAGCGTGGAATGTTGCTGCAGTAGGTGTTTTAGGGATTGCTATAATTCTTTGTGTGGTATTAGCTTTTACAAAAACGGAGGAAAGACCATTTGCTGAAAAAAGATAATGAATAGAACTATTTTAAAATAAATTTATATTTAAATTTGGGGGTGTAATAAAATGACTCCACAAGAAATGACTGAAATATGTAATAAAAGAATGATGGCTGCTCTGAATATGGAAAAACCAGATAGAATTCCAATATTGTTTTCTGGACACTGTTATTATAATTTTATAGATCCAACAATGGTTATGGCTGATTTCTGGAGAAGACCCAGGTTGGTAGATGAAAATCTTATAAAGGCTGCAAAGCTTCCTATACTGAAAGAAATAGATTCACCACCAATGGTTTCCCTTGGAATGCCAGCGGAAACTAAACATCAAAGTTTTGCAGCTAAGTGGTTTGCAAAAATGAAAGTACCTGGTCGTGAATTGCCCGAAAATGCGCTCTGGCAAATTAGTGAACAGGGACCGATGACTGAAGAAGACTATGATATTATCATAAATAAAGGCTGGAATTATTTGAAACAGGAACTATTAAAAAGAATTGGATTTGATCCTGATGTACTGCCAAAACCAGATATGGATTATGGTAAGGAACTGCAAGTAAAAGTAGCAGCTCTTGGTAAACAAAACATTGGCAGGGCAGGGGGAATGTTACCTTTCCCACCTTTTGAAGTGTTAAGTGGTGCACGTAAATTGCCTAAATTTTTTAGAGATTTGTATCGTATTCCAGATAAAGTAAGAGCTGCTTTAGATATCGTAGAGGATGAATGTGTAGAAGAATCAGCTAAATTGATAGATGCCATACCTGGTGCATATGGTTTCATTGGCGGAACTCGTGCTGGTTGTGATTTTATATCATCAAAAGTTTTTGAAAAATTCTACTTTTCGTATTATAGAAAGTTGGTACCTATGATGCATAAAAAAATGTAAAAGCCTGGCTGCATATGGATGGAAACTGGGAATTGTTTCTACACTATTTTGCAGAATTTCCTAAGGCTTCATGTGTATGGGACCCTGATCATATAACTGACATTCGAAAGATTAAAGAAATACTTGGAGATAAAATGTGCATTACAGGCAACGTACCTCCGGCACTTACATCTGTTGGTACACCTGAAGACTGTTACAATTATGCCAGGGATCTTGTAGAATTATTTAAAGATGATGGTGGTTTTATTATGAATTCAGGTTGCAGTGTTCCACCAAATGCAAAACGCGAGAACGTAGAAGCTGTTGTATTAGCAACATTAGGCAAATAGAGAGGTTATATTATGAAAAAAAAGAAATCTGTTTATACTGTCAAATCTTTACGTTATGGTGTAACCAATGGTTTTACAACAATGATGACGATGGTAACTACTACTTACTGGGCAATATTTTTAACTTCTGCAGTTGGGGTTGAAACAGCAATAATGGCAACAATTTTAACTTTTAGCAGTATTGTTGACATGATTTCAATACCTATATGTGGTATAGTACTGCAAAAGGGCAGGTTAAAAGGCGGAAAATTTCGTCCGTGGTTAATTATTGGCGGTGTACTTGCAGCCTTATTCCGCTGGTTAAGCTTCACAGATTTAGGGCTTACTGCATCAGGTAGGGCAATATGGTTTGCTGGTACTTACATTCTTGGATATGTATTTTTCAATTTAGCTTACTCGGCCTTTATGGGTATACTACCTCTTATGGCTAAAACTCCTGATGAGAGAGTTTCATATTCAGCTTGTCGTGTAATGTGCAATTCAGCTGGAAAATTTTTATTTAGTTTAACCAGTGTTGGATTGATAGCGTTTTTTGGGAGAAATAGTGAGTCCACCGGTTATTCCATGTTTGCATTATTACTAAGTGTCATGGCTTTTTTAGGCTTTTTTCAGCTGTTCTTTGCGGCAAAAGAGTATGATGTTATTACCTCATTAGAAGATAAATCTGGAAAAGTTAAAGATCAATATGATGCATCAATATGGGAAATGATAAAATATACAATTTCAAAGCCTTTTCTTCTTTATCTTCTTGGTGCATCATGTAAAGGTACAATTTACTTCATTATTACAGGACTTGCGGCATATTATTATACGTATGTAACGGGTAGTAAATTAATGCTTACCACATTTTTATCTTTAAGCACATTCTTAATGATTTTTGGTTCCTTCATTACACCTTTTATAAGTAGACTAGCAAAAGGTTCGCGTAATATGTACATTTTGGGTATGGCAGTATATGGATTGTGCCTTGGATCCGCATATTTCTTTGGCAAAACAGCTATATCTTTTACAGTTGTTATGTGCCTTGGATATATAGGCTATTCATTTTCACATGCAAGTGAATCAGCTTTATACTCAAATATTGTAGACTATACTAAGTGGAAAACTGGCAAGGATTTAAAGCCTTTCATGATGACATTGTTTTCACTTGTACCAAAGATAGGTACAACTATAGGGAGTGCTGTTCTTGGGTTTGGACTTGTTGCGGTTGGTTTTCAAAAAAGTAATGTAACACCTTATGCAGTTAATGGAATTAGATTATTAATGAGTGGCATACCTGCTGTCTTGTCAGTTGTATGTATTATAGCACTGCTGTTATTTCCTCTTACAGATAAGAAGGTTATAGAGATGCAGGCTGATATGGTAAAGAAATAAGATTTTTAATAACCAGTGTAGTATTGTATGATATATAATTATCAATGAATCTTACTTAGTGGGAGTTCGGTTTCTCCCACTAAGTTTAGATGAATTATCTAGGGGCGTAGATACTGTTAGCTCCCACTTTGATAGAAGTGGGAGTGTTACAGTAGGTAGCCATCAGATAAAAATACTTCAGCACAGTGGATTAGATGTGCTGAAGTATTTTTAATTAGAAATAACATTTAAGGGTTTAAGTGTTTAAGGGTTATTAAAATGTTTTTTCAAACATATATTCACTATCTTAATTTAAGCATTTTTTGTGCCAATTAAGTATGCTTGAAATGTCAATATATTATTTTAGTTTATTATCATAATGATAAAAATGCGGTATCGTAATGATAATAAGTTGCTATTTTTATCATTACGATACCAGACTATTTGATCTGTTATCAAAATGTGATCTATGTAAATAAATTTAATATTTGCATAGATTTTTTACTATTATTTTTATAAAAGCAGGTCATGTAGTTTTATCGGCAAATGCTCTAATTACAATAAAAAAGCTAGCAAATCTCTTTTGAAATTGAATTATATTCTGGAATATGGATATGACAAACTTTTACTACAAATATGGGTTTATATGGAAATTTAACAATTAAACAAATTTATTGTAAAAGTTGGCATAAAAATTGCTTTGCTTAATAACATTATAACTATTAATGGGGGTTTTAAAATGACAAAGAATAAAGATGTAGTACAATTAGTAAGAGCTGCGGTACTCGTAGCAATAGCATTGATATTACCATATTTTTTTCATGGTATAAATAATGTAGGAAGTATTTTTCTTCCAATGCACATTCCAGTATTAATTGCAGGTTTTTTACTTGAACCTAAATATTCAGTTATGGTAGGTATAGTAGCTCCAGTGTTGAGTTCACTGTTTACAGGTATGCCGCCAATACCGTACTTATATGTGATGATAGTGGAATTGGCTGCATATGCATTTTTAATATCTGTTTTATATAATAAATTTAAATTTAAAATATATACATCCTTAATTTTAGGGATGATAGGTGGTAGAATAGTAAGCATGATTGGAACTTTTTTAATACTTCATATTATTATGACTAGGCCCTTTAATTTTATATCTGTAGTTTCAGGATTGTTTATTACAGGAATTCCGGGCATAATAATACAGCTTATATTTATACCAATTATAGTAACTATACTTGAAAAAAATGTTGGTAAGGTGGGAATAAAAAATGCAAGATAAAGAATTTTTTAATGAAGTAGCTGAAAAATGGGATACGATGTGCTGCCATCCAAGGGAAAAGGTGGATCATGTAATTGAAAGCATAGGTCTCACTGAAGGAGAAAAAGTGTTGGATATAGGAAGCGGAACAGGAATAGTAATACCTTATCTGGAGAAAAAAGTAGGAAAGAGTGGCAGCATAACTGCGCTTGATATTGCAGGAAATATGATACAAGTTTCTAAAAGAAAGAATAAGTACCTTAATTTAAATTTCCAGGTAGCTGATTTTTTGGAATATGAGAGCAGCAAAAGCTATGATTGTATAGTGGCTTATTCCTGCTATCCTCACTTTAAAAATAAGGAAAAGTTCTTTGAAAAATCTTATAGCTTATTAAAATCAGGAGGAAAGCTTGTCATAGCTCATATAGAAAGTAAAGACGTAATAAATTTACGTCACAGTAAAATAGAAGACAAGTTAGATTCCAATACACTTGTAGATATAGAAAAATTAGCTGAGTTTGCACAGAAAAGAGGATTTGTTTCTAGTTATACACAAGATGATAGTGAATTTTATATATATGTGGGCAAGAAGTCTTAATTTTTGTGATAAAATTTTGTAAAAATAATTCAGCACAGTGGATTAAATGTGCTGAATTATTTTTAATTAGAAATAGTGTTTAAAGAGTTTTAGTTTTAGGGCTATTAAAATGGTTTTCAAACATATATTCATTGTTTTATTAAAGCATTTTTTATGCCAGTTAATTATTATTGAGATATCAGTAAACTATTTAAAAACAGTATCATTATGATAAAATATTAGTATCAATATAATAATAATGGGATTTTTATATCATAATAATACTAGTTCTTTTAACTTATTATCAAAATTTTAAATACTGGAAGGGGAGTTCATAAATTGGAAGACACAGACTTCTTAGAAGATGTAAATAACATGTGCAGAATTGATATGGACAGTATACTAGAATACGATATATCATATTTTGTGCTTCAGGCTATATTTGACTGCTGTTATGATGGCCTCATAATTACGGATGAAAATCTTTTAATAAAAAAAGTAAACATAACAACCGTTAAGATATTGGGAGTTAAAGAAGAAATATTATATACAACTTATTTAAATGATATACTAAAGGATGACTTATTGAAAACTGTAGTGCTTACAGGCGAAAGTAAACAAGCCCAGGACTGCAGCTTTTATATAAATAGTAATAAGATAAGATGTGTTATAAATTTGGTTCCTGTAAAATTGAGAGGGAGAATTATAGGACTAGTACTTGCGCTTAGAGATACTAAAGATCTACATAAAATGGTAAACAATGTAGTTGGATATAAAGCTTCTTTTACTTTTGATGACGTTATTACTAAAAATGAAAGAGAACAAACTGTTATAAAACTGGCTAAAAAAGCAGCGAAGACAAACTGCAATATACTTATAGAAGGTGAAAGTGGTACGGGAAAAGAAGTATTTGCTCAATCTATTCATAATTACAGTAATAGAAGCAGAGGACCTTTTGTAGCTGTAAACTGTGCTGCAATACCTAGAGAATTAGTGGAAAGTGAACTATTTGGATATGAAAAGGGTGCCTTTACAGGTGCATCAAAAGGAGGAAATCCGGGGAAATTTGAATTAGCAGAAGGAGGTACAATATTTTTAGATGAAATAGGAGAACTTCCACTGGATATTCAGTCCAAGCTTTTGAGAGTACTGGACAATCTTAAAATAGTTAGAGTAGGTGGTAATTATGAAAAATCTATTGATGTAAGGGTGATTGCAGCAACGAATAGAATGCTTAAAGATGAGGTGAAAAGCAAAAATTTTAGAGGGGATCTTTATTATAGGCTTAATGTTATGAACATTCATCTTATTCCTTTAAGAGATAGAAAGGAAGATATAGAACTTTTAGCACAGTATTTTGTAAGCCAGCTTAATGCTAAAAATCCGTGTGATCCCAAGTATATAAATCCATCCTACATAGAAAAGTTGAAAATGTATAATTTTGAGGGAAATACAAGAGAACTTAGAAATGTGGTGGAAAGGTCGTATTATCTCTGCGAGGAAACTATGATAACTTCAAAGTATCTTATGGGCAAGAGCGTTAAGGTTGAAGCGCCAATAAATAATGATTTACCAAAACAAATATTGCCTTTAGAAGTAGTAGAAGAGAAGTGTATACGAAATGCACTTCAATATTGTAAGGGAAATGCTATGAAGGCGTCTAAATTATTACAAATAGGCAAGGCTACTATATATAGAAAAATAAGCAAATATGGCATAGATTTGAATTTGTACAGCAGTAAAGTTGAAAAACAAAATTAAATACTCAACTTCACAGTTTAAAAAATTGCAACATAATTTTTTTAAAGAATAAAGAACAAAGTTCAAATATCAAATAAGGATAATTTTCTTCCTAACGTCAGAAATATTAAAATTATAGATTTCCTGAGGTACGAGGGAAATCATCTTTATCTGTTCTTTGTTATTTGAACTTTGCTATTTTCAAAAGCTTTGCGACGCAAGTTTTTTATATTAAGTCAAAATTTTATATGTGCAAAAGCTGAACTAAATATAACTTAAGTATACTTTATCAGAATGAAACTATAATATCATTATGGAACAAAATAATATCATAATGATATTATAGTTTATTTTTTGGTATTGTTTTAGGGAATATTTCTTGGTATAAATATGAGTTTTGACTAGAAAAGTGTATTATTTGATAATATTTTCACCTATATCAAAAATATTACTGTGTGGTGTTAATCTGGCATAAATATTGCTGAATAATTTAATGTGACAAATTAACCAGTATTACTATAATTTAGGGGGGATAAGGTTGAAAAAATACTTAGGAATAGTAGTTTGTTTTATAATGCTTATAACTACGGTCTTTACAGGCTGTGGAAATTCAACAGCTACTTCAAATCAATCTAATGAAGGAAAAGGTAAGACACTTGTTTATGGAGCTGAATTTGAAGATGAAAAAATAAATTCAGTATTAACAGCATCACATGCTTTTGCTACAGATTTAGTTTTTAGGGGGCTTATGAAATTTGATGAAAATGATGTCCCAAAACCTGAAATTGCTAAATCTTATACAATATCTAAGGATAAGTTAACTTATGATTTTATACTTAAAAGGGGAATTAAATTTCAAGATGGAACAGAAGTTAAGGCAGATGATGTGGTATTTACTATAAAAACCATATTAAATGACAAAGTAAATTCAGAATTGAAGCCTGAATTTGAAGATGTAAAAGACATTCAGAAAGTTAACGATTATGAAGTTAAGATAACTCTTTCAAAAGTTTTTCCGGCATTTTTGGATAAAATGACAGTAGGATTGGTTCCAAAACATTGCTTGGAAGGAAAAGATGTAAATACTGCAAATTTTAATGTACAACCTATAGGAGCAGGTCCTTTTAAAGTCGAGAAATGGAACAAAGGAAGCAACTTAATTTTAACAAAATCTAAATATTATTATGGAAAAACTGGAAATATAGATAAGATAATATTTAAGTTTTTACCTGATGCTAATGTAAGAGCCATGCAGCTTCAAACAGGAGAAGTTAATATAGCTCCAGTTGCACCTGCTGAAGTTGCGAAACTTGAGAAAAACAGTAAAGTAACAATTTGTAAAGCACCTACAGCAGATTATAGAGGAATAATGTTTAATTTTAGGACAAAACCTATGTTTAAAGATGTAAATGTTAGAAAGGCACTTAATTATGCTACAGATAAACAAAGCATAGTAAAAGGGATACTCCTAGGATATGGTGAAGCAGCTTATTCACCAATTCAATTAAATAAATACAACAATCCTAATGTAGAAAAGTATGAGTATAATTTGGATAAAGCAAATCAACTTTTAGAGCAGTCAGGATGGAAAAAAGGAACAGATGGAATAAGAGAAAAAGATGGTCAGAAGCTTCAATTTACTTTATTTGCCAGAAACAATGATGAAGTTAGAGTTAAAGTTGCAGAGTATGCAGCCTCACAAGCTAAAAAAGCTGGATTTGATATAAAGGTTGATGCAAGAGATCCTAAAGCTGAAGCAATAAAAGATACAGAAGCTTTTGTAGTAGGATGGGGAAGTCCTTTTGATGCAGATGATCATACGTATAAAATATTTAGATCAGATCAATTTGAGAAGGGAAGCGGATTTAATTTTGGAGACTATTCAAATCCTCAAGTAGATGATTTGCTTGAAAAGGCAAGAAGTACTTCTGATGATAATCAGAGAAGAGAATATTATGATGAGTTTCAAAAGGTAGTAGCAGAAGATCCAGCATTTAGTATGGATGCGTATTTAACTGCACTTTATGGCATTGATAAAAATATATCTGGATATACACCTAAAAGAGTTTTAGGACATCATGGAGAAGGATTTTTGTGGAATGTTGAGGAGTGGAATATGAAATGATATCTAGGTTTGTAGTTAGAAGGATAATTCAGGGCTTTTTGGTTATATTCTGCCTTAGTATAATAAGCTTTGCTATTATAAATGTTGCGCCGGGAGATCCGGCAGCAGCTTTATATGGCGACTTGGCTGACAGGTTGACTACAGAAGAGAGAAATAGGATAAATGAAAACTATGGAGCAGATAGACCTGTAACTGAAAGATATATTAAATGGGTTAAGGGGGTAGCCAGAGGAAACCTTGGTGTATCCTATGTTGAAGGAAGAGAAGTAACTGCAATATTAAAAGAGAAAATACCAAATACACTTAAATTAGTTTTGTGGACCATAAGTCTTATACTTGTATGCTCTCTTTTGCTAGGGTTAAAGGCAGGATTTAATGAAAATTCCTTTTGGGACAAATTTGTAAGTGGTATGAGTGTGTTTTTTTACTCAATACCTTCCTTCTGGATTGCTCTTTTATTCATAATTTTATTTTCTGTATGTTTGGGATGGCTGCCCTCTGCAGGAAATAAAAATATAAGTGGTAGTGGAGGGGTATTTTCTAATTTAAAGTATTATATTATGCCTGTATCAGTACTTGTAATTGCTCATGCAGGAGCTTATGCCAGGTTTATACAAGAAAAAGTTAAAGAAGAAGTAAACAGCCATTATGTAATAGCAGCAAAAGCAAATGGAATGGATGACAGAAAAATAATGAAAGGTATTATAAAAAATGCATTGGTACCATTTATGAATTATTTGGGCATAACTATACCAAGCTTCTTTGGCGGATCTGTTGTAATAGAAACCGTGTTTTCCTGGCCGGGACTTGGAATGCTTAATGTTAAAGCAGCTAATTCAAAGGATTACCCGCTTCTCATGGGTGCTATATTTATGACAGGTATACTTGTAGTTATATCTATAATGATCACAGATATACTGCAGCTAGTTGTAAATCCTTCCCTCAGAAAGCAGGTGTAATACATGAAGAAAAATAGAAGGTATCTAATATGGGTTATTCTCCTCTGCATCATAGTATTAGCCTCCGTATTTGCTCCATTTATATCAAAGTACAATCCTGTAGAAGTGAAACTTGGCAATGTACTGCAAAGACCGGGAGCTGGCCATATAATGGGAACTGATGCCATGGGAAGAGATGTGTTCTCAAGGGTACTTTATGGCGGAAGAGTATCGCTCAGTGTAGGTTTTATATCAGTAATTATATCCACTATTATAGGAATTATATATGGAGGAATAAGTGGATATTCAGGTGGTAAAATTGATAATTTTATGATGAGAATTTTAGATATATTTTTAGCTGTACCAACTCTTATCATCATGCTGGCATTACAGACAATAATAAGGGGAGGAATTGTGAGTATTATACTTGTAATTGGGTGTACTGCATGGATTCCCACTGCTAGAATAGTGAGATCACAATTTATAGAACTCAGAGATAAAAACTTTATAAAGTCTGCTATAGTAATGTCTACACCACTTTGGAAAATAATAATAAAGCATATGCTTTTAAATAGTATGCCTGCAATTATAGTAATAGCCACTTTAACTTGTGCACAGTCCATATTTATGGAAGTTTCAATGAGCTTCCTTGGAATAGGAGTGCCTCCAGGAACTCCGTCCTGGGGAAATATGTTAAACAATGCTCAAAATGACATAATGACAGGAGCCTGGTGGGTAGCTGTATTTCCGGGCATTACTATAGTAACTTCAATGCTTTGCATTAATTTTATCGGTGAACATTTAAAAAAGAAAGTTACTTATGCATAGAGGGAGATATAGGAACGTAGAAAAGGAAAATGCGAAATAATCTAACTTCATCAGCTAATTAGCTAATGAACTCTGGAGGTATCAAATGGATAATATTTTAGAAGTTAAAAACTTGAAAGTTGCATTTAAAACTAAAAATAGTATAAAAGAAGTCGTAAAAGGAATTAACTTTCAAGTAAAAAAGGGTAAAGTGACTTGTATTGTAGGTGAGAGTGGAAGCGGAAAAACCATGACAGTAATGTCAATTATAAATGTATTACCTAAAAATGCCTTTATAGAAGACGGCAGCATAATATTTAACAATGGGAATATATCCAAATTAAATAATAGTGAAATGAAAAAAATAAGGGGGAAAAAGATTTTTTCAATATTTCAAAATCCAATAAATTGTTTTAACCAATCCATAACTATGGGAAATCAACTATATGATTTAATATCTAGCAATATGGATATTACAAAAGGAAAATTCAATGAAAAGATTTGTACTATAATTGAAAGCTTAAATTTAAAAAACCCAAAGGTTATACTAAATCAGTATCCTTTTCAGTTAAGTGGGGGTATGCTGCAAAGAATGATGATAGCTGCAGCTATTTTTATGGAACCGGATATTATAATAGCAGATGAGCCTACAACAGCTCTTGATGTTACTACTCAAAAGGAAATATTAAAACAGTTTAAATTAATTCAAAAAAAATTCAATACTACTATACTCATTATTACACATGACTTTGGAGTTGTAGCAGAAATTGCAGATTATGTATTTGTAATGCAAAAAGGTGATTTGGTTGAAAAAGGAAATGTATTTGAAATATTTAATAATCCTAAGCATAAATATACAATATCCCTTATAAAGGCTACCTTTGATAGAAAGGAATCAGAAGTATGTTAATAGAGGCAAGAAATCTATCTAAGATATATAAGACCAAGTTATCACTTGTAAAAAGCAAAAATGAAACTATAAAGGCTGTAAATGATGTTTCCTTTTCAATAGATTCAAATCAAATTGTAGGACTTGTGGGAGAAAGTGGATGCGGCAAGAGTACACTTTCCAGACTTCTTATAAGACTTGAAAAGCCTACAGAAGGTGTTATTAAGTTCAATGGAGAGGACATATGGAAGTACAATAGGGGCAGCTTAAAGGAGTTTAGAAAAAAAAGCCAGATAATATTTCAAGATACTCTTACTTCATTAAATCCCAACATGAAAATTTTAGATTCCCTTATGGAACCTTTAGATAATCATTTTAATATATCACGTAGGGAAAAGTTAATTAAAATAGATGATATAATTTCTTTCGTAAATTTGGAAGAGGAATTGTTATATAAATATCCAGGAGCTTTAAGTGGCGGGGAGAGACAGAGAATTAACATATGCAGGGCACTTCTTTTAAATCCTCAGTTTCTAATATGTGATGAGATAATATCCAGCTTAGATGTGTGCACTCAAGCCTGTATACTCAATTTAATAAAAAAATTGAATGATTTAGAAGGTACTGGAATACTTTTTATTTCCCATGATATAAGTGCAGTAAAATATATATGCAGCAAAATTCTTGTCATGTACAGGGGAAGTATAGTTGAAGTGATGGACAATACAAATGAAAATTACAAAATAAAGCATCCTTATACCAAAAGCTTATTGAATTCAGTTCCTATAGATAATCCAAACAAGAGAAATATAATCTAGGTTACAAGTAAGTGCTAGAATAGTTTCATAATGATAAAAAATCTCAAAGTGATACAAAAAGGTATCGCTTTGAGATTTTTTTTGCTTAAATCACGAAAAATATGGCTAATATGTCTGGCATAAAATTTGCTGTATAACTAAATATATACATAAAAATGAAAATTTTCTACACAAGGAGGTAATTTAATGGGAGAAATTGAAAGCTATTGGAACAATCGGGCAAATACATATAGTGAAATGATAAGTGAGGATATAAACAGTTTTAAAAGAGAAGCCTGGAGTAAAATAATTAAAAATAAGGCGGGAGATAATGTAAAAGCATTAGACATAGGTACAGGACCTGGTTTTTTTGCAATAATCATGTCACAAATGGGATATGATGTAACTGCTGTGGATTGTTCCACAAGTATGCTTGAGGAAGCTAAATCCAATACACAGTTGGCCGGAGTAAAGGTTAAATTTATGAAAGGCGATGTGGAAAATTTGGATTTGCCTGTAGAAAGTTTTGATTTAATAGTGAATAGAAATGTTACATGGACTTTAAAGGAACCTGTAAAGGCTTACAAAAATTGGTTTAGCCTTTTAAAAAAAAGCGGGAAATTACTTATATTTGATGCAAATTGGTATTTAAGGCTGGCAAAACCTGAACTTGAAGAAGAATATACAAAGGATATAAAATTGGCTGTTGATATGGGTTATGATTGTAAAACCAATGAGAAACAGAGATCAAAGTGTAAGGATATTGCAAGGAATCTTCCACTGACGTATGAACTGCGTCCTGAATGGGATAAAAGGGCATTGACTCAATGTGGATTTGAAAAAATAATTATTGAAGAAGATATTTCAAACAAAATATATACAGAAGAAGAAAAAGTAGCTTATAGAACAGCACCCATGTTTAGTATATGTGCTTGTAAGTATTAATCAACAAAAGACTGAAAGGAGGTGAATACCTTTATGATTTTTAATGGAGAACATGAATATAAATACCATCATATTGAGAATCGCAGCGGTGATAAATGTGAACACAACCATGATCATGCTGCTGCAGGTGAAGAATTAAAAGACTGCGTATCAGATTTAGATAAAGAAGAAAAAACTTTAAAGATATTGTTAGATCACTGGGTTGAACATAACAGATCTCATGAAGGTGAATTTAAAAACTGGGCTGAAAAGTCAAAAGCAATGGACAAAGTGAAAACAGCTGAGTTAATACAAAAAGCTGTGGAATTTATGGAAAAGTCTAATGAAATGCTTATAGAGGCTAAAAAAAGTATGTAATATGCTAATGACCTGCAAATAATTATTTTGTAGGTCATTGCTGTGAAGCATTTTAAATTACTCTATAAGTACTTTTACAATTTTCAGGAAAGGGTGAAAAAAATAATTTGCGAAAATACATAATGAAAAGGCTATTACATTTAGTACCTGTTTTATTTGGGATTACTTTTTTAACATTTGCACTTACATATTTTTCCCCAGGTGATCCAGCACTCTTGATGCTTAGTGCAACAGGTGTAACCCCTTCTCCAGAACTTGTACAAAAAGTTAGAGAAGAATTAGGACTAAATAATCCTTTTTTATTTCAATACTTACATTGGTTAGGTGGTGTATTTACAGGAAACTTTGGTACTTCCTATAAATACAGCAGACCTGTGTTAGATTTAATATTAGTAGCTCTGCCAGCTACTTTTAAGCTTGCAGGTGCATCACTTGTTATGATGATGTTTATAGCACTGCCTTTGGGTATTACGTCAGCATTACATAAAAACAAGGCATTAGATTATATAATTAGAATTATATCTTTTTTTGGAATATCTATGCCAGGATTTTGGGTTGGATTATTACTTATGTATATATTTTCAATTAAATTTAAACTTTTACCGGTTGTGGGTGACACAGGATGGAAAAGTATTATATTACCTGCAGTTACTTTGACAATTGCAATGGCATCAAAATATACAAGGCAGCTTAGGGCGGCTATACTAGAAGAAATATCCAAGGATTATGTAATTGGAGCTAAAGCTAGAGGAGTTAAAGATAGCGCAATACTATTTGGGCACGTTTTAAAGAGTTCATTATTATCAATTGTAACTTTATTAGGCTTATCTTTAGGATCCTTACTCGGAGGAACAGCTATAGTTGAGACTATTTTTTCCTGGCCTGGAGTTGGAAAGTTAGCTGTAGAAGCTATATTTAACAGAGATTATCCAGTAATACAAGGATATGTTGTATGGATGACGGTTATATATGTATTAATTAATATGATTGTAGACATTTCATATTATTTTCTAGATCCAAGGATTCGTTTGGAAAAGAGGGCTTAACATGGAAAACTTTACGGTGTTTGTAAAAAAAAATAAATTATTTATATTTCTATGCATATTAGCGGTAATTTTAATTTCAATAAGTTTATCTGCGAACTACATAGCTCCTCATGATCCTCTTAAAACAAATATGACCAATGCACTTCAAGGTAGAAGCAGTAAGTTTCCATTAGGTACAGACAACCTTGGAAGATGTCTACTTTCAAGATTGTTATATGGAGCATCCACTTCTCTAAAAATGACTTTTTGTCTAGTTATAATAATATTTATAGTTGGAACAGCATTGGGAACAATAGCCGCATATTTTGGTGGTATAGTTGACACAATTATAATGAGATTTTCTGATATTTTTCTTGCTTTTCCAGGTATTATTTTTGCTATAGCTATTGCAGGAGTGCTTGGACCTAGTTCGATGAATGTTGTTATAGCTTTAGCTGTAGTGAATTGGGTTAAATATGCAAGAGTAAGTCGAAGCTTAGTAATGTCTGTAAGAAAAAAGGAGTACATTAAAGGAGCTAAAATGGGAGGTGCTAAAGAATATCAAATAATTTTAAAATATATATTACCTAATATAATACCATCGCTTATTGTAATAGCTACTATGGACATAGGAACTATGATGCTTGAAATATCATCTCTTTCATTTTTAGGTCTTGGGGCTCAGCCGCCAACTCCTGAATGGGGATATATGCTTAATGAAGGTAGAAATTACATGCAGACTTCACCAGGACTTATGATATATCCAGGTGCTGCAATATTTATAACTGTGATGATATTTAATTTACTGGGAGACAGTATAAGGGATATATTAGATCCTAATCAATGAATATTAAAAGGAGAGAACACAAATGAAATTTAAATTAAAAAGAAAATTAGCATTAATATTTACAACAGTGTTATTATGTACAAGCTTTTCAGCCTGTACAGGTGGGAATTCTGCTGACAAAGGCAGTAGTAACAATCCCAAAAGTATTACCTTTGGTTTTAATCAGTTTCAAACTAATATGGATCCTGCTCTTGAATATAATGGTTGGTATGTTTCAAGATTTGGTGTAGGAGAGACTTTAGTTAAATTAAGCCCAGAAATGAAAATAGAACCACTTCTTGCTGATTCATGGAAAAGAATCGATGCTTTAACGTGGCAATTTCATATTAGAGAGGGGGTTAAGTTTCATAGTGGTAAAACAGTTACTGCTGAAGCGGTAAAAGCATCTCTTGAAAGAGCATTAAAATTAAATAAAAGAACCAGTGAAATATTGCTTGTTGATAGCATAACTGCAAATGGACAGGAACTTACATTGAAAACTAAAAAACCACATGAAGCACTTTTAGGGAATATTGCAGACCCTCTTACTACAATAGTAGATACTACTGCAGCAAAAGATACCTTTGCTAAAGCTCCAGTGTGTACAGGCCCTTTTAAGGTTAAATCATATACTCCAAATTCAACAGTAGTAGTAGAAAGAAATAAAGATTATTGGGGAGATAAAGCTAAGGTAGATGAAGCAACCTTTAAATATATTAAAGATGATAACACCCGTGCAATGGCATTACAATCTGGTGAAATTGATGCAGCAACTAATATTCCAAGTAACAATTTACCTTTATTTAAAGATAAGTCTAAATATAATATAGACAAAATTTCAAGTTTAAGAATAATTATGTCCTTTGAAAATTTTAATAATGAATTTTTAAAAGATCCAGCAGTGCGCAAAGCTATTGCATTAGGTGTTGATAGAGATACTTATGGTAAAACACTTCTTAAGGGTAGTTCTGTACCTGCAGTTGGACCTTTCCCGGGATCACTACCATTTGGGAATAAGAATCTTACAGGTTATAAATATGATAAGGCAGCAGCAGCTAAGCTTTTAAGCGATGCAGGATATAAAGATACAGATGGGGATGGCATACTAGAAAAAAATGGTAAGAAATTAGAACTGAATTTAGCTTTTTACACAACTCGTTCAGAGCTTCCTATAATTGCACAAGCAATGCAGTCGAACCTTAAAGAAATTGGTATAAGTATTAAATTACAATCCTATGAATCCGTTGATCCAGTTTTAAAAAGCAAGAATTTTGATCTTTGCTTATTAAGTGTAAACACAGCAGTAACAGGAGATCCTCAGTCATTCTTACAGATGTATTTTAAAACTGATGGAAGTGAGAATCATGGCGGATATAGTAATCCAGAAGTTGATGCTCTAATTGATAAATTAACAACAGAGAAAAATATTGAAGCAAGATATGATGTCGCTACAAAGGTACAACAGAAATTAATAGATGACAATGCATATATATTCCTTGTTTCACCAATGCTTAATATAGTCAGCAAAAATACTGTCAGTGGATTAAAAATGTATCCTCTTGACTACTATATTTTAGATAATAAGGTAGGCATAAAATGATGAGCGAAGAGATTTTAAGGATAAATAATTTATCAATAAAATACGGTATGCAAGAACCTGTTGTAAAAAATATAAGCATGTCAATTGCAAGTAAGGAGATAGTAGGAATAGTTGGTGAAAGCGGCAGTGGAAAATCAACACTTATACGTGCCATACTAGGTATATTACCTAAAGGAGCTGCTATTTCTTCAGGAAATATAATTTATAAGGATAAAGATATTCTTAAGCATTCTAAGAAAGAATGGCAAGAAATACGTGGTAATAGAATGGCTATTGTTTTTCAGGATGCAGGAGGATCATTAACTCCTATTAAAAAAGTTGGTAATCAATTCATTGAAAGCATAAGAAGTCATTTTAACATGTCAAAAGCTGATGCATATGACAAAGCAGTTGATATGCTTGGAAAAATGAGACTTCCTGATACAAAGCGTATAATGAATTCTTATCCTTTTGAACTTAGTGGAGGTATGAAGCAAAGAGTAGGTATAGCTATAGCCATGACTATGGAACCAGAAATATTATTGGCAGATGAGCCAACCAGTGCTCTTGATGTAACGGTACAAGCACAGGTGGTAAGACAGATGATGGAGCTTAGAGACAATTTTAATACAAGCATAATAATAGTTACACATAATATGGGAGTAGCATCTTATATGTGCGATAAAATAGGAGTAATGCAAAGTGGTGAATTAGTTGAGTGGGAAAATAAGGATGAGGTGATAAACAATCCAAAGTGTGAGTATACTGAAAAACTTTTATCAGCAATACCTGAATTGGAGGAATGTAATCTTGCTTCAAGAGAAAGAACCAATATTGACAATAAAGAATGTTGTAAAGCAATTTGATTTGCAGGATGGAAAAAAGTTAACTGCAGTTGATAATGTAAGTTTAGAACTATATTCAGGAGAATGCTTGGGGATAGTTGGAGAAAGTGGCTGTGGTAAAAGTACTTTAGCAAATGTAATTACCAATTTGGAAACCTTGACTTCAGGAGAGATTATTTATAATAAGAGAGATATTTCAAAGTTGAAGTGGGAAGAACTTAGACAAAATCGAAGAAAACTCCAGATGATATTTCAAGATCCTTCTGAATCCTTCAATCCCCGTATGAGGATTGGACAAATTATAAGTGAGCCACTTTTAAATTTTAAACTTATGAATAAAGCTGATGCGGAATTGAAGACAAAGAAACTCCTTCAAATGGTGGGGATCAGTGATGAATTTATGAACAAATATCCCCATCAGCTAAGTGGAGGACAAAAGCAAAGAGTTGCAATAGCAAGAGCTCTATCTTTGTCACCCGAAATTATAATATGTGATGAAGCTACTTCTGCTTTAGATGTTTCAGTGCAGGAACAGGTGCTTAAACTTCTTATAAATTTGAAAAAAGAAAAGGGACTATCATACATTTTTATATGTCATGACTTAGCAGTGGTTAGAAATATCAGTGATAGAATTATCGTAATGTATCTTGGACGTATTGTTGAAACGATTGACAGTGATAGGCTTACTACTGCTGCAGTTCATCCATATACAAAGGCACTTTTAGCATCAGTATTTTCTGTTAAAAAAAGAGAAAATACTGAAATAGAAATAATAAAAGGTGAGCCGCCAAGCTCTTCTGATATACAGCCAGGCTGCAGTTTTAATTCCAGATGTACAAAATGTAGAGATATATGCTTTAAGGAAAAACCTGAATTAAAAGAAATAGAAAAAGGTCATTTAGTGGCCTGTCATTTATCTGATGAATAGCAGTGATTTAACTGATTATATGAGAAGGTAATAATTGATGCAAACAATAAAAGTAGGAAATATGTGTGCCAAAACTGGAGAAAAAGTATCAGGTTATGTACAAGTAAAGGGAACGGATATAGAACTTCCAGTTACCATTATTTGCGGAGAAAAGGAAGGAAAAACAGTATTCATTTCTGGAGGAGGGCATAGTGCAGATTATTATATTGATCTTCATTGTGGAGATGGGTATGAAGAGCTAACACCCTATGTATATTGTGTAGGAGTAGCTGCTCCAGAAGTCGTTAAAGCAGCAAGAGGTATGGCTGAACTAGTAAATGTCCCTTATTTGGTGCAGTCTCCTTCTGGCAGTGGAGGTTCTTATAATTATGCTGGTTCCTGTGGAATTCCTAGTATTTTGATTGAGAGAGGTTGTATGGGACGGTGGTCGAAAGAAGAAGTGAAACTAGGAAAAGAGGATGTTAGAAATGTGCTGCGATACTTAAAAGTCTTACAGGGGGAGGTTTCTAAAAGAACTTATCATCCTATGGATGTTGGAAAGGTGATTTGTAAAAAGGCTGAATACACAGGCTGCTGGTATCCAACGAAAAGAGTAGGTGATAATTTTAAAAAAGGAGAAATATTAGGTTACATTAAAGATTATTTTGGCAACGTTTTGGAAACCTACGCTGCTGAGATGGACGGAATATTACTCTATCAGGTTAGTAGTTTGTGTGTTATTAAGGATGGCCCTATGGTGGCTTACGGAGAAAAGATAAATAATTGAAAAAAACAGAACCAAGGGAAGCTATTTAAAAGTACGTGATATTGGATTAGGAGGAGATTGCAGATGAAAATAAGAAAAAAATTAGCAATTATGCTTACAATAGCTTTATTATGTACAAGCTTTGTTGCTTGTACAAGCGGGGGAGCTTCTGATAAAAGTGGGAATGAAAAGCCAAAAAGTATTGTGTTTGGATTAAATACTGTTTCAACCAATTTAGATTCTGCTGTTGGGTTTAATGGTTGGTTGGTTTCCAGATACGGCGTAGGTGAAACTTTGGTTAAATTTAATAAGAATATGAAAATAGAACCTCTCCTTGCTGATTCATGGAAAAGAGTAGATGATTTGACATGGAAGTTTCATATTAGAGAAGGTGTTAAGTTCCATAATGGTACACCTGTTACGGCTAAAGCTGTAAAATCATCTCTTGAAAGAGCATTAAAGGTAAATCCAAGAACAGAAAAGATATTACTTATTAAGTCTATAACTGCAGACGGTCAGAATCTTACTATAACCACTAAAACTTCAAATGAAACATTTTTGGGGAATATTGCAGATCCTCTTACTATAATAATGGATACTAATGCTGCTTCAGACACATTTGCTAAATCTCCTGTGTGCACTGGACCTTTCAAAGTTAAATCATATGTTCCAAACTCAAAGGTGGTAGTAGAAAAAAATAAAGACTATTGGGGAGACAAAGCACAGTTAGATGAGGCAACTTTTAAATATATTAAAGATGATAATACTCGTGCAATGGCACTACAATCAGGAGAAATTGATGTTGCAACAGGCATTTCAGGCAACAGTATGTCATTATTTGCGGATAAATCTAAATATAATATAGATAAAGTTACTAGTCTAAGAATAATAATGTCATATGAAAATATGAATAATGAGTTCTTAAAAGATTCAGCAGTACGTAAGGCTATTGCTTTAAGTGTGGATAGAGAGACTTATGCTAAAAAACTTTTAAAGGGTGCTGCTGTAGCTGCAGTTGGGCCTTTTTCAGAATCTTTACCTTATGGAAATAAGAATCTTACAGGATATAAGTATGATAAAGCAGCAGCAGCTAAGCTTTTAAGCGATGCAGGATATAAAGATACAGATGGTGATGGCATATTAGAGAAAAATGGTAAGAAATTAGAACTGAATTTAGCCTTTTACACAAGTCGTTCAGAGCTTCCTATAATTGCGCAAGCAATGCAGGCAAACCTTAAAGAAATTGGTATAGGCACTAAGCTGCAAGCGTATGAATCAGTTCCTAAAGAAATAAAAAGTGGAATTTTTGATCTTTGTTTATATAGTGTAAATACTGCAGTAACAGGAGATCCACAGACATTCTTGGAGCAGTATTTTAGAAGTGATGGAAGTGAAAATTATGGGAAATATAGTAATCCAGAGGTGGATTCCCTTATTGATAAATTCAAAGGTCAAAAAGATATTCAGGCAAGAAATAATATTGCTATACAAGTACAGCAGAAACTATTGGATGACAATGCAGATATATTTATTGCTACATCAATGCTTAATGTAGTTAGTAAAAATACAGTTACTGGAGTAAGAGTGCATCCTGATGAGTATTATTTATTAAATAGTAAGGTAAGCATAAAATGATAAATAACAAAATTTTAAATATAGGTAATTTATTTATAGAATATAAGATAAAAAAACCTGTTTTAAAAAATGTAAATATATCAGATAGGAGGAAATTAACATGTCATTACAGGAAAACATTGAAATGCACTGGACCCAATCTTCTAATAACTATAGCAATATAATAAAGGATGAACTGAAGAGCTATCGTCCGGATAAATGGAGGTCGCTTATTTTAAGTCAGGCGCCTGATAAGCTAGTTCTGGACATACTTGATGCTGGGACAGGCCCTGGTTTTTTTGCCATTATTTTAAGTCAGGCAGGTCATCGTGTCACTGGAATAGACAGCTCTGTAGGAATGTTGGAAAAAGCCCAGAAAAATTCCGCCAGATCAGGTGTTTGCCCTGTATTCACCCGTATGGATTGTCATAAGCTCAACTTTGAAGACAATTCTTTTGATATGATAGTCAGCAGAAATGTTACATGGACGCTGCATGATCCCATGAATGTATATCGACAGTGGCAGAGAATCTTGCGGCCTGGTGGACGTCTTCTGATTTTTGATGCCGACTGGAATCTTCACTATTATGATGAAGAACTAAAAAAAGAAGTAGAACGAAGGGAGAAGGAGTGCATCAGTATTTACGGCTCTACCTACTCTGGCGATGACAAGGGAAAAATGAAACTGGACTATGATGAACTTCCACTTTGCAAAATCATGCGTCCAGATTGGGATGTAAAGGTTCTAAAGGAATTGGACTTCAAGGACATTTCATTTAACCCTGATATTACAAAAGACCTTTGGGATGATAAGGAAAAGCTATTGTATGGAGCATCGCCCATGTTCATGGTGGCTGCGACAAAAAAGTGAAGCAAATGAATAATTTGAAAAAGAGTACTAATTTAACAGAGGGCATTATATGGAAACAAGTGTTGTTTTTTGCACTGCCACTGATTGCAGCAAGCATTATTCAACAATTATATAATACAGTGGATTTGATTTTTGTTGGGAATTATCTTGGCAAAGAAGCTGCAGCAGCAGTTGGAGCTAGTTCCTTGATTATTACCTGTTTAGTAGGATTTTTTACGGGGATGTCAGTAGGAGCAAGTGTTGTTATTGCTAATATTGTTGGATCGGGGAAAAAAGAGAAATTAAAAGATGCAATACATACGGCAATAGGATTGAGTTTCCTTGGAGGAATAGTGCTTTTCATTATTGGCTATATTGGTGTGCCATATTTCTTAAGGTGGATGAATGTTCCAGGAGAAATATTGGAACCGGCTGTTTCCTATATAAGAATCTATTTTTTAAGTCTCATTTCAATTATTACCTATAACATGGGTTCTGGTATTATACGTGCCATGGGTAATTCCAAAACACCAATGTATATACAACTTTTTGGTGGGATTGTTCATGTATTAATGGATGCATTGTTTATAGTTATTTTTGAAAATGGCGTTAATGGGGTTGCATGGGCAACGCTTTTATCCCAGACTGCAACTGCTGTACTGATATTATATTATTTGACACATTTAGAGGGCGAATATAGATTACAATTTAGAAAAATACGAATACATAAAGAAATACTGTTACTTATTTTTAAAATTGGAATACCGTCCGGGCTTCAAAGTATTGTAATAACATTGTCAAATGTTTTTGCACAATATCATATTAATAGCCTTGGTGTAAATGCAATTGTTGCATTTACTGCATATTTTAAAGTAGAATTACCTATTTATCTTCCAATTGTAGCTTTCGGACAAGCAATTACAACATTTTCTGGGCAAAATATGGGTGCAGGAAATATTGAAAGGGTAAAAAAGGGAGCCAAGGTATGTATACTAATGGAAATAGGTGTAACTATAGTGTCAAGTACGCTTTTGTTGATATTTGGACGCCAAGTTTTTGGAATATTTAATCATGATAGTGTGGTAATTGATTACGGAATAAGAATAATTAACACTTCATTTCCATTTTATTGGATTTATGTTATTTTGGAAGTATTGGGAGATACTATAAGAGGTGCAGGAAAAGCAGCTCCACCAATGGTGATTATATTATCTAATATATGCATACTTAGAATTATATTGCTCTTTACTATAATGCATTTCTATCATGATGTTAGGGGAGTAGCAATTACATATCCCATAACCTGGGCAACAACAGCACTTTGTATGACTTTCTATTATTTAAAAGGTAATTGGACAAAGAAAGTAGTCGCTTTTCCCAATAAGTAAGATTCATTGATATAGATAAATATATTAGTATCAAAATAAAACTAAATTAAAGCGTTTTATCAATATGATATGAGAAAAATATTCAAAATGATAAACAGAGTTCTTGGTTTCAGGTGGAGCTTTTTTCTCCATCTGAAACTTATTAACAGGATTCTTAGTGCTTTAGCACTTAGAAGGCGTTATCCTTTAGGAGAAATTGTTATCCAGGGGCGTAACAGCCGTTATCCCCCACTTTAGTAGAAGATGGGGGGATTACGGCTGGTAGCCATCGGATAAAATTTATAATTTTAAGTAGGAATATTGCAAGCTGAAGAATTGGCATGTAAATTGCTTTATAAAATAGTATAGTTTTGAAATAAATTTAATTATTCAAACCCTAAACTCTAAAATAAAAAATACTTAAGAGCAGTCCCTCCTGCACTTAAGTATTTTTTATTTTATTTTGACAATTTTGTTGTACATTTATTTTATTCCATGACTATATGATCTAATACTACCACGCACTTTGTTTATACAAAGCAAAATAATAGGCATAAAATTTGCGGTATTGATATATACCTTATATATTTGTATAATTAAGGTATATGTACAAAGTATATATAAATAATGTTTAAAGGGGAATGTATTATGAAAAAATTAGTTGTTAAAGATAAGTCTTTATGTATGTCTTGTTTAAGCTGTGAAATGGCTTGTTCCGAGGCATTTTACAAAACTTACGGCAATTCTTGTATTAAGATTGATGAGGGAAAAGATGGATGTGTAGATTTAAAAGTGTGCAATCAATGTGGAGTGTGTGCTAAAAAATGTCCTGAAGAGGCCATTAAACAAAATGCTAAGGGAATATATATGATAGATAAAAAAGCTTGTACTGGCTGCGGTACATGTGTAGAAGCCTGTCCAAAAGGTATTATTGTAAAAGTAGAAGACAAGCCTAATCCAAGTAAGTGTATGGCATGTGGTATTTGTGTTAAAGCTTGTCCTATGGGAGTACTTGAAATTCAAGAAGATTAAAATGTTTAATAATGGATTCGTTAAGAAAATAATATTGACTTTTCAAAATTTTTGCTATGAATTTAACATAAAGGTAATAAAATTTAATATTTTTACTATTAGGTGCTGTCAAATTGATAGTTAAAAGGGAAAGTGTAAAAAACACTGCAGCCCACCGTTACTGTATGGAGGATGAAACCCTAGTTATGTCACTGGATTTTTATATCTGGGAAGACGGGGAAGTAAGATGAATCTGAGCCAGGAAACCTGCCTGATATGTCGGTGATTCTTTCGGAGGGGAAGATAATGCTATGTTTATTCAAAAAGTAAACGGTTATATTAACATAAGAGAACAGAGATGTTTTTTAGTTATTAACCATTATTGTAAGTTATGTTATAAAAAGAGACCTTCGAAGGGAGAAGGTTTCTTTTTATTTATAGGAATTTATCTGATGCCAAGAACTTTGTTTATGAACAATCAAGTAAGTCATCAGATTTGTCCTTATTTTAGAATAACCCCTCCGTCATCAATGAAAGAACTAAATGCAGTGGATTAGACAGGCGAGTACAAAAAGGAAGGTGATTAGATAGAGTGAATCGTAAAAATAAGTTGAATAAAAAATATGAAAGGTAAGAATAAATCCTATGGATGAAAATGTAAAATTAGAAGAAGTTAGTAAAATCAATGTATCATAATTAATTCCTGGTTGTAAATTTGTATTGACTTGAAATCAAAAAAATATAAGGAGAAAATAATATGGGTAACTTTAGTAGCTTATTGAAATTAATACCGTTTTTAAAAAAATATCGCATCATTTTTACTATAGGAATTATTGGCATGATTTTTAGTTCAATTATATCAACTCCTATTCCATACATAATAGGACGTATAATGGACAAGATACTTATAACTAAACAAGGATATAGTGACTTTTATAAATTAATTGCTGTAATAGCACTATTGTATATTTTGAGATATATTCTTGCGGTTATTTCAAAATATATGTTTGTTAAAGTTAGTAATTCAATTGTTAATGAAATGAGATATTTGGTGATGGACAAGGTGATAGATTTGCCAATGGACTATATATCCTCTACACAGAAAGGATATATTCAAGCAAGAATATCAGAATGTAGTTCTGTGGGAGGAATTTTTTCACCTCAATTTATAAGTATTTTTCTAAATTTAATTGATACGGTGATGGCGTTAGGTACTATGTTTGTTATAAATTATAAATTATCTATAATAATTTTGTTTTTAACTCCAGTTTTTTTCATTACTTCTAAAAAATCTGCAAGTGGATTTATGAAAAATACACAAAAGATGATGGAATCTAGTGCAATTTTAAATGGAGATACTTTTGAAATAATCAATGGAATTGAAGATATAAAAGTGCTTAATGGTAAAAACAGCAGTCTTTTAAAGTTTAAAAATAAACTTGATGAACTTACAAAGGATAGTACAAAACAAAGCAAGGCTATATTATTATTTACGGAAAATATAACACTTATTAATGATTTTGGTACACTTCTAATACTATTAATTGCAGGAATAATGATTTTAAAAGGACAATTTACCATAGGATTATATACTTCTTTTTCATTATATATAGCTAAAGTTTTTAGCAGTACTCAAGCTTTAGCAACTATAGGGACTATAATAAAACCAGTATGTTTAAGTATTGAAAGAATATATCAGCTTCTTGATATGCAAGGTGAAAACAGTGGGAAGCATGAATATTTAAATAGGAAAATTGAATCTATAGAGTTAAATAATGTAGATTTTAAATATAATACCTCTGAAGAATATGTTTTAAAAAATTTGAGTTTTAAAATAAGTAAAGGGAAAAAAATTCTTATTAAGGGTGAAAATGGATCTGGAAAATCTACTCTTATAAAACTCTTAATAGGACTATATACTCCTACAAGTGGTAAAATATTTTATAATAGATTAGATCTTGAAAGGATTAATAATAAAAGCTTAAGAAATAGGATAGGAATTGTATCACAAAATATATTTTTATTTAGGGGAACAGTATTGGAGAATATATTATATGGGCAGACAAATAGAAACCGTGAGCATGTAGAAAAACTTATTGATCAATTTATGCTAACTGAATATATTCATAGATTACCTAGAGGATTGGATACCGAAATAAGTCAAAATACAGCAGGCGTTTCAGGGGGACAGGCTCAGGTTATAGCTTTTATAAGAGCAATGCTTTCCAATAAGGATGTAATTATCCTAGATGAACCTATATCTAATGTTGATGCCGAAACAAGAGAAATAATGTTGAGAATTTTGAAAAGTAGAAAAACTAGTTCAATATTAATAATAATTTCTCATATTACTAAAGGAATAGATTTTATAGATAAAATTATTGAAATATAAAAATTAAACTTTATATTCTTTATAAATTTTATTGACTGTGAGTGTTTAAGTTAGGTGGTTATAAAAAGTATGGCAATTGAAGAGATTAATAATAAATATGCAATTCAACTTATAGAAATATTAAATACTGATAATGTATTACAAGAAAAATTAGGTTCCAGAAAGTGTATAATATCAAAGGATGAATTTATCAAACATAATAATGAATGGTCTGAAAACACAAACTCAGAAATATTTGCTATCGTTTTGAATAATAATGCAATTGGTATGATATCGTTAAGTTATCAGAGTGTAGAAGAGAAAAAAGCAAAAATTGGTTATTGGATTGGGAGTAGGTACTGGGGAAAAGGATATGCAAGCAAAGCTTTTTCGCAAATATTAGAATATGCTAAAAGGAAAGAAATAAAATATTTAAGTGCTAAAATTGTAAAAGATAATCTGGCTTCTAGAAAAATTTGGGCAAAGTATGGAGCAAAAATGGAATTAATAAGAGATAAGATGTACGTGTCTATAGTATTATAGAAATTTATACTATTGTTGGTTATAATTTGTATGACAAAGCAGCGGGAAATATAATAAGCAATTATAAAGTCAGAAAAATAGGACTTTTATATTTTACTGAAAATTATGGAGAATGATAACTATTTTTAAAATATATATTAAATATGAAATTATATGTTACTCAAAGGAGACAAAAAAGTTGTGAATTTAGGAAAAGAATTTTTATGCAAAAGAGAGTTATATTTGAAGGACAAGGGTTATAAGATACTTCCTAACCAAATAAAATTCCATAAGAATAATATTGTATTTTATCATTATACCCACAGTAAATTTCTTCATATGATATTTTCTAAAAATAGTGGATTATATGCTCGAAGGCAAGTAAGTTGTCCTAATATACCTGAAGAATTTAATGACTGTTATTTAATTGAGGGATTTCTTGATCCATTGCCTAAATGGTTAACAGAGGATTATTATTTTGGAAATTTAGGATTTGAAATGGTACGGCGGTATATTGGGAATGTTTTGTTAAGAGTAGAATTGCCAATGAATTTTAGTGGCTTATATATAGCAGATTATGCCCATATTCTTGATTGTAAACATACTAATCTTCGAGGAACAAGTCCTTTAGATTTAGGATATGATATATCCAATGGACATGAAGCAACGCAAGCATATGTTAATTCCTATATACCTGTAAAAAAATATGAGGGGAAGCATATGGCACCAGTAATACAAATAATTCGTAAGGAAAAAGGAATTGCTGTACCAAATAAATACTTGTCAGTTTGTAAGTTACAGCCGATATTAAGCGAGATTGATTTATAGAAGTTAATCCGTAAGGTGGTTTTCTAAAAATCTTGATAAACTATATGGTGTAAATATAGAAAATCCTAAAATACATATAGATAAACTAGAGAAGGGCACTCCTAGAGTTTAAACTGCCATACCTGCTATTGTGAGTCTTTCCAGGCTTGAAACATTCGTTCCACACGGCCCTTGACTTTTGGAACGCTGTTGGTTTTAATCTCAATGCCTATGCATATTTAGAATATAATCAACTTTGGTATACTAAGACATTATCATCTTTCGTTCAGAAATATCTTTATATTAATGAAAATAATGTTGACTTTTCAAAATTTTTGCTCTAAACTTAACATAAAGGTAATAAAAATTTAATATTTTTACTATTAGGTGCTGTCAAATTGATAGTTAAAAGGGAAAGTGTAAAAAACACTGCAGCCCACCGTTACTGTATGGAGGATGAAACCCTAGTTATGTCACTGGATTTTTATATCTGGGAAGACAGGGAAGTAAGATGAATCTGAGCCAGGAAACCTGCCTGATATGTGGGTGATTCTTTCGGAGGGGAAGATAATGCTATGTTTATTCAAAAAGTAAACGGTTATATTAACATAAGAGAACAGAGATGTTTTTAGTTATTAACCATTATTGTAAGTTATGTTATATATAGAGACCTTCGAAGGGAGAGGGTCTCTTTTTATTTTTGTAGGAATTTATCTGATTACAAGAACTCTGTTTATGGACAATCAAGTAAGTCATCAGATTTGTTCTTATTTTAGAATAACCCCTTCGTCATCAATGAAAGAACTAAATGTAGGGGATTAGACAGGCGAGTACAAAAGGAAGGTGATTAGATAGGGCGAAGTGTAAAAATAAGTTGAGTAAAAAAATATGAAAGGTAAGGGTGAATTCTATGGATGAAAATGTAAAATTAGAAGAAGAAAAGGAATTATATTCAAATAGATTAGAGCTTTCTGGAAGTGTATATGATTTTCAGTTAGATTTTATGAAGGTGTATAAAAAAGATGTAAAAGATAGTGTGAAGATATTTATGAGCCCGCAGCAGGCAAAAAGTGTTTGTATGATGCTTACGAAATCAGTAGAAAAGTATGAGGATACTTTTGGAGAAATTAATATAAATCCCAAAACTAACGCTGAGTTAAATAAGTAATAGACATTTTAACAGTATTTAGGACAAACTTTAGCATTAAAATTTATCTGATGTCAAGAACTCTGTTTATAGAAAATTGTGTTGTATTATTGAAATTTACAATAATTTAATAAAGTTTTTATAAATTATTGACAAATAAGTGGAGTTGGTGTATTGTAAAGGTAATGACAATTGTAAAATAAATGATAATTTTGAATAGGTTTCTTTTTTAGGAATTAATAGGGAAAGTGGTGAAAAACCACTGCAGCCCCCGCTGCTGTAAGGAAGATGAAATTCACAAAATGCCACTGAAGATATAATCTTTGGGAAGGTGTGAAAAGTAAGATGATGCCAAGCCAGTAGACCTGCCTGTTACAAACATATATGGTTCTTTCGGTGGGAAAGGTAAGTATTCAATGCCAGTAACATCTGTTTACATTAAATATTTATAAATTCATGTCGTATACTGGAGACCTTCGAAAGAAAGAGGGTCTCTTTTTATCTTTTATTTACACAAATATATATTTATTTACGTTAATCTAATCTCACCTGAATTACCACCTGGTTTATTTTTCATAAAGGTTAAAAATATGATTGTCATTATATTTAACTTTCCAGGAGGTGATTGATATAAAAGTGTAAAAGTTTTATCATTGTCTTTTAAATTTGGACAAGCAACAATTAAAAAATTAAAAATTTGGAGGAGTGTATAAAATGATTAGAAGATTAAAAAACAAATTATTTGCGACACTATGCATAACAACATTAACTTTGGGAGCTGTAGCTGCGCCGTCTGCTTTTAATAGTGTAAAAGCTGATGCTGCTCCAACAAAAACTGTCTATGTGGATGTTGAGAAAAATGTTTTAGGACAAGCACCTATTTTACAGCCAAAAGCAGTTACACTCAGTGATACGAATACCATTGCTGATGCTACAAAACAGGCTGTAGGTGATGGAAATGTAAACATAGTTTCGAGCAAATATGGCAAGTATGTAACAGGTTTTAAAGATACTACAGATAATCAAGCTGCATTTGAAGATTATTCATTTACGAGCAAGCTTAAAAATTTAACTAAAGGTATTGTCTTCAGAACAGATATACCAAAGCAGCCTATTGTTACCGATGCAAATTATTTAAGTGAAAAAGAATGTGATGGAATTTCAGGCTGGATGTTTACAGTTAATAATGTAGATCATGTTAACTCAACTTATTATGATGGAAGTACAACATTAGATAATGTACCGGATGGTGCTACAATACGTTGGGAATTTTCAGCAGCAGCAGGATGTGATTTAGGATTAGCAGGATATTTACCAGATGGAACAATTTCTGACAAAGGAACTTACAATTGGAGTTATACACAAACTCCTGCATTCTTTAGTGGAAGAGCAGATAAAACAGATCTTATAGCAAAAATGGCAAATCATGCGAATAAAACAGATACAGCTTATACTAATGCATTAACTCAATTGGAGACATTACAAGCTACACAAGGCGCTGTTAATACTGCAGCTGGTGCTTTATAAAAGCGGATTTTCCCTATTGATTAAGTAAATGTTTTAGATTGATACCGGGCTAAGATGTATTTTTAACCCGGTATTTCTTATATAGTTTTATAAAAATTAGAGAGGAGAACAAAGTGAAAAAATTATGGAAAAAGATTAGCCTTGTTATGATGCTTATGTTTACTTTAATGACATTTGCACCTTATACTGCTAGAGCAGGTGCATCACCAACGGCGTCAACGCCATCTTTAAACCAGGGCTCAGATGGAAATTACACTGTAAGTTCAGTAGATGACCTAAACAAACTCAGGGGAGATATCGATAAGGGCATAGACTATTTAGGCAAAAAAGTTGTTTTGACACAGGATATTGATATAAGTAAATCAAATGTTCCTTTAAAATCTCTTACCTCTCACAATAAAAGTTTTGATGGTACTTTTGATGGAAAGTTTCATACTATAAGTGGTTATACGGATGCAGCTTCAGGCTTGTTTGGAATTGTATGGAAAGATGGAATTGTGGAGAATGTTAAAGTTGATGCTAATGTAGACATAAAAGATAGAAGTAAAATAATTTTAGATGACAACGATGATGTATTTTATGGAGTAATTGCAAATGAATGTTGTGGTACAATTACCCACTGCTGCAGCACAGGAAGTATTGAAGTTGATGCTGGCAGATTTTCAACTTTAGCAGGAATAGTTGGTAATAGTGCATGTTCTGATGATAACTGGAATCTAATAAATGGATATACAGATAACTGCTGTAGTAATGTTACTTTTGATACTAAGTCTTCATTTTTACCAAATATTGCAGGAATTTGTGTTACACCTGGCTCAGAAATCAAAAATTGCTATTTTTATGGTAAATTCCTGGAAAATGAAAAAAAAGTATCTCGTCAACCAATCGATACAAGTAGCGAAACTGATGTAACTACCTGTGCATATGATAGTGATATACTGGGATTTTCAAGTACTTCTTTTATGGGAAAACCTGTGGGATATACCACTGCACAAATGAAAGATAAAGACAGCTACACCAAGCTTGGATTTGATTTTGATAAGACCTGGAAGATAGATTCTTCTGTAAATGATGGCTATCCATATCTAAATCCGGATAGTTCAACTAAGATAGCAGCAAAGGTAGTAGTAGATGTGCAGGCAACAGCTAAAGACAGAATCTTTGTACCTGGAACTGAACCTTTTAAGACTACAGATGACTGCCTTAAAGCAGAAGCAACTTTTAAAGTGATTCCAGAATCTGATAAAGATAAAGATTTAATAAGCAAGTATAATGTTAGTGCTACTTGTGATGGAGGTGTATTTTTTAATGCACCAACTATAGGAAATGTACCCCTAACAATTGATTCAAGCAAGATTAAGATAAACTATGATCAAAATGAAGATTACCAGTTTCTACTTGGTAAAGTACTTCCCTCAACTGCAAAACTTCTTGACAATAGTGCGGCAGCACCTACACAGGATGAAGAAAAGCAGCAGGTTGAAGATGCAAAGGAAGTAGAAAATATAATTTACAGCAAATTTGGTGTTGGACAGGAAAAAGCTGTGCCTGTATTTCAGTGGGAGGGAGATAAAGCTGATGCTCCTGGAAAGGAAGGTACTATTTTACTAAATGATGATGATTGGGATGTATTTTCATCAGCCCGATCTGGATACACAGGTATAAGAAGTGGTTACTATGACGATTGGTTTAAGGGCATACAGGATGAACTCCAGAGGATGAAAAATGCAAAAATTGGAGATCAAGATGTAAAAATGACAGAATGGGAAAAACTGGTTCTGGCAATTACATCTATAGGATATGACCCCAGGGATATAAAAGCTTATAATTTAATAGATATAATTTCAAATAAAAATTATTTAAATTCATCAGTTCAGATGTTTGCAGGAACATATGCAGATTATGCATTAACTTCTTATAATTATATTGATCATGTGCTAAATGATGGAAATCATATTGACAGAAATTATATGGAAGAGAGTACACATGATGGTGCTAAGAATGTTTACAAAGAAACAGGTGCTGATGGGTCTCAAGTAGCAGCAAATGCTTCACCTGATATGTGGACTATGATGTTACAAGAAATTGCAGCGTATTATAATGCAAATGCAAAAGAAGGAGACAAGTATTACGATGTAAAACAGGCCATGGATCATGTATTTGATCAATTTTCAAATTCTCAGGCTTATACTGGTTCTTTCTGGGGTGGTCATACAAGTGATGGCGATATTGATTTAAATAACCCGTGGACCAATGCCCAGGTATATATGACACTTGGAATGGCACATGCCAATGTTTTTGACAAGAAATTTATAAAAGATGGCAATACCATATTTAATGCTATACTTGAAGGATTTGATGGCAAAAATAAAACTACCCAATATGACAATTTAAAATATGATCCAGTGCAGATATGCAGGGGCATAGATTCTCTTGTAAGGGATTATGAAGGTAGAAACTCAATATTTGACTGTACAGATGTGAAGAATTCTACAGTGCCTGTAAATAACGACATAGCAGCACTGGATGTAGATAAGCTTACTTCAGCCGATAAAGACAAGGTTGATGCAGTAGAGAAATTGTATGATGCCTTAAGTGATGCACAAAAATCATCCATGAAGCAGGAAACAGTGGACAAGTTAACTGCAGCAGAGAAAAAGGTATCACCATCACAAACGGTAAATGTAACGGGAGTGACATTAGACAAGACGAGTGCAAGTGTGACAGAAGGAGATGCACTGCAGCTTACAGCAGCTGTAGCACCGGATAATGCAGCGAATAAAAAGGTAGACTGGTCAAGCAGTGATAAAACTATAGCATCAGTAGATGAGAACGGGAAGGTAACAGCAGTAAAGTCAGGAACAGCAGTAATAACGGCAGTGTCTGAAGATAATAAAGATGCAAAGGCACAGTGCATAGTTACAGTAACAAACACATCAAAACCAATACAGATAACTAACCTTACAATGGATAGTTCGTTTAAATTAGGTGAGGATGCAAAAGTATCTGTAAAGGCAGAAAATAATTCCGGTAAAGACCAGGATGAATCACTTATAGTAGCACTATATGATGAGGGCGGTAAATTCATCAACTATGTATGCGGAAAGCAGACAATAAAAAATGGAGATTCATCTATTTTAACAGGTATTATGAAACTTCCAGAAGAGGGAATATATAAATTGAAGGCATTTATATGGGACAGCCTTGAAAATATGAATCCACTTTCAGATATTATAGACATACCTGTCCAGTCAAATAAATAAAAAACTTTTAAGATGGGTTTTGCTGGAGATATTGGCAAAACCCATAAATTAAAGATATGAGTTGTTTGATTTTATTAAATTAATGAGCTATTTACAAATAAATAAAATGCTATTATTGGATATAGGAATTTTCAATATGAAAGGAGGGATAAAATTGAAACGTAGATCCATTAAAATAATATTAATATGTATTATTATCATGGTAGGATATATTGGAGTTGATATTTTTACTCATTCCACAATTGAAAGAGCTATAAGAACAGATTTGTTTTTTAGAGGGTATTTTATTAAAGCATTTGAAACAGATGTTTGTAAAAGACCAATTCCTGACCAACAATATGGGACTTTATATTTTTGTAAAAATCCAAGCATTGGTTTAGATTCATATAGTGTTGCTAAGAAACATAAGTATTCAAAAAAGATTGACTATTGGTATATTTATGCTGGGGGCGGTGGATAAATGAAGAAAATAAACTTTATATTCTGTATAAACTTTATTATAAGTTGTAATAAGGAGGAGAAGAATGAAACTTTCGAGAAAAGGTATTGTAATTTTATCTTCTTTTATAATAATTATTGGGGGATTTATTATAAGTCACATAACCCCTTCGATGTCTATTAGAACATATATTTTTGTGAGCGGATATCCAGCGGGAGCATTTAAAGTAACCGTACATGTCAACAAAGGACAGTATAATATGGATAAGAATATTCTTGATAAAGAAAATGCTATGATTTACACTATTGTTGGTTACGATTTGTATGATAAAGCAACAGGAAATGTAATAAGCAATTATAAAGTCAGAAAAATGGGACTTTTATATTTTACTGAAGACTATGGAGAATGCTAACTATTTTTAAAATATGTATTAAATATGAAAATTCATATTTAGTTCTATATTTGGGACATAATCAAATGCGGTATACTAAGACATTATCATCTTTCGTCCAGAAATATCTTTATATTAATGAAAATAATGTTGACTTTTGAAAAATTATGTACTAACCTTAATATAAAGATAATAAAAATTTAATATTTAGTATTAGGTGCTGTCAAACGTGACAGTTAAAAGGAAAAGTGTAAAAAGCACTGCAGCCCACCGTTACTGTATAGAGGATGAAACCCTAATTATGTCACTGGATTTTTATATCCGGGAAGACAGGGAAGTAAGATGAATCTGAGCCAGGAAGCCTGCCTGATATGATGTTAATTCTTTCGGAGGGAAAGATGTTACTATATTTAAGCTGTTTATAATTAAAAGTAAACGGTTATATTGACATGAGAGAACCCTTGTGGTTCTTTTTATTTGTTTTATGCAGTAAAATAATATGAATTTGTATTGGTAAATGGAGACCTTCGAAAGGGGTCTCTTTTGTTATATTAAGCATTATAAAAAGTAGGCAAGCATATTGTAATTTTACCCTTTCAAGGAGGTGATGTGCAGGGTAAAGTCTAAAAATAAATAGCATCAGATTGCTAAAAATGGAGGATAAAATTAGATGATAAAAAAGAAAAATACTCTTGGGAAATTTTTAAGTATTTTGGCTATAATTTGTTTTATGTTTAGTACCTTTTCTTCTTTACCAGTACTGGCGGAAGAAGCAAGTCCATCACTTACTACTGATGGAAATGGTGAATATGTTATTAATTCAGTAGGTGATATTAATAAATTCAGAACAGATCTAAATAAGGGAATAGATTATGGAAATAAAAAAGTTGTTTTAAATTCTGATATAACAATTACGAATGATACACAATTAACTCCTACTACAGGAACTTTTCAAGGCTATTTTAATGGACAAGGTCACAGTATTAAAAACTATAATGATCCATTAACAGGACTTGTTTGTAAATTAGGTAGTTATGGAATTATAACTAATTTACATATGAATATGAATGTATCCAACGCTAATGGGTTATCAGATAGTCCTGGAGAAACACGTTACTATGGGTCTATTGCAAATGAAAGTACAGGAGTAATAAGTCTATGTAGTGTTGATGGAATTGTAACTACCAGTAGCAATATGCCAGCAGATGGATCAGGTTTTTACATTGGAGGAATTGTAACATGCATAACAAAGAATGAGACTTGTGATAATTGTATTGTGGAAAACTGTTACAGTAGACTTGAAATTGAAGGTCAAACAGATGCAAACCAATTACAATTTGTAGCTGGAATAGCCTATTCAGTAATGTCTCCAAATGACAAAGAAGTAATTAAGAATTGTTATGCAGCTGGCAAAATGGCAGCATGTGGAGTAAGAGGAATTGCAAATAAAAAACAAGCATACTTTCCAAGCAGTTATTATGATAAAGATATTGTTAAAGCTACAAAAGATACTTACGGTGGTAATGCAAAATCTACAGATGAAATGAAACAGCAGGCTACATATGCTGGATGGGATTTTGATAAGGTATGGGATATAAAATCAGATACAAATGATGGTTATCCATACTTGAAGCCGAATCAGACGCCTCCAGAACCAATAACAATTGCTACAGATATGCCTGTAGATGTAAATATCAATATAAAGGATAAAACTGTAAATTCAGATGGGACAGCAGATTTAACAGCAGATTATACAACTTCTCTTACCTGTTCAGATCAAGACAGTATTGCTTCAGATAATGTGAAAGTAACTTTAGATGGGAAAATAAACTTTCCGGGTTTTACAGGAAATAATGTAACAATGAATTATGTCCCTGTTAATGGAAATACAGTGGATTTAACTTCAGATGTATTAAAAAATCATCTTCAGATTACCTATGATGACAATAAGAAATATAAATTTAAAATAGGCAATGTTACATTTAATACTCCAAATTTTAATGGTAATGGAGTTACAACAGTTTCTGAAGATAAACAAAAGGAGCAGGTAGAAAATGCAAAAAAAGCAGAAGATATACTTTATAGTAAGCTAGGAGTTGGACAGAGTGCTGTACCAGAATTTACCTGGAGTGGAGATAAAACAAGTACTGATGGAAAAGATGGTGCCACAGAGGGCTCTGTTGAATTGAATGATTATGTATGGGAAGTATTTTCTTCTGCTCGTTCTGGATATAGTGGTGTAAGAGCAGGATTTTATGATGACTGGTTTAAAAGTGTGCAGGATGGTTTAAAGAAAATGAAGGAAGCAGGAGTGACCCCTAGAGATGTAAAGATGACAGAATGGGATAAGCTGGTTTTAGCTATTACTGCCATAGGGTATGATCCAAGAGATATAGAAGCTTATGATTTAATAGATATTATTTCAAACCAGGATTATCTTTCAACATCGAACCAAACTTTTTCTAGTCAATATGCTCTGCTTGGATTAAATTCCTATAATTATGCTATACCAAGCAGTGGTAATAGAATTGATAAAGAAGCATTAATTCATGAATGGGCAAAAAGTGCGTTAGGCAATAAAGGTGCAGATGGTTCTGAGGTACTTTCTAATGCTGTTCCTGATATGTGGCTTATGACTTTTCAACCAATAGCAAGTTATTATGGAAAAGAAGGATATAGTGATGTAACGAAAGCTATGGATCAAGTATTTGCTCAATTTTCAAATGCACAAACTTACAAGGGATCATTTTGGGGAGGTATGTCAGGTGATTACAATAATCCATGGACCAATGCCCAGGTGTATATGACTCTTGGAATGACGAAAAGTAATATATTTGACAGTAAATATATAAAAAATGGCAATAGTATTTTGGACGGTGCATTAGAGTTTTACAATATTAAAGATGGTACTACAACTTTTGATAAATCATCTTATGAGCCAACACAAATGTGCAGAGGGTTAGATTCTCTTGTAAGGGCATATGAAGGAAGAAACTCAATATTTGATTGTACAGATGTGAAGAATTCCACAGTGCCTGTAAATAGCGCCATAGCAGCACTGCCAGATGCAGACAAGCTTACTTCAGCTGATAAAGACAAAGTTGATGCAGCAGAGAAATTGTATGATGCCTTAAGTGATGCACAAAAATCATCCATGAAGCAGGAAACAGTGGACAAGTTAACTGCAGCAGAGAAAAAGGTATCACCATCACAAACAGTAAGTGTAACAGGCGTGAGCCTTGACAAGACAAGTGCAAGTGTGACAGAAGGAGATGCACTGCAGCTTACAGCAGCTGTAGCACCGGATAATGCAGCGAATAAAAAGGTAGACTGGTCAAGCAGTGATAAAACTATAGCATCAGTAGATGAGAACGGGAAGGTAACAGCAGTAAAGTCAGGAACAGCAGTAATAACGGCAGTGTCTGAAGATAATAAAGATGCAAAGGCACAGTGCATAGTTACAGTAACAAACACATCAAAACCAATACAGATAACTAACCTTACAATGGATAGTTCGTTTAAATTAGGTGAGGATGCAAAAGTATCTGTAAAGGCAGAAAATAATTCCGGTAAAGACCAGGATGAATCACTTATAGTAGCACTATATGATGAGGGCGGTAAATTCATCAACTATGTATGCGGAAAGCAGACAATAAAAAATGGAGATTCATCTATTTTAACAGGTATTATGAAACTTCCAGAAGAGGGAATATATAAATTGAAGGCATTTATATGGGACAGCCTTGAAAATATGAATCCACTTTCAGATATTATAGACATACCTGTCCAGTCAAATAAATAAAAGACTTTTAAGATGGGTTTTGCTGGAGATATTGGCAAAACCCATAAATTAAAGATATGAGTTGTTTGATTTTATTAAATTAATGAGCTATTTACAAATAAATAAAATGCTATTATTGGATATAGGAATTTTCAATATGAAAGGAGGGATAAAATTGAAACGTAGATCCATTAAAATAATATTAATATGTATTATTATCATGGTAGGATATATTGGAGTTGATATTTTTACTCATTCCACAATTGAAAGAGCTATAAGAACAGATTTGTTTTTTAGAGGGTATTTTATTAAAGCATTTGAAACAGAAGTTTGTAAAAGACCAATTCCTGACCAACAGTATGGAACTTTATATTTTTGTAAAAACCCAGGCATTGGTCCAGATTCATATAGTGTTGTTAAAAAATATAAATACTCAAAAAAGATACCATATTGGTATATTAATATTGCCGGTACTGGTGGTGGATAAATGAAGAAAATAAACTATACTGTTATGTAATTAGTTTAGCTTTATCGTGTATTAGACGGGGAACTTCTAAAAGAAGTTCCTATTGTTGTAACAGTTTATTATAAAGTGTAATAAGGAGGAGGAAAATGAAATTTTCGAGAAAAGGTATTGTAATTTTATCTTCTTTCATAATAATTATTGGGGGATTTATTATAAGTCACATAACCCCTTCCATATCTATTAGAACATATATTTTTGTGAGTGGATATTCAGTGGGAGCATTTAAAGGAACTGTACATGTCAACAAAGGACAGTATAATATGGATAAGAACATTCTTGATAAAGAAAATGCTGTGATTTACACTATTGTTGGTTATAATTTGTATGACAAAGCAACAGGAAATTTAATAAGCAATTATAAAGTCAGAAAAATAGGACTTTTATATTTTACTGAAGACTATGGAGAATGCTAACTATTTTTAAAATATGTATTAAATATGAAAATTCATATTTAGTTCTATATTTGGGACATAATCAAATGCGGTATACTAAGACATTATCACAATTCAATCATAAAGATAAAATTAGCAAAAGAAAATTATGTTGACTTTGGAAAATATATGTCTTATACTTAACATAAAGGTAATAAAAATTTAATATTTAGTATTAGGTGCTGTTTTTTAAGCAGTTAAAAGGAAAAGTGTAAAAAGCACTGCAGCCCACCGTTACTGTATGGAGGATGAAACCCTAATTATGTCACTGGAATTTATATCCGGGAAGACAGGGGGAGTAAGATGAATCTGAGCCAGGAAGCCTGCCTGATATGATGTTAATTCTTTCGGAGGGAAAGATGTTACTATTTTAAGCTGTTTATAATTAAAAGTAAACGGTTATATTGACATGAGAGAACCCTATTGGTTCTTTTTTAGCTTATAAGCTTATGCTATATATAAGAGACCTTCGCAAGAAGGCCTTTTTTGTTATATTAGACACTATAAACAGAGTTCTTGGTTTCAGGTGGAGTTTTTCTCCATTTGAAACTTATTAACAGGATTCTTAGTGCTTTAGCACTTAGAAGGCGTTATCCTTTAGGGAAAATCGTTATCCAGGGGCGTAGCAGCCGTTATCCCCCACTTTATAAGAAAAGCAGATATCCCAAATATTTGATTTGGTGATAGTCGCTTTCGCTGTGTGCGATGGGGTATTACGGCTGGTAGCCATCGGATAAAAAATAGACAGATATATTGTAATTTTACCCTTTTGAGGAGGTGATATTTAGATCAAATCCTAAAGATAAACAATATTAAATTATTAATTGTGGAGGTGAGATAAGATAAAGTTTTAAGAAAAAATTGTTTACAACTTTATATGTGATGTAGTATTAGCATTGAGAGTTGCAGCGGTCCCATATTATTTTAACAGCGGCCTGCGGCAGTATTTATTTTATTATATAGCCAGTACCTTTATCCGATACCTTTATTTGGCCTGCCTGATGGTGCTGTAAATCCGTTGAAAATTTTCAGCAGTATGTGGATGTGATTTGGGACTAGCAAGATATCTTCCAGATGAAACACTTAAACATTGATATTATAATTGGAACAGTAAACCAACATAGATATCAAAAATCACAAATCATGCAAATAAAACAAATATAGCTTATAATAATTAAACTCAATTAGAAAAATTGGAAGCTATTCAAACTGATGTTAATAATGCAGCTAATGTTCTGGATATTAAGACAGTTGCGTCTATAAAATAAGAGTAAGTTTCTTTATTGATTAATTAAAAGTTTTAGATGAATACCAGGTTAAGTAGAGTTTTTTAACCTGGTGTTTTACATTTACTGCTAATTTAATTTAAAAATAAGAGAGGTGTAATATGAAAAACATCAGAGAAAAATATATATCTATATTCATAACCTTTATGATGATAGTGAGTATGATAGGAATAAATGTAGGAAGTGTTTTTGCAGATGAAAATAGTAATGATATAAATGTTAATGTAGCAGTATTAGGAATGTATAATGAAAATCTTTTCAGTCCGCAGCAAATTAAAGTAAAAGAAAATGCCACTGCTGAAGATGTATTGAAAGCTACAGGATTAAATGTAGAAATTAAAGACACCGGAATGGTAGATAGCATAGCTGGACAAAAAAATGGCACTGATGATGGTAATTATGGATCTCAAAGTGGATGGATGTATAAAGTTAATTATACAACGCCTCAAAATTATCCTAAATCTCAAAGTGTAAAAGATGGAGATTATCTATTATTTTTTTATGCTAAAAATTATGATGATTTATTGCCTAGTTATGACTCAACTCAAAATGATTTTGTAAATGTGACCGTAAAAAGTATACAAAAGGATAATAATTTTAGTGAACAGGTTACTGCATTGAATAATAATTCTATTAATGCTGCAATCATGGAAGGTTTAAAAAAGCATGGACAAGATTTTGATAAATCTTCTTTGTCACAAGGAGCTTTAATGTCAAAAGATGATACGCAGTTTTGGAGTTACATTTTAAATGGTGACAACAGTACTTATAATCAAAAGGATACACAACTAAAGGATGGAGATACAATAACAACACTTAAAGATGACGGTCAGGGCATAAAAGAAGTAGAGTCTATAGCTTTAGATAAAACGGAAGCTAACTTGACAGAAGGAGATATGCTGCAGCTTACAGCAGCTGTAACGCCAGAGGATGCAACTGATACGAAAGTAGATTGGTCAAGCAGTGATTCTACTGTAGCAGCAGTAGATGAAAATGGAAAGGTAACGGCATTAGAGGCAGGAACTGCAGCAATAACGGCAGCTGCAGAAGATGGAAACAAAGTGGCAACCTGCAATGTGACAGTTTCAAAAAAATCAGCCACCAAGGTGTCAATAACTATTAAAGGATATAAAGGAAATAGTATATTAAGTAAAAATATTGAAATAAGTGATAATTTAAAAATCTTGGATGTAGTAAAGAAAGCCTTAGATGATAACAAGATAGCATATGATTCTAATACTATGTTTGTTCAACAATTCCATAGACCTGTGACGTATATTAAAACTATAGATGGTGAGTCAGAAGGAGATAGGGGAGGAACTAGTGCTTGGAAATATAGTATAAATGATGGAAGTTTCTTTAGTATAGATAGCATGTCACAGGATATTGTGAAGGATAAAGATAAAATAAATATTATATTTGCAGGTGATTCTTCAAATCCAACTCCATTCAGAGATATAGATTCGATTAGTTTAGATAAGGCACAATTGAATCTAAATTTAGGCGATACACAAAATCTTACAGCAACTACAGCACCCAAAGAAGCAACAGAACCATTAAATTGGACGAGTAGTGATGAGAGCGTAGCAGTGGTAGATGGAGATGGAAAAGTAACGGCAGTAAAAGCAGGGACAGTAACTATAACAGCATCAGGTAAATATAATAAAGATATTAAAGCTGAATGTACGGTTAATGTTAGTGAAAAATCTCAAATTAATGTAACTGGAGTTACATTAGACAAGACAAGTGCAAGCCTGACAGAAGGAAAAACACTGCAGCTCACAGCAGCTGTAACGCCGGATAATGCAGTAAATAAAAAAGTAGATTGGTCAAGCAGTGACCCTACGGTGGCTAAAGTAGATGAAAATGGAAAGGTAACGGCATTAAAGGCAGGAACTGCAGCAATAACTGCGACTACAGAAGATGGAAATAAAACAGCAGCTTGTGATGTAACAGTTATTGCTAAACCTATACCACAGCCGCCTCAGCCTCAACCGGTAAGAGTAACAGGAATAAGTCTTGATAAGACAAGTGCAAACATGGCAGAAGGAGATACACTGCAGCTCACAGCAGTAATATTACCAAAAGATGCAGCAAATACAAAGGTAGATTGGTCAAGCAGTGACCCGAAAGTAGCAGCAGTAGATGGAAACGGAAAGGTAACAGCAATAAAGGCAGGAACAGCAGTAATAACAGCAGTATCCGAAGACAACAGAAGTGTAGAGGTGCAGTGTATAGTTACAGTAGCCAACATACCAAAACCAATACAGATAACTAACCTTACAAAGGACAGTTCATTTAAATTAGGCGAGGATGCAAAAATATCTGCAAAGGCAGAAAATAATTCAGGTAAAGACCAGGATGAATCGCTTATAGTAGCACTATATGATGAGAGCGGTAAATTCATTAATTATATATGTAGCAAGCAGACAATAAAAAATGGATATTCATCTATTTTGACAGGTATTATGAAACTTCCAGAAGAGGGAATATATAAATTGAAAGCATTTGTATGGGACAGCATTGAAAATATGAATCCACTTTCAGATATTATAGATATACCTGTCCAGTCAAATAAATAAAAGACTTTTATAGAAAGGGTTTTGCTAATATTTTTAGCAAAATCCATAAATTTTTATAATATATACTCACTTTCAACTAAATTGAATCTTATTCCGTGAAATAAAAGCATTTTATATTGTAAATGTAAAAATAAATGTATTTGGAGATTGACATTAAACTCTAATAGGTATAAATTATAATTAAGTTTTATAAAGATAAATATAGGTTTAATCTAATTTGATTAATTAAAAGGGAATCAGGTGAAAATCCTGGACTATCCCGTAGCTGTAATAGAGGAGTTTTAGTACATTATGCCACTTAAATATTGGGAAGGCGTACTAAAATGGTGAATCTTGAGTCAGAAGACCTACCTGTATTTTACACAAATATCTCTACGAGTGATAGGGGGAGTGTTATAATGATAGTTTTGTTAGATTTTCTATGACTAATCAAACTTTTTTATACTATTTCCTTTTAACGCTTTTGTTGAAAGGAATTTTTTTTAGGGAGGATTTTTTATGAATCATTATTTTTATCAGACGCAGTTTTCTGAATATAAACCAGGATTGATTTCTTATTTAAATAAAAGAAATAAAATAAAAGTAAAAATTAATAATGTATATTTTTATAAGTATCTTAAAGAAGTAGTAGGATTTTATAAAGAACTTGAAAATTATTATGATATTTATTCATTAAAAGAAAAAAAAATTGTGGAACAAGATGGAATAAATATTCAAAATGTTAATGAAGTTCTAAAGCTTGATATATATTTGTATAACATTATAAGCATGTATCAAGACGACACTATATTTGAAGAAGATTTTGAATTTAGTGATAGCTTAAAGAAATGGATCCATTGTATTGATGAGAATACTTTACTTGCATACTTTAACAGCGGTTATGACGGAGATACTTTAAATGACAAAAAGATATTCTGTGATTTTTTACCTCAAGAACTTAAATTTGAAAATTCGGGAAAACAAGTTAATATAATTTAAAAATAAATATGCACTTATCTTTACAGCTTAAATAGGCATATAGATATTTTGTTTCATAAAAAATTATATGAGCAAAATAGATCCCTTATAGAAGCTTATGTTGACTTTGAAAAATATATGTCTTATACTTAACATAAACGTAATAAAAATTTAATATTTAGTATTAGGTGCTGTCAAATGTGACAGTTAAAAGGAAAAGTGTAAGAAGCACTGCAGCCCACCGTTACTGTATGGAGGATGAAACCCTAATTATGCCACTGGATTTTTATATCTGGGAAGACAGGGGGAGTAAGATGAATCTGAGCCAGGAAGCCTGCCTGATATGTTGTTAATTCTTTCGGAGGGGAAGATGTTACTTATTTAAGCTTGTTTGCAATTAAAAGTAAACGGTTATATTGACATAAGAGAACCCTAGTGGTTCTTTTTTAGTTTATTAGTCATATATAATATTTATGTAATAAAAGAGACTTTTGAAGGAAGGTCTCTTTTATTATGTTTTAATAGGTATTTTGTAAGGGGCTTTAGCAGGAATATTCACAAAATATACAAATCAAAAGAGGTGAGAAAGTGAACAGATTTAAAGACTTAACAGGAAAGAAATTTGGACGTTTAACAGTTATGTCTGTTGCAAATAAAAGATATAAAGATAGGGGTGTTATTTGGAATTGCTTATGTGACTGTGGAAATAAAGTAAAAGTTAGAGAAAGACATTTAATAGATGGCGGAACCAGAAGTTGTGGATGTTTGATGATAGAACATACTAAAATTATCCAGGTTAAAGCAACTAATGTAGATAGATTTAAAGGAACAAAAATTGGACAATTAACACGTAAAATTTCTTCTAGTAATTCTAGTGGTTACAAAGGCATTAATTGGGATAAAAAAAGAAGAAAATGGAGAGTACGTTTAACTCTTGCAGGAAAAGAAAAACATTTGGGATATTTTGATAAATTGAAAGATGCAATAGACTGTAGAAAAAAGGCTGAGGAAAAATATTTTAAGCCTATAATTGAGGAATACAAAAAGTCCCTTTAAGGAGGTGGTATGTGGCCAAGAGCTTAAAACTAATAATAAAATTATTTTATATATGGAGGTGAAATAAAATAAAATCTTAGAATTTGGAAAGGAGAATGAAATGAAAAAGATATGGAAAAAGGTCAGTTTTGTTATGATGCTTATATTTACCTTAATGATATTTGCACCATACACGGTTATGGCAGATACTCAAGTAGTATCAACTCCAGTAAAGGTAGTTGTTGATGTACAGCTAACAGCTGCTGACAAAATATTTGTACCTAGTTCTGAACCTATTTACGAGACAGATGACTGTCTTAAAACAACGGCAGCTTTTAAAATAGTTCCAGAGTCTGATAAAGATGATGATTTAATAAGTAAGTATAATGTTACTGCCACTTATGATGGAAGTGTATATTTTAGTGCGCCAACTATTGGAGATGTACCTATACATATTGACTCAAGTAAGATTAAGATAAATTATAATTCAAATGAAGATTATCAGTTTGTACTTGGTAAGGTTCTGTCGTCAACTGCTAAACTCCTTGATAATGGTGCAGCGGGACCTACACAAGATGAACAAAAACAGCAGATTGAAGATGCAAAAAAGGCAGAAGATATTCTTTATACCAAATTAGGCACCAGCCTAGGTATTGCAGGAGATGTACCTGAATTTAGCTGGGGTGGAGACAAATCTGCAGATCAAGAAAAAGAAGGAACTGTTACTTTTTCAGATGAGGACTGGGGAATATTTTCATCGGCCCGTTCTGGCTATAAGGGAATAAGAGCAGGATATTATGATGACTGGTTTAAGAGTATACAGACAGGCTTGCAGAAAATGAAAGATGCAGGTATAACTGCCCGGGATGTAAAAATGACGGAATGGGAGAAATTAGTTTTAGCAATTACTGCTATAGGTTATGATCCAAGGGATATAAAAGCTTATGATTTAATAGACATAATTTCAAATAAGGAGAATATGAAAGCATCGAATGAATATTTTACACCGCAGTATGCAATTTATGCATTAACTTCTCGTAATTATATTGATCTTATTCCTAATGATGGAAAGCACATTACTAAAGATGATTTAGACGGATATATACATGAATGGGCCAAGGGTGCACTTGGGTCAAAAGGTGCTGATGGGTCAGCAGTAATAGGAAATACTACTCCCGATATGTGGACTATGCAATTACAACCAATAGCAGCTTATTATAATCCAAATGCAAAAGAAGGAGACGAGTACTACGATGTAAAGCAGGCTATGGATCATGTATTTGCACAGTTTTCAAATGCCCAGACTTATAAGGGATCTTTCTGGGGCGGCAGCGTAGATCTTGATGGCTCAATTGATTTAAATAATGCCTGGACCAATGCTCAGGTGTATATGACACTTGGAATGGCACATGCCAATATTTTTGACAAGATGTATATAAAAGACGGTAAAACTATTTTAGATGGTGTACTTGAAAGATTTGATGTTAAAAATGGTACTACTGATTTTGATAATTCATCTTATGAACCTGCACAAATATGTAGGGGAATAGATTCGCTTGTACGTGCAGCTGAAGGCAGAGTCTCGATTTTTGACTGCACAGATGTCAAAGATTCTACAGTCCCTGTAAACAATGCCATAGCAGCACTGCCGGATGTATATAAAATTACTTCAGCTGATAAGGAAAAAGTTGATGCTGCAAGAGCTGCATATGATAAATTAAGTGATGTTAAAAAAGCTTCAATAAAACAGGAAACAATAAATAAATTGACTGATGCAGAGAAAAAACTGTCACAATCACAGCCAGTAAAAGTAACAGGAATAGGTCTTGATAAAACGAGTGCAGATCTAATGAAAGGAGATACACTGCAGCTTACAGCGGCTATAACGCCTAAATATGCAACTAATACAAAAATAGATTGGTCAAGCAGTGACCCTACAGTAGCATCAGTGGACGAAAATGGAAAGGTAGCAGCATTAAAAAAAGGAACAGCCGTAATAACAGCCGTATCTGAAGACAACAGGGATGCAAAAGCACAATGCACAATAACAATAAAAGAAAATTTAAGTGTAACGGGAATAACTTTCGACAAAACAAGTGTTAAGTTGATACCAAAAGCTGCATTGCAGCTTACGCCAACCATAACACCAAACGATGCAACTAACCAAAAGGTGGATTGGTCAAGCAGTGATCCTACAGTAGCAGCGGTAGATAAAAGTGGAAAAGTAACGGCAATAAAAGTAGGAACAGCAGCTATAACGGCAAATACTGAAGATGGAAATAAAACGGCATCTTGTGCTGTAACAGTTGTTGATGGTCAAGGAGCTATTGTTATTAATAATGTAAAGTTGAAAAACAAACTTGCCCTAGCAGCAGGAAAAGACAGTGACTATGAGGGATATTTCACACCGGATGATCTAGCATCTATAAAAGGAACTATTGACCTTTCAAATTTAGATATTACCGATAGTGATATGGATGTAATGAAATATCTTAAAGGAGTATCAGCTATAAACCTGTCGGATAACAAAGATTTAACAAACAGTAGTTTTAAAAAACTTAAATTTGACTGGATAATACCAAAGGGTTTGGACTTTAGTGGATGTACAGGTATGAAAGACATAAAAAATAATATGTTTGCATTTGCTTCTAGTAAACTGACTTCTATAAAATTACCTGTAGGAATATCAAGTATTCCTACTTCATGTTTTTCAAATAGTAAACTTTTAGCTTCTGTAGAAATTTCAAATACGGTTAAAAGTGTAGGAAACTTAGCTTTCAGTGGCTGCACGTCACTGGCATATATGAAAATACCAGGTAGTGTAACACAATTAGGGAGTGGTTGTTTTTCAGGTTGTACCAATCTTTCTGTATTAGATTTAACAGATACAAGTTTAACTAAGGATAATATTAAAGATACAAAATGTCCTGATTCTACCATGATAATTTGTGGTAAAAATGTTAAACTATCACCTGGTCAAATATCAATAAAAATAGGTGGAGTTCAAAAAATTGCAAATGAAATTCCATCGGGTAAAAGTGTCCTATGGGGAAGCACTGATGCAAATGTGGTTAAAGTTTCAAGTGAAGGTGTAATAACAGGAGTTAATCCAGGAACGGCATATATTTATGCAAAAACAGATGATGATAGTTATGGGGGAGTTTGTACTGTAACAGTAACTAAGGATACACCGCCACAGCCAGTAAGCGTAACAGGTATAAGTCTTGACAGGACAAGTGCAAGTATGGCAGAAGGAGATACACTTCAGCTTACGGCAGCTGTAACGCCACAAGATGCAACAAATAAAAAGGTAGACTGGTCAAGTAGTGATAAAACTATAGCAGCAGTAGATGAAAATGGAAAGGTAACAGCGGTAAAGTCAGGAGCAGCAGCAATAACAGCAGTGTCTGAAGACAACAATGATGCAAAGGCACAGTGTACAGTTACTGTTATGGGAAATAATATGCCAAAACCAATACAGATAACTAATTTGACAAAGGACAGTTCATTTAAATTGGGCAATGATGTAAAAGTATCTGTAAAAGCAGAAAATAATTCCGGTAAAGACCAGGATGCATCTCTATTAGTGGCACTATATGATGAGGGTGGTAAATTCATCAACTATGTATGCGGTAAGCAGACAATAAAAAATGGAGATTCATCTATTTTGACAGGTATAATGAAGCTCCCAGAAGAGGGAATATATAAATTGAAGGCATTTATATGGGACAGCCTTGAAAATATGAATCCCCTTTCAGATATTATAGACATACCTGTTCAGTCAAATAAATAAATTTTATTCATAAGGAGTCAACATTATTTTCATATTTATGAAAATAATGTTGACTTTTCAAAAAATATGTACTACACTTAATATAAAAGTAATAAAAATTTAATATTTAGTATTAGGTGCTGTCAATATGACAGTTAAAAGGAAAAGTGTAAAAAACACTGCAGCCCACCGTTACTGTATGGAGGATGAAACCCTAACTATGTCACTGGAATTATGTTTTCGGGAAGACAGGGAAGTAAGATGAATCTGAGCCAGGAAGCCTGCCTGATATGTTGTTAATTCTTTCGGAGGGGAAGATATATGTTGTATGTAAAAATGTACGTTTACGACGTAAGTAAACAATTACATTTAAAATAAGAGGACCCTCAGTGGTCCTTTTTATTTATTTCGTTGTATTTTCGTCTCCTAAAAAGGGAGGCGTTTTTTAATTACATTAAGATACTATGAAAAGAATATTCTAAATTGCCATAATATAGGCAATTATAGAAATATTATATTAATTTGAAGGAGGGATAATATGCAAAAAGTTATAAGTAAATGTACTACATTTTTATTTATGATAGGTATTGCATTATCTGGTTTTGGAAATCAGGTGAATGCAGATACAAATGTAAGCAAAAATAGGATTTATGGAAATGACAGAATTGAAACTTCATTAAAAATAAGTCAAGATGGCTGGAAAGATGGTTCAAGTACTGTAGTTATAGCTCAGGGTTATGGCTATGCAGATGCCCTTTGTGCAGGACCACTTGCTAAAAAATACAATGCGCCTATAATACTTTCCAAACAAGATGGATTAAGTGATGAAACTGTAAGTGAGTTAAAAAGGCTTAAGGCAAGTAAAGCTTTTGTAATTGGAGGTAAGGCCTCACTATCTGATAATGTGGAATCTGAGCTGAAGAATATTGGTATAAATGATGTGGAAAGGCTTGGAGGTGCAACAAGATATGAGACTTCTGTGAAAATAGCTGAAAGTTTAGGAAGTGTAGATAGTATTGTAGTTGCATCTGGTAGTGGCTATGCGGATAGTCTTTCTATAGCACCTATAGCATCTAAAAAAGGAATGCCAATACTTTTATCAGAAAAGGACAGCCTTCCTGATGTAGACACTGAATACATAAAAAAAGTAAATGCAAACAAAAGTTATGTAATAGGTGGAGAAAGTGTTATATCAGATAATATAAAAAATTCTCTTCCAAATGCACAGAGAATTGGAGGCAGTACCAGGTTTGAGACAAACTTAGCTGTACTTGAAAATTTCAAGTCTGATCTTGACTTTAGCAATGTGTATATAGCTGAAGGAGATGGACCTAATGGAAATGAATTTGCAGATGCTCTTTCAGGGTCAGCTCTTGCAGCACAAAAATCAGCTCCTTTAGTACTTATGTATAACAGCTTAAACTCAAATGTAGAGGATTTTATAAAGTCTAATATCTCTAATAAGACAGTATTTACGGCATTAGGAGGAACTAAAGTAGTTCCAGATGATGCTGTAGATAATATTATAACTGCATACAACCAAGCAAATAGTGGAAAAAACACTAATACTTCAGGGGGTTCTTCAGGAGGATCTAGTGGAGGATATACTCCAGTTCAGCCATCAGGTGATTTAAGTTTAAATTCAGCAAATCAAACTTATGATGGAAATACTTCTGGAAATAAGAACGAGATAACAGGAAATGTAAATATATCAGCAGATAAAGTTTCTCTTCAAAATGTAAAAATTGATGGCACACTTACAATAGATCCAGGTGCAAGTGGAGTTAGCACTATAACGAATGTTACAGCTGGTAATATAGTAGTAAAATCTGGGGCAGATCACAGTATTTATTTGAACAACGTGAAGTCTGATTCACTCCTGGTTAATAGCAGTAACAGCGTAAGGGTTGAGATAAGTAGTGGAACTCAAATAGTAGATACACAAATAGCAGGTAGTTCAACGCTAGTGTCTCCAGATGATGCTAAATCAACTTTTGGACAAGTTGTTGTGGATTCAACTTCAAATCCACAAATAACACTGACGGGTGGATTTGAAAATGTTAATGTAAAAAATAGAGCTGCCATAAATTTAACAGGAGCCAATGTATCAGCAATAAATGCTTCTGAAAGCTTTACTTTAAATATAAATGATGACACATCTACTGTAGCTGCACTAAAGGTGCTAGAAGGTTGTGCTGTTGATGGAAACAAAAAAATAACACAAACAACTGTAAAAAACATCGTAAATGTAAATAAGGCTGGAATTAACTTAAATATAATTGAAAATACTTCAGATGATATAGATATAAGTGCAGCTAGTAAAAATGATAATGATAAAATTGCTTTAACTTTATATGATAGCCAGGGGAACTTGAGTTACATAAATCAATCTGAAAATGGTAACTTACAGGTCAAAACTGCTCTTAAGTCCGGAAAATATCATGGCTTTATCAAATCTTCAAGTACTGAGATAGTTAATATAAATGAATTTGAAATTAAGTAATAGAGTTATTAGCGATTATGATGTATGAAAGGAGAGAGTATATGAAAAATTTTAAAGTTAATCTGATGTCATTTATTATGACATTTGTAATGATGATTGGCTTATTAGGAACTGGTACAGCCCAAGTATTTGCAGATGGAACTGGATATTCATCTCAAATAAATAGTCTTATAAATTCAATGAGTCCATCTATTACACAAAATATGGGTGATTGGCAGACCTTGGATTTAAATAAGGCAGGAAAAGAAGTACCGGGAAGCTATTTAACAAATCTTGAAAGTAATATAAAAAGTGGTTCAGATTCATTATCTTTACCTACAGATTATGAGAGAACTTCTTTGGGAATACTTGCAGCTGGTGGAGATCCAACAAACTTTGCTGGAATGAATTTAATAGAAAAAATATATAACAATGAGGGCATCAAAGAGCAAGGCATAAATGCCTATGTATTTGCACTTATAGCCCTTGATGCGGGAAAATTTAATATACCTGATGGCTCAAAATGGACTAGAGATAGTTTGATTCAGGGAATATTGGATAATAGAACAAGTGATGGTGGCTGGAGTTATAGTGGTGGTTCAGCAGATCCTGATATGACAGGAATGGCACTTTCAGCTTTAGCTCCATATTATGGCACTAACGCAAATGTAAAATCAGCTGTGGATGGAGCAGTTGAAATACTTGCAAATATTGAGAAGAATGATGGTGGGTTTGCATCATGGAGCCCTAAAGATGGTGGGGGCGACGAAAACGCAAACAGTGTAGCTATGGTAATAATAGGATTATGTGATAACAACGTAGATCCAACTACAGATAATAGATTTACAAAGAATGGTAGAAATCCTTTAGATGCGTTATTGAGCTACACAGTAAGTGACAATAGTGGATTTGGATATACAGATAATAAATCAGTTAATGGTATGGCAACAGAACAGGGATTTAGAGCACTAGCTGCATACAACCTTTTTAAAGAAGGCAAAGGATCAGTATATAAGAATTTTGCAGCAAATACTTCAGATACTAAGGTAACTGGAATAAGCTTGGATAAAACAAGTGCAAATCTTACAGAAGGGGATTCATTACAGCTTACACCAACAATAACACCAAAAGATGCTACTAACGCAAAGGTAGATTGGTCAAGCAGTGATAAAACTATAGCAGCAGTAGATGGAAGTGGGAAGGTAACAGCAGTAAAGGCAGGAACAGTAACAATAACAGCAACTACAGAAGACGGACAGAAAACAGCAGTTTGTACTATAACTGTTATTGCAAAAACTGTACCTGACAAAACCATACACGTATCAATGATTATTGATGGATATAAGGGAAATATGTTAACTGATGAAAATATAGAAGCTTCAGAAGGACAAACAGTTTATAGCATGTTTAAAAATGAACTTGCAGCCAAAGGAATAACTTATAAAAATCCTGATGGCGATTTCTCACCATATATATCTGACATAGCAGGTGAAACGGAAAAAGACAGAGGAGCACAAAGCGGCTGGAAATATAGCGTAAATGGAGTATTCCCTAATGTAGGCTGTGGAAGTGTTAACCTTAAAGATGGAGATAAAGTACATTGGATATACGTACAAGGCGCCTGGGATGAAATCCAGTTTAGAGATGTAGATTCAATTATCTTAGATAAACAAAGTTTGAACTTAAATGTAAATGGTACACAGCAGCTTACAGCTACAATTGATCCAGATAATGCTACAGATAAAGGTGTAACCTGGGAAAGCAGTGACCCTACAGTGGCAACAGTAGATAAAAATGGAAATGTAACAGCAGTAAAAGCAGGAACAGCAACAATAACAGCAGCATCAGTAGATAATGATAGAACAGATTTCAATCAAAAAAAATATGTGGCTAAAACAGCTCAATGCACAGTTACAGTAAATTCACAACAAACACAGACAGTAACGGTAACAGGAGTAAGTCTTGACAAAACAAGTGCAAATTTGACAACAGGAGATACATTGCAACTTACACCAACGATAACACCAAAAGATGCCACTAACACAAAGGTAGATTGGTCAAGCAGTGATAAAACTATAGCAGCAGTAGATGAAAATGGAAATGTAACAGCAGTAAAGGCAGGAACAGCAACAATAACAGTAGTATCTGAAGACAATAAAGATGCAAAGGTACAGTGTACAGTTACAGTATCAGATAAAAAGCAAACTGTTCAGGTAGATTTAAGTGTTACAGGCTATAAGGGAAGTATATTAGATGCTAAATCTATTGAAGCAGAAGATGGAAAAACAGTAGAACAAGTTGTAAAGCAGGTATTAGATGATAAAAAAATAGAATATACTGACGATAATGGATACTTTTCTATGATAGGTAATGAGTCAGAGCGTGATAGAGGGGCAATTAGTGGATGGATGTATGATGTTAATAGTATACAACCAACTGTAGGAATGAAAGATTGTAAAGTTAAAAATGGAGATAAAATAAGATTATTTTTTACAAGTGATTTTGGAAAAACTATGTTTAGAGACATAGATAAAATTAGTTTAGACAATACAAAAAAGAGCTTAAATGTAGGTGATATACAAACTATTCGAGCAAATGTATCTCCTATAACAGCTACAGAAACGGTAAATTGGTCAAGTAGTGATCCAACAATAGCGGCGGTAGACAACAATGGAAATGTAACGGCAGTAAAGACAGGAACGGCAACTATAACGGCCTCAGGTAAATATAATAAAAATATAACGGCACAGTGTGCAGTTACAGTAGCTCAGCCATTGGTAATAACTAATTTGACAAAGGATAGTTCATTTAAATTAGGTGATGATGCAAAGATATCTGTAAAAGCTGAAAATAATTCAGGTAAAGACCAGGATGCGTCATTAATAGTAGCTTTATATGATGAAGGTGGTAAATTCATCAATTATGTATGTGGAAAACAAACAATTAAAAATGACGATTCATCTATTTTAACAACTATGATGAAACTTCCAGAAGAAGGAGCATACAAATTGAAAGCATTTATTTGGGACAGCCTTGAAAATATGAATCCTCTTTCAGATGTTATAGATATACCCGTCCAATCAAAATAAATAAAATTTAAAATATGTTTTAGAGGATGGCTTCTCTTACTCAGCCATTCTTTAAGCAGTTTTAAATAATTAAAAGTATAAGTCCTTAGGGGGGGATACTATGAAAAAAATTATAACTAAGATTATTATGTTTTTGTTTATAGTAGGTATTGGAATGTGTGGTTTTAGTGGAAGTACATATGCAGAAGCAAGTGCAAATGCAAAAATTACACAGCAAAGTGTAAATATAAGTAAAGACAGGATTTGTGGAAATGATAGAATTGAAACTTCACTGAAAATAAGCCAAAGTGGTTGGAAAAATGGTTCAAGTACTGTAGTTATAGCCCAGGGTTATGGATATGCAGATGCCCTTTGTGCAGGACCACTTGCTAAAAAATATAATGCACCTATAATACTTTCAAAGCAAGATGGATTAAGTGATGAAATTGTAAGTGAGTTAAAAAGACTTAAGGCAAGTAAGGCCTTTGTAATTGGAGGAAAAGCTTCACTATCTGACAATGTGGAATCTGAACTAAAAAATATTGGTATAAATGATGTAGAGAGGCTCGAAGGTGCAACAAGGTATGAGACTTCTGTGAAAATAGCTGAAAGTTTAGGAAGTAGTGTAAATAGTATTGTAGTTGCATCTGGAAACGGCTATGCAGATAGTCTTTCTATAGCACCTATAGCTTCAAAAAAAGGAATGCCAATACTTTTATCGCAAAAGGATAGTCTTCCTGATGTAGTTAAAAATTATATAAAAAAAGTAAACGTGAACAAAAGTTATGTAATAGGTGGAACAAACTCTATATCTGATAATATAGCAAATGCTCTCTCAAATGTGCAGAGAATTGGAGGAAGCAATAGATTTGAAACAAACTTAGCTGTACTTCAAAATTTTAAATCTGATTTTGATTTTAGTAATGTGTATATAGCTGAGGGAAATGGAACAAATGGAAATGAATTTGCAGACGCACTTTCAGGTTCAGCTCTTGCAGCAGAAAAATCTGCTCCTGTTGTACTTGTTTATAATACAATATCTACCGATACTGCAAATTTTGTAAAGTCTAATATGTCTAAAGATACTGTTCTTACAGCTTTAGGTGGAACATTAGTGGTACCTGATACAATTTTGAATGGAATTGAAGATTTGTTTAATGGCAAAACTCCTGACAGTGGTATAGGGAATCCCACTACAGCAACCACAACTACAACTACAACTATACCGACAAATCCTACTTCAGATCAATTACATGTGTCACTTGCAATTGATGGTTATAAAGGGAATATAATCAATGAGACAAATTTGGAGGTTTCCAAAGGAGAGTCAGTTTATGACTTGCTTAAAAGCACTCTTGATAGTAAGAAAATAAAATTTGTAAATAAGGGAACTGGTGGCAGTACTACGGGTGCAGCTGTATATATATCAAGTATAGATGGAGAAACGGAATTTGATAGGCCAAGAGGAAATGGACAGACAAATCAGAGTGGATGGAAATACAGTGTGGATGGCACTTTCCCAAATCATGGCTGCGGAGTAGAATACATTAACAATGATAATGAGAAAATACACTGGATTTATGTTGTTGGAGCTTGGGATGAGAATCAGTTTAGGGATGTAGATTCAATTACCCTTAACAAAACTGATTTAACTTTAAATGCAAATCAAACTGAAAATCTTACAGCTATAGTTAGCCCTTCTAATGCTACCGATAAAGATGTAACATGGGAAAGCAGTGATAAAACTGTAGCTACAGTAGATAGCAATGGTAAAGTAACAGCCGTAAATTCAGGTACAGCAACAATAACGGCAAGTTCAATAGATAATACAAAGGGATTTGTTCGTAATTATACGCCACAATCTGCTTCCTGTAAGGTTACTGTTAATTCATCAAATCCAGGTGGAAATATTCCATCTTCTATTTCTGTAACAGGAATAACTTTAGATAAAACAGGGACTGTGGCAGTAGGAGATACACTCCAGTTAAAGGCATCAGTACAACCAGATAATGCTACTGATAAAAATGTAAATTGGTCAAGTAGTGATAAGACTATAGCATCGGTAGATGGAAAAGGATTGGTAACAGGAGTAAAAGAAGGAACAGCAACTATAACAGCAGTTACGGAAGATGGAAATAAAACAGCAGCTTGCACTATAACGGTAAAAAACTCCCAGACAAAAGATTATACATCATCTATAAATAATCTTATAAATGGAATAAGCTCAAGCATTACAAGTGATAATTGTGATGATTGGATTGCCCTTGGATTAAATAAAACAGGCAATCAGGTACCAAAAGATTATTTATCAAAATTACAGGACAGAATAACAAGCAATACAAAAGGAGGAGTACTGGATTTAGGACGACCTACGGAGTATGAAAGAACTACACTGGCAGTACTTGCAGCTGGAGGATACCCTACAAATATATCAGGTCAGAACCTTATAGAAAAAATGTGCAACAGTGATATGGACAGCCAGGGGATAAATGCCTATGTGTTTGGACTTATAGCCCTTGACTCAAAAAATTTCAAGGTACCGGATAATGTAAAATGGACTAGAGATGCTTTAATTAAAGCTATATTAAATAATAAAACCAAAGATGGCGGCTGGAGTTATGCTGGTGATTCAGCAGATCCTGATATGACTGCTATGGCAATTTCTGCACTAGCTCCATATTATAACACTAATTCAGATGTAAAATCAGCTGTTGATGTGGCAGTTAATACACTTTCCAAAATACAAAAAGGTGATGGTGGATTTGTATCCTGCGATAGTGAAAATAGTGAGAGTTCAGCTCAAGTTATAATAGGCCTGTGTGCAAACGGTATAGATCCAACTACAGATAGTAGATTTATAAAAAACGGTAAAAATCCAATGGATTCACTATTGAGTTTTGCCACAAGTGACAACAAAGGTTTTGGACATACAGATACTTCATTGAATGGTATGTCTACAGAACAGGGATTGGAAGCTGTGGCAGCATATAATCTTTTTAAGAGTAAAGGAGGATCCCTATACAAATTTTAGTTAACTCATATAAATAACTTAGAGAATGGCTTACTTTTACTAAGTCCATTCTCCAGTTAGTTTTAAGGAAGTGAGAATTAATATAATGAGTGAAGGAATAAAAGCAGCATATTTGTCAAAATCACGGAATAGGGAAAAGGTTAGACATTTTATAGATTTTAAACAGTATCATGTTCTTACTGCATCACTAGTATTTATGTCTATGATGATTATAATATTTTCTAATGACAATCCGGTAGTACTTGGATCTGTGTACATATTTATTATAGGAATGATAATATTTTCAAAGGAAAAGCAAAAGTTTAAGACTGGATTCTATTATTTTATTCCAATTGCTGTTTTGATAATAGTTATAAATATGCTTTTTGTAAGTTCAGGAAGTACTACTCTTTTTTATCTTTTTCACAAGCGTTTTACATTAGAAGCTGTAATTTATGCAGTAGTTATGTGTTTTAAATTTTTAGCTGTCATATACCTTTTTTTAATACTTGAGATCATGATTGATACGGATAAATCAGTTTCTTATTTTTCGTCTATAATGCCAAAGTCAACTCTCATGCTTATGATAAGCTTTAAACTTATTCCAACTATGAAAGACAGATTTAAGAATTTAAAAGAAATATATGAAATAAGGGGAGTTATATTTAACAAGAAAAAAGCAAAGGAAAAAGCACACAGCTATATTCCCGTAATGTCAGTACTTTTAGAGGATTCTATGGAAGGTTCTTTTAGCATAGGTGAATCTGCCTATGTAAGGGGATTTTTAAGTGGCAGCAGGAGTGTTTATGATAGACAAAAATTTAAAAATAAGGACTGGGAAGTTATAGTTTTAAGCGTAGCTCTCATGATATTTTATGGTGTAGCACAGTTTAAAAAATGGGTGGAGTTTAACATATATGACGGTGTGACTGCTGTTAATTTTTTTAATATTGGTATAGCCATAATTATTGCGTCTATAGTAGTAATTACTTTAACCATAATTTTTAATAGTGAGGAGAAGGAATATGTCGTATATAGAGATTAACAATTTAAATTTCACTTACCCACTTGAGAAGCACAGGTCGCTAAAAGACATAAATTTATCTCTGGAGAAAAATGATTTTCTTCTCATAGCAGGCAGATCAGGCTCTGGAAAATCTACGCTTGCAAGGGCTATAGTAGGAACAGTACCTAATTTTTATGGAGGTACTATAGGTGGAGAAATAAAAATAGATGGTGAATTGGTAAACAAAATGAGCCATAAGGAAAGGGCAAAAAAAATAACTATGGTTTTTCAAGATCCAGAAAAGCAGCTTGTTATGAACAAAGTACACAGGGAAATAGCTTTTGGGCTTGAAAATATAGGAGCAGATGAAGGAGTGATAAAAAGGAGAGTTTATGAAGCTCTTCAGTTTTCTGGCATACTTCATTTGGCAGAAAGGGATGTAACTTCTCTCTCAGGAGGAGAAAAGCAAAAAGTGGCAGTAGCCTCTGCTCTTGTATATATGCCAAGATGCATCATATTAGACGAACCTACTTCCCAGCTTGATCCTTCATCTGCGGAGGAAATGTTAAATTTAGTAAAAAAGATAAATCAAGAGCTTGGAATAACGGTTATAGTTATTGAGCAGAGAGTAAACAGATGGTTTGATACTGTTGACTCTATAGCGATTATGAACGATGGAACTTTAGAATTGTTTAAAGATAAAAAGGATTTTTATGATAACTGTAATCAAAGACAGTATATGTTTATGCCGGATTATCTTAAGCTTTTTAAAAAATTGGATTTTAATGCTATGCCTCAGGACTTTAAAGATGCCAGGGTTAAGATTTTAAATAGTTCTTTAAAATTAAAAGAAAAGGATAAAAGCATTTTTCAGGAAAACGATGAAGCAGAGGTACTTTCTGTAAAGAAAATGGGCTGTAAATATGGGTCAAAAAAAGTTTTGAATAATTTAAATTTTAATGTAAAAAAAGGTGAATTTATAAGCATAATGGGAGCTAATGGTGCAGGAAAAAGTACTCTTTTAAAATGTATTATGGGGCTTAAGAATTATGAAGGAACAATAAAGCTTTATGGGAAAGACATAAGTAAGATGGACATACGTCAAATAGCAAAGCATATAGGATATGTATCTCAAAATCCTAATGATTATTTGTCTAAGGAAAGTGTATATGAAGAAGTAAAATTTACTATGGATAACTATGGTATATATGATGAGAAGGTTATAGAAAATATCTTAAAAGAACTTGAAATATATGACTTGAGAGAAAAAAATCCAAGAGATTTAAGTGGCGGACAGCGTCAAAGGGTAGCAATTGCAACTATACTTGTCTTGCAGCCGGATATGATTTTGCTTGATGAACCTACCAGGGGACTGGAAAGTGGACTTAAATATAAGTTAGGCAAATTACTGGAAAAATTAAATAAAAAAGGAACATCTATTGTACTTATAACCCATGATACTGATTTTGCCAGTAATTTTTGCAAGAGATACATGATTATGTTTAATGGTGCCATAGTAGCAGATGGGGATAAAAAACAGGTACTAGGAGATGGAATATTTTATACTACTTCTATAAATAAACTGCTTAGAGATAGGGAAGACAGTATATTTACATTGGAAGAAGCGCTTGGAAGGTGTGAGGTATGAAAAGATTAATAATTGCAATTACAGCTGCCATAATTATAGTATTAATGGCGCTTACAGTAAAGAGTGATTTTCAAACTGGAGTTTCAGTTATGTGTATGGTTGGTGTTTTTGCAATTTTATTTATGAGTTATTTTTATTTTGAAAAGAGTAATGCAGGAACAAAAGAAATAGCAATTATAGCTACGTTGAGTGCTTTTGCCACCGTTGGCAGAATAGCTTTTGCGCCTATTCCAAATGTAAAACCTGTTACATTTTTAGTTGCTTTAACTGGATTTGTGTTTGGACCTTATGAGGGATTTTTAGTTGGAAGTACTACAGCTTTTTTATCCAATATATTCTTTGGACAGGGTCCTTGGACACCATGGCAGATGTTTTGCTGGGGACTTGTGGGAATTATAGCAGGTTTTTGGGGTAAAAAAGGAAAAAAAGTATCAGCTTTTAATTTTTCAGTAGTATGCTTCTTATTTGGCTTTATGTTTGATTGGATTATGGATCTTCAATATATAATTGGATTTGTAAAGCCTTTAAATTTCTGGACGTTTATAGGAGGATATGTATCAGGCCTTACTTTTGATGTTTTACATGGAGGAAGTTCATTTATATTTTCAATTATATTTTATGATAGCTTTTTACCTGTATTCAAACGGTATAAGCGAAAACTCATTATAAGTTATATTCAGCAATAAATAAAGGAGGTAATGTGTATTTATGAATATTAAGAAGAACAAAAAGAAGTATGTTATAGCAATTGCTGCTTTTGTTATATTTGCAATTATGTTTACTTTTGGCTTAAAAGCTGAAAAAATGTATGCTAATACGCTGACAAATAAGCAGATGAGTGCTGAAAATTCTCAAAGCAAATCCAACCATAAAAATGTTGCAGGCAATGCTGCAGAAAATAAAAATAGTTCTACTTCAAAGTCTTCTGAAAACGGTAGTAAATCTTCTGGTTCTGTTGGATCTGATGCATCTTCTTCTGGAAGTAGTAAGTCTTCCCTAGATTATCCATCAGATACTGGATCTAAAAATGGATCAAAATCAAGTAATCCTTCTACTGCTACCTCAAATGGAAGTGTAAAGGTTACTTCTACAGATCCAGAGAGCAAGTGTACTTTTCAGGTTATCGATACAGTCCACGGCAATAAAATGGTTGTTTCAAAAGATGTGGACAAAAGTATGGAGGGTGAAACAGTAGGCTATATAACGGAAAGAATTTTGGATGATGCTAAGATAAATTATAGATGCACAGGTTCTGTTTCTACACTTTATTTTGCAGCTATAGATGGACTTGAAGAGAAAAAAGCTGGGAAACTTTCAGGATGGTGTTATTATATCAGAAAAAATGGAGACAATGTATTTCACAAACCTAATATAGGCAGTGGACAGTGGACATGGCATAGTGGTGATGTAATAGTTTGGAAGTATCTTGCTGATGGAATTCATGATGGTTATGAAGGTGACTGGGGAAAGAGCAGTTTCTAAAATAAAAGAGAAGGGAATGAAAATAATATGAAAAAGAATATTAATAAATTTATTGTATTTTTATGTACACTGGGTATTACAATATCTGGGTTTGAAGCAAATGTAAATGCTGATGCAGGAAGTAAAAATTCTGCTGATAAAACTATAACTAGAGATAGAATTTATGGAAGCGATAGAATTGGAACTTCACTAAAAATAAGTCAAAATGGGTGGAAAGATGGTTCCAGTACTGTAGTTATAGCCCAGGGATATGGTTATGCAGATGCTCTTTGTGCAGCTCCTCTTGCAAAAAAATTCAATGCACCTATAATTCTTTCAAGACAGGATGCGCTAAATGATAATACTATAAGTGAAATTGAAAGACTTAAAGCAAGCAAGGTGTTTTTAATTGGAGGAACAGCTTCATTATCTGATAATATAGTAACTCAACTAAAAGGTCTTGGGATAAGTGACATACAAAGACTTGGAGGTACAAATAGATATGAAACTTCAGTGAAGGTAGCTCAAAATATTGGTAATGTAGATAGTGCCGTAGTTGCATCAGGAAATGGTTATGCAGATAGCCTTTCTATAGCGCCAATAGCTGCAAGTAAAGGTATGCCAATACTTTTATCAGGAAGTGGAAGCTTGCCAGATGTAGTAAGTAACTATATAAAAGGCAGTAATGTAAAAAAGACTTATGTAGTAGGGGGAACTGCTTCTATAGGAGATAACGTAAAAAATGTACTTCCAAATGCTGAAAGGTTAGGAGGATCTACTAGATTTGAAACAAATCTTTCTATACTTCAAAATTTTAAATCAGATCTTAAATTTAACAATGTATATATAGCAGAAGGAGACGGGCCAAGTGGAAATGAATTTGCAGATGCACTTTCAGGTTCAGCTCTTGCAGCACAAAAATCTGCTCCTATGGTACTTGTTTATAAAACTATTTCTGCCAATAATTCAAATTTTATAAAATCTAATATGACAGACAATACTGTACTTACGGCTTTAGGCAGCAATTTAGTTGTACCTGATTCAATTTTAGATGAAATTGAAGGCATATCTAGTGGAGTTTCTTCTTCTGTAGACAATTCACTAAATTCAGCTGTAAGCAAAATATTAAGTAATGCAGAAAAAGAAGGAATAGATGATTGGCAGGCATTGGCAATATCGAGATATGGGGCAGAAGTTCCTGCAAGTTATCTGAGTAATCTTCAAAATAGCATAAGCTCTGTAAATGGAGAACTAACACAACCTACAGATTATGAGAGAACTACTTTGGCACTTATGGCCATAGGACAGGATCCTACAAATTTTCAGGCTAGTGATAAAAGTTATAATTTCATAGAAAAGATATATAATAACAAAGATATATCAGAACAGGGAATAAATGCAGAAGTATTTGCACTTATAGCTCTAGATTCTGGGAATTTTAACATACCTCAGGGTTCTGTATGGACAAGGGATAAGTTAATAAGTGAAGTTTTAAAGAATAGAACAAATGATAAAGGCTGGGATTATGCTGGTGAGAAAGCTGATCCGGATATGACGGGTATGGCACTTACGGCTTTAGCACCTTATAAAGATAAGGCAGATGTGAAGGATGCTGTTAGTACAGCTTTTGCTAAACTTTCTTCTATGCAAGATGCAGATGGTGGTTATTCTTCCTGGGGAGTATCTAATAGCGAGAGTATATCACAGGTCATAATAGCTCTTTGTGCCAATGGAATAGATCCTACAAGTGAAGCTTTTACTAAAAATGGGAAAACCACAATAGATGCCCTTTTAAGCTATGAGGTAGCAGGTGGAGGATTCTGCCATGTAAAAGGAACAGGATACAATGCTATGGCAACGGAACAAGCAACTCAAGCATTTGAGGCATATAAAATGTTTAAGGGAAATGCAGGGAGCGGCATATATAAATTTAAATAGACTATTAATGCATTAGAAAATATTGTGGGGTGCAAGAAAATGAATAAAAAGAAAAAATATATTATAGCTGTAGTAGCATTTGTAGTCTGTGCCATCTTATTTACATTTGCTATAAAAGCTCAGAGAATGTATAGTGACAGCCTTACAAACAAACAGGCAAGTTCCCAAGATACAAATAGTAAATCAAAGGCACTTAGTCAGTCACAGGGTGCTAAAGATAAAGAAAATGGAAAATCAAAAGATGTATCTAAAAGCTCCAGTGGAGCACCTTCTTCTGAAAGTCAAAAAAATGATAAATCCTCATCTATAAGTTCTAAGGGAAGTAGTGCAGGGAGTAATTCCAGCCAGAAAGAAAATAATCCTGCAGTTTCTCAATCTTTAGGTGAAAATATAGTGGTTAAATCGGGTGATCCAGAAGAAAATAATTCTTTTCAGTTTATTGATACAGTTAATGGTAATAGCGTTTTTTTAAGAAAAGATGTAGATAATATGGATGGCGAAACGGTAGGCTATATAACGGAAAGAATTTTGGATGATGCTAAAATAAATTACAAATGTACAGGATCTGCTTCTACAGTATATTTTGCAGCTATAAAAGGACTTGAAGAAAAAAAGGCAGGAAGGCTTTCTGGATGGTGTTATTATGTTAGAAAAAAGGGCCAAAGCAAGTTTGTAAAACCAAATGTTGGAAGTGGACAGTGGATATATCATACTGGGGATATAGTTGTATGGAAATATTTAGCTGATGGCATACACGATGGTTATTCAGATGATTGGAAATAATATGATTCATGGGAGAATGCAGTTGAAAAAATCTATTTTATTTTGTTTAGCTATTGGAATATTTTTTAGTGGATGTAGTTCTACAAATAATACTAAATCTACAAACTTAGCTATATCAAATTCTGATACTACCTTTATAATGGGTGGAAAGATTGCAACAAATGACAGTGTAGATATAACTTCTAATATTTCCGGAAGAGTTTCTGAAATGTCCACAGAATTAGGTAAAAAGGTAAATTTGGGAGATGTTGTTATCAAATTAGATACATCAGATTTACAGAGCAAGGTTGATCAGGCTAAGTCAGCAGTAAATGCAGTACAGACAAACTTATCTAGTGCAGCTACTTCAACTGCATCTAATATTTCTCAATATCAATCTGAGCTGGCTCAGGCCCAAGCTCAATTAAAAACTTCAGAGGCATCTTTAAAAGATGCCTCTATTACAGCACCTATTTCGGGTATAGTAAGTTCGCAAAACATTAATGTAGGAGATATGGTTATTCCAGGTAAACCACTTATTTCAATAGTTAATGCAGATAATCTCTATGTAAATGTATATGTACCAATAAACGTTTTAAATCAAATTCAAGTTGGGCAGAGTGTAGTGATAAAAGTACCAGATATCTCAGATAATAGGTTTTTAGGAAAGATAGCTGTCATAAATTCAAAAGTGAATTCACAGAGCCAGGATGTTCTTGTGAAGGTAACTTTAAATAGTAAAAATGGACTTTTAAAACCAGGTATGTTTGCAGAGGTTGGATTGAAATAATGAAAAAGGTGGGTTAATATGAAATTTGGTACAGTCATTAATATAGTTAAAAATCGTAAAAAAGTGGTTATAGGAATATTAGCAGCAGTTTTAATAATAGCTATTGGTTGGGTTTCCTATTATGTATATGAACACGTGTATTATGTAGCTACTGATGATGCAAAAGTTACGGCAGATGTGATTAAAGTGGGTTCACAAATTCAAGGAAAAGTATTACAATTTAATGTAAATGAAGGAGATTTAGTTAGCAAAGATGAAATATTGGCACGTCAGGATATGGGTAATCTCCCGGATTCTAGCATAGAACAATCTTTAATAAAATCACCTATTAGCGGTATTGTTGTAAAAAAGGAAGTGAATGCAGGGGAAGTTTTATCACCAGGAAAAACTGCGGTACTTTTAGCAGATCCTGAAAACTTTTATGTTACTGCAAAGATAGATGAAACAAAAATAAGAAGATTAAAGGTTGGACAACCTGTTCAAATAACTATAGATGAATATGGCTCACAAAAGTTTCAAGGAAAAATAAAATCTATAAGTGAAATGACAGAAGATGCGTTAAATCCCACAGCATATTCAACTGACAGAAAGCATAACAGAAAAGTTGAAAAAATACCTGTAAAAATTATATTTGATAATTCTAAAAAATTAAAAAATCAACTTACATTGGGCACTAATGCCTCTATAAAAATTTGTGTAGTAAACCAAAATACTAAAAGTAAATAGGAAGTGTGGAAAATTGTTGAAGTTAATGAATTTATCTACATATAATTATGATGTTGAAAGATTTCATTGTAATAAAAATAATATCATAAACTTTTTAAAAAAACATAAAATGGATGGTATTGAGCTTTTGCATCCCATAGGACTAGATGAAAATATTATTCCATGTAACCTTGTTAAAGGTGTCCATTTAAAGTATTATCCTACATGGCTAGATTTTTGGAATAATAATACACAGGAACTTTTAAAACAATTCAAAAGTTTGGATGTTATTGAAAAATATTATGGTGGTACTAACAGAGAAATTATGATAGAGCATTATAAAAAAGAGATCAAAATGGCTGATAAGATTGGTGCAGAATATGCTGTTCTTCATGTAGCTCATGTACAAGAAAAGCATGTTTTCAATTATGATTTTACATATACTGATGAAGAAATTATAGATGCTGCTAGTGATCTAATAAATGAAGTTTTTAAAGGCATGGATACAAACATAAAATTACTATTTGAAAATGAGTGGTGGCCTGGATTCACCATGTTAAGTTATGAAAATGCATATAGGTTATTAGATAAAGTTAATTATTCAAATAAAGGATTTGTATTGGATACATCACATTTAATGAATACAAATTTGCATCTTAAAAGTGAAAAACAGGGAATCGAATATATAATAAATACTGTAAAAAATTTAAGAGAATTAAAAAATTTGATAAAGGTTATACATCTTAATTGTTCTTTATCAGGTGAATATGTAATGAAAAAAATAAATAACACAAGAGGAAAAGAGTTTATATTACCTCCAATGAGTGAAGAAATATTTATGCATGTTTTTAATATAGACAGTCATAAGCCTTTTACAGATACTTGTGTAAAAAAGCTGCTGGATTTTGTAAAACCTGAGTATCTTGTCTATGAGCTTGTTGGAAACTCTATTGGAGAGCTGGAAAAATATATTGACACTCAAGATGAAGCTTGTTTATTATAATAGGTACATTAAAGAGCATACTTGACATAAAAGAGGATTTGTGAGAGAATTAACATAAATAATTACATGGTGTAATTTTACAGTAATTATCATAAAAGAATATAAAAAAGATATAGGTGCATTATTATGCTGAAAAGGGAAGCCAGATGAAAAGTCTGCACGGTCCCGCCGCTGTGAAAAAGGAGTCCTTATTTATATGTCACTGGGAAACTGGGAAGGCTATAAGGATGATGATCTTAAGTCAGAAGACCTGCCTATATTGTTTAGGAACCATTAAGCTCTACGAGTGATAGGGAGGTGACTTAATTTTAGTATATTAATTTGTTATTATACATTTTAACCCTCTTAGTCTAGTCTAAGAGGGTTAAAATCGTTTACTATATAGTAAACGATGCAATTTATTAAAATTGGAGGCTTTATAAAATGCATATTGAAGATGGAATTTTATCACCACAGGCCTGGGGTACATGGTATGTAATAAGTGCCATGTTTATTGTACCGGGCGTTAAAGAGATTAAAAGAAGAGTAAAGGAGAATTTATATTATAAACCTTTTCTTGCTATGATGGGAGTGGCAGTATTTGTTATTTCTTGCATGCACTTTCCTGTACCTGTAACCGGTTCCTGTTCTCATCCTTGCGGCACACCACTGGCAGCTATTGTAGTAGGACCACTAGCTACTGCTGTAATCTCAGCTATTGGATTGTTTTTTCAAGCCATATTTTTGGGACATGGTGGTATTACAACTATAGGTGCCAATGATTTTTCAATGGGTATTGCAGGAGGAATTTCAGGATATTTTTGCTGGAAGGTTTTAAGGCATTTTAAAAGCCCTATATGGCTTGCAGCTGGAGTGGCAGGTTTTGTTGGAGATATAGTTACATATTTGGTAGCAGCTTTGGAACTTGCAATAAGTTTGCATGGACATATTCCTATAGTGAAGCAGTGGATGATATTTTTTGCAGGGTTTGGACCTACTCAAATACCTCTAGCTATAGGCGAAGCAGTATTTACAGCTGTAATTCTGCAGGTTATGGTAAGTAGGCGTCCTGATTTAATGCCAGATGTACTTGGACGGAAATATAAGGAGGCAAGATAGCGATGAAATCAACTACAAATGCAGTAGATATAGAAAATAAGAAAGGTACAAGCATTAAATTTATAGATGGATTTACTAAATCTATTCTAACGGTATTGTTAATTTTGTTGGTTCTTATATTTGGAGCAGGTAAGTATATGAGCAGTCATAACATGGAGGCTGGTGGCACTGATGACAAGGTAAACACCATGGCTTCAAACAAAATTAAAGCAGATCACCATCCATTTATTGAATTGCCTGGTGATGCAGAAGTAGGAGCTTTTTCTGTGGCAAATTTTTGTGCAGGATTGATAGTTGGACATCATTGGGAGAAAATATTTGGCAAATCAAAGTCAAATAAAAAATCTTTAGAGAAAGAGTAGAGTATAAACGAATCATTATTACAGAATTTTTTTATAATTAAAATATTTAATGCATTTTACTTGACAAATGAATGGCGTAAGTATATAATATAAACATAATCAAATAGTAAAGTATGTGGTTTACATAGGTAATTAAAAGGGAAAATGGTGAAATTCCATTACAGCCCCCGCTACTGTATTGGGTGACGATTTTAAATTTCCACTGGAGTATTCCGGGAAGGAATTAAAGAGGATGATCCTATAGTCAGGAGACCTGCCTATACTTTTGAAATAATCTTTCGGAGGGAAAGATTAATGCATTAGTAATTTTTAGGCTATGTTGTTATAAAATTGATATGGCTATGTAATGTGTTAATTAGGGACTTCCAAAAGAAGTCCCTTTTTATATATTGGTGTTAACTTAAACATATCTAATCCCTTTAATACTGCTGTTGCAATGGTGTGCAACAGCAGTTTTTTTATATATCATTAATCAAACTTTAAATTTAGCCACTTAGATAATCTAAATTAATGATGAAATAATCTTAAATTTGAAAATGACATTACCATATTATAGTCGTTACAAGTTTTTATTACAATATCATCTCTTATAGAACCACCTGGCTGAACAATATACTTCACACCGCTTTTAGAAGCTCTATCTATATTATCTCTAAATGGGAAAAATGCATCAGATCCTAAAGATACACCTTGAAGTTTTGAAAGCCAATCTTTTTTTTCATCTAAAGTAAGCTTTTTAGGAATTTCAGTAAATACATCTTTCCATCCTATAGTTTCTTCAGGAGTTACGTCATCACGGAGATACTGATCTATTACATTATCCATTTCAGGCCTTTTAAGTCCTTCTTTAAAAGGAAGGGATAGTACCGTCGGATGTTGTCTTAAAAACCATATATCTGCTTTTGATGCAGCAAGTCGTGTACAGTGAACTCTTGACTGCTGACCTGCTCCAACTCCAATTACCTGACCGTCTACTGCAAAACAAACTGAGTTAGATTGTGTATATTTTAGGGTGATCATTGAAATTAGAAGATCTCTTTTAGCGCTTTCTGGCATATTCTTATTATCTGTTACTATGTTTTTTAAAAGATCATCCGTTATAACTGCATCATCCCTTTTTTGTTCAAAAGTTACTCCAAATATCTCTCTTTTTTCCATTTCTTCTGGTTCATAATTTGGATCAATTTGAATTATACAGTAGTTTCCTTTTTTCTTTGTCTTTAGAAGCTCTAGTGCTTCCTTGCTGTAGGATGGGGCAATTATTCCATCTGAAACCGATGCTTTAAGTATTTTAGCAGCAGATAAGTCAACTTCATCACTTATAGCTGCAAAATCTCCATAGGAGGACATCCTGTCTGCTCCTCTTGCTCTTGAATAGGCAATAGCTGCAGGGGAGAGTTCCATATCTGAAACTGCATATGCCTTTTTTAATACATCATTTAGAGGCACTGCAACTGCAGCACCTGCAGGGCTTACATGCTTAAAAGAAGCAGCACTACAAAGTCCTGTGGCATTTCTAAGTTCCTTTACAAGTTGCCAGGAATTAAAGGCGTCCATAAGATTGATATATCCTGGTCTTCCGTTTAATATCTTAAAGGGAAGAGTACCTTCTTTCATATAAACTCTTGCAGGTTTTTGGTGTGGGTTGCACCCATATTTAAGTACAAATTCATTCATTTCCATTTATAAAATACCTCCATTTTAAATTTAAGCATAAAAAAACCTGGGCAAATTATATAATTTACCCAGGCGGTCGATATCTTTTTTAATCATGCTCCCTATGGTAAACTCCATTTCCGCCAGTTACATGATTATTTTATGCAATTTATTAAATTATATTATATTGAAAATGTCATGTCAAACAAATTGTTGAAGAATTTATTTTAAGCTGTTATAAATCATTTGTAAATTATATTTCATACTTTGTATGTAATTTTTATTATCTTCATTTCCCTCTATTGTATATATTTTTTCTACTTTTGCTCCAACTTCTTTTGCAAGGGTATTTGATACTTTAGGGCTTACCATGTCTTCCACAAAGATAGTTTTTATTTTATTTTGTTTACAATAGTTTACAAGTCCCTCTAATTTTTTAGGGGAGGGTTCTCCTTCTGCAAATACATCTTCTACACTATTTTGTTTTAAACCAAAATCTCTGCAGAGATATGCAAAAGCAGCATGTCCTGTTACAAAACTTTTATTTGAAACTGTCTGAAATTTTTTGTTATATTCGCTGTACAAATCATCAAGTTGTTTTGAAAAATCATTGTAATTTTTTTCGTAAAAGTTTTTGTTTGATGGATCTGCTTTAATTAAGGCATCTTTTATGCTTTTAGATTGATTCTTGGCATTTTTTAGACTTAGCCACATATGAGGGTCGTATTGCCCATGCTCTTTCGTTTCATCATTATCAGTATTTTTAATTGGAACTGAACCTTTTGAAGTATCTACTGCAATTAAATCTTTATTATTTATAGATTTTAAAACCTTGTCTTTCCAGGATTCCATACCCAATCCATTATATATAAACACATTGGCATCACTTAAGTTTTTGAAATCTTTTGCAGTTGGTTCAAAATCGTGAGGCTCTGTGCCAGCAGGTATCATTGTAATAATATCAATTTTATTCTTTCCAATAGCTGAAGTAAATTCTCTCATTGCGTTAAAGGATACAACTACTTTTATTTTGGATTTGGATTCTTTAGTATTATTTGAAGCTGTTCCCGCAGCACAACCTCCCAAAATGAAAATAATGCAGGTAAAAATAAGGGCTAGTATTGTAAACTTAATGGGTGTATTTCTTTTAAGCATAAACTTCCTCCTAAAATATTATATATGCAAATGCAAACAAATTGCATTTGCATATATAATATTACTAGCTGAAAAGGAATTTGTCAATAAATACTAGAAACTTAGAAATCTGTTTATCTTTAGGAATATGATGGTAAAGTTAACATTGACAAGTTATGTTTGAATAGTTTACAGTAAAATTAAGTAATTTGCAAAATGCTATAAAGGGGATAATTAAAAATGATAGTATTTGATATACCCGGCAGCAGGAGTATTACCATAAAAAATGTTATTTTTGATTTTAATGGTACTCTTGGACAAGACGGGATTTTAATTGATTCTGTGGGGGATAAATTAAAGGAGTTGGCAGGCAAAGGCGTTAATATTTATGTGATTACAGCAGATACTTACGGAACTGTAAAAAATCAGTGCCAGGGTCTTCCAGTTAAGGCTAAAGTATTTAATAAAGAAGATTCATCTAAAGATAAAAAGTATATGGTTGAAAAGCTAGGATGTGATGTTACCGCATCTGTTGGCAATGGAAGAAATGATCTAGAAATGTTTAAAAATAGTATTATATCTATTTGTGTTATTGGGAGAGAAGGATGCTTTACTAAATCTTTGCTAGAATCTGATATAGCAGTTACAAATATTTTAGATGCTATAGATTTATTGTTAAACAATGATAGAATTAGAGCTACACTTAGAACTTAAGCAAAAGTAAAAAATAGAAGGAGGAATAAATATGTGGGTTGTACTCGGATACATAGCTGCTATTATATTAGTGAGCATATTAATCTCAGTATTTTCAAACATTAAGTCAAATAATGAAATTAGGAGAAGAATAGAAAATGATTGGGGTGCAGAGTTTGAAGAAAAATATACGGAAGATGACCTAAAGAGTACAGCGGAATACTTTAATAATAGAAAAGAAGTGGAAAAAGGAACAGTTTTTATTGATGAAATTACCTGGAAAGATCTTGATATGGACAGTATTTTTAAAAAAATAAACAATACAGAAAGTAGTCCTGGAGAACAGTATTTATACAATATATTAAGAGAACCTATATATGATGAGGAGAAACTTAAACATAGAGATGAATTGATAAAATTTTTTCAGAATAATGATAAAGAGAGAAAAAGTATACAATATATACTTGCCAAACTAGGCAAAAATAGGGCTTGTTTTATAACTGATTACTTTTACAATAAGGGTAATAAGAGAAAATCATTACTGTTCTACTACAGAATTTTGTCTTTGATCCCCTTTGCAGGTGTAGGATTAATATTTCTAAATCCATATATAGGACTCGCTACTATTATATTGTCCTTTTCCTACAATATATTTGTATATTACAAAGAAAAAAATAAGATAAAGCATAAATTTGAATCCTTTATGTACATACTTAAAATAGTAAAATATGCTGGAGATATTTTGAAAGAAGATGTAAAGGAGTTTAAAGATTACAATAAAAAATTAAAGGAGGCTCTTAAAGAACTAAGATCTATAAAAAGACTTTCTTTTGCTTCAAAAAATAATGGTACAGATGTAGGGATAATAGCTGAGTATACTAGTATGTTTTTACTCACGGATTTAATTAATTATGAAAAAATGTCAAATGCCCTTATGGAAAGAAACAGTGAGTTTAAAGTAATATTTGAAGTAATTGGAGTGATAGACAGCTGTATGTCTATTGCAGCTTACAGGAGAAGAATAAAAAATTATGTTACTCCAGAGCTTACTAAATGCAGAAGAAAGCAGGAAAATGTGAATGTGTTTAAAGATATAAGACATCCTCTTATGGAAAAATCTGTGCCGAACTCCATAGAGATTTCAGATTCCATTTTAATTACAGGGTCCAATGCATCAGGTAAATCAACTTTTTTAAAAACAGTAGCTATAAATATTATTTTAGCGGAGACAATATATACCTGTCTTGCTTCAGAATTTAAATGCTGTTATTTCAAAATATATACATCTATGGCTTTGAAAGACGACATATTTAGCAATGAAAGTTATTATATAGTAGAAACTAAATCTTTAAAGAGAATTATAGATAATTTAAATGAGGATATACCTACTATATGTTTTGTAGATGAAATTTTACGAGGAACCAATACTGTAGAGAGAATTTCAGCTTCTTCTCAAGTGCTAAAATATTTAACTTTAAATAACTGTATATGCATTGCAGCTACCCATGATGTGGAGCTTACTCATATACTTGAAAGGTATTTTGAGAATTATCATTTTCAAGAAAGTATTGAAAATAATGAAATAAAGTTTGATTATAGAATCCATGAAGGAAGGGCTACCACTCAAAATGCAATAAAGCTTTTAGGCATTTTAGGATATAATGATGCTATTGTAAAAAAGGCACAGGATAAGGCAAACAAATTTTTAACTGAAGGTATATGGGAAGCAGAATAATTTCAATATTATATATAATAAGTATATAATCCAACTTTGGTACATATAAAAGTTTGAATTAATATAAAAAATTGCTAAACAATTTTTTAAAGAACAAAGTTCAAATATCAAATAAGGATAATTTTTTTCCTAACGTAAGAAAATATTAAATTATAGATTTACTCAGGTACGACGGAAATCGTCTTTATTTGTTCTTTGTTATTTGAACTTTGCTATTTTCAAAAGCTTTGCAAAGTTTTTGAAAATAACAGAGTTGATTATATAATTATAATAGTGAGCATTCAATTTATAATTGAATGCTTTTATGTTAAGTATTATTATAATGTTTTTATGACAATGTTTACAAACGGGTTGAATAATTGCTTAAGTAGATGATATAATAGATATATCATAATAAAACACTATATTATGGAATAAAATGTTCCTTTGTATAACTCTATATAATGTTATGTTATGATTCACTGAAAAATAATATAAGTTTTAAACGCTGGGGGTGTTTTAATGAAAAAACTAAAAAAAAGTTTAGTACTCATTCTGGTTTTAATTGTCACAACCATGGCAGCAGGTTGCGGCGGTAGTCAGAGTTCAAGTGAAAAAAAGTCAGATTCCTCTACAAAACAAGAAAAAGCAGTGACTTTAACTGTATCTGCTGCTGCAAGTTTAAAGGATTCTATGAATGAAATCAAACAGTTATATGCAAAAGATCATCCGAATGTTACTATTACATATAATTTTGGAGCATCAGGGACTCTTCAACAGCAAATTGAACAAGGAGCACCAGCAGATATATTTATGTCTGCAGCAACAAAACAGATGGATGCATTAAAAGGTAAAAATTTGCTAGTAAACGATACTATAACTAATCTTTTAAAAAATGATGTAGTTCTTATAGTACCTAAAAATTCATCTTCTAATGTTAAGAGTTTTAACGATTTAGCAAGTGATAAGGTTAAAAAAGTAGCTCTTGGAGAAGTTAAAAGTGTACCAGTAGGACAATATTCCCAGGAAATACTTACAAATTTAAAGATAATGGATAAGGTTCAACCAAAAGCTATTTATGGTAAGGATGTAAAAGAAGTTTTGACCTGGGTTGAGACAGGAAATGTAGATGCTGGTATAGTTTATAAAACTGATGCATTAGTATCAAAGAAAGTAAATATTGTAGCTACGGCACCTGAAAACTCTCACAAGGCTGTAGTATATCCAACAGCTGTAGTTAAAGCTAGTAAAAATCCTACTCAAGCTAAAGATTTTCTTAAATTTTTATCAAGTGATAAAGCTAAAGCCGTATTTCAAAAGTATGGATTTAAACTTGGAAAATAATTTATTGTAATGGAGAGGATAAGTTTATGAATTTTGATGCTTCGCCTGTATGGATTTCGTTAAAAACTACATTTACGGCTACATTTATAACTTTTTTTATAGGAATTGCAGTAGCTTATTTAATGGTAAATTATAATGGAAAGTTAAGAAATATTTTGGATACTATACTTACCCTCCCACTTGTTCTGCCACCTACGGTGGCAGGATTCTTTCTACTCCTTATATTTGGAATAAATAGTCCTATAGGTAAATTACTTTCTAAAATTGGAATCAATATAATTTTTTCTTGGCCTGCTACGGTAATAGCGGCAGCTGTTATAGCTTTTCCTCTTATGTATAAAACTACAAAGGCAGCTTTTGAGCAGATAGATAGGAATATTGTAAGTGCAGCAAGAACATTAGGTGTTTCTGAATGGAAAGTTTTTTGGAAAGTTGTACTGCCTCTTGCCTGGCCAGGAATAGGGGCAGCTACAGTTCTTTCTTTTGCAAGGGCTCTTGGAGAATTTGGAGCTACTTTAATGATAGCAGGTAATATACCTAACAAAACTGAAACTATTCCTATAGCTATTTATTTTGCAGCTGAAAATGGAGAGATGGATAAAGCTTTTATGTGGGTGCTGTTAATAGTTGCAATCTCAACTATAGTCATTTTACTTATGAATTATTGGAATGACTATCAACAGAAAAATATATACGGTGTTAGGAGAAATTAAAAATGGGACTGTATGTAGATATTGAAAAGAAGTTACCAGGGTTTAGTTTAAAAGTAAAGTTTAATAATGAAAAAAATATAATAGGACTTTTAGGAGCTTCGGGATCTGGTAAAAGTATGACACTTAAGTTTATTGCTGGGTTAGATACGCCTGATAGGGGAAAAATAGTATTAAATGAAAAAGTACTATATGATTCTGATAAAAAAATAAATATTCCAAGTAGAAAACGAAAAGTGGGTTTCTTATTTCAAAATTATGCCCTATTTCCAAACATGAATGTAGAACAAAACATAGGGTTTGGATTGCAAGATATGGATAAAGATAAGAAAAATAAGATAATTTCTGAAAAGATAAATATGATGAATCTTAAAGGATTGGAGAGGAGATTTCCAAGTCAGCTTTCAGGAGGGCAGCAGCAGAGGGTTGCTATTGCCAGGGCCCTTGCAATAGAGCCTGAAATACTTCTATTAGATGAACCTTTCTCTGCATTAGATACTCATCTGAGAAGTAAAATGGAAGAACAACTTATACATATATTGTCCAATTATAATGGACATACGGTATTTGTGTCTCATAATAGAGATGAGATATATCGTATTTGCAAAAATATAGCGGTAATTAATAGAGGTAAAGTAGAAGCTTTTGGAGATAGAGATTATATATTCAAAAATCCTCCTACTGTTTCAGCAGCACAGCTTACAGGGTGCAAAAATATATCTAAGGTTGAAGTGGTAGATGAACATACTATAGAAGCTGTAGATTGGGGATGTACTCTTAAAGTTAAGGATAAAATTGAAGGTAAGGTATCCTACATGGGAATTAGAGCACATTATGTTGAATTAGCAGATGATAATAAAAATGAAAATATATTTAAATGCTGTGTAAACCATATAAATGAAAGTCCTTTTACAGTTTCAATTTATTTGGACAGTGTAGAGGAGAAAACATATACTAAGACTAAAAGTTTACTGTGGGAAATTCCAAAGGAAAATTGGGTTGCACTGAAAAAAATTAGCCAGCCCTGGAATATATATATAGACAAAGACAATTTATTTTTGATTGAATAAAAACTGCAAGATAGGGGTAAACTACAACTATCTTGTGGTTTTTATTTTATTGAGGTAAAAACACTATAAAATATATTAAAAAGAAGGTAATTTAATATGAAAATCAGTGCAAGAAATCAGTTAAAAGGAAAAGTTTCTGAAATTAAAGAAGGAGCTGTAAATGGTGAGGTTATAGTAGACTTAGGAAATGGAACAACTATATGCTCAATTATTACAATGGAATCCATTAAAAATTTAGGAATTAAAGTTGGTTCTGAAGTTACAGCACTTGTTAAGGCTTCTTCAGTAATTATTATGGCTTAAGGAACTTTCAATTAAATAGCCAGATTATTTACTAAATTAGCAAGTAATGTTTATTACATAACTTGCTAATTTTTTTATGCATTTCTATTTAAGAATGTAACTTTATGCATTGCTATATAAGGTGAATTACATGACAATAATGCAAATTTTAATATATTTATATTTTTTATAATAAAAAAACAAAAAATAAATGAAAATAGACATAGATGTAGAATTTATAAACAAATGGAGATAATATAGAAAAATATAGTTAATAATTAAATTGATTTTAAAATTTGATTATAAGGGGGAAAAATTTATGTCAAAAGTACTTATTGTTGATGATGCATCTTTTATGAGGATATCTCTAAAAACTATGCTGTCTAAAAATGGATTTGAGGTTATTGGAGAAGCTAAAAATGGAGTTTCGGCAATTACTAAATATAAGCAATATAATCCTGATATTGTAACAATGGATATTACGATGCCTGATATGGATGGAATTGAGGCACTTAAAAAAATCAGAGAATATGATAATAAAGCTAAGGTTGTTATGATAACTGCAATGGGACAAGAAGCTATGGTTAAAAGAGCAATAGTTAGTGGTGCTAGGTCATTTATTGTTAAACCTTTTAAGGAGGATCAATTGGTTAAAGCACTTAATAAAGTATTATCAGTTTAAATATTGAAACTAGGGGTGGTAAATTGTGTCAGATAAAAGCTCAGATGATGTCATACTTGAATCCTATATATTTGAGACATCCCAGCTTATTGATCAACTTGAAACATTGATATTGGAAAATGAAAGTGGAAATTGCTATTCGGAAGAAACTATCAATGAGATATTTCGCATTATGCATACAATAAAAGGATCATCCGCTATGATGTCCTATGAGTATATTTCAAAGTTGGCTCATTCTATAGAAGATTTGTTTTATTTTCTCAGAGAAGAGAAACCTAAAGATGTAGATTACGAAAGTTTATCAGACTTGATTTTAAAATGTGTGGATTTTATAAAAGTGGAACTTGAAAAAATAAAAAATGGGAATAAAGTGGATGGCAACTGTGATTCTATAATAGAGTACAATAAAAATTTTCTTATGGAGTTACAAAATCAAAAACCTAAGGAGAACATTAGTACAGAAAATAGAAATGAAGAAATCAAATTGACTAATAGATATGAGGCACTTATATTTTTTGAAGACGACTGTGAAATGGAAAACTTGAGGGCTTATACTGTAGTGGAAACTTTGAGAGAGTTTTCAGAAGAGATTAACTATATACCTAAAGATATAATGGAAAATGATGATACTTGTAAAACAATACATGAAAGCGGTTTTAAAATATTTATAAAATCCTATAAATCTTATGATGAACTTTGTGAAATTTTAAACCAGGCAGTTTTCTTAAAAACCTTTAAACTTGAACAGCTAGAAGATGCTGAACAGCTTCAGCAGTCTACTAAATCCAATCAAGGCATAAACGTATGTGATGAAAATACGAAAGATAAATCAATTATACAAGATTTTATAAATGTAAAAGTGGACAAGCTAGATAAGCTAATGTATCTAGTAGAGGAAATGGTTATTGCCGAAGCTATGGTTACTCAAAATTCTGATTTAAAGGGGATGAAACTGAATAATTTTGAAAAATCTTCAAGACAGCTTCATAAAATTACAAGTGAGCTTCAGGATGTGATAATGTCTGTAAGGATGGTACCTATATCTATAGTATTTCACAAAATGAATCGTATAGTACATGATATGAGTAAAAAGTTAAATAAGCAAGTTCATTTAAAATTAATTGGAGAGGATACTGAGGTAGATAAAAATATAATTGAACACATATCAGATCCCCTTATGCATTTGGTGCGAAATTCCATTGATCACGGAATAGAATCAATAGAAGATAGAAAGTGTCTTGGAAAAAGTGAAAATGGAACTGTTACCTTAGAAGCAAAAAATGAAGGAAATGATGTTGTTGTAATTGTAAAAGACGATGGCAGAGGATTAGATAGGAAGAGCATATTAGAAAAAGCTATTTCAAATGGGATACTTAAGAAAAATCCAGAAGAAATGAGCGACCAGGAAATCTATAATTTAATTTTTATTCCAGGGTTTTCCACTAATGAAAATGTTACAGAATTTAGTGGCAGAGGGGTTGGTATGGATGTAGTAGTTAAAAATATTCAAAATGTATGTGGATCAGTTTCAATAGATAGTTTGGAAAATAGTGGGTCTACCATAACGATGAAAATACCTCGAACCCTTGCAATTATAGATGGTATGAATATAAGGGTAGGAAATTCCTATTATACTATTCCTATTACGTCTATAAAAGAGCTTTTTAGTGTGGAAAAAAACAATGTGATTTCTAATATGGACAGCGGCGAAATGATAATGGTGAGGGGTAAATGTTATCCTCTTATCCGTATACACAAATTATACAATATAAAAACTGACGTTAAAAATTTAGAAGATGGAATAATTGTCATGGTAGAAAAAGACAATATGGGATTGTGCATATTTGCAGATGAATTAGCTGGACAACAGCAGGTTGTAGTAAAGTGTTTGCCTAACTATATAAAAAAAGTAAAAAATATAGATGGACTTTCAGGGTGTACCCTCCTTGGAGATGGGAGTATTAGTTTAATACTTGATATAGGTGAACTTGTAAATATGCTTGGTAAATAAAAGTGCGCAGTGAAAGGAGAATATAAATATGTCAGAAATTGTAGTAGATGATAGCTTAGTTGAAGAAGAAGATACTCAAAAGAATAAATATCTTACTTTTACTCTTGAAAAAGAGTTTTATGGTATAGAAATTAAATACGTTATTGAAATAATAGGAATTCAACCAATAAGTGAAATACCTGAACTACCAGAATATATAAAGGGAATTATAAATTTAAGAGGCAAAATAATACCAGTAATGGATATTAGGTTAAGATTTAAAAAGGAGGCAATAGAATATAATGATAGAACATGCATTATTGTAATTCAGATTGAGGACATTTATGTAGGACTTATTGTAGATGGTGTCTCCGAGGTAATAGATATACCTGATTGCGAAATTGTAGATCCTCCAGAAATTAGCAAAATTAGAAATAAATTTATAAAAGGCATAGGGAAAGTTCAAGATAATGTAAAATTGCTTTTAGATTGCGATAAACTGTTAAACCATGGAGATACAGATAGCTTAAGTAATATTTAATATAAAAGGAGTGGATGGGTGTGAAATTATTTAACAATTTAAAAATAGGTATAAGACTATTTGTAGGATTTGCGTTAATTGTACTTGTAATGTGTATAATTGGGATATTCGGATTAATCAATATGAATAAAATCAATGATTTAGACACTCAATTATATAAAAATATGACAGTGCCACTCGGAGAGTTGACTGGACTTAATTCATCTTATGGAGATATAAGAGCACATTTAAGAGATGCTATTTTAGCAGATAATCAATCGGATATGAATCAATATATAAATAAGGTGAATTCATCTAGCTTGGATTTTGATAGTCAATTAGATGAATTTTCAAAGACACTTTTAACTGATTCCGGGAAACAGGCAACTGGAAATCTTAAATCTTCTAAAGCAAAGTATATGGAAATAGCTAATGAAATTATTGATGCGGTAAAAAAAGGTGATAACAAAGGTGCAGTAAGTCTAATTCACAGCAAGCTTAATGCAGCACAGAGTGATGTGGCAAATAATTTGAAAACGGTTATAAGTTTAAAAGAAAATCTTGCAGAAAGCTTTTCACAGAACAATGATAAAACAGCCAGTGCAACCGGAAAACTAATTATAATTTTTATAGTTATAGGAGTGATTGCTGCTGCATTACTAGGAACAATTATTTCACTATCCATAATAAGACCAATTAGAGAGCTTATGCTTTCTACAGATAAAGTTTCAAATGGAGATCTAAATGTAAATATAGATATTAGTGGAAAAGACGAAATAGGAATACTTGCAAAGGCATCTAAAAAGATGAATGACAATTTAAATGAAGTTGTAACAAATATTCAAGCTGCGGCAAATCAGGTGGCTGTCGGTGCTAAACAAGTATCAGATTCAGGTATAGCTCTTTCAGAAGGATCTACGGAACAAGCAAGTTCTGTGGAGGAATTAACGGCTTCTGTAGAAGAGATTTCTTCACAAATAAGGCTTAATGCAAATAATGCAGTTAAGGCAAATGAATTGACTGAACATGTGAAAGATAATGCAGTTAAGGGAAATTCACATATGGATGAAATGCTTAAAAGTATGGATGATATAAATGCAGCTTCGGGGAATATATCTAAAGTTATAAAGGCCATAGATGATATTGCCTTTCAGACAAATATTCTGGCTTTAAACGCTGCTGTTGAAGCTGCGAGGGCAGGTAGGTATGGAAAAGGATTTGCGGTAGTTGCTGAGGAAGTAAGAAATTTAGCTGCAAAGTCACGGGATGCTGCAAAAGAAACTACTGCACTAATAGAAGATTCTATTAAAAAGGTGGATAAAGGTACTAAGATTGCAAATGAAACAGCTGAAGCTCTTGGTGAGATTGTAGAAGGAGTTACAAAGGTAGCAGATTTTGTGGAAAGCATAGCAGTAGCTTCTAAAGAGCAGGCTACTGGTGCAGAACAGATTAGCAGTGGAATAATGGAAGTATCTCAGGTGATTCAAGAAAATTCTGCTACATCTGAAGAGAGTGCAGCGGCAAGTCAAGAACTTTCAAATCAGGCAGATATTATGCTAGAGCAAGTTAAGAAATTTAAAATAAGAAGAATAAATTCTAGTTATGATAAAGTGGAAAATATAAATCCAGAAGTACTTAATATGTTAAAAGATATGAAGGCAAAAAAGAAATATCATGGAATTGATTTAGGAGACTAGGGATATTAATACAAAAAAACATAAAAAATTGGGAGATTACCATTGACAATAGAAAAAAATAGGTATATATTGAAAACATAATAAAACTTAATAAAGTTAAACTTTCGGGGCAGGGTGAAATTCCCGATCGGCGGTATAGTCCGCGAGCTTTTATAGCATGAACTGGTTTGATTCCAGTACCGACAGTAAAGTCTGGATAAAAGAAAGTAAAGATATAGTTTAGGCTATGTTTTTATATGTTTTGTAATTTTATTCCCTGAAGGTTATTTCAGGGAATTTTTATATGCAAAATTTCAAGAAAATTAGGATTACTATAAGTACATAATGTAATATTTTTATAAAAAAGTAAATAAATATATAATTTAATTATGGAAGTGAATCTTATGGAAAAAGAAAATACAGATGAAAAGTATATGAAAGAAGCTTTAAAACTAGCTTTATTGGGAAAAGGATTTGTGAATCCAAATCCCCTTGTGGGAGCTGTGATAGTTAAAAATGGAAAGATAATAGGGAAAGGTTATCATAGGTTCTTTGGAGGGGCTCATGCAGAAGTATATGCACTTAGAGAAGCAGGAGATAATGCACAAGGTGCAGATCTGTATGTAACGTTAGAACCTTGTTCACATTATGGAAAAACTCCACCTTGTGCAAAAGCTATAGTAGAAGCTGGAATAAAAAAGGTAGTAATAGGAAGTGTAGATCCAAATCCTCTTGTATCAGGGAGAGGTGTAAAAATTTTAAGAGATGAAAACATAGAAGTGGTTACCGGGGTTATGGAAAGAGAAGCTGTAAAAATAAATGAGATATTTATGAGTTATATAAAGTCAAAGTTACCTTTTGTAATTTTAAAATCTGGAGTTACTTTAGATGGAAAAATAGCTACAGTTAGTGGTGAATCTAAGTGGATAACAGGTGAAAAATCAAGGTTAAAAGTTCACAAGATGCGAAATAGAGTTATGGCAATTATGGTTGGAGTAGGTACTGTGATTTTAGATGATCCTCTTTTAACTACAAGGCTTGAAGAAAAGTGTAAAAGTCCTAAGGCTGTAATTGTAGACTCAAAGCTGAGAGTGCCTGTTGAATCTCAAATTTTCAAAACTTCTCGTGAAAGAGAAATAATAATAGCATGTACAGAAAAGTTTGATAAGGTCAAGGCAGAGTCTTTAAAAGCTATGGGAGTAAATATAGTTGTCTGTACAGAAAATAAAGAAGGAAGGGTAGATTTAAAATATTTAACTAAAAAACTTGGAGAAATGGGTATAGATAGTGTACTTGTTGAGGGAGGCTCAGAACTTAATTTTTCTGCACTGAAGTCTGGAATTGTAAATAAAGTTATTTATTTTATTGCACCTAAAATACTTGGAGGTAAGAATGCTAAAACTTCAGTTGAAGGATATGGAATTGGAAACCTCTCAGACAGTATAAAATTAAAAGATATATGTGCAGAAAATGTGGGAGAGGACATTATGATACAAGCCTATGTAATAAATGCTGAAAATTAGAAAGAAGGGATAAACTTGTTTACTGGTCTAGTAGAAGAAATAGGAGAAATATTAAAAATATCAAGGGGAAGAAACTCTTCAAAAGTGTCCATAAAAGTAGGAAATTTACTAGATGGAGTTAAACTGGGAGATAGCATTGCTGTAAATGGAACTTGTGTTACTGTAGTTGATTTAAAAAAGAATTCTTTTACTGTAGATATTATGGCTGAAACTTTGAGAATGAGCAGTTTAAAAGATTTAAAAATAGGAAGCAAAGTTAACCTGGAAAGGGCCCTAAGGCTTGGAGACAGATTAGGTGGACATATAGTAAGTGGACATATAGATGGTACTGGAAAAATTGTAGATGTGAGAGAAGAGGACATCTCAACCTGGATAGACATAGAAGCGTCTTATGATTTACTTAGATATATAGTACGAAAAGGTTCCGTGACTATAGATGGTGTGAGCCTTACTGTAGCAGAATTAAATAAAAATTGTTTCAGTGTGTCTCTTATACCCCATACTAAGATGGAAACTATTTTAGATTATAAAAAAATAGGAGATTTAGTAAATATAGAGTGTGATTTAATAGGAAAATATGTAGAAAAAATGGTTTTGAATCCAAAAAAAGAGCCAGAAAAAAGCGGCAGTATAGATGCTTTAAAACTAAAGGAATATGGCTTTATCTGATGGCTACCTACTGTAACCTCCCACTTCTATCAAAGTGAGAGATATTAGAACTCTTGAGCTTCAGCGATTTAGAGTTCTTATGCTGTGCATAACAGTAGCTACGCCCCTAGATAATTCATCTAAACTTAGTGGGAGAAACAAAACTTTAAAGAGAAAGCGGCTATCAGCAAATCAAAGATTTGGAATATCTGCTTTTCCCACTAAGTAAGATTCATTGATGCAATAAGGCATTTTCTTTTAGATGCCTAAACGTTTATTTTTGAAGGGAGATAAAAATCATGAATTTTAAATTTGATACTATAGAAGATGCAATAAAAGATCTTAAACAAGGGAAAATGATCATAATTGTAGATGATGAAGGAAGAGAAAATGAAGGTGATTTAGTTATACCTGCAGAAAAGGCAACTGGAGAAAATATTAATTTTATGATCAAATATGCAAAAGGTCTCTTGTGTGCACCAATTGAAGAAGGAATAGCAGTAAAGCTTGGATTAAATCCTATGGTTCAGCACAATACAGACAATCATGAAACAGCATTTACTGTAACTGTTGACTATAAAGATACTACAACGGGAATATCAGCTTTTGAAAGGGCACATACCATAAATATGATAGCTGCTTCAAATTCTAAAGATGACTTCAGAAGACCAGGACACATATTTCCGCTTATAGCTAAGGAAAATGGAGTGTTTGACAGAACTGGTCATACGGAAGCTTCAGTTGATCTAGCTAAGCTTGCAGGATTTAAAGGTGCAGCAGCAATATGTGAAATAATAAAAGATGATGGAACTATGGCAAGAAGAGATGACTTGATGGAGTTTGCTAAAGAACATAATTTAAAAATTGTTACCATAGTGGACTTAATAGCCTATAGAAAAAAAACAGAGAAATTAGTTAAAAGAGTGGCTTCTGCTAATCTTCCAACTAGATTTGGAAAATTTAAAATTATAGGTTATAAAAATATATTAAATGGTGATGAGCATGTGTGTCTTGTAAAGGGAGATAATTTTGAAAAAGAACCTGTCCTTGTAAGAGTACATTCAGAGTGCCTTACGGGAGATGTTTTTCACTCACTTAGGTGCGATTGTGGACAGCAGCTTCAATCTGCACTTAAACAGATAGAAAAAGAAGGCAAAGGTGTACTTTTATATATGAGTCAAGAAGGAAGAGGCATAGGAATTTTAAATAAGATAAAAGCTTATAAGCTTCAAGAAAATGGAATGGACACAGTAGAGGCAAATTTAGCATTGGGATTTCCAGCAGACATGCGTGATTATGGGATAGGAGCACAAATACTTGAAGATATAGGTATTAAAAAAATAAAACTTCTTACGAATAATCCAAAGAAAATTGAGGGACTTTCAGATTATGGATTGGAAATAGTAGAGAGAGTACCTATTGAAGTAGATTGTTCACAGGAAAGTAAGAGGTATATGAAAACTAAACGAGAAAAGATGGGACATTTATTAAAATTATATAAATAAAAATAGAAAAGAGGATTATTTATGAAGATGTATGAAGGAAAATTAGTTGCAGAAGGTTTAAAATTTGGAATTGTAATTGCAAGATTTAATGAATTTATAGGCACGAAATTGTTAGAGGGTGCTTTAGATTGTTTAAAAAGACATGGAGCACAAGAAGAAGACATTGAGGTAGCCTGGGTTCCAGGAGCCTTTGAAATACCAATGGTTTCAAAGAAAATGGCTTTTTCTAAAAAGTATGATGCAGTTATTTGTCTGGGAGCAGTAATAAGAGGACAAACACCTCATTTTGATTATGTATCAAATGAAGTGTCAAAGGGAGTAGCAAGTGTTTCCCTTGAAAGCGGTATGCCAGTAATATTTAGTGTTCTTACCACAGATAATATAGAGCAAGCTGTAGAAAGAGCAGGAACTAAAGGTGGAAATAAAGGATATGATGGAGCTATGTCAGCTATAGAAATGGCAAATTTAATGAAACAGTTTTAAATATAATAAACGCTAAATCAATTTACAATGAATGATGTACAATTCACAATTAAGGATGATTTTCTGTTACCACAGAAAATGTACCAAAATTGTGAATTGATTATAGAATATGACAGCAGCTTCTGCTGCTTCTTTTTATTTCTCTTATATTTAAAATTAAAGTGGTAGATGAAGTTATTATTAAACTTATTGCGGTACTATATATATTTATCCATGATATGCCTGCAAGTATGTATATTAATATGACTTCTAAAATGGCAGAAATCAAAGAGTTTTTTAATAGTATATTTTGTTTGCCAATGCCATTTAAAATACCAAAAGTAGAAAAGGAGACAAAGGTAACAGGAGCAGCTAGTGAAGCAAATTTTATATAATTTCCCAGGTCATTTCTGTTATAAAATAATTGTCCTAAGTAATCTCCAGTGAAAAGGCAAATTACCATGGTACAGATACCTAAAAATAAAGATATTTTTATAATTTGATGAATCCTTTTTTCTATAGACCAGTAATTCCTACGGCTCATCTTTTCTGATAAATCTGGAATGAGAACCATTGATATGGAATTTATAATTGTAATTGGGAAAAATATTATATTTAAAGCCATGCCGTCAAATTTACCTATCATAGCTAGGGCTAAGTTGTATTCTATACCAGATGCTACAAGCCTTCTTGGAGTTATAAGTGTAGAGACAGCACCAAGTGCAGTAGATAAAAATCCATTTAAACAAAGGGGAAAAGATAGTACCAGTATATTGAATAAAAGTTGAAGTTTTTCCTCGGGATTTGAAGAACTAGATCTAAATTTTCTCCTTCTAGTTTTATACATTATGTAAAGTAAGATGAAACTTATAAACTCTCCTATGGCAAGGGTTGTATAAGCTGCAGTAACGGTGGAACCAACATCTTTCAAGGAAAATACAGTAATTATACTAATTATTATTACAATTCTAAGAAATTTTTCTGATATATCTATAATTGCAGGTATTTTAACCTGAGATATCCCATAAAAATAACCTTTTAGTATAGAGGATAATCCTATAAAAAACATAGCTGGGCACATAACCTGCAGGGCATGTACCGATCTAGTGTCATCTACTATTTTAGTACCTATGTAAGGAGCATTTATAAAGACGGTACAGACTATAAGTAAAGCAAAGAGTGAATTAAAAGTTAGAGATGCATCTATGGAATTATTTAAGTTATTAAAATCATCTTTGCTAAAATATACGGCAGCTATTTTGGAAATGGCTGCTACCATACCTCCCGATATAAGGCATATGAACAAATCGTATATAGGCATTATTAGTCCATAGAGACCTATTCCTTCAGCCCCGAGTTCTCTAGATAATATTATGGGAAATATAAATGCAAATATAGAAGTAATTAAATTTGAACAAATTAAAATAAGTGAATTTTTTAAAAACCTGTCTCTTTTCATAAAAACTCCCGTAATTAAAATTAGAATTAATATTAATAATTATGATAAGGATTTGAAGTATATTCTTTTTACTCATAAAAGTTTCTATTAGGCATTTTGTGATATACTAAACTTAAATTGTAAAGTTATCGGAAAATTTATGATAGAAAGGATTGTTTTTGATGAACAAATTAATTTGTAGCATCTGTGGTATGGCTATAGATGATAAAAATTATTTTTTCAATAAGGAGGCTTTTCTTAGAAAAAACACTTCAGGAAACATAATGTTCTGCCCTTTTTGTGGAGCTCCTGTAAAATATTTAGTTGAAGATGAACATAAAATCAACACTTTAGGGCACAATTTGGATGAATGGCATTTAAAAATAGTGAATAATGCATTTAAGCTGGAAGTATTTAATGGAGATTTTTATAAAGAAGCTTCAAAATTAGCTGAGGATTCAAAAATAAAAGATATGTTTAAAGCGCTTTCCAGAATAGAGTATATGCATGCTTCAGTGCACAAGAAAATAGGGGGATTTACTTCTGAACCTAATCTCAAAAAATTAGATTACTCTAAATACGCAGGTAATGATAAATTGCTTGAAATGGCATGTAAAAGGGAAAAACATGCAGTGGAATACTATGAAAAGTATGCTAACCGTATGGAAGATAATAAAATTAGAGATGTATTTAATGTGCTAGCATATGTAGAAAAAATACATATACAGCTTACAGATAAAAAATAAGCTAAAAATTCATAAGCCATATATTAAAATTAAAAGAACTCTGCATTTAGTTATTCATATGCAGGGTTCTTTTTTAATATATATATTCTAGGATCTATAATTTTGAGGAGAGTAGTGTATATGAAAAAAATTATAAAAATTTTATTTACAATTACAGTTGTATTTGTATTAACTTTTGTAATTGTAAATTATTTTTCTAAAACTCATTATAAAGTTGAAGTTCAAATGAAGGACAATACTCTAAGTTATGATTTAAAGTATTCCAGATTAAAAGGTGCAGTTGACTTTACAAAAGACGAAAAACAAAATTATTACATAGCATATAGTAATAGGATACAGATTATAAAAGATAACGGGAAAAGTTATGACATATTGAAGAATTCAAATTTGAATATTCACAGCATGGACTATTATAAGGGCAATATATATTATTCTTCAGGAGATAATATATATTGCTATAATATGAATGAAGGTAAAAATACAATTTTAATAAAGGGATTGCCTAATTATGGTGATTATAAGGACAGTTTAGTAAAAGTAAGCAATGCATGCTTATATATTTCCATAGGTTCTGCTACTAATTCAGGTGTAGTAGGAGATGATAATAAGTGGGTAAATGGCAATCTTTATGCCCATGATATGAGCCCAGAGAATATAACTCTTAGGGGAATAAATTTTGGAAAGAGTAAGACAGGTGCTTTTCAAAGCTATAATACTAAAAGCATAAAAGGTCAAATAGTTCCAGCACATTTCCCAGGAAATGCTTGTATTATAATATATAATTTGGAAAGCGGGACAAGTGATACTTTTGCTTGGGGAATAAGGAATGTTACAGGAATGGGTTTTACAGACAGCAGCAAATTAATATGTGCTGTAGGGGGGATGGAAGATAGAGGAAGCAGACCTGTTATTGGGGATACAGATTATATATATGAAGTAAAAAAGGGAAGGTGGTATGGATGGCCAGATTATAGTGGGGGAGATCCAGTTACTTCACCTAAGTTTAAAAGTGTGAAGAATTCTCCACTGCAATTTATACTGGACAATCACCCTACGACAAATCCACAAGCTCCTATATATCAGCATAAAACAGTAAGTAGTATTGGAACTCTTGCAGTGGATTCAAAAGGTGACTTAAACGATAGAAATTGTATATTTTTTTATGATAATATTGATAATATAGTATATAGCTTTCGAGGAACAGGCTTACCGGAGGAAAAAGTTAAATTTAGTGAAAGAACTAAAATTTCAAGTATAAAAATATATGATAAATCTTTATTATTACTTGACGGTAAAGAAGGTTATTTATATAGTATAAAAAGAGGTAAGATTAAGAAAGTTTCAGAAATAAATAAAAATATTTATCCATACATACTTATGACAACAGTACTTGGAATAATATTAATTTTAAAAGTTCAAGGACGTTGATTTAAGTGTATATTTAAATTAAAGAGGAGATTGTAGTTAGATGAAACAAGAAATTGAAAAAACCTATGGAAGTGCTGTAAGAAAAATATTTTTCGCAGTTAACCCACTTAAGAAAAAAATTATGAAAACTAATTGTACTGTTCACAAATTTATAATCATACGTGCTATTGAAATATTAAAAAATGATAATTATATGGAAGAGTATGAGTTTTTTAGAAAACATGTTAAAAGGTTAAATGCAGGAGTTACATGGGCAGATCAGGACTTTAAGAGTTCAAATCATTTTTACCATGTGAGTAAAGGAAAAGGGTTATATGGATTTTCGGATGCACTTACAGAATGTGAGAAATATTATGATAAATCAATACAATTTCTAAAGAATAAAGAAGTGGAAAGAGCTCTATTTTATTTTGGTGCATCCTGCCACCTTATTCAAGATGTAACAGTCCCTCATCACGTAAATAACAAACTTTTGAACAGCCATAGAAGATTTGAGCTATGGATAATAGGAAGGCTTATGACAGATTATTCTTTTGTAGCTGAAGAAGGTGCTATAGTATATGACAAAGTGGAGGATTTTGTAAAAAACAATGCAATAATGGCCAATAGCGTATATATGAAGAATATAAATATACAATCTAGAGATGAAAGATATTCTAAAGTAGCTGCAACCATTATAAAAGAAGCTGAGAGAACCACAGCAGGTTTTATGATTAAATACTATAGGGAGCTAAAAAAACTTTAATATTTTTCCATAAAATGGAGGTTTTTTTCCTACTTTTACAGAACATATATAATAAGGATTTAACTCTGTTTATATATGTTGGTAAAGGATAGTGATTAAATTGAGTAAGGATATATTTATAAATATGGAAAAGGAAATATTCAAAGGAAATCTTTTGGATATAGGCATGGACAATCAAGGTATAATTTATAATATATATAAGGAATTTAATGATAATGTAAATGTGGAATATGTAAGTGGGAAAGAAGAAGGCAAAAATATAAAAGAAGATTATTATGATAATTGTATATTATTATTTTCCTTTAATAAATTATGGGTAAAATTTAAAAAGAAAAATTTTATAAAAGATATATACAACCATTTAGCAAAAAATGGGACTATCCATATATGGGATATTGATAAAGGGTATGGAAAGATTTTTAATGCAGATATAAAGATATTAATACCTGAAGGAAAACTGAGAAAAATAAAAATAAGGGATTTTAACATTTTAAAAGATAATTCTAAGGAAAGTACCCTACGACTACTAGATAATTATTTTAAAATTTTAGAATGTAGAAATTCTGACGGACTTTATTATATAAAGGCTGAAAAGAAGAACTTGGTTTGTAAAAGCTAGGACAACTAAAAAAGGACGGGAGACTCATAATATGAAGGTACTATTAGCAGCACTTAATTCAAAATTTATTCACAGCAATTTAGCAGTGAGGTATTTAAAGGCTTATACACAAAAACTCAATTATAATTGTACTATAAAGGAATTTACTATAAATGATAGAAGGGAAAAAGTATTAGAGGAAATTATAGGGGAGAAACCAGATGTAGTGGCTTTCTCCTGTTACATATGGAATATAGAATACATAAAATCTTTAGCGGTACTCATTAAACTTATAAATCCTAAAGTGGAAATTTTGTATGGGGGACCTGAGGTGTCTTATGATAGTGATAGCTTTTTGAAAAGTGTGCCAGGGGAGTATGTAATAGTAGGTGAAGGAGAAGAAACCTACTATCAATTTGTAAAACTCAGGAAAAAATATTTTGATACTTCAGGAAAAGTTAATAATAAAGAGTTTTTTCTAGAATTGAGAGATATAAAGGGTCTTTGCTTCAAACAAAATGAAAATGTAATTCTAAATGAACAAAGAGAACCAATGGATATGAACAAGATAGTATTTCCCTATACAAAAGAAGATAATTTGAAAAATAAAATTGTGTATTATGAAGCTAGCAGAGGATGTCCCTTTAAATGTAAATACTGCCTTTCTTCTGCGAGTTTTGAAGTAAGGTTTTTGAATATAGAGAGAGTAAAAAAAGAACTTAAATTTTTAATGGACAAGGACATAAAGCTAATAAAATTTGTAGATAGGACTTTTAATTGTAATTATGAATTTGCTATGGAAATTTGGAAATTTGTAATAAATGCAGATACAGATGTTACATTTCACTTTGAGATTTCTGCAGATGTTTTAAAAGATGAAGAAATAAAACTTCTTAATACAGCCCCTAAAGGAAGAATTCAACTTGAAGTAGGGGTACAAACTACAAATGATACTGTGTTAAATAATATAAATAGATATGTTAAATTTAATTATATATATGACAGGGTGAAGAAGGTTCAAAAGTATCACAACATCAATCAGCATCTTGATTTAATAGCAGGACTTCCTGGAGAAGATTTTGAGTCCTTTAAAAAATCTTTTAATGATGTATATTCTATAAAACCAGAGGCTCTTCAACTTGGATTTTTAAAGTTATTGAAAGGCTCATCTATGATAGAAGAAGTCTCAAAATGGGGAATGGTGTATTCACCCTATGCTCCTTATGAGATATTAAAGACAGATAGTATAAGCTATGATGAAATTGTTATATTGAAGAGAATAGAGGAGGTCTTTGATAAATACTATAATTCTGGTAAATTTAAAAATATACTAAATTATTTTGTACCTAAATTTAAAACAGCTTTTGATTTTTACTATGAACTTGGAAAGTTTTTTTATAATAAAGGATATTTAAATAAAAATATATCTTCCTCAGATTACTATAAGGTATTTATAGAATTTGAAAATGAGTGTTTAAATGAAAAAAATATTGAATTAGAAGAGATAATAAAGTATGATTACTTGAAATTTAATAAGAAAAAATGGCTCCCAGATTTTTTAATGAGAGAAAGAAATAAGGAAGAAGAAAAAACTATAAAAGCTAAAATTGAGGATGGATTTATAGAGGTATCAAAAAAATATCATATAGAAAAGTTTTTTATAAATATAGAAAGACTTTTAAATGATTCGGTATTGGAGAAAAAAGAGGGGTATGTAATATTTGATATTGAAAATGATAAAGAGATATATTTATTTCACGAATAAATATATTTAAAAAGGGGTCGGTACTGTGAATATAACTATTGAAGATAAAGCCCTAAGTTATGCAAGGGAAAAAGAAGGGGATTTTGTAGTAAGGACTATTTCTGCACCAGGAGGATGTTTCTCTATGGATGTAAGAGAAATAACTGTAGAATTTATAAAAGATTTTAAAGTAAATGAAAAGATATTTAACAGTTATAGTTATAAAGAAATAAATGTATTTATAGAAAAAGGTCTGGAAATAAAAGATGATGAGGTACTTATATATCAAAAAGCCAAATTACCTTTTATAGGAGAAAGATTTGGAAGTAAAGGGGTTTCTGTAAAATACCTTTAAATATAGAATGCCATGGAGGAATTAAATGGAGAAAATTTTGATTGTGGAAGATGATGAAGATATTCGAGATATATTTAAAAGGTGAATCTTTTGAAGCATGGAAAGCAGAAAATGGTAAAGAAGCTTTTGAAATTCTTGAAAATAGAGAACCAGACTTAGTTATTTTGGATTTAATGCTGCCAGATACAAGTGGGCTTAATATTTGTAAAAATATACGCACAAAATACAAATATCCTATAATAATGCTCATTGCTAAAACAGCAGATCAAGATAAAATAATAGGTCTTACTTATGGTGCAGATGACTATATTACTAAAACTCTTAATCCTCTGGAAGTTATGGCAAGAGTTAAAGCTCAGTTTAGACGATACAAGGAGTATGGAGAAGATGCAAAGGAAGATAGCACTATATATTATAAAGGTTTAATCTTAGATGGAATTATTATATTTTAGCTTTTTTCTGTTTTTTGCAGTGTTTTTGGAGGTGATTTGCATATGCGAAAAGGTGACATCAAAGGGGGGGCAATTATTCAAGCAAAAACCAGCAAAAAACACAGTTGTTAGCTGTGTTTTTTGCTTTCTTCTAATACCTCTTCAATTTGTGACTCCATTTCAACTTCTTTAATAGTATATTGAGGTCCAGCACCATTTACTATATCTGAAGCTCCTAAATTTATCTCTTTTCCATTTTGCATGTTTCCATTTTTATTAATTTCTTGTTTTATATGAGACATGTTTTATCACCTCATAGATTATTTTTACCGAGTAAAAGTGTAATTATTCTTTTATCAAGTAAATACTACAATCATTTGAGCGTTGAAAAAATCGGTATTCTATTAAGGCTCTTCTAATAATTGCATATTCTTCAAATTAAATGGTATGCTTTTTATAACAACACAGAAAAATCTGCGTACTTATGTATTTACTCGATTTAATCTTCAGGAAATTCCTTTAAATAAAAGTTTATTAGATGCAGATTTTTTCTTAGAACAGTTGACTGAAGAAATATATTCTATGCTTCGTGATAAAAACTTAAAATTTGATATAAATCTGCCTCCTAATATGAAGATTTACGTTGGTGTTTAACAACTTGTTAAAGAATGCTATAGCATATAGTCATAAGGATTCTTTATTACCTTAATTAAGGAGGAAAAATATATGAAATTAGTTGTTTATAATGTTTCTAAGGAGTTTAAAGATTTAAATGCTGCCTGTAATATAAATCTCGAATTTACTTCAGGGATTTGGGGACCTTTAGGAGCAAATGGTACGAGTTTCAAAAGAATTTAGATTTTTTGCTGATGTAATTAGTGCAATTAGAACTCATCTACTTTGTATACTTTCTTTGCCTTATCTGTATATAAAACACCATCTAAATGATCTATTTCATGACAAAAAGCCCTGGCAAATAGTCCTTCTGCATTGTATCTAACCTCATTTCCATTTATATCTTCACCTACTACAATTACTTTTTTAGGTCTAACTACAATGCCCTCATGACCATTATAACTTAGGCAGCCTTCTGGGCCTTCATTTCTACCCATTTTTTTTACTATTTTAGGGTTTATTAAGACTACAGGATCGGTATTTTCTTTTCCCAAATCAATAAATATTATTCTCTTAAGAATCCCTATCTGTGGAGCAGATAATCCAACTCCAGAACTAGCATATAAAGTATCCTTCAAATCTTGTACAATACCTAAAGTTTCTTCATCTATGTTTTTGACTTTTCTGCTGACTTTTCTAAGTAATTTATCACCAAACTTCAATATTTCTCTTACGGCCAAATGTATTACCTCCTCTAAGTAAGTATATTTAAATTATACAGTTATTTGCTTAAACAATCAATAAAGGAAGTTTTTGGATGAGACATGAGTAAGGTCTTCTTATCTTGACATATGGTGTTATTAAATATAAAATTTATTTTTGTACTTGTATATTTATTGTAAAAACTATAGACTTCTATAGTATATGGGAGGGAAGAGATATGGCTATAAATGTTATAGATATGAAAAATGAAAAGGAACATTTAGAAGAAACCTTGAATTGGATAGATACTCAGATTAAAAACGTAAATTCGGAAGATGAAAAGTTAAAAATAATTATAGATGGACTTAGAAAACAATCCAGAGGTAAATATAACGAAGAACTGGAAACAAAAGAAAAGTTATATAATATAACTCATAAGAATCTTGAAAAATATATGGAAAGTAAGAATAAACCTTATTTTGGAAGAGTAGATTTTAGAGAATACAAAGGGGAAGAAGAGACTTTCTATATAGGAAAATTTGGACTTGGAGATATGGAAAAAGGGGATGAAAAGGTAATTGACTGGAGGGCTCCTTTAGCAGATCTTTATTATAGTGGGGTTTCAGGAGAAACCTTTTATAGATCTCCTCAAGGCATAATAAATGGAGAACTTAATTTAAAGAGAAAATTCTTGATTGAAGATGGAAAATTAAAGGATGCTTTTGATGAGGGAATAAATGAAATAATACTTCAATCTGCGGATGAAAGTGAAAATGTCTTAGTAGATGAATTTTTAAAAATAAATTTGGAACAAAGTGCAAATAGCAAACTTAAAGATGTAGTTGCTACCATACAAAAGGAGCAAAACAATATAATAAGAACTGAAAAAAATATTTCACTTGTAGTTCAAGGATCTGCAGGTTCTGGAAAAACCACAGTAGCACTTCATAGGCTTGCCTACCTACTTTATAGATATAAAGGTAAAATTCAAGGGGAAGATATTGTAGTTGTAGCCCCTAATAAATTGTTTTTAAATTATATTTCAGATGTACTTCCAAATTTAGGCATAGAAAAAGTCAAGCAGGTAACCTTTGAAAAAATGTGCTGCCAGATGTTGAATTTAAAAAGCAAAGTATATACCAAAGATAAAAAGCTGTCCAGTATAATAGAAAATAAAAAATACAGTGGTGTAGAAAACACACTTGAATCCAGTCGCGTTAGAGGAAGCATTTTATATAAAAATTTAATTGATAGGTATATAGAATATATAGAAGAAAGAGATGTAAATATTGATGATATAAAGATAGATAATTATATCCTGTTTAACAAAGAAGAAATATGTAGATTGTATTCAAGTGATATGAAACATTTGCCTATAAATAATAGGAAGCATGAGATAAAGAGGTATTTTCTGCTGAAGATAGATGATAAGATAAATAAAATAATGGACAAAATAGATTTTTATTATGAATATATGATTGCAAGACTAAAGAAAAGCATGGAGGATGGTCCAGATAGGAGAAGGACACTCACGGGTGTATATAATGAGAGAGATAAAAAGAAGAAAGATACTAAAAATAGGGCAATACAGGCTTTTGAATGTTATTTTAATAGATGGAGTGAGATTGATACAGAAAACCTCTATGAAGAATTTTTAAATGACAAAGAAGTATTTGATAGAATTATAAAGGGAAATATTTCAAACAACATATGGAATAATATAAGACAGGAAGTAAAGGAAAATAGAGAAAAAAAAGTAATAGATAGTGATGATTTGGCTCCTCTTTGCTACTTAAAATTTAAAATAGAAGGAGTTTCTAAAAAATTTAAATATAAGCACATTGTAGTGGATGAGGCGCAGGATTATAGTGCTTTTCAGATGATCATTTTAAAGGAAATTAGCATAAATGATTCCATGACTATAGTTGGAGATTTAGGACAGGGTATATACTATTATAAAGGAATAACTAGTTGGAAAAATTTAATAGAAGATGTATTTGATTCTAATGCAAAATATACTCAACTTGAACACAGTTATCGTTCTACAATGGAAATAATAAAATTTGCAAATAAGGTTCTTAAGCTTCAGAAAAACAATCTAAAACCTGCAGTACCAGTGCTTAGACATGGCAAAGTACCACAAGTAATAGAATTTAAAAACAATAGAGAATTTGGTGATGCTTTAGATAGGATTGTAGAGGAAGTTTACAGTGTGGGCAAAAAAAGCATAGCTGTTATAGGTAAGACCTATGATCAGTGTAAGAAAATCAGAGAGTATTTAAAAAAGTACAGTTCTTATAGTTGGAGTTTGGTAAGGGAAAATGACAATAATTTAAGTTTTGAAAACATAATAATTCCATCTTATATGACAAAAGGATTGGAGTTTGACTGTAGTGTAATTTACAATTGCAGCGAAGAAAATTATGGTGAAAATGAGCTTGATAGAAAGATATTATATGTAGTTCTTACAAGGGCACTTCATATGGAATATATATTTTATTCAGGTAAAAAGTCTAAACTTATTAAGAATGTTTAGTTATAATTTTAATTTCGTCAATACAACAATATATATAAGTTAAAATTATATTAATAATTATTATTACCAAATATTTAGTTTTACATTTTTAAAATTATGTGATAGAATATCAATAGTTAGATAAAATATAAATGTATTCATATTAAAAAAATAGGATGGTGAATGACTATGGAAAATGTAAAATTAAAAGAAAATATTTATTGGATTGGTGTAAAAGATCCTGAACTAAAAATCTTTGACATAATAATGAATACTAAAGAAGGAAGTACTTATAATTCTTATTTAATTGATGATGAAAAAGTAGCAGTAATAGATACTGTAAAGGATAAAGGTGTTTTTTTTGAAAAATATATATCAAATATAAAAGGTATAATAGGCAAAAGAAATATTGACTACATAATAGTACAACATACAGAACTTGATCATAGTGGATCACTTGCAAAACTCATTGACTTATATCCTGAAGCTGTTGTAGTAGGTACTAAAGCAGCATTGATGTATTTAAAGGATATAACAAATAAAGAATTTAAGAGCATGGAAGCTCCAAATGAATTGAGTCTTGGAAAGATTAATTTGCAATTTATAAAGTCACCAAATTTACACTGGCCTGATACGATGTTTACTTATATACAAAATAGAAAAGTATTATTTACTTGTGATTTTCTAGGATGTCACTATTGCCCTAAAGGTTCAATTACTGATAATTCAGCTGATTATGATCATGAGATGAAATATTACTTTGATGTAATAATGGGACCATTTAAAAAATTTGTACTTATGGGACTTGATAAAATTAAAAATTTAGATTTTGATATGGTAGGCCCAAGTCATGGACCTGTTCATATAGATGATATAAAGAAATCTATTGAATCCTATAGAAAGTGGGCTCTTACAGAATCTAAAGAAAAAAATGTTCAAATATTTTATATATCAGCTTATGGAAATACAGAAAAAGTTGCCAGATATATAGAAAATGTAATTAATTCAAGAGGAATAAAGGCAGAAGCACATGAAATAACTTCTATTCCTATGGAAGAGGCTATTTCTCTCATTGAAGGAGCTTCAGGTATATTAGTGGGATCACCTACTATAAATCAGGATGCAGTGAAACCTGCATGGGATATGCTTTCACTTGTATGTGCTATAACAAATAGAGGAAAGGCAGCTGGTGCATTTGGTTCTTATGGATGGAGCGGTGAAGGTGTGCCTATGTTAACAGAAAGATTAAAGTCACTGAAATTTAAGGTAGCCAGTGGTTTTAGGTTCAAATTTGTACCTAATGAGGAAAAGCTAAAAGAAGCAGACAAATTTATAAATGAATTTTTAGATTTACTTTAAAATAAGGAAGGGCAATGTCCCTTTCTTATTTTAAATGCTGAAAAGTCCAGGAAAGCAAATCTATACATAAATCAGAAGTTTTATCATTTTCATCTAACTTAGGATTTAATTCTACTATATCCATGGACTTTACTAGACCAGTTTCCATTAAATATTTCAATATATACTTAACTTCTATAATGTTTATGCCTTTTTTTACTGGAGTGCCTGTTCCAGGAACTAATTGAGGATTTAAAACATCTATGTCGAAACTAAAATGAAGAGATTGTATGCCGTTTCTTTTTAGTTTTGAACCAATCTCCTCCATTACATTTTTTATGCTCATTGAATGTATATCACGAGTTGAGTATATGTTTATATTTTGTTCTTTTAAAAAATCCAGTTCTCCTTTATCTAATGACCTAGCACCTAGTATAAATACATTTTGCGGTTTTACTTTAGGACCTTTATAATAAAGATCAGAAAGCTTATCATATCCAAAGCCCATAGCAGCTGAAAGGGGCATTCCATGCACATTACCTGATGGAGAAGTCTTGTCTGTATTTATATCGCCATGAGCATCTAACCATACAACTCCAATATTTTTGTTATATTTGCTTGTACCTGAAAGACTTCCAAGTCCTATAGAATGATCACCGCCTATAGTTAAAGGAAAACTATGGGCACATAGTGAACTGTAAACCTGATGAGCTAGATTTTTGTTTGCATTTAGTATAGGTTTTAAATATTTCATATGAGAATTATATGTGTATTTTTCGCTCTCAGGTATATCTAAAACGGGGATATCTCCCGTATCATAAATTGTATGACCACTTTTATTTAAAATGTATATTAATTTTTTTTGCCTCAATTTTCCAGGGCCGTATTCTGTACCTTTTCTGTCAGAACCAAAAAAGATAGGGACACCTATTACACTAACGTCCATTTAAGTTACCTCCCTAATTTAACTTTTGGTAAAATGAAAATTTAAGTTCAATGTTATTTTTAGAATTTATTTTAAGCATTATTCTATTTTAATTTTACATATATGGTTTAAATATCTATACCTTAAAATTCAAATGAAATGTAATGATTTTAAGTATATTGAAAAGAATAAATTTGAAAAGAAAAACAAATAGAAAAAAATAAAATTCAGTTAAAATAAATTAACTAAATTTATTTTCCTTTTGGTATTGTAGAATTAGCCTGTCCAACTTTTCACTGCACTTTACAACAATTTCATCCGTAAGACTACTAGTTTTCATTAATAGATATAAAGTTTCCTTTAGATTGTTTATTTCAACATCTAAAATTCTCAAATTATCATTCATTATCATTCCTCCACAAGAAACTTTGTACTCTTATATTTTACCAGATAATAAGAAAATAACCATATCTTTTATTAGTCACCAATTTGCAGTATATTACAAAAATAAACATAATTTCTGTAGATAAGGTGTGGATTATTCTGTGGAGAAAATGTGGAAAAAAGAAAAAAATGTCTTCATATACTGATATAAATAACCATGGATAAATTTTACAAGTCAAAATAATGTCTAAAAGTTTTTATCATATTTATAAACTTACTATATTAACTGTTATAAAAATAGTTGACAATATGGAGTGATTTGTGGAAAATAAAATTGAATAAGTATATAAATTATAAAGTTAGGAGCTGCAGCTATAAAATGGACAAATTAACTGAAAGAATAAATTTTCTTTATAAAAAGAGTAAAACTTCACAACTTACAGAAGATGAAAAAGAGGAACAGAGAAGACTTAGAGAGAAATATATAAACAATATAAAGAAAAATTTAAGAGCTCAACTTGGAGCTATACAGCCAAAATCTAATGAAGATGAACTCAATTAAGAGGTGAGAAAATGCCAGTAACAGTAGTAGATATTATAAATGATTTAAATTTGGAAGTTATAAATAGAGGAGAAAATATAAACGAAATAAAGGAAAGCGATATAAATAGACCTGGACTTCAATTTAGTGGGTTTTATAATTATTATGCTAATGAGAGAGTCCAGATAGTGGGTAAGGCGGAATGGAGTTTTTTAGATGCTATGCAGCCTGAGCTTAGGAAAAAAAGGCTGGGAAAATATTTTGAATTTGACAATCCATGTACCATAATAACTAGGAATTTAGCACCCCATAAGGAGTTTTTAGAGAGTGCTATCTTGAATAAAAGGTGGATACTAAGAACTGATAGTATATCTACAAGGTTTATAAATAAGGTTATGAATTATTTAGATGACAAATTAGCACCTGAAACAAGGATACATGGCGTGCTTGTAGATGTTTATGGTATTGGAATACTTATAACTGGAGAAAGTGGTATAGGAAAAAGTGAAACTGCACTTGAACTTATAAAAAGGGGACATCGTTTAGTAGCAGATGATGCAGTAGATATAAAGCAAATAGACGGGGTGCTTCATGGAACATCGCCGTATATTACTTCAGGGATGATAGAAGTTAGAGGAATGGGGATAATTGATATACCTGCCCTTTATGGATTGAGTTCTGTACTTAAGGCAAAGGATATTAATATGATAATATATCTGGAACAGTGGAAGGAAGATGAAAATTATGATAGACTTGGAATAGACAAGGAGTATTTAAATATATTAAATGTACCTGTAAGAAAATTGAAAATTCCAATTAGACCAGGAAGAAACCTGGCAGTCATAATAGAGGCCGCTGCAGCAAATTACAGATACAGTCTTATATCAAATGTAACTCCTGTAGATGTAATAAGTGAAAGAATAAATGAGGTGGCGAGGAAGAAGAATGGATAAGAATATTATAAGAAAGAAAATGAAAGAAGAGAGAAATAAATTATCTAATTTACAAAAAGGAAAATTGGACAATAGCGTACTTCAAAAGGTTATAAAAAGTGAAGAATATAATAAGGCTAACAGTATATTTATATTTGTAAGTTATGGAAGTGAAGTGGACACTCATAGAATTATAAAAAAGGCACTTGAGCAGGGAAAAAATATTTGTGTTCCTAAAGTTATATCCAAAGAGGATGGAATGATTGCAGTTAGAATACATGATTTTAGTGAATTAAAAAGTGGGGCATATGGTATATTGGAACCAGAAGATACAAAATTTAAAGTAAAGGAATCCTCTATAGATTTGTGTTATATTCCAGGAGTAGCCTTTGATAAAAGAGGTGGGAGAGTTGGATATGGAGGAGGATATTATGATAGGTTCTTTAAAAAGCTTAGGGAGGACTCCAAAAAAATTGCCCTTGCATATAGGTTTCAGGTACTAGATGAAGTCCCAATGGAAGAACATGATATGTTTATAGATGGTATCATTTCTGATTAAAATATTTACAATGTTATTATATTATCTATTTAAAATATTTATAACTAGATATTAAAAGTATTGCGTCCTTTATATTGCTAAGAGGGTTCATGGACAATACTTTTTTTATTTTGTTTAATTCTACTGTTATAGTATTTTTATACTATAGTTTTTTGTCATAAAATTACATCTGTCAAGTAATGAATTATTTCTAATTAAAATTAACACACTAATAAGAATGAACTTATTTTTATGTTTACATTGGTGGTGTTTTTATGAAAATACTTGATATAGATAATGGTTTTCAAGAAGTTACGGAAGAAATTGATTTTACAAGCAGCCATTATTGGATATTACTTCATGCAGATGAAATTGAAAAGTTAAAGGATTTTGTAGACATAGATAGAGATAGTATAGAGGAATGTAAAAGTTTTTCACAAGTATCAAAAATAAATTTTTTCAATGGGTATCTCTTTATAATACTTAATGTACTCAATTATGTAGAAGAAATAGTTATTCCTAGAGAATTGAATGTATTTTTAAGTAGAAAGTATATAATAACTGTATACAAAGATAAGATTGATATATTAGATGATCTAATACAAGATATATATGACTCCAAAAATTGCTTTTTACTAAAGGATAATTCGAGAGCATCTATATTACTTTACTATATTTTAGACAGAATAGTTATAAAGAACTATGATATAATATCTGCACTAGAGGTTAAAGCAGATAAAATTGAAATAGATGTTTTAAAGAACCCAAAACATGATCAGATAGATAGTCTTATAACCCTGAGAAGGCAAGTTTATAAAATAAGAAAATATTTAAATCCACTTATATACATAGGAGATAGCTTGGTTATGAATGACAATCTGGTAATAGAAAAGGACGTCTTAGAATACTTTAGCAATTTAAATAGAAAAATAGAAAAACTTATGTTTTGTATTGAAAGTTTGGTTCAAGATCTAGCTTTAGTGAGGGAAGCTTTTGAATCTGAAACCGCAAATAAAACCAATGAACTCATGAAAGTTTTTACTGTAATAGCTACTATATTTTTACCATTAGATCTCATAAGTAGTATCTATGGTATGAACTTAAAAGGAATACCATTTATGGAGATAGAAAATGGATGTCATTACGTAGTAATAATTATGTTTATTGTGGCAGTCATTCTTATATGTATATTTAAGAGGAAAAAGTGGTTTTAATATAGATATACAAGGTTGGCTGCTTATTAATTAGTTAGTAACTTTCACAGTTTAAAAAAATTGCGAAACAATTGTCCTCTGTCCTCTCAAAAATATAAATATATTGGTGTATTTTGTGATAGAATATAATTGTTAATAAAGTGAAGCGTAACATTTATTTGCTAATACGATAACATTAATATAGAAGAGGAGAGATAAAATGTCAAAAAATTTAACTAAGGAATACAAATATGCATGGGACAAATATTCAAAAAAAGATTTTAAAATACTTTTTAAAATTTCAGATGACTATGAAAAATTTATGTCTAAATGCAAGACAGAGAGAGAGTGCGTAAAAGAATTTATATTGAGAGCTGAAAAAAATGGATATAAAAATATAGAGGATATAATGAATGCGAAATCCCCTTTAAAACCAGGAGATAAGGTTTATGCTAATAACAAGGATAAGAATTTAGCTCTTTTTGTAATTGGTACTGAAGATATGGAAAAAGGGATGAGAATACTTGGAGCTCATATAGATTCTCCAAGGCTTGATTTAAAGCAAAATCCCCTTTATGAGGATACTGACCTTGCATTGTTTGACACCCATTATTATGGAGGTATAAAGAAATATCAGTGGGTTACACTTCCACTTGCTATTCATGGTGTAGTTATAAAAAAAGATGGAACTAAGGTAGAAGTAGTAATAGGAGAAAAGGATGGAGATCCTGTAGTTGGAGTATCTGATTTACTTGTACATCTTGCAGGAGACCAGATGGATAAGAAAGGAAATAAGGTTGTAGAAGGGGAAGATTTAAATGTTCTAATTGGAAGTATTCCAATAGAGGACAAAGAAGATAAAAATAGAGTAAAAAAGAATATATTAAGAATTTTAAATGACAAATATGGAATAGAAGAAGAGGATTTTGTATCTGCAGAATTAGAAGTAGTTCCAGCAGGACCTGCTAGAGATTTTGGACTTGACAGTAGTATGGTTATGGCTTATGGCCATGATGATAAAATATGTGCCTATACTTCTTTTGATGCTATGATGAAAATAGAAAATCCAAACAAGACATGTGTTACTCTTTTAGTAGATAAAGAAGAAATAGGAAGCGTAGGAGCTACAGGAATGCAATCAAGATTCTTTGAGAATACAGCAGCTGAGGTAATGTCACTATGCGAAGAATATAGCGATTTAAAACTTAGAAGGGCTTTAACGAATTCGAAAATGCTGTCTTCTGACGTAAGCGCTGCCTTTGATCCAAATTATCCTTCTGTAATGGACAAAAATAATGCAGCATATTTTGGAAAGGGGGTAGTATTTAACAAATATACTGGTGCAAGAGGAAAATCAGGTTGTAATGATGCAAATCCAGAATATATAGCTGAAATAAGAAATATAATGGATAAAAACGATGTGTCCTGGCAAACTGCAGAACTTGGCAAGGTAGACCAGGGTGGTGGCGGAACTATAGCTTATATACTAGCGGAGTACAATATGCAAGTTATAGATTGTGGGATAGCACTTCATAATATGCATGCACCTTGGGAAGTAGCAAGTAAAGCAGATATATATGAAGCGGTAAAAGGATACGTTGCATTTCTAAAAGAGATATAAGAAATGATCTGTAGAGAAGTTCTGTTACACTAATTAATTAGTATGTCAGCCATTTTAACATGTATACATGCTTTTAAGCACATTTATCTATAAAAGGGGATGTTGTTAAGCAATTTAAGAATTGTTATTACAACATCCCCACTGTAGATTGTTTTAAAAACTATCAATGAATCTTACTTAGTGGAACTTTGTTTCTCCCACTAAGTTTAGATGAATTATATAGGGGCGTAGCTACTGTTAGCTCCCACTTTGATAGAAAAGCAGATATCCCAAATCTTTGATTTGGTGATAGTCGCTTTCACTGTGTGCGTGGGAGTGTTACAGTAGGTAGTCATCAGATAAACTTTTAAGTTTGCTTAAGAAATCATTTATTTGATTTTCATCTAAATAAACTTCACCTATAGTATGACCGTGCTTTAAACTTTTTTTGTTTGCAGAATGGAAATCAGATCCTGCAGTTATGATTTTTTTATACTTTTTAGCATACTTTATGAATTTTTCTGTATCACAAACCTTATTAGCAGGATAAATAGCTTCTATACCATGAAAGGGAAGTTTAATTAAATCTTCTATATTTATATCTTTTATAAGTATAGGGTGGGCAAGTACAACCATAGCATTTAAAGACATAAGCATTTTTATTCCTTCTGTTGTAGAAAGTTTTTTGTTTGGAACATAGGCAGGACTGGAATCCCCTATAAAATTTGAAAATATGTAATCAAAACTGTAATTATAACCTGCATTTATTATGGCTTTTGCTATATGAGGTCTTGCTACAACTCCATTAGCTATCTTTAATATGCTTTCAAAATCAAGTTTTATATTGAAAAATTTATATAAATTATTTACTATTTTTTTTGCTCTATTTATTCTGTATAAGTTCATTTCTTTTAGAAAGTCTTTAAACTTTGGAGATATATGAGAGATATCTTTAAAATACCCTAGTATGTGAACGCTTTTATTTTCATACAAGGTAGATAGTTCTATTCCAGGAATAACTTTAATACCTATTTTTTTCCCTTCCATTAAGGCTTCATCTATACCAGATAAGGTGTCATGGTCTGTTATTGCAATAATATCAACACCTTCTCGTTTTGCCATGCATACTAGTTTTGCCGGAAATAAGTTACCATCCGAGGCATTAGTATGTAAGTGAAAGTCTCCTTTTTTATACAACAAAATCACCTACTTTTAAAATTAGCTTATATTTATTATACTACTTTAATCATGCAAAGTTTCAATAAGCTTTAAATTTATGGCTTTCCATAGTATAGTAGAGAAAAAATTTCGATTATAAAAGTTTCTAAATACCCTATAATATAGTATATTTTCATTTAATTTTATAGAGTAATAATTTTTATATGGAGCAAACTGATAGTGTAATACAAAACAAATAATTTAAAAATGAGGAGGGGAACAATTATGGCAAACAGTAGAGGAAACAGAGTCTTAGTTCCACAAGCTAAAGAGGCTTTAGATAAATTTAAAATGGAATCAGCTAGAGAAGTAGGAGTAGATTTAAAAGAAGGTTATAATGGAGATCTTACCTCTAGAGAAGCAGGTTCCGTAGGTGGAAACATGGTTAAAAAGATGGTTCAGGCCTATGAACAGGGCTTAAAATAAGATATTGAGTATAGGTAAAAGCCAGATGATAGTTTCATCTGGCTTTTGCACTATTTTATTCCGGATATTTTACCTCTAAGTGCCTTTATACGGCCATTTACATAGCTTAAAAGTTCTGACTTATTGTCCTTTATATTCACTGGTGCATTAATAACTATAGTCAAAATGTCCAGTTTACTGTATTTTATCTCATTTGCAATTTCATAAGCCAAATATTTATTTTTTATTTTCCAGTATGTAGTGTTAAATTCATTTGACTGTCTTTGATTATAATATCCTTTTTCTATACCAAATTGAAATAGATCTGCAGCGGATTCCAACTCATCTAAATCTTTGGCTTGTAAAGTTTCATCAATAAGAGTTTGAAATGTTTTCATTGTTACACTCCTTTTTAGTAATTTATAAGTATTTACTATACAGACAATATTACTTATACCTTTTTTCTTAAATTTTGTCAATATTCATTTTAAATTTAGTTTTATCTAAAATAAAATAGTTATAACTTCTATTTAAAAAGTTTTTTATTTTTAAATATTTTTTATGTTTTAGGTAAAAATATAAGGGAATAAATATTTTATTGAAAAAGGAGTGACTTCCATGGGTGATACAAATAAACAACCCGAAAGATCTACAGTGGGAGGTTATATATTAAGATTTGTTTTAACGGTAGTTGTACTGGCAATAACTTCATTTTTAACACCTGGTTTCAAGATATCAGGATTATGGTCATATGTAGCTGCAGCAGTTGTAATAAGTTTAATAGATTATTTAGTGGAAAGATTTATGAATATAGATGCGTCTCCTTTTGGAAAGGGAATAAAAGGTTTTGTAATTGCAGCTGTAATATTATATTTAACTCAATTTTTAGTTCCATATATGAGAGTTACCATAGTAGGAGCCATTTTGGCAGCAATAGTCATTGGAATATTAGATGCAGTAATTCCAGGAAGGGTTATGTAAAAATAGTTCCTACAGATCAAATAAGTGAATAATTTTTTATTTCCTTTACGCCGTCGGTATTATTCCGGCGGCTTTTTAAATTAGTAGTAGTTTAGTAATTTAAATTTTGTTATAATATGTACAGAAGCAGCACAATCAGTAAGTTATAGAAATTAAACTTATTTACAAAATTCTACGATAAAATATTTAGAAAGGAAGTATACTATGTTTGAATGGAAAGATGAATATGCTTGCGGTATTAAGAGAATAGATGATGAGCATCAAAAGTTATTTGAAATAGGACAGTCTATATATGAGCTAGCTGTCAATGAAAATCACGTGGACTATTTTGGTGATATTTTGAATTTAATTGACGATCTAAAAGAGTATACTGTTTATCATTTTGAGGATGAGGAAAAGATTATGCAAATGTATGACTATCCAGGCTATTCGGAACAAAAACGAGTGCATGATAAATTTATAGAAAAAATAGAGAGCTTGGATTTAGATGAAATGGATGAAGATATACAAAAATCAATTTTGAATATTCTAGATTTTGTGTACAATTGGATATCAAGTCATATATTAGGTATGGATTTGAAGATAAAAGATTATTTTGATGAGTTAAAATTAAGTAGGCTGAAAAATAGCAAATAGAAACATAGACGTAGTAAGAAAAGAGGAGAAATATATTTGAAGGAAAGTGAAAAAATCTACTGCAGGAGAAAAAAACATTACGATCATCTTGTGAAAAGTCAAAGTTCTACTGTAGTACGTATAAGTAGGTTACGTTTTTTAATATTTTTGCTAGGAATAATCTTTATAGTAGGTTTCTATATTAAAAACTATCACTATATGAGTTTAAGCATTTTCCTGGTTTCAGCTATATTGTTTGTACTTGCTGTAAGAATCCATGAAAAGTTAAAACAAAATACAGATTTTACAAAAAAGCTAGTAGAAATAAATTGTAATTCGTTAAAAAGAATAGTTGGTGATTGGAAAGAATTTAACGAAAAAGGAGAAAATTTTAAGAATGTAGAACATAATTATTCCTGGGATCTTGATATATTTGGTGAAAACTCATTATTTCAATGTATTAATTGCTGTAATACTTATCTTGGAAAGGAAAATTTAAAAAATGTGTTGTCTTCACCTTTAGGAAATTCTAAAGATATAGAAAAAAGACAAAGTGCAGTTTTGGAATTGTCCTGTAAATTAAAGTGGAGACAGCATTTAGAGGCACAAAGTTCATCCATAGAAGATAATAAGGAGAGTGTTTCAAAGCTTAAAGAAATAGTTTCAACTAAGAATTCAACATACAGAAATAAATACATTATAGTTGTATTTAAAATAATTCCTATTGTAACTATAATGCTTTTGTTTATGAGTTTTGTATTTCACTTTTTTAATAATTCTATAGGGTATGCAGCACTTGTAGTTCAAATAATTTTACTTTTACCAGGGGCTAAAAACAGATTTAGCACTTTAAACACAGTTTTTAATTTAAAAAGTAATATAAGATCTTATGAAAAAACTATATCCTTAATATGCAAAGAAAAATTTCAGTGTGATTACTTAAATGACTTAAAAAGTATGCTATTAAAAAAACAAAATGGAAAATTAAAAAATGCAGCAGAAGAAATATATAAGCTAAAAAAGATATCAGAGAGCATATCTCAGCGCCAGAATCTTGCATATATAATACTTAATATATTTTTCCTTTGGGATTATCAATGTATGTTTGCCTTTGAAAAGTGGAGAGAAGAAAATGGTAGGGAACTCTATGATTGGATTGAAACTGTTGGAAAATTTGAAATGTTGAGTAGTCTTGCAGTTATAGCATTTGACCATTCAAGTTGGACAATGCCTCAGATTTTGGATAAATCCTTGGTTTTAAAAGCAGATTCTATGGCACATCCTCTTTTAGGGGATAAGGCAGTTTGTAATAATCTGGATTTGAATAAAAATTCTAAAGTAGCACTTATCACGGGATCAAATATGTCTGGGAAAAGCACTTTTTTAAGAACAGCAGGTATAAATTTAGTACTTGCTTATTCGGGGGCACCGGTTCGTGCAAAATCATTTTGTTGTTCTATAATGAGTATTTACACTTGTATGCGAATAAGTGACAATTTAGAAAAAAATATATCTTCTTTTTATGGAGAAATTTTGAGAATAAAATCTATTGTAGAAGCTGCTAATAGGGGAGAAAATATTTTTTTCTTATTAGATGAAATATTTAAAGGTACTAATTCCATAGATAGGCACACTGGAGCCAAGATACTTATAAATGAATTGATGGATTCTAATACCTGTGGTATGGTATCAACTCATGATTTGGAATTATGTGATATAGAGAGTGAAAGTAATGAAAGAGTAAAAAATTATCATTTTAGAGAATATTATAAAGATAATAAAATACAGTTTGATTATAAATTACATAGGGGTGCATCGAAAACGAGAAATGCTCTGTATCTTATGAAAATGGCAGGAATTAATGTACCTGACGATTAATCTGATATATTTTTTGCATATTCAATAATATTTTTACAAAATGTACTTTAGAGTACAAAATCTATTGACTAACTTGAAGTTTTAGTTCATAATATATTAATATAAGTGAATAACTGAGGTAGAGGTGCAGAATTTAAGAGTAGAGTTGAGGAGTTAAGCACTATGATACAACTTGAAAGGAAATTTTGCCGAAGTTATTTAGCAGATGCTTTAATGCTAAATAATTGGGTTTACATAAAATATATGTAAAACTGTCACAAGGTTAATTTGTGGAGAGCTATCATTCGTTATAGGATTAATATGTCTTTATATAACCTTGAGTGTACTCTCAAGGTTATTTTTATGATCACCTTATGTCCGTCTTAGTTATATCACTTATCGGAAATTAAAAACCGATAAGGGGGGAAAAAAATGCAGAGTGTTGCAGAACAAAAACAAGAGGGGACCTATGAACTTAAAAGAGGTCTTAAAGCCAGGCATTTAAATATGATTGCTTTGGGCGGAGCTATAGGAACAGGGTTATTTTTAGCTCTAGGAGCTACGATTAAACAGGCGGGTCCCGGAGGAGCACTTGTGGCTTATGGCTGTATAGGAGTTATGGTTTATTTTTTAATGACAAGTTTAGGAGAAATGGCAACGTACATGCCTGATTCAGGTTCCTTTAGTACATATGCTACTAAGTTTGTAGATCCGGCACTTGGGTTTGCACTTGGATGGAACTATTGGTACAATTGGGCTATAACTGTTGCAACAGAAATGGTAGCAGGGGCCTTGATAATGAAATTTTGGTTTCCAGGTGTACCATCTATTATATGGAGTGTATGTTTTTTAGTACTTATAGTTGGACTTAATTTATTGTCTGCAAAAGCTTATGGAGAATCAGAATTTTGGTTTGCAGGTATTAAGGTTTTTACAGTTATAGTATTTTTAATTGTAGGTGTGGCAACTATTTGTGGAATATTTAATGGAAAACCTGTAGGATTTAAAAACTTTACAGTAGGAGATGCACCTTTTGTAGGTGGTTTTAAATCTATATTTTTAGTTTTCTTAATTGCAGGATTTTCTTTTCAAGGCACAGAGCTTATAGGTATAGCAGCAGGAGAAAGTGAAAATCCAGAAAAAACTATACCAAAGGCAATTAATGCTGTATTTTGGAGAATAATATTATTTTATATAGGCACAATATTTGTAGTAGGAGCTCTTATACCTTATATGAATGCAGGAGTTGATACAAGTCCTTTTACGATGGTATTTCAAAAGGCAGGTATAGCAGGGGCAGCTTCTCTTATGAATGCAGTTGTTTTAACCTCAGTTCTATCTGCAGGGAATTCTGGAATGTATGCTTCAACAAGAATGTTATATTCTATGGCTAAAGAAAAAAATGCACCTGTATGTTTTGCAAAAGTTAATTCAAGGGGAGTACCAGTAAATTCACTTATACTTACTACTATAGTGGCATCTGCTTGTTTTTTAACTGGATTTTATGCAGAAACTACAGTGTATGTATGGCTGGTAGCAGCTTCAGGACTAGCAGGATTTGTAGCATGGGTTGGAATAGCACTTTGCCATTACCGTTTTAGAAAGGCTTATAATTTACAAAAACGTGATTTTAGTAAATTAAAATATAAGGCTAAATTATTTCCACTGGGTCCGATTATAGCACTTGTACTTTGTATTGTGGTTATTTTGGGCCAAGGTATTACTTATTTTGGAGAAGCTAAAATAGATTGGGGCGGAGTTATTTCTTCATATATAGGACTGCCTTTATTCTTAGGTCTATGGATATGGTATAAAAAAAGGCATAGTACAAAAGTTATTAAATTAGAGGATGTAGATTTTAATAGTATTGAAAAAGAAGTAGAAGATATGAAGTAATGTTTTGGAAAAAAGTTTCTAGGAAGTTTACCTTTCTGGAAACTTTTTTATGTTTTTAATAAAGATGATATCTTTAATACACAAATTTAATGAGTTTATCTTATTATATATAAAAAATAATATTTGCGTAACAATAGTTATTGATAAGAGTAAAATACTTCTTATTACTAGCTTAGGTAATGTAGTAAAATTATTATATATATTTTTTATAAATTAGACTATTATAGATAATTTATGGTAGAATTAAAAGAGAAATGATGAAAAAAATCATGTTCTTGTCTAGTATGGTATTTTTAAATTAAAGTTAAATCTGCTAAAATATTTAGTTAAGCTTAAAGCTCTATCAATAAGGGGGGTAATAGTATTTATAAAAAGGTATTTACAAATGTTATCCTTATATTGTTTACTGTATTACTTTTAAAAGTTATGGCTGTAACTTTTTATTACAATACCAGTTCTCTTTCTCTTAAATATTCGTCTAATATAAGAATTAACAAATTAAATAATATAAATTATAAAAGAAAGAACAAGATACCAAAAAAAGTCAATAATGCTGTAATGCAAAATGAACCTATAGTAATAGCCCATCGTGGAGCAAATAAATTTGCTCCTGAAAATTCCATTCCTGCTATTGATATTGCAGGTAAAATGGGATATTGGGGAGTAGAATTAGATGTATGCTCTTCCTCCGATGGTGTTTTATATTTACTCCATGATCCTACACTTAATAGAACAACTAATGGAAGGGGACCAATAACAAAAAAGTCGTCAGACGAAATAGATGAGCTTAAGATTGATAAGGGAGCAAATATAGCTCAATATCCTAATTTAAAAGTACCTCGATTTGAGGAAGCATTGACGGAATGCTCTAAATACAATCTTGTGCCAATATTTGAAATTAAATTTTTAAGTAGAAGAAATAGAGATATTAATACATTTTTAGATATTATCCATGAATATGGTTACGAAAAAAAAGTTATTGTTCATTCATTTAATTATCAAGCTTTAGAATATTTAAAAAGTAAGGATAATGAGATTCGTATAATGCCAATTATAAATCCAAATAGCAGACTCCATGGTTATATGTATGCAAAATCTATAGGGGCTGTGGCTTTAGACTCCAGATATGATTTTCTTAATAAGAAAATTGTACAATTGGCTCATAAAGATGGATTAAAGGTATTTTGTTGGACAATTGACAGAAGACAAGATTTTAAAAGAGCTGCTAAAATGGGGGTAGATTATATATATTCTGATACCATTTATCCAAGTAAACAAGAAGTAAAATTAAGAAAAAATCCTGTATAGCTATTAAAGTACAATTAAAAATTAAGAATTAATAGTTATGGATGATTTTCTTTCGTTAACACTACAGAAGATCTAAAATGCAGCGTTATTGCAGCTTTACTTCAATAAGTTTTAAATTTAATATTTTTGAAATTACAATAATCTATTATAGTTTTCTAAACGAAAAATAAACTTATGCTCCAAATATTTTTACAAAAACAAGCACCGTTAAATATGTTTATTTATTGTAAAAATATCTCTGCGCATAAGTTATTTTTTAGTTAGAAAACATATATATAGGGTTTTCAATTTAAAAGTTACTTATACATAAAATATACTAACAAAATGGAAATCACACTTAAAAACTTTTTTTATAAATTTTAGTGAGGTATTTTAGAAAATCTTAGAAGCTTATATATGTCTGAGGTACGAGTTTATATAGGCTTCTTTAGATTTTCAAAATACCGAGCTTTAGACTTATAAAAAGTTTTTGGTGTGATGAAATTTGTTAGTATATGGCTGGTATAAGTTAACTTTCTACTTTGAAACCCTATAGATCATTGAAATTACTTAAATAAAACATGAATTAAATCAATAGCTGTTTTATTACAAACATTGTAATTAACTTCAAGTCCATTTCTAGTTCCTTCTATAATTTTTGCTGTCCTTAATTTTTGTAGGTGTTGTGATAAAGTTGACTGAGGAATTTTAAGGCAATTTTGCATGTGTGTAACATTACAGCAGCCTTTATTTAATAGCCCTCTGACTATACATAGTCTAATAGGATGTGCCAGTACCTTAAGAAGCTCAGCAGTATCGGCATACTCTTTATAATTATTGTCCATAGTTCTACCTCACTATATTTCTATATTTCAATCTTTACATTTACATATTATGATATACAAATATAAACGTCAATATATAATAATTATAAAGGATTTATTAAATTTTAAAATAGTAAAATTTAATTATGTAATATATAATATAGGCAAAACTAATTAGTGTACAAGCAAGTACATTAGATATGTAAAGGAGATTAACTATGAATTATGATAAGATTGATAAAAGTGCTATAAAATCATGGATTATTGGAAGAACAGTAATTAGTGTTATATTTATAGCTTTATATGTGCTATGTATGAATTTGTTTTTAATGCCAAGAATTGAAGATATGAAAGTACTAAAATGTATTTTAAATTTTTTAACTGCAATAATAATATTTGTTTCAATTTTGGATAGTTTTATATGGCCTTTTTTAGAGTATAAGCAGTGGAAATATGGCATATTTGAAGATAAAATTGAACTTATAGAAGGCATAATCATAAGAAAAAGAACAATAATTCCAATTTCTAGAATTCAGAATTTAAAAATAGAACAGGGACCAATTGAAAGAATGTGTAAAATAGCTTCTGTAAATATTATAACGGCAGGGGGTACACATAAAATCCCTGCTATAGCTGTGAAAGATGCTGAAAAAGTCGCAAATAACCTTAAAAATGTTATAGAATTGGGTGATAAAATTGGATAGGATAGAGAGAAATCATTTCTTTAAATTATTTTATAGTTTAGGCACAATATTAAAAGAAATGATAGGAATTATTTTTGCATCAGGATTCTTAATTAAGTGGATTGGATTTAGATTAGGAATTTTAACTGCAGTAATTTTATTAATACTACTTCTAGCATATGAGATTATAGAATGGAGAAAAAACATTTTTATAATAAGAGAAAAGTATATTTATCACAAAGAAGGGGTTTTTAGCGTAAAAAAAATAGAAGTTCCTTTAGAAAAAATCAATACAGTGGACATTTCAACAAATTTTTTTGAACAAATTTTTAATGTAGCAACTATAAAAATTGATACAGGAGATGCAAAGGATCATGGAAATGAATTGAAGTTCACTTTAAATAGAGGTAGGGCTGAGGCGATTAGAAATATACTGCTTAAGGAAAATACGGATACACTTAAAAATAAATATGAACAGGAATCTTATAGTTTAGGTTCAAAAGAATTATTTATATATTCTATTATATCTAATTCGCTGTTTAAGGGACTAGCTATATTGCTTGCTATACAGCAATTTTTTGAGGAACGTGTTAAAAAATTACTTAAACTTAATATTGATACATCTAGATATTTTAGAGGGTTTCATTATGTAACTTTTTATGAAAAAATTTATATAATAGTAATTATAGTTTGTATTATATTATTTGTAAGTTTATGTTTGTCTATTATATATAATTTTATAAAATATTATAATTTTAGGATGTGGGCTGATAATAATAAAATTTCCATAAATTATGGAGCCTTAAATAAGAAAAATTATAGTTTCGATAGAGAAAAGATTAAAGGAATACATCTTAAACAGAGCGTTTTAATGCAGGTTTTTGGCTATTTTACTATAGAAATAGAAAGTATTGGATACGGAGATGAAAAAGGAGAAAAAGCTATATTATATCCCATATGTAATAGCCAATTGAAAGATAGAATATTAAAAGATTTACTTAATGAATTTTTATATGAAGATAATTTTAATAAACCTCTTAGTAATGTATATTTTGGATTTTTTTATAAGAAAATTATATTTTGGATAATTGTCACTTGGATAATTGCGTTTACCAAACCAAGCTTTATTTTATTTAGTATAGTCATGTTTATAATATTATTTATTATAGGACATATGGAATTTAAAAATACCGCACTGGGGATAAATAGAAATTTGGTTTGTATATGCCATAATAGTTTTAATAAGACTCAATCTCTTTTAAAGATGTCGACTATACAATCTGTGACTTTATCATATAATTATTTCCAACACAATAAGGGAGTTTGCAATTACAAATTTATTTTATATAGTTCTAATTATGGTAAAGAATTAAAGGTTAAAAATTTAAAAGATAATATTATTGAGACTTTTTTAAAATAACAATAGTTGGTAATACAATAGTATAAAATAATTGACTAAAATGTTTGAATATGTTATTATAACCATATAATTAAATGTGAGTAAAACAGTAGGAATTGATATTAAAACCTGTATTTACAAATTTTTTATTCTCTACAATACAGTATGGCAAAACAGTATAGCAGAGTGAATAAAGATCGCAGAAGTGGGCTTCTGTCTCTGTAAAGAGTCAGAAGCTTTTTAATACCATAATATGGAGGTGGAAACATTGAAAAGTATTCTGAGACTTATTAATTTAGCAAAAGTTTTTGATGAACAAAGAATAGTAAAAAATATTTCACTTGATATTAGAAGAGGTGAATTCTTAACTATCCTTGGACCAAGTGGCTGTGGAAAGACAACTACACTTAGAATGATTGCAGGTTTTGAAAAACTCACTGCTGGAAGTATTCTCTTAGATGGAGAGCCTATAGAAAATAGGGAACCTTATGAGTTGGATATTAATACGGTATTTCAAAATTATGCTCTTTTTCCCCATATGAATGTATTTGATAATGTAGCCTATGGTTTAAAAATTAAAAAAGTTAAAAAGTTAGAAATAAAAAAACGTGTTAATGATATGCTAGAGCTTGTACAGTTAGGTAATTACGAAAAAAGAATGCCATTTCAGTTAAGCGGGGGCCAAAAACAAAGGGTAGCAATTGCAAGGGCACTTATTAATAAACCTAAAATATTGCTTTTAGATGAACCTTTAGGTGCTCTAGATTTTAAATTAAGAAAACAAATGCAGATAGAATTAAAGATGCTTCAAAAAAAACTGGGGATAACATTTGTATATGTAACTCATGATCAGGAAGAGGCATTAAATATGTCTGACCGTATAGTTATAATGAATGGAGGATCTATAGAACAGGTAGGTGACGCTAGAGATATATATGAAAATCCTAAAACCAGGTTCGTAGCAAGTTTTATAGGTGAATCCAACTTGTTTGAGTCAACTGTGGAAGATATTTTTGAAGATAGGGTTATATTGAAAACTGGAGAGTTTAAACTTGCTGCTTTAAATAAAGCATTCAATTTAGGAGAGAGGGTGTCTGTTTTAGTTAGACCTGAAAATATTAAATATTCTTTAAGTCAAGTTGAAAATTTTAGTATTAAGGCAATAGCCCAAGAAAATGTATATTTAGGTTCTAATATAAGAACCACTTTTATTTTAGAAGATGGAAGAAAAATTGTATCCAATAATTATGATAGAAATTCAAGAATACCAGAAATTAATGAAACTTTATGGATATATTGGAATGTAAAGGACGCTATTATAATAGATAATAAGGAGAATACTGATGAGATTAATCAAACAAGCAAGGTGATGGTAAGTTGAAGATTGAAAAAAAGAGACTATTAAATTTTGAAAAAAGTTTTTTTATAGGGCCTGTATCTCTTTGGATGATAGTTTTAATGGGGGCGCCAATTTGCTATGTTATATTTATAAGCTTTCTACAAAGGGGGACAAATGGTGGAATTGATTTCGTATTTTCTCTGGATAACTATAAAAGAATTATATCACCACTGTATCTTAAGGTATTTATGGATTCTTTATTAATTGCACTTATAACTACTTTATTTACTTTAGTTGTAGGATATCCATTTGCATATCTTGTAGTAAAAATACCAAAAAAGTTTCGTATATTTGTTGTAATGCTTATAATTGTCCCTTTTTGGACTAACTCTCTTATAAGATCCTATGCTTGGATGACACTTTTAAGTACAGAGGGACTTGTGAATAATTTACTTATTAAAGTGGGATTTATAAAAGAACCTATTGAAATGTTGTATACTTATGGAGCTGTACTTATAGGAATGATATATACTCTTTTTCCATTTATGGTACTACCACTTTATACATCTATAGAAAAAGTTAATAAAAATTACATTGAAGCAGCTAAAGATTTAGGTGCAACTTCTCTTAGAGCATTTCTAACAGTAACTTTACCGCTTACCAAGCCTGGAATTGTAGCTGGAAGTATTTTAGTCTTTATACCTTCCCTTGGATTATTTTATATATGTGATCTTATGGGAGGAAGCAAGGTAATGCTCATAGGCAATTTAATTAGAAATCAATTTTTAATATCTCGTGATTGGCCTTTCGGTGCAGCATTATCTGTATTTATGATAATTATTACACTGATACTTTTGCATGTAAGTACTAAGCTAGTAGGTAAAAAAGTGGATTTGGAGGTTTTTTAGCATGATAAATAAAATTCTTAAGAGAACTTCTGTCCTGTATATAGTGCTTGTATTCATTTTTTTATACTTACCTATAGCTGTGGTTGTAGTTTATTCTTTTAACAGTGCAAAAACAGGGGCAGCATGGAATGGAACTACTATTAACTGGTATAAGCAGTTGTTTGATGATTCAAATGTTATAGTTGCATTTAAAAATAGTTTGACCATAGCAGTTATAAGTACGATAGTTTCTTCAATAATAGGTACAATAGGGGCTGTAGGATTGTATAAGTATAAATTTAAGGGAAAAAGTGTAGTGGAAGGATTATTAAATATAACTATTGTTATACCTGAAATTATTATGGGAATTGCATTGCTTGTGTATTTTTCACAAATTGGGCTAACCCTTGGTATAGGTACCTTAGTTCTAGCACATGCAACCTTTAGTATTCCTTTTGTGTTTATAGTAGTTAGATCAAGACTTGCAGGATTCGATTTGTCAATGGAGGATGCAGCTATGGACCTTGGAGCAAATAGGCTTAAGGTTTTTACCAGTATTACACTTCCACTCATATTACCGGGCATATTTTCAGGGGCAATGATTGCATTTGTTCTTTCTTTTGATGATGTAATTATAAATTTTTTTGTATCGGGAGCGGAAAGCACAACTCTTCCAATAAAGATATTTTCTATGCTTAAATTTGGGTTATCTCCAGAGATAAATGCCCTTTGTACCCTTATGCTTTTAGTCACATTTGTAATTTTAGCTTCTGTACAAATTATTAAACTAATAGGAATAAAAAAAGTATAGGTTTAAATTTGTATGAATATTAATTTTAATATAATGAGGGGGGAATATTGAATGAAAAAGAAATTACTAAAACTATTGAGCTTATCAGTAATAGTTGCATGTACGATTGCTACTTTGTCTGGTTGCGGAAGTCAAAAACAGGCTTCTGGAAATGATGAAAAAGTAGTAAATGTGTTTACCTGGGCTAATTATGTACCCGATTCTGTAATAAAGGAATTTCAGAATAAAACAGGTATAAAGGTAAATTACAGTAACTTTTCAACTAACGAGGAAATGCTTACAAAACTTCAGGCAGCAAAGGGAGCTGAATATGATGTAGTAATATGCAGTGATTATATTATTGAAGTTATGGGAAAACAAAAAAATATTTTAATGCAGCCCATAGACAAGTCAAAGATACCAAATTATAAAAATGTAGATCCTCGATTTTTAAATCAACTTTATGATAAAGGCAACAAATATTCTATTCCTTATACATTAGGAAGTCAGATAATAGTATATAATTCAGAAAAAGTTAAAATTCCGATAAAGGGATATAAAGATTTATGGAATTCTACACTTAAGAATTCTCTTGTACTTGTAGATGATCCTAGAATAGTAATAGGCATGACTCTTAAAAAATTAGGATATTCCATGAATGAGACGGATTCTAAGAAATTAGCTCAGGCTAAGGAAGAACTTAAAAAATTAAAGCCAAATGTAAAAGTACTTAATGCAGATACACCTCATAATAGTCTTATTAATGGAGATGCAACAGTAGGATTTATGTATGGTTCTCAAGCATCTACTGCAGTTAAAACAAATTCTAAGTTTAAAATAGTATATCCAGAAGAGGGCATGAATGCAGAAGAAGATAATTTTATTATACCAGTAAAAGCACCTCACAAAGAAAATGCTGAAAAGTTCATAAACTTTATGCTGGATGGTAAAATAAGCAATGAAGCTACGACAATTAATCAATATGTAAATACAAATAAAGCTGCCAAGAAATTTATGTCGAGTAGTTATTTAAACGACAAGGCAGTATTTATTCCAGATTCAGAATTAAATAGGGCTGAAAGATTTAGAGATGTAGGCAATGCTGCAAAGACCTATGATTTAATATGGTCCGAATTCAAACAACAATAGCATTGAAAACTTAAATATAGATTTTAAATGAAACTTTATGGGGGAGGCAGGTTTATGAATATCTATGATTTAGTTATAAAAAATGCTCAAATAGCAGATCCAGAAAATCAAAAAATATTCCATGGTAATCTAGCGGTTGAAAATGGTAAGATAGCTTCAATTACTAGTGAAAATATAAGAGGCAGAAAGGAAATTGATGCTAAAAGTTGTATAGTATGCCCCGGTTTTATAGATATTCATGCCCATATTGACGGAAATATGAGCTATGGAGAATTGTCTTTAGTTCAAGGAATTACTACAACAGTAGGTGGAAATTGTGGTGGTGGTCCTACAAATTTGAACAAGTTTTTTGAAACACAAAATAAAAATGGCTTTCCAATAAATCAACTTCAATTTATAGGCCATTCCTTTAGTTTAAGATATAAAGTTGGAATTGATAATCCCTATATAAATGCGACAAAAACTCAAATAGGGGAAATGAAAAAACTTTTGGAAAAAGAATTTGCAAATGGAGCTGTGGGGTTATCCTTTGGGCTTGAATATGCTCCAGGGTCTTCCTTTGAAGAGGTTATAGCCTTAAGCAAGCTTGCTTCACAGTATAAAAAGTTAATTTCTATTCACACAAGGCTTAAGGCTCCTGATGATTTAGAATCTCTTAAAGAAGCTGTTAAGATCTCAGAAATTACAGGTGCACTAGTTCAGGTATCCCATTTAGTATATCAATATGGAGAAGGAGTCATGACAGAGGCACTTGGTATTTTAGATAAGGCAAGAAAAAATGGAGTAAATATATGGGCAGACAGCGGAATGTATACTTCTTTTGCAACAGGTATAACCACCAGTGTTTTTGATGAAGATCATATTAAAAAATTTGGATGGAAATTCAGTGATCTATATATAGCTTCAGGAAAACTTAAAGGCAAGTGTCTTACAAAAAAATTGTATGACAAAATGAGACAAAATGATGAGGATGCAGTTATAATTTGTTACACTGGAGTAGAAGAAGAGATTTATGAAGCACTATTAAGAGATTATGTAGTACTGTCTTCAGATACAGGTCCTTCTCCTACAGGAGACATAGGAGAAGGTCATCCTCAAAATTGTGGTACATTTCCACGCTTCTTTAAAAAGATGGTAAGGGAGAAAAAGTATCTTTCTCTTATTGATGCTATAAAAAAATGTACTTTGATACCGGCAAATATACTTGGCCTCAAAAATAAGGGAAGGTTGTCTGCAGGATGTGATGGGGATTTAGTAATATTTGATATAGATACTATTGAAGATAAATCTGACTTTTTGGGAAAAGGAAGACCAGATGCTTATCCAAATGGAGTTCATTATGTAATAGTTAATGGACATGTAGTAGCTGAGTATGGTAAAATTAAAAAAGATATTTTGCCTGGAAGGGCAATTAAAATGAATTAAATTAGGTATTTAAAAAAAATAGTCTAGCATACTGATTGGTTATTTTTTTGAAGATGTATTATAAAGAGCATACCGTTTTTTAATTAGGTTATGCTCTTTATAACATTATATAGAGCATAATTACAACTATAGTAGACAAATAGGATGAAATAGATATAAAATATAAAATATAGTATTTAAATAACTATCAATGAATCTTACTTAGTGGGAGTTTATTTCTCCCACTAAGTTTAGATGAATTATCTAGGGGCGTAGCTACTGTTAGCTCCCACTTTGATAGAAGTGGGAGTGTTACAGTAGGTAGTCATCAGATAAAGGTATAATTTATATTGGAGGTTTTATAATGGCAATTTTAGTTTGCGGTGGGGCCGGATACATAGGCAGTCATATGATTGCAGAGTTATTGGAAAATAAGAAAGAAGTTATCGTATTAGATAATTTTGAAAAAGGACATAGATCTGCAATTTTAGGTGGAAAGGTATATGAGGGAGATTTAAGAGATGATAATATACTTGACAGAGTATTTGAAGAAAATCAAATTGAAGCTGTAATAGATTTTGCTGCTTATTCTCTTGTAGGGGAAAGTGTAGATGAACCTCTTAAATACTTTGATAATAATGTAGGTGGAACTTTAAATTTGCTTAAAGCAATGAGAAAGCATAATGTAAAGTATGTTGTATTTTCATCAACTGCAGCTACTTATGGGGAACCAAAAAGTATACCAATTTTAGAAAATGCAGTTACATATCCTACTAATCCCTATGGAGAATCGAAACTTACAGTGGAGAAGATTTTGAAGTGGAGTGATAGGGCATATGGCATAAAGTATGCTGCACTAAGATATTTTAATGCAGCTGGAGCACATGTAAATGGGACTATAGGAGAAGATCACAGACCTGAAACTCATTTAATTCCAATAATACTTCAAGTAGCCTTAAAAAAGAGAGATAAAATATTCATATTTGGGGATGATTACAATACAGAAGACGGTACCTGTGTTAGAGATTACGTTCATGTAACTGATTTAGCTAATGCTCATCTTTTAGCACTAAATAAAATTATGAAAGAAAATGAAAGTAAGATTTATAATTTAGGTAATGGAAAAGGATTTTCTGTAAAAGAAGTAATTGAAGTTTCAAGAAAGGTAACTGGAGAAAAAATAGAGGCTGAAATTGCACCTAGGAGACAAGGAGATCCAGCAGTGCTTGTGGCTTCTTCTAAAAAAGCCCAGGATGAACTTGGATGGAAGCCAAAGTATAATTCTCTGGAGAACATTATTGGGACGGCCTGGAATTGGCATAAAAATCATGCAACTGGATATGAAAAATAATAGAATGTAAACAGGAGAGGAGTTGAATATTGTTAAATAAATATAAATTTATTTAACATAAAGTTATGGATTATAAAGAAATAATAGCAGAAAGAATTAAAGAAAATGTAGATTTAGAATTGGATTTTATAAAAGGTTTGATAGAGATACCTCCAAAGCCTGAGATGGGGGATTATGCCTTTCCATGTTTTCAATTGGCAAAGACGTTAAGAAAAGCTCCAAATATGATTGCAGAAGAATTGAAAAGTAAATTAGACAAAGAATATTTTGAAAAAATTGAAAATCTAGGACCTTATTTAAACTTTTTTGTAGATAAAGCGGCTTTTACAAAAGATACCTTAGAGAAGGTATTAAAAGAAGGAGAGAATTATGGTAAGTCTGAGCTAGGTAAAGGAAAAAATGTAGTTGTAGAGTTTTCGTCACCTAACATTGCAAAGCCATTTCACGTAGGACACCTTTTTAGTACATCTGTTGGAAATGCATTGTATAAAATAATAAGTTCTCAAGGGTATAACTGCACCAGAATAAATCATCTGGGGGATTGGGGCACTCAATTTGGAAAGCTCATATCTGCTTATAAAAGATGGTGTGATGAAGATTCCCTACATAAAGATCCAATAAAAGAGCTTTTAAGAATATATGTTAAATTTCATGAAGAAGCTGAAAAAGATCCTTCACTCGATGAAGAAGGTAGAATGTATTTTAAAAAATTAGAAGATGGATGCGAGGAAGAAGTTGCTCTCTGGAAAAAATTTAAAGATTTAAGCCTTAGAGAATTTAAAAAGATATATGATCTTTTAAATGTAGAATTTGATTCTTATGCAGGAGAAAGTTTTTATTCAGATAAAATGGATGCTGTAGTAGATGAAATAGACAAGACAGGTATTTTAGTTGATAGCAATGGAGCAAAAGTTGTAATGCTTGATGATTATAATTTACCTCCTTGCATTGTAAAAAAATCGGACGGAGCCACTATATATGCAACCCGTGATTTGACTGCAGCTATATATAGAAAGAAAACCTATGATTTTGATAAATGCATATATGTAGTGGGACTTGATCAATCACTTTACTTTAGACAGATATTTGCAACTCTCAAATTAATGGGAAAAGATTGGGTTGATTCATGTGTACATGTAGGTTTTGGTCTTGTAAGGTTTGCAGATAAAAAACTTTCTACGAGAAAGGGAGACGTAATATTCTTAGAGGATTTGTTGAACAGAGCTATAGAGAGAACTCTTGAAATAATAAATGAAAAAAATCCTGAACTTGAAAATAAGGAAGAAGTTGCAAAGAAGATAGGTGTAGGTGCCGTTATATTTACTTATTTAAAAAACAACAGAGAAAGGGATATAGTATTTGACTGGAATGAAATGCTAAGCTTTGAAGGAGAAACTGGTCCTTATGTACAATATAGCTATGCTAGAGGAAAAAGTATATTAAGGAAAGCTCCTGCTGGTATAAGTGAAAATGTAGATTACAGCAAATTAAGTAGTAAAGAGGAATTTGAACTTATAAAAATACTTCATGGTTTTAATAAGGCAGTATTAAGTGCTATAAATAAGTTGGAGCCATTTATAGTAACTAGATATGTAATAGATGCAGCTAAAGCCTTTAATAAGTTTTATAATGCACACAGCATTATAAATGCTGAAGATGAAGGTGTGAAGGCAGCTAGAATTCAGCTTGTAAAGGCTTCCTGCCAGGTAATAAAAAATGGCTTGAATTTACTTGGAATAGATGTAGTAGAAAAGATGTAAAAATAGTATTTGTATTTTGAATTCAACTCTACAGCAGAATGGAGATGGGGAAGTTACTTAGTAACTAGGTTATGGAAATCAAAGAGTATAAACAGCGTATAAATATTTCAGAAGATACATTTTCAAGTTGTAATATGAATGATGTGGCATATTTTGATATAGAAACAACAGGATTTGACAGGGAACATGACAACATAATACTTATATCTTTTGGGAGATTCTTAAGCAGGTATGACTTTGAAATGAAACAGTATTTTTCGGATGTTTTAGAAGACGAAAGAGAAGTTATATATAATTTTGGATTAGATGTAAAAAAATATAGCAGTTGGTGTTCCTATAATGGAATAGCATTTGATGAGCCTTTTATAAAGGAGAGGGCTCATCAAAGCAATATGTGTTTTGAAGCTCCTGGACATCACATAGATTTGTACAGGCTTATAAGACCCTACTATAAACAACTTGGAATGGAAAGATGTAACTTAAAGACTGTAGAAAAACACTTGGGAATAGATCGAAAAGATAAAATAGATGGTGGAATTAGTGTAGATCTGTATAAAGAATTTCTAGAAAGTAAAAATGAAAATATAAAGAAAACTATAATGCTGCATAATTATGAAGATGTTTTAAATTTACCCAAAATACATGAATTTGCTTGCAAAATTAAAAATAATAATTTGCTTGTAAGGGAAGATTGTATTACAGAGAAACAGTTAAAATATTTAAAAATACTTTTGAAAAAGAATAATATACGACTAGATATTCAATTAGAAAAAGTATCTAAAAGAGCTGCTTCTCACGTCATAGACCATCTCCTAAAAGGTGAAAGTGATTGTGATGAATTAGTAAATATAATAAATAATAGTTACTAATACTTTTAATATAAAATTAAATTTTTAAAGTATTTGTACTTTATATCGAAAAAGAATTGTATAATTAAAATAAGGAGGGATAATGGTATGATAGGAGAGATAATGCATTCTGATATTGTAAAATTGAAGAGAGAAGATAGTCTCCATAAGGCTCTAGATGTAATGTATGACCATAATATAAATGGAGCACCCGTAGTTGATGAAAACGGTAAACTAACAGGTATGATAGTAAAAGCGGATATATATAGGTTCTTAATGGAAGAAGGACATTATGATACATGTCCTGTTGACTGGGTTATGGCAAAGGATGTAGTTACAGCTAAAAGTGATGAAGATATTTTAGCTGTTGCAAAAAGGCTGAGGGAAAAGAACATAGTATCTATTCCTGTAATTGATGATGAAAATACGGTTAAGGGAATTATATCTATTGAAGATATAATGGATTATGTTATAAAAAAGTTCTGATATTTATATCAGAACTTTTTTATATTATTACAACCTTTTGTATGATAGGGACATTTTGAACCAGCACATGAGCCACAATCACATTTACCTTTGGCTTTATTTTTAATATTTTTATAAAGTATATATAAAGCTGTTACTGCAATAATTGTTGTTACTATAATTTCTAACAATTAAAACGCCTCCATTACTTAAATATCAGTGAAGCTATATTAAATACAGTAAAAGAAGATATCCATGCTAGTAAAAGTTGGTATGTTACGGAAAATACCGCGATTTTGCTTCCATATTCCTTTTTCATGGTTGCTATTGCAGATATGCAAGGGGTATATAGCAATACAAAAACTAAGAATGCATAAGCGGAAATAGGGGAAAATTGACTTTGAAGAGAGGTGACTAAATTTCCACCATATACAATACTCATAGTACTTAATACAATTTCTTTTGCAGTGATACCTGTGATAAGTGATACTGAACTTTGCCAGGTGCCAAATCCCATTGGTGAAAATATAGGACTTATTAATTTACCGATAGAAGATAGAATACTTTTATCCATGGATACCATACCAGATAAATTGAAGTTAGACAAAAACCAGATTAAAACCGACATGGAAAATATTATGGTACCTGCTTTTTTTAAGAATCCCTTAGCTTTTTCCCAAGTGTGAAATAACAAACTTTTTAATTCAGGAATATTGTATTCAGGAAGTTCTATTATAAAAGGTTCTTCGTCTTTTTTAAATAAGGTATTTTTAAAAATGAGGCCAATTAAAAAGGCTATAAAGATTCCAAGAATGTACAAAGAAAATACTACAGTAGTTTTATTTTTAGTGAAAAAAGCTGATGCAAATAGTGCATATATAGGTAACCTAGCGTTACATGACATTAAAGGTATAAGTAATGCTGTTAATTTTCTATCTTTTTCACTTTCGAGTGTTCTAGAAGTCATAATTGCAGGCACGGAACAACCAAAACCTACTATAAGTGGTATAAAAGCTTTCCCAGATAATCCCATTTTTCTCATAAGTTTGTCCATTATAAAAGCCCCTCTTGCCATGTACCCACTGTCTTCTAGAAAAGATACTCCTAAAAATAAACAGAATATAACGGGGAAAAATACAACTACAGATCCTACACCAGATAGAATGCCATCTACTAAAAGAGAACTAAACCAGTTACTTGTTCCTGCTAAGAGCATCTTTAAATCCGGTTTTAAGAAGCTTTCTAAAAAATTGTCAAAAATATCTGCAGTAGGTTGACCTACCCAGCTAAAAGTAAATTTGAAAATCAATATTAAGCATATTAAAAATATTGGATAAGCTAAAAATCTATTTAAAACTACCTTATCTATTTTTTCAGTAGTTGAAGTAATATTTTTTTTTGTTTCCTTAACACATTTGTTTAAAATATTATTTATATAGGAATAGGCTGCTTTTTCATTTTCAAAGATAAATTTGCTATTATCTGTTTCCTTTAAAAAGTTACCACTTTTAAGAATTTCAAGAAGGTTGTCTATACCTTTTCCTTTAGCTGCTACAATTGGAACCACTGTTACTCCTAGTTCTTTAGAAAGTGCTGAAAAATCTATTTTTAATCCTTTAGATTCTGCTGCATCCATCATATTCAAAACTAATATAATAGGTTTATTAAATTGTTTCAATTGAGTTGTAAGATATAGATTCCTATTTAGATTTGATGAATCTACAATATTTATTATTACGCTTGGATTTCCTGTAAGTAAAAATTCTTTGGATACTTTTTCTTCATTAGAATATGTATCCATGGCATATATTCCGGGCAAATCTACAATTTTTATAAAATTATCTACGTAACCTTCCTTTTTTTCAACGGTTACTCCAGCCCAGTTTCCAACATATTGATTTGAACCAGTTAGATGATTAAATAAAGAAGTTTTACCTACGTTTGGGTTGCCAAGTAAAGCTGCTACGATCATAATACTCCTCCCGTCTATAACTTCATTATTAATAATTTTATGCAGGGACATTTACTGATATATTTTGTGCATCTTTCTTACGTATAGCTAAATTGAAACCCCTTAAGTTTATAACTATAGGATCCCCTAAAGGAGCACAATTTTTTAATAATACTTCAGTCCCTTCTATGCATCCAAGAGCAAGAAGTCTTTTAACTAATTTTTCATTACCACTTATACTTTTTATCATTCCAATTTCACCTAATTTTAAATCGCAAATACTCATATAAAGCCACCTCCCAATTTGTTAAATATAATGAAAATCATTATCATTTCTAATATTATAATATCATATTAGAAATATACTGTCAACCGATTATTTTTTTTCGAATATTGATATTATAAGTATGTATGTTAAAATAATAAGATATATTTATGTTTTTTCAAATAATAGTTAAGGAGAATAAGGAGTATGAGTATAGCAGCTTTTTTTGATATTGATGGTACTTTATATAGAGAGGGTCTTATAACAGAGGTATTTAAAAAATTGGTAAAATATGAAGTAATACCTGGAGAAAGATGGTATAAGGAAGTTAAACCAGAATATGAAAAGTGGGATAAAAGAGAGGGAAATTATGATAATTATCTTTTAAAGATTGCTGGTATATATATTGAAGCTATAAAAGGTCTTCACAGATCTCAAATAGAATTTATAGCCAAAAATGTAGTCTCACAAAAGGGCCATAGGGTGTATTCTTATACTAGGGATATGATAAAATGGCATAAGGAGCAGGGACACAAGGTTATAACTGTATCTGGAAGTCCAGTGGAGCTTGTAAGGGAAATGGCTGTTAGATATGGATTTGACGATTATGTAGGAGCTGTGTATATTATAGATAGTAGGGATATTTATACGGGAGAAGTTGTTCCTATGTGGGATAGTGCTAGCAAGAAAAAAGCCATAGAATTATTAGTTGAAAAATATGGTATAGATTTAGCAAAAAGTTATGCATATGGGGATACTTCAGGAGATTTTGCAATGCTCAATATGGTTGGAAATCCTGTCTGTGTAAATCCAACCCGGGAACTTTTGAAAAAAATAAAAGATAATAGTGTTTTAAGCGAAAAGGCAAAAGTAATAGTAGAAAGAAAAGATATGATATACAAACTAGAAACAAAGTGCATAAATGATATATAAATTGTTTATGTTTTAAAATGAATTGGAGAAGAGTGATAAAGTGATAGAAAGACTTAATGATGTTGGTGTTGAAATGCCTATGACAGAAAGCTCACTAAAAGTAGAAAACAATAACTGTGTTTTTAAAGATTCTGTATTTTTTGATTTAGAACATTATATATATAAGAAACCAATATGTATAGGAGTATTTGGATGCTGCTTTTATGATTACAAAAATCAAATTCTAAAAGTAACTCAGTATATGATAGAAAACAGCAAAGATGTAAGAGATATACTTGATTTAGCAAGAAGTTACTTTGAAACTATGATTGAAATGGGAAAAAAATATATAGTGACTTTTTCGGGCAACAATGATTTTACAGTAATAAACTACCTTTTTGAGAAATATGGTATAGAATTTAATATAAAAGATTATTTTATAAGTATAGATTTGCAAAAAGAATATGAAAAAGAAATGCATAAATCCATAGGACTAAAAGCACTGGAAAAAGAATTTGGAATAAATAGGGAAAACGAAGTAATAAGTGGTTCAAATTTGGCTAAAACTTTTAGTAAAATAGCAAAAGATGATGAATATATAAAGAGAATGCCTGAAATGAAAAAACAAAAAATATTATTGTATAATGAGCAGGATGTGGTAAGCTTATTTGATATATATACAAAGTGGAATGATGTTTTTGTAGGCTCTGCTCAAAATATATAGAAGACTTATGCAAATATAAGATAAAATGAATTGAGGTGGCTCATTTGATGTTTACACCTATAAAGAGTACAAAGGTATATGAACATGTAATAGTGCAAATTGAAAATATGATTATGGATGGTACTTTAAAAAGGGGAGACAAACTTCCTTCTGAAAGAGAGTTAGTTGATAACTTTAAAGTTAGTAGGACTTCTATAAGGGAGGCTTTAAGGGCACTTCAAGTTATAGGACTCATAGACAGCAGGCAGGGAGAAGGAAATTTTATAAAGCAAAGCTTTGAGGATAGTTTGTTTGAACCATTGTCCATAATATTTATGCTCCAAGGTGGGAAACCTGAAGAAATAATGGAAGTTAGAAAGATTATAGAAGTGAAGACAGCAGCTATAGCTGCAGAAAAAATAAATGGCGAGCAGCTAAGTAATCTGGAGAAATTAGCAAATGCTTTCAAGACCTCTAAAGATGAGAAAGATAATGTAGAACTTGATAAACAATTTCACTATCAAATTGCCCAAGTTACTGAAAATTTTTTGATAAAAAATATTTTAAATTCAATGTCTTTTTTAATGGATTCCTTTTTAAAAGAGGCTAGAAGTAAGATATTGGTAGATGAAGGAAATCTATCAGTACTTGCAGCACAGCATATTAAAATATGTGAAGCTATTAAAAATCATGATGCTGCAATGGCTTCAGAAGAAATGAAAAAACATTTAGATTTTACAGATAAGTATATTAGAAATAATATGTAGTGATCTGATGAATGTAAAAAAAGCCTTTTGCTTAAATAAAATAGTTAACTTATTAACGTTAATAAGTTAACGGCTAATACACTATAATATGAAAATTAGGGTACAGATAAAAATTTTTATCTGTACCCTAATTTTCATGAAAACGTTACGACTACAACATAATTTAATTAATTCAATTTATTATAAGTAATGTTAACAATATAACAATTGTAGAAAAATTGAAATGATTATGCTAATATAATGTCAAAAGTGGTATTACCATAATACCAATAAGGCTTTTTCAAGGGGGATTAAAATGAACAATTATTTACTTTTTCTTATTGCACTCATACCAATTGTTTGGCTAATGGTATCGCTTGGGGCTCTAAAAATACCGGGACAAAAGACATGCCCTTTCACATTAGTTGTTACTATGATTTTAGCTATAATTGTATGGAAAATGCCAATTTTTAATGCAATTACAGCGGCACTTGAAGGTATAGCTCTTGCAATATGGCCTATTATGATTGTCATTATAGCTGCTGTTTTCACCTATAATATTACAGTTTACACTAAAAGCATGGATGTAATAAAAAAGATGATGACAGGTATTACTACAGATAAAAGAATATTAGTTCTTATATTGGCTTGGGCTTTTGGTGGATTTATGGAGGCCATAGCAGGATTTGGAACTGCTGTTGCTATACCAGCAAGTATACTTGCTGGACTTGGATTTGATCCTGTGTTTGCAGCTATTATATGTCTTATTGCAAATACAACACCTACTGCTTTTGGCGCAATAGGAATTCCGGTAACAACTCTTGCAAAAGTTGCAAATATTAGTGTAACTCAGTTAAGTTATGCAGTAGGACTGCAGCTTGTAATTCTAATTGTGATTGTTCCAGTTGTGCTTGTAATGCTTACAGGAAAAAGTGTGAAAGCCATAAAGGGATTTTGGGGAATTTCCCTTGCATCAGGAATTTCTTTCGCAGTTCCGCAGCTTCTCGCTGCAAAATATCTTGGAGCTGAGCTTCCAGCTATACTTGGATCTGTTTGCTGTATGATAGTTACAATTGCCGTAGCTAAAATATTTTATAAAGATACTGCTGATAAGCAAGCAGAAAAGGTTTCCACAAAAGAAGGAATACTTGCATGGATGCCTTTTATACTGGTATTTTTATTTGTAATATTAAGTAGTGCACTGTTCCCACCAATAAATAAGGCGTTGTCTTCCGTAAAAACTTCAGTACTTATTTATTCGGGAAAAGGAGGGGCACCTTATACATTTAACTGGCTGTCAAATCCAGGAACTTTAATTATAATCGCCACATTTATTGGTGGACTTATTCAGGGTGCTAAGATTACAGAAATAGTTGGAGTTCTGGGAAGTACCTTTAAACAGATGTACAAGTCAGCTATTACTATAATTGCCATAGTAGCTCTTGCAAAAATAATGGGCTACAGCGGGATGATAAAGTCTATATCGGTTGTTTTAGTAGCTGCAACTGGGAGATTTTATCCACTTATTGCTCCTATAATTGGTGCGCTTGGAACTTTTGTAACTGGAAGTGATACTTCAGCTAATGTACTCTTTGGAGGACTTCAGGTTGAAGTTGCTAAATCGCTTGGATTAAATCCGTACTGGCTTGCAGCGGCTAATACTGGAGGAGCAACAGCAGGAAAGATGATTTCACCTCAAAGTATAGCAGTTGCAACAGCGGCTACTGGACTTGTAGGGCAAGAAGGAAAGATACTAAATTCAACGTTAAAGTTTTGCATAGTTTATGTAATTGTTTTAGGAATTATTGCTTACTTTGCAGGACCTATATTTGGATTTAATTAAATGAATACTTACGAAAGGAGAATTTGATTATGTCTAAAGTATGTTTACCTTATAGTAAAAAGACAATTGAAATTCAAATTGATGATAAAAATTTAGTTGGAGTTTTAAGGTCAAGGGCAGAAGATTACAAACCTCAATTTGGGGAAGCTGAAATAGTTGAAAGGGCATTTGATAATCCCATTGCTTCACCTAAATTGGAGGATTTAGTAAAGGGTAAAAAAGATATGGTTATAATAACCAGCGACCATACAAGACCTGTACCAAGTAAAATAATAACACCAATACTTTTAAAAAGAATAAGAAGGGTAAATCCAGATATTGATATAAAAATTTTAATAGCAACAGGATTTCACAGGGCTACTACTAAAGAAGAACTTATAGATAAATTTGGGAAAGATATAGTTGAAAATGAAAATATAATAATACATGATTCTAGAGACGAAGAGAGCCTTGTTAAAATTGGAACACTTCCTTCTGGTGGAGATCTCATAATAAACAAAATTGCTGCTGAAACTGAACTTTTAATAGCAGAAGGTTTTATAGAATCTCACTTTTTTGCAGGATTTTCAGGAGGAAGAAAGAGCATTTTGCCTGGGATAGCTTCTGCAAAGACCATAATGGCAAACCATTGTTCTGAATTCATAGCAAGCCCTTATGCAAGGACAGGTAAGCTTAACAATAATCCTATACACAGGGACATGTTATATGCTGCAAAAAAAGCGAAGCTTGCATTTATAGTAAATGTAGTTATAGATGAAGATAAGAAAATAATAAATGCTTTTGCAGGAGACAGCAGGATTGCCCATGAAGAGGGATGTAAATTTGTGATGGACTTATCTAAAGTTGACAAAGTCCAAGCTGATATTGCCATTTCGACAAATGGAGGATATCCACTGGATCAAAATATATATCAGTCAGTTAAAGGCATGACTGCAGCTGAAGCTACTTGCAAAGAAGGCGGTGTAATAATAATGGTAGCTGCATGTGATGATGGTCATGGCGGTGAAGGATTCTATAATAATTTGGCAAATGTAAATTCTCCAAAGGAGTTTTTAGAGAAAGTTTCTAAAGTGCCTAGAGGAGAAACAGTACCAGACCAATGGGAATCTCAAATACTTGCAAGAATACTAAGTACACATACTGTAATAATGGTCACAGATATGTGTGATCCTGAAATTATAAAAAATATTCATATGCAGCACGCTTTAACTATTTCTGAAGCTTTAACTAGGGCATATGACATTATGGGAAAAGATGCTAAGGTAGCAGTTATTCCTGATGGAGTTTCAGTTATTGTAAGTTAATTTATAAATTCATATAAAAATTTTGGAGGTAACTTAAATGGATATATTAGTATGTATAAAACAGGTACCAGGAACTTCTAAAGTTGAAGTTGATCCTGTAACTGGTGTTTTAAAAAGAGAAGGTATAGATTCCAAAATGAATCCTTATGATCTGTATGCACTTGAAACTGCACTTAGGATCAAAGAAGAAAAAGGAGGAACAGTAAAAGTTATAAGTATGGGACCTCCCCAGGCTGCTGACGTTATAAAAGAAGCTTATATGATGGGTGCAGATGAAGGTGTGCTGCTTTCAGACAGAAAATTTGCAGGAGCTGATGTACTTGCAACTTCTTATACTATTGCTCAGGGAATAAAAAAAATGGGACATATAGATTTAATATTATGTGGAAAGCAGACTACAGATGGAGATACTGCACAAGTTGGACCTGAAATGGCTGAATACTTGCAAATACCACATATAGCTAATGCACTTAGTATAGAAAAGGTTGAAGAAAAGTCCATGGTAGTGAAAATGGATATGCCAAATACAGTTGAAGTAGCTGAAATAAAATATCCTTGTCTTTTAACAGTGGAAAAAGATATATTTCAGCCTAGACTTCCATCTTATAAAAAGAAACTTGAAACCAAAGATAGAGAAGTAAAAGTATTTGGGTACAAGGATTTTGAAGATAAGGATGAAAATAAATATGGATTAAATGGATCTGCAACCCAGGTAGAAAGAATATTCCCACCAGAAGTGAATAATGATAAAGAAATGTGGAAGGGAAATGGAATTGAACTTGCAGATAGACTTTCAAAAAAGCTTAAAGAACTTAAATTTATCTGATGGCTACCTACTGTAACACTCCCACTTTTATCAAAGAGGGAGCTAACAGTATCTACGCCCCTAGATAATTCAGCTAAACTTAGTGGGAGAAACAAAACTCTAAAGAGAAAGCGACTATCACCAAATCAAAGATTTGGGATATCTGCTTTTTCCACTAAGTAAGATTCATTGATAGATTAAAGTTTCAAGGAGGAATTGATATGGGTAAATTAATAATAAATGAAAATAAGCTTACTCCTTCAATTATAGAAGAATTGATTGGAATATGTCCATTTGGAGCAATGGAAAATAAGGATGGAAAATTGGAAATAAGTGCTGCTTGTAAAATGTGCAAGATGTGTGTGAAAAAAGGACCTTGTGGGGTAGTTGAATTTATAGAAGATGAAATTAAGCAAATAGATAAAAGTTTGTGGAAGGGAATAGCTGTATATGTAGATCATGTAGAAGGAAATATACACCCTGTAACCTATGAACTTATTGGAAAATCAAGGGAGCTTGCAGCTAAAATAAAACATCCTGTTTATGCAGTTTTTGTTGGATGCAATATAAAAGACAAAGCAGAAGAATTGCTGCATTATGGTGTAGATGAAGTATTTGTATATGATTATAATGAGCTTAAAGATTTTAGAATAGAGCCTTATACTGCAGCTCTTGAAGATTTTATAAACAAAGTAAAACCTTCGACATTTTTAGTTGGTGCAACTACAGTTGGAAGGTCACTGGCACCTAGAATAGCAGCTAGATTTAGAACTGGACTTACAGCTGACTGTACTGTACTTGACATGAAGGAAAATACAGATCTGGTTCAAATAAGACCTGCATTTGGAGGAAATATAATGGCTCAAATATTGAACCCAAATAACAGACCACAACTTGCCACTGTTAGATACAAGGTTATGAATGCACCTGATAGGTCAGAAAAAATATCGGGTAAAATAACTGTACAATCTATGGATAAAAATAAACTTAAATCAGATATAGAAGTATTAAAAATAATCAAGAAGAAAATTGAAGAGGAAATATCTGAAGCTGATGTAATAGTTGCGGCAGGAAGAGGAATTAAATCCGAGAAGGATATGGAACTTATAAAAGAACTTGCTAATTTAGTTGGAGGACAAGTTGCTTGCACAAGACCTCTTATAGAATCAGGATGGTTAGATGCAAAGAGACAGATTGGTCTTAGTGGAAGAACAGTTAAACCAAAACTTATAATAACTTGTGGTATATCTGGTGCTATACAGTTTGTAGCAGGAATGAACAATTCAGATCTAATTGTTGCAATAAACAAAGATCCGAAAGCTCCTATATTTAATGTAGCAAACATAGGTATTGTAGGAGACATATATGAAATTGTACCTAAACTTATAGAAAATATAAAGTCTGGTAAAAATTTGTGCAAAGCAATCTAAGGCATATTTTAGTTTGGAGGAAATGATATGGAAAAGTGTATTGAAAAGTATAAAAAATTGGACAATACTGATATAGATTTTTTAATAGATTTACTTGGAAAAGATAGAGTTTTTGTGGGGGAAGACATAAACGCAGATTACAGCCATGATGAGTTAGGAGGTGTAAGTAAATATCCTGATGCAATGGTAGAAGTACTGAATGCACAAGAAGTATCAAAGATAATGGCCTATGCATATAAAAACAACATTCCAGTAGTGGCAAGAGGGTCAGGCACCGGTCTTGTTGGTTCATCTGTTCCAATAGAAGGTGGAATAATGATAAATTTAACAAAGATGAACAATATACTTGAATTGGATGAAGATAATCTTACATTGACACTAGAACCTGGAGTACTTCTAATGGATATAGGCAAATTTGTAGAAAGCCATGATTTATTTTACCCACCAGATCCTGGTGAAAAATCTGCAACAATCGGTGGAAATGTAAGTACTAATGCAGGAGGAATGAGAGCTGTTAAGTATGGAGTTACAAGGGATTATGTAAGAGGACTTGAAGTAGTTCTTCCTAATGGTAAAATATTAGAGTTTGGTGGGAAAATTGTAAAAAATAGCTCCGGTTATAGCATAAAGGATTTGATATGCGGTTCAGAAGGTACTCTTGGAATAATTACAAAGATAATACTAAAACTAGTGCCACTTCCTAAAAAATCAATAAGCCTTCTTATACCATTCCCTGACTTAAATAGGGCTATAAGCACGGTACCTAAAATAATAAAGTCAAAAGCTGTACCTACTGCTATAGAATTTATGCAAAGAGAAGTAATACTTGCAGCAGAAGAATTTTTAGGCAAGAAATTCCCGGATAACTCTTCGGATGCCTATTTACTCCTTACATTTGATGGAAATAGCAAAGAGCAAATAGAAGGAGATTATGAAAAGGTAGCAGATATATGCTTAAAAGAAGGTGCGCTGGACGTATATATTACAGATACTGATGAAAGAAAGGAATCCGTTTGGTCTGCAAGAGGTGCTTTCCTTGAAGCTGTTAAGGCGACTACTACGGAGATGGATGAATGTGACGTTGTAGTACCTAGAAATAGAGTAGCGGAATTTGTTAAGTACACAAATGACGTTCAAGACAAATTTAATATTAGAATAAGAAGTTTTGGACACGCAGGTGATGGGAATTTACACGTTTATATTTTAAAAGATGACTTATCAGAGGGTGAGTGGCATAAAAGATTAAGCGGTGTATTTGATTGTCTGTACAAAAAATCTGAAGAACTGGAAGGTGCAGTTTCAGGAGAACATGGAATAGGATATGCTAAAAAGAAATATATAAAAAGACAATATGGAGAAGATTATATTGAACTTATGAGAAATATAAAACTTGCATTTGATCCTAAAAATATACTAAATCCAGATAAAGTATGTGAATAGTTAGAGGGAATCTCTAAAGAGAATTTGACATATGCAGTGGGATATATGCTGCCAATTTTAACACCGTTAAAACTTATGAAAAAGTTTTTTAAATGTGTTTTCAATTTTGGCAGTATATTTTTGTATAAGTTTAAATTGCATTTCTTACACCTTTTTGTTTTTATATCTAAGGATACTTAATATAAAAAAGGCTAATCCTATAATAGTATAAGTATAACAAGAAAGGTATGAGTTTATGGATGGAATTGATTTAATGATTGAGGAACATAAAAACATAAAAAGGATGTTAGTGGTTATTAGAAAAGCATGTTTAGGTATTATGAACGGAAAAGGAATTGATTACGGAGATTTTGAAAAGATAATTGACTTTGTAAGAAATTATGCAGATAAAAATCATCATGAGAAGGAAGAAAAAATCTTATTCAATAGAATGATAGATGAGATTGGAGGAGCAGCTGAGAAATTAGTTAAGTTTGGAATGCTTGTTGAACATGACTTTGGAAGACTATATATTAAGGAGCTTGAGGAAGGAATTGCTAGGGTTAAGGCCGGTAACAATGAGGCCAAACTTGACATAATTGCTAATGCTATATCTTATACGCATTTATTGACTAGGCATATAGATAGGGAAGACAATGTTGTTTATTCTTTTGCCAAGAGAGAACTTTGTGAAGAAACATTAAATAAAGTCAATATAGAATGCGATAAATTCGAAGAAAAAATGTATAGAGATGGTGTTCAGACTAAGTATATTCGGATATTAGAATTGCTTGAACAAAAGTACAAATAAGATCTAATTACTTATAAAAATTAACTGTAGTTTTATTAACCATGTCTAAAAAGGCAAGAAAATGGTCATTGAGGAGTTTTATGTTGAAATACATGAATACATCTCATCTTTGTTTACGATGCTGAGAAAAATCTATCATAAGAATTAAAATATGTGTGAAAAAGTATGCTAAAATTGCTTAATTAGCGTGCTTTTTTTACTTTCAATCAGTTATAACTTATTTATGATATAATAAAAAGATTGAAAAATTTAAATTTATAGGGAGAAGTTATGTTAACTGAAGATGCATTGTTACAAATATTTAATGAACAAACTACAGGTGAAAATTATTTAAAAGGTCACAGAGTTCTAGACAATGATCTAGTGTCCTCCATAGATATAATAGATGAAGACAAATTAATTTGTATAGAGGGAAATGTGATTTCAGAAAATCTTTTTAACGAATACAATACTAAGATTGAAATGGATACGAGTAATAAAAGCATTTTTTCTACATATTGCAGTTGCCAGGATTATGAAAAAAATGAATTTAAAAAAACAAACTACTGCTGTAAACATCTCACAGCAACTTTTTATAAGGCTCTAGGGGATTTAGTTCAGCATGAAGCTTTAAAAGATGATGATATAAATAGTATATTTAAAAATAAAAGTAATGTTTTATCCTTGCTTTTAGGAGATGAAAAAGATAGGGAAGAATTAAAAATAGAGGTTTATATAAATAAAAACCAATGGAATGGTAATATAACAGCTGAATTTAAAATAGGAGTGAAATCCACAAGTTCAAGTAACCTCTATGTTTTAAAAGATATAAATCATTTTTTTACATGCTATTATAATAATGTTCCTATAAAATATAGTAAAAATTTTACCTTTGATATAAAAAAGCAAAAGTTGTCCACTAAGGATAAGAGACTCATTTCCTTTATAGAAACTTTGAAGGAAATGGAAAAAGATTATAAATATTTTCGTAAAAAAGGTGACGAATGTGTAAGTGGAAAGTACATTATCATTCCTAAGTATTTAGTTAGAGAATTTTTTGAAGTTATAAAAAAACATAGAATATATTTAAATGAAGGATTTTTTTCTAGACCTATAGAAACAGAAATCCTATTTGAAAATCCAGCTGTGGAGTTTGACTTGAAAACTATAAAAGACAATTATGTTCTAAAATCTTTATCGGGTATGCCAGAGTCTCTTAGCTCTAAAAATGATGTCTTCTTATATGGCTCTACTATATATCTGCCAGACTATGAATTCTGCTATAAAATAAATCCTTATTTGAAGGTATTTAATGAAGCTAGAGTAGTAACTATAGATAAAGCTCAGGAAGATACTGTATTAAAAAAACTCATTCCTAATCTCAATTTTTTATCAGATAGAGTTACTTTGTCAAAGACTATAAGAAATAAGGTAGTAATTGATAAGTGTAAGTTTAACTTTTATTTTAACAAGGAAAGTAAGGATATTACACTTGTTCTAAAAGTTAAATATGGACAATTTGAATTTAATATTTTTGAAGATTGTGATGAAAAGATTATATATAGAGAATCTAAAAGGGAATCTCAAGTTATTGGAATTCTCATGTCACTAGGATTTGAAGAGGTAAATGGAAAGTTTTACTTCCTTATGGGTGACGATTATATTTTCAATTTTTTTAAAAATGAAGTATTTAAACTTCAAGAAATAGGAGAAGTTTACTATTCGGAAAATTTTAAAGGCATAAAATCCATAGAGAGTAAGGGTATAAATGGTGATATCAAAACAGGTAAATATAATTATTTTGAAATGGATTTCAAAATAGGAAATATAGATCCAAGGGAAACTACAGGTATATTAAAAGCCTTTAGAGATAACTTGAAATATTACAAGCTGAAAAGCGGAGAATATCTTGACCTTGAAGAATTAGAACTTAAAAGGTTTTTAAAACTTTTAGATGCAGTTTCCTATAATAATATAGAGGATAATAATATAATGATAGATACGAATAAGGCTATCTTTATTGATGGATATTTGGAAGATAACAATATTACATATATAAAGGGAAAAAAAGAACTAAATAGAATAAGAAATAAATTTAAAAATGTAGACAAATTGGAATTTGAAGTCCCAAAAGAATTAAATGCTTCCTTGAGGGAATATCAAAAAGTAGGGTATAAGTGGTTAAAAAATTTAGATTATTTTGGATTCGGTGGAATTCTAGGAGATGAAATGGGACTTGGAAAAACACTGCAAACTATTACTTTTATACTTTCTAGCCAAGGAAGCAAGTCTTTAATTATAGTACCCACATCCTTGGTTTACAATTGGATAGATGAATTTGAAAAGTTTGCGCCTACTTTAAAAGTATTACCTGTTGTAGGGACAAAAGAAGAAAGAGAAACAGATGCTTTTCATATGGAAAACTACGATGTTATTATAACTACATATAACCTTTTAAAAAGGGATTTGAAAATGTACTCTGAAAGAGAATTTGATTACTGTATATTAGATGAAGCACAATATATAAAAAATCCAAATGCTCAGAATACAAAGGCAGCAAAACAAATAAAAGCAAAGACACGGTTTGCTTTATCTGGAACCCCTATGGAAAACTCTCTTATGGAACTTTGGTCTATATTTGATTTTATAATGCCAGGTTATCTATATGATAAAAATAGATTTAGCGTAAGATACTATAAAAAGCTTAAAGAAAGTCCTGAGGTAATTGAAGAGTTAAATAGACTAATAGCTCCTTTTATACTTAGACGTAAGAAAAAGGATGTTATAGTGGAATTACCTGATAAAATAGAAAAGACACTTATGGTTACTTTAGATGATAAGCAGAAAAAGGTTTATAAAACTTACGCAGATCATGCAGTTGACCTCATTGAAAAAAAAGTAAAAGAAGATGAATTTAAGAATAGTAAAATAGAGATACTTTCTTATATAACGAAACTTAGGCAATTATGTTTAGATCCTAGTATATTAATAAATAATTACAGCGGCGGCAATGGAAAAATGGATGCGCTAGTAGAACTTCTTCATAAAAGCATAGCACAAGGACATAGAATACTTGTTTTTTCTCAATTTACATCTGTGCTTAAAAATATAGGGGAAAAAATTTCTGGAGAGAAAATCCCATTTAGTTATTTAGACGGTACTATAAAATTAGAAGAAAGAATAAACATAGTAAAAAAATTTAACAAAGGTAAAAATTCAGTGTTTTTAATAAGCTTAAAAGCTGGAGGAACAGGATTAAATTTAACTTCAGCAGATGTGGTAATTCATTTTGATCCCTGGTGGAATACAGCGGTAGAAGAACAGGCTGCAGACAGGACTCATAGAATAGGGCAAAAAAATGTAGTGGAAGTTATAAAAATTATAGCTAAAGGTACAATTGAAGAGAAGATAGTACTTCTTCAAAATGAGAAGAAAAAGCTTATAGAAAAATTAATGGAAAATAAATTGGTGTCAGGTGAAAATTTAAAGAGTTTTACTGAAGAGGATATACTTGGATTATTTCAAAATAGATAAACAAAGTCATTGGCATAAGATAAATTTCTGTATAGTAACCTTAAAAAATGCATATTTATAATTAAATGAAATTTAGGACAAAGTACTTAATACATTGATAATGTTTGCTTTATATGGAGCTTACTAAAAAAAATATATTTATTTTTATAAAAAATATTGCATATTTATTTATAAAGTCATATAATAACTACATATTTATAAAGTTATATTACTTTTTACATGGAATTAGAAGGGGGCAAATTATATTGGTACAAGTAGGAATTATTGGAGGAACTGGCTATGTAGGTGCAGAGCTATTAAGACTTTTATCAAATCATAATAAAGTGAAAATATCTGCTGTATCTTCTACCAGTTATAGTGGAAAAACTATTTCTAGTATATATCCAAATTTTTATGGAATAAATGAAATTGTATATGGAAATGAAGATGAAGTTATAGAAAAAAGTGACCTTATTTTTTTAGGTCTCCCAAGTGGATTAAGTGAAAGCATTGTGGAAAAGGCAGTGAAAAAAAATAAAATATGTATAGATATGGGAGCGGATTTTAGATTTAAAAGTGAAACTGCATATAAAAAATGGTATAAAAAAGATTTTGAAATAATGGATTTACACAAGAAGTCCGTATATGGGCTTCCTGAGTTAAATAGAAAATATATAAAAGAAGCAAAAATTATAGGTAACCCAGGGTGCTATGCTACATCTGTTGAACTTGCTCTCCTTCCACTTATTTCAGGTGGCTTTATAGAGGAAAAAGGAATAATTGCAGATTGTAAATCAGGGGTAACAGGTTCAGGAAGATCATTAAAGGAAGGAAGCCATTTTGTAAATTGCAATGAAAGTTTTAGTGCTTATAAAGTAGCAAATCACAGGCATACTCCTGAAATAGAAGAAAATTTAAGCAGCGTATCAAAAAAAGATGTTAAATTAACTTTTATTCCTCATTTAATTCCTATAAATAGGGGAATATTGTCTACAGTATATACAACTCCTAAGGATAAAATAGATATGGAAAAATTACATGAAGATTATTGTAAATTTTATAAGGCAGAGCCTTTTGTAAAAGTACTTCCACTAGGAGAAGTAGCAAAAATAAATAATGTTAGACTTTCAAATTATTGTCACATTTCTCTTCACTATGATGAAGAAAACAATAAACTTGTAATAATATCATGTTTGGACAATATGGTAAAGGGTTCTGCAGGTCAAGGAATTCAAAATATGAATATTGTACTGGGGTTTGATGAAAAGGAAGGACTTAATGCTGTTCCAGCTATTTTTTAATCAAAGGCACATTTAAAAAATAACTAGCCACAATGCTAGCCTATTTTGAATCTTTGAATTGTTATTTTCTTTTATATATTTAAATTTTAAGGAGGACATTAGAATGAATTTTGAAATTATAGAAGGAGGGGTTACTTCTCCAAAAGGATTTGTATCTGCAGGGATTAGCTGTGGTATTAAAAAAAGAAATTCAAAGGACTTGGCTCTTATAAAATCAATTAGCCCTTGTAATTCAGCAGGAGTTTATACAAAGAATATAGTTAAAGGAGCTCCACTCATAGTTACTAAAAAGCATCTGGAAAACAAAAAAGCTCAAGCTGTGATTGCAAATAGTGGAAATGCCAATACTTGTACTGGTGAAGAAGGATTAAAAAATGCAGAAGAGATGTGTGAATATGTAGCAAGAGAACTTAAGATTGAAAAAGAAGATGTACTTGTAGCATCTACTGGCATTATAGGAGTTAAATTAAATATTGAAGCTATAAAGAATGCAGTACCTGATTTGGTTAAAAAATTAGATAAGGATGGATATAAAGATGCATCCAAAGCTATAATGACTACAGATACTTTTCAAAAAACTATAGCCATAAAATTAGAACTTGGAGGAAAGACAGTAACTATTGGTGTTATGGCCAAAGGATCGGGAATGATACATCCTAATATGGGAACTATGCTTTCTTTTATAACTACAGATGTAAATATAGATCCAGATCTTTTAGACAAAGCTTTGAAAGAGAGTGTACGAATAAGTTATAACAGGGTTTCAGTAGATGGAGATACTTCAACCAACGATATGGTTGTTATACTGGCAAATGGATTGGCTGAAAATCCACTTATAAATGAAGAAAATGAGGATTACAAATTATTTTTACAGGCACTTAAAAAATTAAATATTGAAGTAGCCAAAATGATTGCAAAAGATGGAGAAGGTGCTACTAAATTAATAGAATGTAAAGCACTAAATGTTTCTAGTGAAGAAAAAGGTGAGATACTTGGCAAATCTGTAATTTGCTCTAATTTAGTAAAAACAGCTTTATTTGGATGCAATGCAAATTGGGGCAGAATACTTGATGCTATAGGATATTCAGGAGTTGAATTTGATATAAACAAGATCCAGGTAACAATGAAAAGTAAAAAAGGAAGTGTCTTAGTATTTGAAAAAGGAGAACCTGTTCCATTTTCAGTGAAAGAGGCAACTGATATATTATCAGAAGATGTAATAGATATAATTATAAACTTTAATTCAGGTAATTATAATGTATGCTGTTGGGGATGCGATCTAACCTATGATTATGTAAAAATTAATGGAGAGTATATGTCTTAAATAGTTGAATTATTATAATGCATAGGGGGCACGGGAGTTGAATTATAATGAAGTGGCTAAAATTTTAGCAGAATCACTGCCATATATTCAGAAATATAGAGGAAAAACAATAGTTGTCAAATATGGCGGTAATGCAATGATAGATGAGGAACTCAAAAAATATGTTATAAATGACTTAGTACTTATGAAATGTGTTGGAATAAATTTAGTAGTTGTCCACGGAGGAGGTCCTTTTATTTCATCTTATTTAAAGAAATTAAATAAGGAGAGTGTATTTATAGACGGACTTAGATATACAGATGATGAAACTATGGATATAGTACAGATGGTTTTAAGTGGTAAAATAAATAAAGACCTTGTTAAATTAATTCAAAGCTATGGTGGAAAAGCTATAGGTCTTTGTGGGCTAGACGGGGCTATGATAAGAGCTAAAAAACTTTGCGAAAAAGTGGATTTAGGAAGAGTTGGAGAAATAACTGAAATAAATACTGAAGTAATTAAAAACTCTATAGACAGCGGCTACATTCCTGTAATAAGCAGTGTGGCACTTGCAAATGATAATGAAGGTGTCTACAACATAAATGCAGATACCTGCAGCTATAGAATAGCTTCTGCACTAAAAGCACAGAATTTAATATTGCTTACGGATGTACCAGGAGTAATGACAGATATAAAGGATCCTTCTACACTTATTTCAGAACTTAAGTTAAAAGATATTTCAAAACTATATGATAATAATATTATAAAAGGTGGAATGCTTCCTAAGATAAACTGTTGTGTTGAAGCTATAAAATCAGGGGTTAAAAGTGCACATATTATTGATGGTAGAGTACCTCACTGTCTTTTAGTAGAATTATTCTCTAAGCAAGGTATAGGAACTATGATTTATTAAGGAGGAAAAAATATGAATTATTTAGATTGTGCAAAGGAATATCTTATGAATACCTATAATCATCTTCCTGTAGTGTTTACTCATGGAAAAGGATGTAAGGTATATGATACTTCAGATAAGGAATACTTGGATTTTACATCAGGTATTGGAGTAATGTCACTAGGTTATGGAAATGAAAATTGGATAAAGGCTGTAGAGAACCAGCTTGAGAAAATACCACATACTTCTAATATATTTTTAAATATTCCAGTACTTGAACTTGCCAAGAAATTTACAGAGCTTTCAAAAATGAGCAAGGTATTTTTCTGTAATTCAGGAGCAGAAGCCAATGAAGGAGCTATAAAACTTGCGAGAAAATATAGCTTTGATAAATATGGGAAAGGTAGATCTACTATAATTACATTAAATAAGAGTTTCCATGGTAGAACTATAACTACACTAGAAGCAACTGGACAAGAAAAATTTCATAATTATTTTTATCCTTTTACAGAAGGATTTAAGTATACTGATGTTGATGTTAAGTCACTAGAAGATACTATTGATTCTACTTGTTGTGCTATTATGATAGAAGCTGTTCAAGGTGAAGGCGGAGTAAATCCTTTAAGTAAAGAGTTTGTAAACAAAGTATTTGAAATAGCTGAAAAGAATGATATTTTAGTTATATGTGATGAAGTACAGTGTGGTATAGGCAGAACTGGAAAGATGTATGGCTTTAATAATTATGATGTACATCCTGATATTATATCTACAGCAAAAGCTCTTGGAGGAGGCCTTCCTATGGGTGCTGTACTCTGCAATGAAAAACTAAAGGATACCTTTAAATATGGAGATCATGGATCTACATTTGGAGGAAATCCAGTTTGTACAGCAGGTGCTATAGAAGTTTTAAATACAATTAGTAAAGAAGGTTTCTTAGATAAAGTAAGTGATAAAGGACAATTTATTAAGGAATACTTTAAAAATAAATCTTCTAAAAATGTAGTAGAAGTACGAGGAATAGGGCTAATGATTGGAGTAGAAATTAAAGGAGAATCTTCAAAGGTACAGAAAAAGGTACTAGAAAAAGGACTTCTTGTTTTAACTGCAGGACCAAATGTAATAAGGCTTCTTCCTCCACTTGTGATTTCAGAAGAAGAATTAGAAAAAGGACTTAACATACTTTATGAAGTTATAGAAAGTATGTAATTTATATTTTTATGCTGCTGTAAAATTATTTTATAGCAGCATATTTTATTGCACATATCAATCATTGTGAACTGTCCATTGCACATTATGAATTCCAGTTAAAAATTCTATAAACGTCTAAAGTAGCATATATAAATATTGAATATTTATTCATTTATAGACGTTTTAAAGATGTATTTAATTTATAATTACAAATATCAAATGAAAATAATCTACAGTAAATTTAAGGAGGCAATTGATATGTCAAAGTTGGTAGAGTGTGTTCCAAATTTTAGTGAGGGAAGAAATAAAGAAATAATAGAAAGCATTGTAGATGAAGTTAGGAAAACTGAAGGTGTTAAACTTTTAGATTATTCATCAGATAAAGACCATAATAGATCTGTAGTAACTTTCTTGGGCGGACCAGAAGAAGTAGAAGAAGCAGCATTTAAACTTATAAAAAAAGCTGCTGAGCTTATTGATATGAGAAATCATCAAGGTGCCCATCCTAGAATGGGAGCTACTGATGTAGTTCCATTTATACCTATTAAAGATGTAACTACAGAAGAATGTGTTGAGATTTCTAAAAAACTTGGAAAAAGAGTAGGGGAAGAATTGAAAATTCCAGTTTACTTATACGAAGATGCAGCTACATCTGAAGAAAGAAGAAATTTAGCTGCTATTAGAAAAGGACAATATGAAGGATTTTTTGAAAAAATAAAACAGCCTGAATGGAAACCAGATTTTGGACCTTGTGAGATGAATGTAAAAAGCGGAGCTACAGTTATAGGAGCTAGATTCCCACTTATAGCATATAATGTAAACTTAGGTACAGATAACATAGAAATAGCTAATGCTATTGCTAAAAAAATAAGATACATAGGTGGAGGATTAAGGTATGTTAAGGCTGTAGGGGTAAAGGTAACTGAAAGAAATATAGTTCAGGTATCTATGAACCTAGTAAACTATGAAAAGACTCCTATATATACTGCACAGGAAATGGTTAGAATGGAAGCTAAAAGATATGGAGTGCCTATTGTAGGAAGCGAAGTTATAGGCTTAGTTCCTATGAAATCTTTGTTAGATTGTGCAGAGTATTACCTTCAAATAGAAAATTTTAGTGTAGATCAAGTACTTGAATCCAGACTAAGTGAATAAACTTTAACTTAAAAGACTGCAGTTGAGTTTTACTTGAAAACAATCAACTGCAGTTATATTTACATAATGTAAATTAAATTTTACCCTTTAATTTCATAAGTACATCAATTTCATAGTTATCTAAAGATTTTTTTAAATAGGTAATACCCATATCACAATAGTTTTTTGCATCTTTAGGGAGATATTCTCTGAATATACTATTTAATTTCTTATTTTCCTTAAGTTGTGTACTTATTTTAGCTTTTACCCGATAAACTAGGCCTATTTCATGAGGGCTCTTTAACATTTGAGAATGAGTATGGGCATCTTTTAGATAGCTTAAAGCCTTAGTGTAATCTTTTTCATTTATTTTTAGTAAAGCCATAAAAGCCTCAGCTATGGAACGTCCCCAAGCTAGATCAAAATGATTATATATATTAAGAGACCTTTTAAAGTACTCATTTGCAGCAGCATAATTTCCCATGTCAAAGGCTGTTTCACCTGCATTTATACTAAATATAGCAGTGCTGGACATAACACCTTTACCTTCACACATTTTAATGGCCTTATCGTAGTAGCAAATAGCTTTAGAAAACTCTAAGGAGTGTCTCCTAATTTCACCTATATAATTGTAACAAGCAGCTATGTTAAGTACATATTTGTCCGATGTTATTGCATCTCTAGTAAATATATGTATTGCTTCGTTTAACAGTTTTTCTGCTTCCTTATAATTTCCACACATATTATTATAAAGAGCTTTTAATTTTAATATTATGGCTTTTTCATCCTCATAGTTTTGTTCTTTAGCAATGGAAAGTGCTAGGTTTATGTACATGATCATGTTTTCTACGTTATAAGTTTGAATACAATAATAAATCATTTGTTTATAACCTTCAATGGCATAACTAAGAGCATCTATATTAAGAGCTTTATCTATCATATTTTTTATTATGGAAGTTCCATTTTCGTAATCTCCTATTTTAATTAAGTATCTTCCCTTCATAAGTAGAAATGTTATTTCTAAATCTACAGTTTCCTTGGATCTACTTTGATTTTCAACTTTATTTAAGAGTTTTTCCACTTTCTCTAAACTTTTCAAAGTTTTTTCATCACTAAAGTATAAATTGTTGTACTTATTTTCACCATAATGAAGTACAGGAAAGAGTTCATGGCTGAAACTAAGATATATATTCAGATTTTTCATCCTGTATGTTAGTTCCTTAATACGATTATTAGAATTTGAAAAATGATATATTAATTTATAGTAGGTATTTAGATCATTCTTATCTTTAAGGAGATTTTTCTCCAAAAATTCACCTATTTTATTATGTAAAATTTTTTTTCTAGCCATAGACTGGTTTGAATATATGAATTCTCTAAATTTTTGGTGGGTAAATTTTAAGCTTATATTATTGTCATTTAGTACTTCTTTAAGTATAAATTTGTTTTCCAGTTCTTCAACCACATCAATTATTTCAAGTTCATCCTTGCCAATAATGCTAGCTAATATATTAAGGGGTACTTCGTCAAAAAACATAGAACATATGTTTAAAATCTTTCTTCCTTCCTCAGAGACATCCAAATATCTGCTCCTTAATATATCTTGCATTTTAGAGGACATTAAGTTTATATTTCCATTGGATTTTATTATATTCATGTATTCAGTTAAAAAGAATAGATTTCCTTCTGTCTCACTGTATATTTTATTTGCCATTTTTTTAGACAAATTGTAGTTAGGTAGTGCTTTTTTTATGAAATCTTCTGTTTCTATATGATTGAGTCTCTCTAATTTAAGTGTATTTAATTTGTTATATCTATTCATGGAAGTTATGAATTTATCCAGTTCTTCATTGTATTCATTTCTACAGGTACAAATTAAAATTATATTTTTAGATTCACTTAGAAGTATACTATTTAAAAGAGATAGACTCATTGAATCCAACCATTGAATATCCTCAAAAACTAACATTATTTTTTTATGAGAACTAACTATCCCTAGTATATCTCCTAGAGCCTTTCCTATTATTTCATATTTTAAATTATTACTTTCAATTAGTTTTAGATTGTCTAAATAATTTTTACTAAACTCAGGAAAAAAACTAGCTATTATGCTTTTGCAAGATAAGGAGATATTTATATTATTCGTTTCTATTATTTTTGACAATTTTAGTGTAATATTATTCCAAGGTTTTAAAATATAGTCTTTTTCAAGGGGATAGCAGGGGGTTTCTAATACAAATATATCATTTTGAGAAATGCCTTCTAAGAACTTTTCTTTAAGTTTTGTTTTACCAATGCCAGCTTCTCCTAGTATCAGAATAGACTTTGCTTGTATTCCATTTTTAAATTTTAGGTAAGCAGCTTCTAAACATTTTAGTTCTTCATACCTTCCAAAAAAGAATTCTTTTGATTTTGAACTGCAATTTGTAAGACTCATTTCATTTAATATTTCATTAAATAATTTTTTTGTAGCTGGCTGTGGCTCTACATCTAATTCTTTGTTTAAAATTTCTGAAAGTTTATGATATACTTCTACAGCTTTATTGCATTTATTGTTATTTTTTAAGCTTTTCATAAGTTCTCTGTATGGTTCTTCATCAAACTCATCCATTTTTATGAGCAATTTACAGTAATTTTCTACTTTATTGTAGTTTTTATTTTCCTTTTCAATAGCTATATTTTCTTTTAGTCTATTTATATATATTTGCTGGAAATGTTCCCTAGTTTCTATTACCCAAGTTTGAAAAGTTTCTGCATTTTTCACATAAAAACCAGTCAAAAAGTGACCCTTATATGTATTTAAATCATCTGTATTACTCAAGAAATTATCTACATCCGTTTTTATTTCTATATTGGGATTTATCATAACTGTTGACTTTCTTGGTGATATTAATACTTCTAGGTCAAAAGCTTTTTTTATTTTATAAATAGCATTTCTTAAATTCTTTTTTGCTATGTTTTCTTCTTCTTCTGGCCATAAAAGACCAGCTAGCTTTTCTCTTGTACATTCTTTATTAATAATTAAGTAACAAAAAAGAGCTTGTACTTTGTTATATGGAAACAAAACTTTTTCGTTGTCTATAGTTACATTAAAATTTCCCAACATTTTTACATATATAATGTTCAATATATCCCTTCTTTCGTAACTCCTTAACCTAGTGATTAATGTGTAATCATTTAGAGTACGTATTATATTATATTATAATACAATATCAGCGTAAATTTCCATTGATAAATCAAATTTTTGTTTATAATGATTAGAAAAGGTCGAAATTAAAAAATGATCTAACGTCTACAATATAAAAACATTTAAAAATATTTTTTTTATATTGTAGACAAATTTGACTTTTTAGAGACGTAAACGTTTTATTATATAAGCAAAGATAAATTTCATTAAATTTTTTATATTACAAATAGTTTAAATATAATGAAATTATTATATTTAACATAGGAGGACATGATATGATTAAGAACATTGATGTTAGTGAAGCTATGACTGTAAAACTAGATGATGAATTACCTGAAATGCCAAAATTTGTAGAAGGCATAAGAAGGGCACCGGATAGAGGATTCAATTTGACACAATCCCAGACGGAAATTGCTTTAAAAAATGCTCTAAGGTATATACCACCTAAATACCATGAACAATTAATACCAGAATTTTTAGAAGAGCTTACCACAAGAGGAAGAATTTATGGATATAGATTCAGACCTGAAGGAAGAATACATGGAAAACCTATAGACGAGTATAAGGGAAAATGTACAGAAGGTAAAGCCTTCCAAGTTATGATAGAAAATAACTTAGATTTTGAAGTAGCTCTATATCCATATGAATTAGTTACTTATGGAGAGACAGGAAGCGTTTGTCAGAACTGGATGCAGTATAGACTTATAAAAAAATACTTGGAAGTTATGACTCAAGATCAAACTTTAGTAGTTGAATCAGGACATCCTCTTGGACTGTTCAAATCAAAACCAGAAGCACCTAGAGTAATAATAACAAATGCCATGATGGTTGGAATGTTTGACAATCAAAAGGATTGGGAAATAGCAGAAGAAATGGGAGTTGCAAACTATGGACAGATGACTGCAGGAGGATGGATGTATATAGGACCACAGGGTATAGTTCATGGTACATTTAATACATTATTGAATGCAGGAAGAATGAAGCTTGGTATTCCGAACGATGGAGACTTGAGAGGACATTTATTTATAACTTCAGGTCTTGGAGGAATGAGTGGAGCTCAGCCAAAGGCTATAGAAATAGCAAATGGAGTAGGCATAATAGCAGAAGTAGACCAGTCTAGAATTGACACAAGACTTAATCAAGGATGGGTAAAAGAATCATCTTCTGACCTTGATAGAATATTTAAGGTTGCAAAGGAATACATGGAGAAAAAAGAACCTATGTCCATTGCATACCATGGAAACATAGTAGATTTGCTGGAATACGTAGTTAAAAATAATATAAAAGTAGAGTTATTGTCAGACCAGACTTCCTGTCATGCCGTATATGAAGGTGGATACTGTCCTCAGGGAATTAGCTTTGAAGAAAGGACAAGACTTCTTGCAGAAGATAGAGAAAAGTTTGATAAATTAGTAGATAAGAGTTTGAGAAGACATTTTGAATTAATAAAAGCTCTTGTAGATAAGGGAACATATTTCTTTGACTATGGAAATTCCTTTATGAAAGCAGTATATGATGCAGGAGTTAAAGAAATATCCAAAAATGGAATAGATGAAAAGGATGGATTTATATTCCCTTCCTATGTAGAGGATATAATGGGACCTCAACTGTTTGACTACGGATATGGACCATTTAGATGGGTATGCTTAAGTGGAAAGAGTGAAGATTTAATAAAAACAGATAAAGCTGCCATGGAATGTATAGATCCAAATAGAAGATACCAGGATAGAGATAACTATAACTGGATAAAGGATGCAGAAAAGAATAAGTTGGTAGTTGGAACCCAGGCAAGGATACTATACCAGGATGCAACTGGTAGAATAAATATTGCACTTAAGTTTAATGAAATGGTAAGAAAAGGTGAAATTGGACCTGTAATGATGGGAAGAGACCACCATGATGTAAGTGGAACAGATTCTCCATTTAGAGAAACTTCAAATATTAAAGACGGAAGTAATGTAATGGCAGATATGGCTGTCCAGTGTTATGCAGGAAATGCAGCAAGGGGAATGAGCTTAGTTGCACTCCACAATGGAGGCGGCGTTGGTATAGGAAAATCTATAAACGGAGGCTTTGGACTTATACTTGATGGAAGCCATAAAGCAGATGAAATAATAAAATCAGCATTAAGCTGGGATGTAATGAGTGGTGTTTCAAGACGTTCTTGGGCAAGAAATGAGCATGCTATTGAAACAGTAGTAGAATTCAATAAAAATAATAAGGGAACAGATCATGTAACTCTTCCATATTTAACAAATGAGGAAGATGTAAAGAAAGCAGTAAGTAAGTATTTTCAAAAGTAAAAGTACTTTTATAAACAGAGTTCTTGGCATGAGATGGAGTTTTGACTCCAACTCATACTTAGAAATCGTTATCCAGGGACGTAGCTGCTATTTACTCCAACTAAGAGAAAAGCAGATATCCCAAATCTTTGATTTGGTGATAGTCGCTTTCGCTGTGTGCGTGGGAGTATTAGAGCAGGTAGTCATCGGATAAAATTTTTGAAGGGAGGGAATTAGTATGATAATTAAAGATATAGATTGTCTTGTAACTTGTGCCGGCAGTTATCCAAAGACAAAAGAAAAGTTAAAAGATGCACAAATAATTAAAAATGGATACATAGTTGCAGACAATGATACAATAGTAGATGTTGGCAGCGGCGATGGATACAAAAAGTATTTAAATGACCGTGAAGTTGTAATAGACGGAAAAGGTAAAACTGTTACGCCAGGTCTTGTAGACAGCCATACCCATGTGGTATATGCAGGGTCAAGGGAATTTGAATTATCTTTGAAGCTGAAAAATGTAAAATATATAGATATATTGAAAGCTGGAGGAGGAATATTAAGCACTGTAAACAGTGTGAGAAATACTTCTCTTGAGAAGATCCAAAGTGAAACTAAAAAGAGATTGGATTTAATGCTTTTACACGGAACTACTACTGTTGAGAGTAAATCAGGTTATGGACTTGATTTTGAAAATGAAATAAAAATGCTGAATGTAAATAAAAATTTAAATGACGAACACCCAATTAGTATAGTTTCTACTTATCTAGGTGCTCATGCAGTTCCAGAAGAATTTAAAGATAACAGGGATGGATACATAGACCTTATAATAAATAAGGTAATTCCATATGTTAAAGAACAAAACTTAGCAGAATTCATTGACTGCTTTTGTGAAAAAGGTGTATTTTCAGTAGAAGAGGCAAGAAAAATTTTAGAAGCAGGCAAGAAAGCTGGATTTAAGGCTAAAATTCATGCAGATGAAGTGGAATCCATATCAGCAGCAGAACTTGCAGGTGAGATTAAAGCAGTATCTGCAGAACATTTAGTGTCAGCTTCTGACGAAGGTATAAAATCACTTGCAAATAATAAAGTAGTTGCAGTACTTTTACCTACGACTTCTTTTTACTTGATGTTAAATAAATTTGCACGGGCAAGGAAAATGATAGAAGAGGGAGTTATAGTTGCACTTGCTACAGACTGCAATCCTGGTACTTCTCCTACAGAATCCCTTCAAAGTACAATGACTTTTGCATGCTTTGGACTTAAAATGCTGCCAGAAGAAATAATAAATGCAATGACTATAAATGCAGCAGTTGCAATTTCAAAAGAGAAAGAAATAGGAAGTATTGAAAAAGGTAAAAAAGCCGATATATCTATATTTAATGCAAAAAACCTAGATTATTTAATTTATCATTTTGGTGTAAATGCAGTAGATACAGTAGTTAAAGATGGTACAGTTGTAGTAAAAAATGGACAGTTAGTATATTAAAAAGTAAAGATAAAAAACAGAAAGTTATAGAAAACAAATTAGCATAATGACATTAGGAGGTAATATAAGATATGAAAACTATTAATTTAAATGGAGAAAATCTTACTATAGAGGATATTATAAATGTTGCATACAACGGATATAAGGTTTCTGCTACAGAAGAAGCTAAGGAAAAAATTAAAAAATCAAGAAAAGTAGTAGATGGCATAGTTGAGAGAAATGATACAAAGTATGGAATTACTACTGGATTTGGAAAATTTTCCGATGTAACTATATCAGGAGAAGAATGCAAAACACTTCAGAAAAACTTAATAATGTCCCATTCATGCGGTGCTGGACGAAAGTTTCCAAAAGAAGTAGTAAGGACAATAATGTTATTGAGGGCAAATAACCTAGTTAAAGGATATTCAGGAATAAGACTTAGTGTTTTTGAAACTCTCTTAGATATGTTAAATAAAGGTGTACATCCATGTATACCGGAAAAGGGTTCTTTAGGAGCCTCTGGTGATTTAGCACCTTTAGCACATATGGTATTACCTATGCTTGGGGAAGGAGAAGCTGAGTTCCAAGGTGAAATTTTACCTGGAAAAGAAGCTATGGAAAAGGCAGGAATAGCTACAGTAGAACTTGTAGCTAAAGAAGGTTTAGCTCTTATAAATGGGACTCAGGTAATGACTGCAGTAGGTTCATTAGCTTTGTATAAAGCTATAAATCTTTTAAAAGTTAGTGATATTACAGCAGCACTTACTATAGAAGCTTTAAGAGGAGTAAGAGATGCTTTTGACTTAAGGACACATATGTTAAGACCGCATGCAGGTCAAATTCAAACAGCTAAAAATATAAACGCACTAACGGAAGGCAGTTCTTTTATGACTAATCAAGGTGACTTAAGAGTACAGGATGCTTATACTTTAAGGTGTGTACCACAAGTTCATGGTGCCAGCAAAGATGCTGTAAATTATGTTAAAAATAAAGTAGAAATAGAGATAAATTCCGTTACAGATAATCCCATTATATTTGACAATGCGGATGTAATATCGGGAGGAAACTTTCATGGACAGCCTATGGCTTTAAGTTTTGATTTCCTTGGAATTGCAATGTCAGAGGTTGCTAACATATCAGAAAGAAGACTGGAAAGATTGGTAAATTACCAATTAAATGATTTGCCTCCTTTCTTAGCAAAGAACGGTGGACTTAACTCAGGATTTATGATTACACAGTATGCAGCAGCAGCATTGGTATCAGAAAACAAAGTGCTTGCACATCCAGCAAGTGTAGATTCTATTTCTTCATCAGCTAACCAAGAAGATCACGTAAGTATGGGCACTATTGCAGCAAGAAAGAGTTTAGCAATTGTAAACAATGCAACAAGAGTAGTTGCAACAGAACTTATGGCTGCTTGTCAGGCTATAGATTTTAGAGATGGACTTAAGCTTGGTAAAGGTACTCAGGAAGCATATAATGTAGTAAGAAATAAAGTAAGCTTTATAGAAAAAGATAAAATTATGTATAAAGAATTGGAAAAATGTGATGAACTTATAACAAGTGGAGAACTTCTAAAAGCAGTTGAAGAAAAAGTAAATTTAGGAATATAAAATAAAGTTCAGGATACTTGAAAATCATAATTCTATTAATAGTAGAAATAGATTGAGGCTAGGTATTTAATAATTTATGGCTGGCATTAAAATGAATATAAAATTCATTTTGTGTCCAGTTATAAATCAAGTACCTTATACAAATCATGCTGTAATATGTTATACTATGGAAAATTAAATTTTTATCAATGTAATCGTTTATCTAATTTTAACATTTTTAACACCAATAAAATATAGCTAGTCCGTTAAATTTGAATAAAGATATTCGATGAACAGGGTTATTATTAAAGTGTTATTTTCATCTACCACTTTTCTAGTACGCGTTTTGGTTATTGAAAATATGTTTTAAATTAACTACTAAACTAATTATATGGGGGGATTAGATGTGAATTTATTTAGGAAAAAAACCGTGGAGGATTTTAGCGTTTCTGTAAAAAAAAGTGGACTTAAAAAGGAACTAAATTATATGGATTTAGCATGCTTAGGAATTGGTTCCGTAGTAGGCAGCGGCGTCTTTGTTTCTGCAGGACAAGGGGCTCAAATAGCAGGACCTGCAGTTATAATGTCATTTATAATAGCTGCTATTACAAGTGGATTCTGCGGACTTACTTATTCAGAACTTGCTACTATGTTTCCTGTTGCTGGAAGTACTTATTCCTATTGCTATGTTGCTTTTGGTGAAATTATAGCCTGGATTATTGGATGGAATTTAATGCTTGAATATCTTGTTTCTGGAGCAGCAGTTGCTTCAGGATGGTCTGGTACTTTTGTTGGGGTTTTAAAATCCTGTGGTATCAATTTACCTGCAGCAATTACCGCTTCTCCACTTAAAGGCGGAATTGTTGACTTACCTTCTGTTTTAATTGTTGCTGCTATAACATGGGTATTATATATTGGTGTAACTCAAAGTACTAAAGTAAACAATATTATAGTTGCTATAAAAGTAGCTGTAATACTTATATTCATATTTATTGGCGTAACTCATATAAATCCTGCAAATTATCATCCTTTTGCACCATACGGAATGAAAGGTGTAATGTCCGGTGCTGCAATTATATTCTTTGCTTTTATAGGTTTTGATTCAGTATCTACTGCTGCAGAAGAAACAGCAAATCCTAAGAGAGATGTTCCTATTGGACTCGCTATTTGTTTAGGTGTAACTATTGTATTATATGTAGCTGTTGCATGTGTACTTACAGGAATGGTGCCATTTAAAGCTATAGATATAACTAATGCACTTCCAGCTGCTTTAGCTAGAGTGGGAATCAATTGGGGTTCTGCATTAGTTGGTGTAGGTGCAGTTGTTGGAATGATTTCTACAATTCTTGTAATATTGTATGGACAGGTTAGAATATTTATGGTTATGGCAAGAGATGGATTACTGCCTAAAGCATTTTCTAGTGTAAACAAGAAACATAGTACGCCAGGTATATGTACTATAATAACAGGAGTTATAACAGCTGTTATATGTGGACTTTTCCCACTTGACGTGATTATTGATTTATGTAATATTGGTACATTATCGGCTTTCTTGTTTGTATCCATAGGAGTAATTGTTCTCAGAAAAACTTTGCCTAATGTTGAAAGAAAATTTAAATGTCCGGGAGTTCCGTTTGTACCAATATTAACAGTACTATGTTGTCTATATCTTATGATAAGTTTGCCAGGTGTTACTTGGATTAGATTTGCTATATGGACTGGAGTAGGTTTGTTATTATACTTTGCTTATGGAATGAAACACAGTATATTAAATGATGAAAAACATAATTGTGTTGGAGATAAAAATTAGGGTATAGATTTTTAATGTATAAACAAAAGATTGTAATATATAATTAAAATAATTTATAAAAGGCACATTTTATAAATAGTGAAAATGTGCCTTTTTATAATAAATAATGAATTGAATTTATTTTAAGCACATTTTACATTGTGTTTGATGGAAGATAAAGTCGACTGCTAGTATATTAAAAAATTTTTTTGCTTAGGAGGAAAAAATATGCTGCAAGATTTAAAATTAAAAGATTTTATAAACGAGTTAGGTTCTAATTCACCAGCACCGGGTGGGGGAAGCATTGCTGCTCTTTCAGCAAGTATGGCTAGTGCTCTAGCAAGTATGGTTTTTAATTTGACTATAGGTAAAAAGGAATATTTAGAATACGATGATTCTATAAAAAAGAATATTGATACTTCCTTAGAGGAAGTTAGCTTGTGCAAAAAAGATTTCTTGAATTTTATGGAAAAAGACACAGATGCTTTTTTATCCTTGATGAAAGCATACAAGATGCCTAAAAAAACAGAAGAGGAAATAAAGTTTAGAAAAGAAGCTATAAAAAAAGGTAATGAAAATGCACAAAATATACCTTTTGAAGTAGCAAAGAGTGCTTATAAATTATATTCCTATATAGCCATAGCAGTAAACTATGGAAATAAAAATGCAATTTCTGATGCTGGTGTTGCAGCTTCATTAACGGAGACGGCAATAGAAGGAGCACTACTTAATGTAAAGATAAATATTCAGGGCATCAAAGATGAAGTTTATAAGAAAAAAATGACGGATGAATGCAGCAAGCTGTTGAAAAAGAGCACTGATAAAAAGAAAGAAATTATGGAAATTATAGAGGAAAAATTAAAATAGAGTTTAATTTAAAACAATTTATGATGTAATGTAGTAATATTTAGCATATGAAAAGGCACTTTTTAAAAATGTGTCTTTTCATATGCTTTAAGTTAGTACATTTTATTGTGATAGCTATAATAATTTAAGAAAAATATAACAAAATAGGAGAATATTTATGAAAAGTATTAAATCAAAAATAGTATTGCTTGCTTCATTAATATGCATTTTTAGCTTATTGATATCGTCTGCAGTTACATATTACATATCTTATCGAGTTGTTACTAGTCAAGCCAAAGATAAGATTTTAGTTTCATCAGACAAATATGCAGAGTCAATTGATAAATGGTTTGATGGCGAGGGAAAAATAGTAAATGAAATTGGAGACTCTGTAGAAAATATAGGTATTGTACAAAAAAGTAGTGAGCTCAGTTATCTTCAGGAAAAATTAAAAGATAATAAATCTGCTACAGACATATATATAGGAGCTGCAGATAAAAGCAATATTGATGCCGGTGGATGGGTTCCTCCAGCTGGATATGATTGTACACAGAGAGACTGGTACAAGAAAGCTGTAGAAAAAAAAGGAATAATCTATTCTTCTCCTTATTTAGATATGGATATAAAAAAAATGGTTATAACTATAGCTAGACCTATATTTCAAAATGGGAATATAGTTGGTGTTTTAGCCTGTGATATTAATTTGGAAACAATTACTAACATCATTCAAAAAGCAAAGGTAATAAATAATAGCTATGGATTTCTAATAGATAATGATAATAATTTTATAATTCACCCCAGCAAGGATTTTCAGCCTAAGGAAAAGAAACTTGAAAATGTGAATAATGTCATGAATGGACAATTTAAAAATATTTTAAGTAATAATTTTGTAAAGTTAAAAGATTATGATGGTGGTGAAAAATATTTTGTAACTTCCCAAATACCATCTACCAGCTGGACAGTTGGATTTTCAGTACCTGTATCCGAACTTACTAAAGCACTTCAAAGTTTAGTAAAATCCTTTATAATAATTATTGCCTTATGTATAATTGCGGCTTTTATGGTTTCTGTATATTTTGGTAAAAAAATAGGGGATCCTATATTGTCTCTATCAAAGATGGCAGATAAAATATCTAAGTTTGATTTGACTTATGATGATAAATATAATTACCTGCTAAATTATAAAGATGAAATAGGAAAACTATCAAATTCTTTTAATATAATGCATAAGGAGCTAGTTCAACTTATAAAAGAAATACTGGGTGATTCGGATGATATAAATAAATCCAGTACGGAATTAACTAAGCTTGCAGAGCAGTTATCTTTAAAGTCTGAAACTATGAATAGTGCAGTGAAAAATATAGTAGACAGCATACAGGAAACAAGCGCAGTATCAGAAGAAATCAGTGCCTCTATAGAAGAAATAGGTGGGAATGTAAACCAATTATCTGAAAGGGCTGTAGAAGGAAATAGTAGTGCAGAACAAATTCAAAATACAGCTGTGGATATACGAAATAAAACAGGTGAATCCATAGAGAAAACAAGAAAAATGTATGAAGAAAAACGAGAAAAAATGCTAAAAGTAATTGAGGACATCAAAGTAGTAGAAAATATAAAAGTTATGGCAGATACCATTGCAAGTATAGCAGAAAACACAGAATTATTGGCATTAAATGCAGCTATAGAAGCAGCTAGAGCAGGGGAAAAGGGCAAAGGATTTGAAGTAGTAGCAGGTGAGGTAAGAAGACTTGCAGAACAGTCCTCACAGGCTGTTGTAGCTATTCAGGGTACTATTTCAAAGGTATATGAAGCTTTTAAGTCTTGCTCGGGTAACGGAAATGATATACTAGATTTTATACACGAAAATGTAGATCCCCAATTAGAAGCTTTCAGAGATACAGGAGACAAGTATTACAAGGATGCTGAATTCTTAAATAAGATGTCTTATGATGTAGCGTCTATGTCAGAGGAATTAAATGCTACTGTAAGCCAAATGAATGATGTAGTACAAAATATGGCACAAAATGCATTTAAATCTTCTGAAAATGCAGAGACAATAAGAGGAAACATTGATGAAACCTCTGCACATATAGAGAAAATAGTATCAACAGCCGAAAGGGAAGAGCAATTAGCAGAAAAGTTAAATAGTATAGTTAAAAAATTTAAAATTTAAAAAATGTGTCCTGTTTTTAAAGCAGGACACATTTTTTAATAACCTACAAATAGATTATTTATTGTAGATAATGTATTTACTACTGAAAATATTATGACAGCAGCTAAATTTGCCGTAGTTTTATCCTGGTCAAACCTAGGAGAAACTTCACATATGTCAAAACTTACTACTTTGTTGGATTTTAATATGTATTTTAAGAATTTTAAAACTTTTTCTGGGTCAAGTCCCAGGGATTGGGTAGCACTTACTCCAGGTGCATAAGATGAAGTAAATACGTCAGAGCATATTGTTATGTAAATGTCCTCATGCTCTTTAATAAAGTCATTCAGCTTATCTAAGGTATTCCACTCAGTATCGTTAGTTACATCTTTAGCTAGTACATATTTTACTCCAAATTTATGTGCTGTTTTAAAAAGATCTACAGTGTTACTGTGATTTTGTATACCCATGCAAAAATAGGAATAGTCAATTCCCTTATCTGCATTGAGATCATGAATTTGTCTGAACATTGTTCCTGAACTGGCACCTTTTTCATAAGGTCTAAGGTCAAAATGAGCATCAAAATTTATAATACCAATGTCAGGAGTTTTAGTATGTTTACTTAAGTTATTTAATACTCCTTTGTAATTTCCAAAAGTAGTTTCATGACCTCCTCCTAGAATTATAGGAAAAAGATTTAAACTTAATATTTTAGATACTGCTTTTGAAAGTAGATCTTGACTTTCTTCTAGAGAATTATCATCACAAATAATATTGCCAAAGTCAAATAAATTAACGTCTTTTGTAAAAAAACAAGGAAGGTTTGCCATTTCTTTTCTAATACTTTCTGGGCCTTTTGAAGCACCTGTTCTTCCATTATTGCGTCTTACACCTTCATCGCAGCAGAATCCAATAAAACCAAATCCCAGCTTACCGGTATAAGGAGAAAGATTATCTTTTCTTAAATCAATGCACTTAATCCATTGATGCCATCTGAAGGCATCAAAATTAGTTTCACTATCAACTCTACCTTTCCATAGTATTTTGTCCATAGGTTTGTAATTAGAATCAAACATTTTAAAAAGTCTCCTTCTAGCTAATTTTGTAGTTTAAATATATAGTAGCATATATATATTTATAGTATATATTTTTTTGATAAAAATGAATGAATTTTTTTAGTAAAATCTTATATTTGTCTTATAAATACAATTAGTTAACAGTATAAATATTATGTAAATTAAAAAAATGTAAACCAAACTAGATATTACAAAAAATAAATGATAAAATATAAAAGAAAACGCACTTAGGAGGGAAAAACTTGAAAGAAAAATATACAGCAGTAATTTTGTGTGGTGGAAAAAGTAGCAGGATGGGATTTGACAAAAGTAAAATAAAAATAGGAGATAAATTTCTAGTAGAAATAACAGCAGAAAAGTTGGAGAATATATTTGATGAAGTAGTTTTTGTAGCTGAAAACAAATATAAATTTGGAAATATAAAATACACTGTACTAGAAGACTTAAAAAAGGAATATGGACCCGCAGGTGGAATATTTACAGGACTCAATTATTCTTCATCTCCATATACATTTTTTATAGCCTGTGATATGCCTTTTGTAAATTTAGAATATATAAAATACATGATGAATTTTACAAAAGAAAAAAAATTTCATGTTATAATGGCTCACAATGGAAAAGATATAGAGCCCTTGTATTCTTTTTATTCTAAAGATCTTGTACCTTATTTCAAACGGGGTATAGATTCTGGAAGATTATCTATTAGAAAAATAATAGAAGGCACTAATATAAAATATATACCAGAAACTATAAAAGAAAAATATGATAATTCACTAAGCATGTTTACCAATTTCAATTACAAAAGCGATCTAGACAACATATATGGTAAATATACACAAGATTAATGCCATATTTCTTTACAAATTAAAAAGACACAGACTAAAATATAAGTAATTAAAGCCTGTATCTTTATATGAGTTTAGATATCTATTATATCTTTTATTACCTCTCCGCCTATTATCATTCCTGCTACAGGAGGTACAAAAGAATTACTAGCCGGTATCTGACGTTTGGCAAGGCATTTTCTAGATCCTCCTGCACATACACATCCTTCTTTGCAAGTTACAACCTCATCTATCTTGGGTTTTCTAGGGACTTCTTCTGAATAAAGTACTTTTACCTTATCTATACCTCTTTTTCTAAGTTCATGCCTCATAACTTTAGCTAAAGGGCATATTTTCGTATCATATATATCAGCTATCTTAAATTTAGTAGGGTCTAATTTATTTCCAGTACCCATGCAGCTTATTATATCAACATTGTGTTTTTTACACCACATTATTAAGGATATTTTCGAAGATACGGTATCCACTGCATCTATTACATAATCCGTTTTATCTGGTATGATTTCATCTATATTGTCTTCCTTTACAAAGGTTTTGTAAGCTTCTATTTTACAATTAGGGTTTATATCTAAAACCCTGTCTCTTAAAACATCTACTTTATATTTACCTATTGTGTGAAAATTAGCTTGTATTTGTCTATTTATATTTGTTAAACAAACAGTATCATCATCTACAATTACAATGTGGCCTATACCTGCTCTGGCTATAGCCTCAAGGCTAAAACTACCTACGCCTCCTAATCCAAATATAACCACTGTACTGTCCTTCAATTTTTCCAAAGCTTCTTTACCAATTAATAATTCAGTCCTTGAAAGTGAATGTTGTTTCATTAAATAATCTCCCTCTTATCTATATTAATATCATAAAAATTATATAATTTTACCTATTTTTAAGCAATAGATTTTTCACAGTAATTCTAAAAGTAATAAATATTATTAAATTATGAAGTTTTTACGAAAACTCAAATAGTTTGGAGTAATAAATTATAGTTAATGTTATAATATAAAGTATACAACTTACGGCTATAATATGTTTTAACGATTAAATAAAACGATTTAATTTTAAGAGGTGTTTTTGTGGTAAAGATAGGTTTATGCCAAATGAAAGTTTTAAGTTGTTCTAAAAAAAGCAATATAGAAAAGGCAAAAAGCATGATAGTACAAGCTACAGATAAAGGGGCAGATATAGTAGTTCTACCTGAGATGTTTAACTGTCCTTATGACATCAAAAATTTTAGGGAATATGCAGAAGCAGAATATTGTTATGGAGATACCTTAAAAATGCTTTCCTCTGTATCAAGAGAAAAAAAGATACTTTTAATAGGAGGTTCTATACCAGAACTTGACCAGAAGGGGAATGTCTATAATACTTCCTTTGTATTCAATAAGGACGGAAATTTAATCGGCAAACATAGAAAAATGCATTTATTCGATATAGATATAAAAAATAAGATAACTTTTAAAGAATCTAAAGTTTTAACTCCAGGTAATAAAATTACAATAATAGATACGAAATGGGGAAAGATAGGTATAGCGATTTGTTATGACATAAGATTTCCTGAACTCATACGATTAATGGCTCTTAATGGTGCTAAAATAGTATTTATTCCAGCAGCCTTTAACATGACTACTGGTCCAGCTCATTGGGAACTTTTGTTTAGAAGCAGGGCAGTGGATAATCAAATTTATATAGCAGGAATATCACCTGCTAGAGATATAAATTATTCTTATGTAGCTTATGGACATTCCCTTGTAGTAAATCCTTGGGGAACAATAACAGATATATTAGATGAAAAAGAGGGAATACTAATATCTGAATTAGACTTAGACTATATAAATGATGTTAGGGAGTCTTTACCCATTATTAAAAACAGAAGAAAAGATATATATGACCTAACTCTTTTGCGCTAAAAGTTAATGAGTTGATTAATTTTTAAGCTGTGTGTTGTAATTCAATCAGATATAATGAAAAGAAATAAGTAACTTTTCGTTATATCTGATGAATAGGTGAATGTAAAATCTTAAATTATAGCTTTATGGTTTTGTCTGAAGAATTCATTTTTTCAACTATATCATACATATTAGTTATTTCACCTACAGATAATTTTTCTTTTAAGCCATAAAAATCAAGGCAAGTTCCGCAGCTGTATATATTTACTCCTTTTTTATCGAGCACTTTTAAATTGTCAATGCAATCGGAACCTTCTACTGTTAGTTTTACACCACCATTTAAAAATATTAAGTTAGTTGGAAGATATTCGCTTTCACTCAGCGCATATAGATAACTTTTCATTAAAGTGGTTCCAAGTTCATCATCGCCGAGTCCAAGTTTATTATTTGATATAACTATAGTCAGTTTTTGTTGATTAGACTCACATAGCTCACAATTACTAGCATCTTTTTTAATAGTTATATAGAATAGATCTTCCTTTTGTTCTACTTTAGCAGTAAAACTATTGTTCTTAGCAAACTTGCATACATTATTTTTTGAGACTTCATTGTCTACAACAACAGTAGCAGTTCCTTCTTCTATGGAATCAAAGTATTTTTTAGTATTTATTACTGGTTGAGGACATTTTAGACCTTTACAATTTATTATATGTTCCATTATTTTATCACCCCTTAAAATATCTATGTTTCACGATAATTATAACATAGTTGAAAATATGCAAATTATATTTTTTAGTAATATAAAGTCACTTGACTATCAAAAAAACTTATAGTATGGATATATATATTAATCAGAATATTACAACAAATACAGTATGACTAAAAATTTGTGGTATCATGATATACGATAATTATGTTTATTCGTTATATAAATAATAGAGTAAATATATTAAGGAAGGATTTTATGATGAAAGGGTTTATTTTTAATTCTACATTTATTTTCCAAATACTAGTTTGTATACTTGCATCTTACTACCTAATACTTTCTCTATTTGGATTATACAAAAAAAAGGATAATGGTGCTGAAAAATGCACACCTAAAAATACTTTTGCACTTTTAGTGGCAGCTCATAATGAAGAAATGGTAATTGCACAAATAATAGAAAGCTTAAAAGATATTGATTATCCTAAAAATATGTATGATATTTTTGTTATTGCAGATAATTGTGATGACAATACTGCATCTATATCAAAAAAGTATGGCGTTAATGTATACGAAAGAAAAGTTCCTGATAAAAAAGGAAAAGGTTATGCTCTTGAGTGGATGTTTAACAAAATATTTAAAATGGATCGTAAATACGATGCTATAGCTATCTTTGATGCAGATAATTTAGTTTCAAAAAATTTTTTAACTGAAATGAATTATAAATTGTGCAAAGGATATAAAGTTGTTCAAGGTTACATAGATAGTAAAAATCCAAATGATTCATGGATAACAGGTTCTTATTCAATTTCTTTCTGGTCTACAAACAGGCTTTTTCAACTTTCTAGATCAAATCTTGGATTGTCAACTCAAATAGGTGGAACTGGATTTTGTATGAAAACAGATATATTGAAGAAGCTAGGCTGGGGTGCTACTTGCTTGACTGAGGATTTGGAGTTTACATGTAAACTAGTATTAAATGGTGAAAAAGTTGGTTGGGCTCACAATGCAATAGTTTATGATGAAAAACCTTTGACCTTAAAACAATCTTGGACACAAAGGAAAAGATGGATGCAGGGGTTTACTGATGTTTCTTCTAGATTTTTCTTTAAGCTTATAAAAAAATCTATTGTAAACAGAAGCTTTACAGCATTTGATTGTGCAATATATACAATACAACCTTTTGTAACTTTATTACTAGGAGTTTCAGCACTGTTAACTGTACTGCAAAACAACAATCCACATGGCTTAAATATATTTGTTATAAATTCGATGTTTTCATCTATTGAATGGAAAATTTTCAGTATATTTCAGTTTTTATTTACTCCTTTAATAATGCTTTTAGAAAGTAAACTTTCTAAAAAAATGTTTTCTGTATTTGCACTGTATTCTTTAAATATAATTGTGCTTTCATATGTATTTACATCTCCAACTTTCTATGAAATGTTGATTGGAAATGTATTATATCTCTTAGTATTTTTAATAGGTGTATCTTTATTATGTGGTAAAAGTTGTTTTAAAGTATTTATATGGTATCTCTTATATGGTATATATACCTTAACTTGGATACCTATAACAATACAGGGTATATTGGACAAGAATAATAAAGAATGGAATCACACGAAACATATAAGACAAATAAGTATACAGGAAATGGAATAGTATAAATAATCCTTAATGACAACGTCATTGAGGATTATTTATATTGTATATAATTGATTTTTCTATTTTAGAAGAAAAATTTTCATTAATTGTGAGCTGTGAATTGTGAATTGAAGAACTTATAGGTAGGTGTTAATTATGGTGGAAAGATTACAAAAATATATGGCTTACTGTGGTATAGCTTCAAGAAGAAAATGTGAAAGCATAATATTACAGGGAAGAGTTAAAGTAAATGGAGAAACTATTAAAAGCTTAGGAACAAAAATTGATGACAAGGTAGACAAAATTACTGTAGATGATGTAAAAATTGAAAAAGAAAATAAAAAAGTATATATACTATTGAATAAACCTACAGGATATGTTTCTACAGTTAAGGATGATCGCGGAAGAAATACTATTTTAGATATTGTCAAAGTAAAAGAAAGAATATATCCAATAGGTAGGCTTGATTATAACACTTCTGGTATCATTATACTTACTAACGATGGAGAAGTGTACAATAAAGTAGCTCATCCTAAAATGGAGAAAAATAAAGTATATGTTGCAGTTATAAAGGGAATCCCTTCAAAGGAAGATATAGATAAATTTAAAAATGGAGTAAATATAGATGGCTATATAACAGCCAAAGCAGATTTTAATATACTTAACATAAATAAGAGCAAGAATAATTCCAAAGTTAGGATAAAAATACATGAAGGGAAAAATAGACAAATAAGAAAGATGTGTGATGCCATTGGCCATCCTGTAATATCTTTGACTAGAATTTCTATAGGTAACATAAATGTAGGAAATTTAGAAGAAGGAAAATGGAGATATTTGAATGAAGATGAGATAAAATATATAAAAAATTAAATTTGTGTATTGCTTTATTCCTAATAAAAGTATCAATTATTAAGGAATATACAAAAAATTAAGGGAAAAATTAGATAAACAAATGAATAATCTATTGAAAATTTGGTCAATAGATGTTAAACTGAAGTAAATATTGCAAGAATTATAGCAATGAAAGAAAGGAATGAAGCAAATGGAGAATGTTGACAACCAGGACCTGATAAGAACAATTCAAGTTAAATTTCCTAGATTGAGTAAAGGCCAAAAATTAATAGCTGAATATATATTAAAACATTATGATAAAGCTGCTTTTATGACAGCTGCTAAATTAGGTGTGAGTGTAGGCGTAAGTGAATCAACAGTAGTTAGATTTGCAAATGAACTTGGATTTTCAGGATATCCTAAATTGCAGAAATCTCTTCAAGAACTAATAAAGAATAAATTAACTACAGTACAGAGAATTGAATTGTCAAATGATTTTGTAAGCCAAGAAAGTCCATTAAAAAGTGTTTTAAAATCAGATATGGAAAACATAAGAGCTACATTAGAAAAGATAAATCATAAAACTTTTGACGATGTAATTGCAAACATATTTAAGGCTAAAAAAATATATATAATAGGTCTTAGAAGTTCCACTGCAATTGCAGATTTTTTAGGATTTTATTTAAATTTGATATTAGATAATGTAAAAGTTGTTGGATATGGAATAAGTGATATTTTTGAACAGATGATAAATTTAACTGGAGATGATTTAGTAATAGGTATAGGATTTCCAAGATATGCAGTAAGAACTATTGAGTCTCTAACATTTGCTAAAAGTAGAGATGCAAAAGTAGTTGCTATTACAGATAGCCTTCTGTCACCACTTGCAGCAAGAGCAGATTACACATTAATAGCCCAGAGTAATATGGCTTCTTTTGTGGATTCACTAGTTGCACCTTTAAGTGTAATCAATGCTTTAATCGTAGCTGTAGGTATGCAAGAAAAGGATAAAATATCTTCTACTTTTTCAGATTTAGAAGACATTTGGAAAGAGTATCAAGTATATTCTTTTAGAGAACAAAATTAAAGATGAATTTTCTACAAGGGACGAATTTATTTTGAATTTGTCCATTTTAGATTAGGCATTTGAAAGAAAATAAGGTGTGTAGATTAATGTCAAAAGTAATAGTAATTGGTGGTGGCCCCTCTGGTATGATGGCAGCCATAAATGCAGCAAAAAATAATGATGTTGTTTTAGTTGAAAAAAACAACAAGTTAGGTAAGAAAATGTTTATATCCGGAAAAGGAAGGTGTAATATAACCAATTCAAAAGATATAAGTGAATTTTTTGATTACATTCCTCGAAATCCGAATTTCTTATACAGTTCTCTTTATTCGTTTACAAACAATGATACTATAAATTTTTTCAATAACTTAAAAGTTAAATTAAAAGTTGAAAGAGGAGATAGAGTTTTCCCTGAATCTGATAAATCTTCAGACTTAATTGGTGCTATGGAAAAAGAATTGCTTAGAAAAAAGGTTGTTATAAAATTAAACTCCCAGGTTATCAAATTTATCTGTAGAGAAAATCGTATAGAATCAGTTCAGCTTCAAGATAACTCCATAATGAAAGGCGACTATTTTATATTGTGTACAGGGGGAATGTCTTATCCCCAAACCGGTTCTACCGGGGATGGTTATAAAATGGCAAAAGATTTAGGTCATACTATAACACCTATAAATCCCGCTTTAGTACCAATAGAAATAAGTGATGATTGGATCAAATCTCTTCAGGGACTTTCTTTAAAGAATGTAGAGTTAAGTATAATAGATCCTAAAAAAAATACATTATATGAGGAATTTGGAGAAATGTTGTTTACCCATTTTGGCATCTCTGGGCCTATAGTATTAAGTGGAAGTAGAGTTGTAGAGAACAAACATAATTTAAAGGCAGTTATAAATCTAAAACCTGCTCTTAACTTTGAAGAATTAGATAAAAGAATACAAAAGGATTTTTTTAAGTATTCAAATAAAAGTTTTAAAAATTCCCTAGATGACCTGCTTCCTAAAAAATTAATAGATGTAATTGTAAATTTGAGTAATATAGATCCAAACAAAAAAGTTAATTCTATAACAAAACTTGAAAGACATACATTAGTAAATTTGCTTCAAAATTTATCAATGAATATAAAAGGACTTCGCCCTATAGCTGAAGCTATAGTAACTTCTGGCGGTATAACTGTTAAAGAAATAGATCCGTCTAATATGAAGTCTAAAATAGTTCCAAACTTATATTTTGGTGGAGAAGTAATAGATGTAGATGCTTATACTGGAGGATTTAACATGCAAATTGCTTTATCTACCGGTTTTTTAGCAGGAAATGACATTGGGAATATTTAAGAAAATAACTAATTTTATATAAGATCATAAAATAAAGGATTTTATAGTTTTATATAGAATTATAATAGAATGTAGATATATAAATTTTTATCCTTATATTGACTATTTTAAGAAAGGCGGAATAATATTTTGAAAATATCTGTAGCAATAGATGGACCTGCAGCTGCAGGTAAAAGCACCATAGCAAATATCGTAGCCCAAAAATTTAATTTTATGTACATAAACACGGGAGCTATGTATAGAGCAGTTACTCTTATGTGTATAAGACAAAATATAAGTTACACAGATGTAAATAGAGTATGTGAAGTCACAAAATCTCTTAAAATGCATTTTGAAGGAGAGAAGTTAATTGTAAATGGGGAAGACTTAACAGAAAGTATAAAGCATCCTACAATAAGCAATACTGTATCTAATTATGCTGCAATTTCTGATGTTCGAAAATTACTTGTAAAGTTGCAACAGCAGATGGCAGGAGAATATAATGTAATTATGGATGGAAGAGATATTGGAAGTGTTGTTTTAAAAAATGCACCTTTGAAATTTTTCTTAACTGCTAGTCCAGAGGAAAGAGCTAAAAGAAGATATAATGAACTGAGTGAAAAAAATATATCTGTAAACTATGACGAAATACTAAATGATATAATTAAAAGAGATCATATAGATTCACATAGATCCTCTTCACCTTTTGTAAAGGCAGAAGATGCTGTAGAGATAGATTCATCTTTTCTCTCTCTTTCTGAAGTTGTACAAATAATTTCATCCTATATAAAAAAATATATTGAAGAACATAGATAAAATAATTAAGGTGATAAAATTGAACATTATTTTAGCAGACAAATCCGGATTTTGCTTTGGAGTAAAAAGAGCTGTAGACGAATCTTTAAAGGTTCAAAAAAAATTTAATAAAAAAATATATACTTTAGGTCCTTTGATTCATAATAGTGATGTAGTGAATAAATTAAAGGAAAAAGGTATATATCCTATAGAAATAGATAATCTGGATAATCTAAGGGAAGATGATGTGGTTATAATACGTTCTCATGGTGTTCCCGAAAAAATATTTTTTACTTTAAAAAATAAAAAAATAAACATAGTAAATGCAACTTGCCCATATGTTTTAAATATACAAAGAAAAGTACAAGAATATTATAAATTAGGGTATTCTATATTAATAGTAGGAGATAAAAATCATCCTGAAGTAATTGGAATAAATGGATGGTGTGAAAATAAGGCTTTAATATCTAAAGATGGCACCAATTTAGAAAAGTTACCATCAAAATTATGTATAGTTTCTCAAACTACAGAAAAACAATCTAACTGGGAAAAAGTGCTTAGTATAGTGACTAAAAATTGCAAAGAATTTATTGCTTTTAATACTATATGCAGTGCCACAGAATTTCGTCAGAAGGCAGCAGCAGATATTTCTAAAGAAGTAGATATGATGGTAGTAATAGGTGGTAAAAATAGCTCTAATACTACTAAACTTTATGAAATATGTAAAGATAACTGCAATAATACTATTTATGTTGAAAATTCAGGAGAAATACCTGATGATATAAGTAATTGTAATAAAATTAAAACTATAGGTGTTACAGCAGGAGCTTCAACACCAGATTGGATAATAAAGGAGGCAATTTTAAAAATGAGTGATGACAAAAATTTAGAACTAAATGAGCAACTATCTTATATGGACAAAAATGATACCCAAATAATATTAGGTGAAAAAATTAAAGGTACAGTAATATCTGTAAATCAAAAAGAGGTTTTTTTAAATATAGGATATAAATCAGAAGGTGTACTTCCAAAACGTGAAATAACCAAAAATGAAAGCGACAACTTAGAAGAATTAATTCATTGTGGAGATGAATTATATGTTAAAGTAATAAGAAGACAAAACGAAGATGGATATGTTGTATTATCTAAGATAGAATTAGAAAGAGAAAATGCTTATAAAGAATTAAAAGAAGCTAATGGAAATAGTCAAGTATTAAAGGTTATTGTAAAAGAAGCTGTAAATGGAGGTCTTGTTGCCAATTACAAAGGTGCTAGGGTATTTATACCTGCTTCTCATGTAGAATTATATCATGTAGATGACCTTTCACAATATGTAGATAAAGAGCTTGATGTAACTATAATTGAATTTAAAGAAGAAAAGAAAGGTACCAGAATAGTAGCTTCAAGAAGAGACCTTTTGAGAATGGAAAGAGAAAAGATGGAGGAACAGACTTGGAATGTGCTTGAAAAAGATACTGTAGTAGATGGCGAAGTCAGAAGATTAACTGATTTTGGCGCATTTGTTGATGTACAAGGAGTTGACGGACTTCTACATGTATCTGAACTTTCTTGGGGAAGAGTTGGAAAGCCAAGTGATGTTTTAAAAATCGGAGATAAGATTAAAGTTTACATCTTAGATATTGATAGAGAAAAGAAAAAATTATCCTTATCCTTAAAAAAGCTCATGGAAGACCCATGGATCAATGTAGACATAAAATATCCTGTTGGAAATGTAGTTCTTGGTAAAGTAGTTAGGTTTGCAAATTTTGGTGCATTTGTTGAATTAGAGCCAGGTGTAGATGCATTAGTTCATATATCACAAATAAGCCATAAGAGAATAGATAAACCAGAAGATGTACTTAAAATAGGTCAGGAAATAAAGGCTAAGATCCTTGAAGTAAATAAAGATAGCGAAAAAATAGCTTTAAGTATAAAAGAAGTAGATGAAATCTAAATTAAATATTTTTAATTTACTACCCTGAAGTAAGGATTAGAAAATAGAAACTTTGTGTAAATTCTGATTTCTTATACAATATACATAGAAAATGGGAGCAATGTTTAATTAAATAGAGCTATTGCAAACTAATATTTTATAACTATATTTATATTGACTTTTATCTCATTTTTGATAAAATTTAATTGTTGTATTTTTTTCTAAGGGGGTAAATTGAAGCATGCATGAATTAGGAAGACATATTTTAGCAGAAATTTATGGATGTGATGCTAAAATATTAAATAATAAAGATTTTATAGAAAAAATTATGATTGATTCTGCGATAAAGGCAGGTGCCGAAGTTAGAGAAGTTGCTTTTCATGAATTTAAACCTCAAGGAATAAGTGGAGTAGTAATAATATCTGAATCCCACTTAACTATTCACACATGGCCTGAACTTGGTTATGCCGCTGTAGATGTGTTTACTTGTGGAAGTAGAATAAATCCTTGGGATGCATGTAATTATATGACTGAAAAGTTTCATGCCAGAAATATGACAGCAACTGAAATAAAGAGAGGTATATTTGAGCAAGTTGTAGAAGTAAAAGCTTCAAATATATAAGAGATCATCACCTGAGATGGTCTCTTTATATATTTGACCAAGATTTATTTTAAATTTATACTTATATTAAATAACAATCCTATGGGGAAAAATAGAGTATGTATAAATGCGTAAAACTAACAAGCAAGAATCTAAAGTATTTTAGGGAGTTAAACAATAAAAGATATTTATTTAATCCTGTAAATGAGGATTTTTTTAAAACCTATGATAGGTATAATTTTGCTAAACAGCTAATTTTAAGAAGAAGGGTAAAACTTATTAAAAAGGATTTACACTATATAGGCTATATTTGGTCTGATATTTCTCATAATAAGATGTGCACTATAAACGCCATGAATGTATTATGTAACTGCATTGCCCCAGATAATTCGCCTTATAAGTATCTAATAAACACTATAAAAGAGCCTTGCACTATAAAATATATATGTCAAAACAATAATTATAATTTCAATTTATTAAAAAGTATTGGATTTAAAAAAGGAGAGGGAACTTTAACCCTTTATAAAAATTTACTTGAAAATATACCGTTAATTTTTGACAAAAAACTTCAATTCAAAATATTTGAAAAGGGAAAAGACGAACAAAAAAGATGTGAAATACAAAATGAAATATTTAAAACTGATACTAGAGTTCCTTTGACTTTAGAGGATATATATTTTGATGAAGCTCAAGATTACTATTTTGAAAAAGGGGCAATTTTTCTAAAGCAAAATGATGAGTATATAGGTTATGGGCAAATTGTAATGGAAAATGATATACCTGTTATAGTGAATTTTGGTATATTAAAAGAATTTAGAGGGAAAAAATATGGTAAGGCACTGTTAATCTATCTTTTAAAAATAATGTATTGTAGTGGATTTAATAGAGTAATAATAAAAGTAAAAAGTTCTAATTATATAGCCTTACAATTATATACTAACATGGGATTTCGTATTGAAAGTGAGAAGTACAACTGGACGTTAGATAAAAAAAGTTTCCATAAATAATTATGGAAACTTTTTTATAATTGTTTATTTTATAACTTTTTGGTACCCTTCTATTGCTGCTTTGAGAAGATCCATAGCATCTTTTAAATCATCACAATTTAAACAATAAGATATTCTTACTTCATCTTTTCCAAGACCAGGAGTAGCATAGAACCCTCCTGCAGGTGCTACCATTACAGTTTTACCGTCTTTATTAAACTCAGTTAACAAGTATTTAGCAAAGTCTTCTGCATCTGGGACAGGTAACTTAGCAACTATGTAGAAAGCCCCTGTTGGCTTTTGACATACAACTCCAGGTATTTTTTTAAGACCATCCACAAGTATGTCTCTTCTTTTTTGGTACTCTTTTCTAGTTTCAATGAAGTAACTTTCTGGAGTATCTTTTAAAGCTGCAGCACCTATCTGTTCTACTGTAGGTACACAAAGTCTAGACTGACATAATTTCATTATATTGTGAATAAGATTCTTATTTTTTGAAGCTACCAGACCAATTCTTGCACCGCAAGCACTATAACGCTTTGATATACTGTCTACGATTATTACTCTGTCTTCAATGTCCTTTAAAGTAAGGGCTGAAGTATATTTTAATCCATCATATACAAATTCCCTATAGACTTCATCTGCAATTAAGAATAAATCATGTTCTTTAGCTATATCTCCAAGCATTCTGAGTTCTTCTGCAGTATACACTGTTCCAGTTGGATTTCCTGGATTTGAAATCATAAGAGCACGTGTTTTATCAGTTATTTTACTTTCTATTACTTCTTTAGGTGGTAAATGAAATCCGTCTTCAGCTTTTGTTAAATAAGGAACCATTTTAGCTGAAGCTACTTGTGCGAATCCATTATAATTTGTATAAAAAGGCTCAGGTGAAAGTATTTCATCACCAGGATCACATAAAGTCATAAAAGTAAGCATTATGGCTTCACTTCCACCATTAGTTATCAAAAGTTCATCTTTTGTAAATTCTGTACCCCATTTTTTATAATATTCTATAAAACTTTCTTGAAGTGCATCCATTCCTTGTGATTCAGTGTATTTAAGTACATTTTCCTTAAAATTTGAAATTGCCTTAAAAAATATGTCAGGAGTAAGTACATCGGGTTGTCCAATATTTAAGTGATAAACTTTTGTCCCTCTCTTTTTAGCTTCAGCTGCATAAGGTGTCAATTTACGAATAGGTGAAAATTGCATATTTAAAATTCTGTTTGATAATTTCATATAATTTATCCTCCGACTATTAATTTTAACCGAGCTAAAGATAATTTAAGTTAAAAATTTCTATTTAATTAAGCTTTCTGTAGGAATGTGCATTGACTTAAATTGAAACATACTTTCATAATAAGTACTTCTAAAATAACCTCTATCCCCAATGCAATCAGCCCTTAGCTTATTTTTTCTCTCTTGCAGTTTTTCAAAATCTTTTATATCATACATATTATCCACTCCCTTAAGAGAAGTTTAACCTAAAGGGAGTGTTTTTATTCATATATTAATAGTATTTAGCAAGAACTTTTCCCAATCTTTTGATTCCTTCAACGATTTTGTCTTCAGACATACATGAGTAGTTTAATCTAAAGTGATTTTTATGCCCACCATTTGGGAAGAAAGGACCTCCAGGAACATAAGCAACATTTTCTTTTAGAGCTTCTTTTAATATTTCAGCAGAATCTAAACCTTCTTTTAAATAAACCCAAGTGAAAAGTCCTCCATAAGGATTTGTGTGTTTAACTTCTTTTGGAAAATACTTGTCCATACTTTCCAGCATAAGCTTTCTGCGTTTTCCATATACTTTTTTAATTTCTTCCACATGTTCATTTAAATCGTACTTTTGCATAAAAAGTGCAGCTGCTCTTTGATCTAAAGTACTACACTGCAAGTCTACACCTTGTTTTATAATAATATATTTTTCAAGTATTTCAGGTGCAGCACATATCCAACCAAGTCTCAAACCTGGGCAAAAAGTTTTAGAAAATGTTCCAAGGTATATTACCCAGCCATCTTTATCAAAACTTTTTATAGATGGATGTGTAGTGCCTTCAAAAATAAGTTCTCCGTATGGATTATCTTCAATTACAGGAACTTGATATTCTTTAGCAAGTTCTGCAATACGCTTTCTTCTATCATCTGACATAGTTATTCCTGTTGGATTTTGAAAATCTGGAATTGTATAAATCATTTTAACTTTTTTATTTTTCTTTAATTCTTCTTCTAATTTTTCTATTATGATACCATGTTCATCCATCTCTATTTCAGTAAAATTAGGTCGATAAGCTTTAAATGCACCAATAGCACCTAAATAACTTGGGCTTTCACATATTATAGTATCTCCCTCATTTACAAATATCTTAGCTGAAAATTCAATTCCTTCTTGAGATCCAGATGTTACAATTATGTCATCTCCAGTTACATCTACACCTTCACGAGACATTCTCTGCTTTGCTATTATATCTCTTAAAGGCTTAAAACCTTCTGTTGTACTATATTGTAATGCAACTTGTCCATCCTTTTCCAAAACCTCTTGAGTAACTTTCTTCATTCCGTCTACAGGGAATAATTCCGGTGCTGGTAATCCTCCGGCAAAAGAAATGACTTCAGGCATCTCTGTTAATTTTAAAAGCTCTCTTATTTCAGATGCTTTTAAACCATTTGCCCTTTCTGAAAAATTTATTTTCATAAAAAAACCCCCTTAAGTAAATATTTTGTCATATAAATATCTATTTATCGCCACCTTATAAATAGATATATTACAATAATATAGTTTTTGAATGATTTTTTCAATAAAAACTTTATTATTATATGATTCTGAATATAAAATCTATTTGGTAAAAGTATATTCTTGATAATTTAGTGTGCCTTTAAGTTTTTAGTTCTTAATCCAGCAGGAAGCGAAATATAAATGGATTCATATAATATATTAAAAAATAAAAATTATGAGGATTAAATAAAATTTCTATATATATGGATATAGCAATATGAAAAGCCTCATCGGAAATTATGCCACTGCTGTATTTAGATTTTATACTAAGCAGAACATGTCAGTGGATAAATAAAAGGAAAAAATATATGATAAAGCATTTGATATATGTTGAAAATAAATTAGAAAAATGAAGGGGATGTTTAAAATGTCAAATGAAGCAGGAAAAGTTTTTCTATATGATTTAGTTCGCACTCTTAATAAAAAATATGACCATGAAACAGAATTAAGGAATAGAATAAATCAAGCTAGTAAGCTTATAATTGAATATTTTGATATTCTTCAACAAAATTTAAAAAATATATGTGAAATTTCTAATGGAGACATTAAGATAGAATTAAATGAATCTAATGACATTATTGCTAGAATTAAAATATTTAGCGATGAACTAATATTTAAAAGAGAAAAAAATATGATAGACGTATTGATGAAAGGAACCGCTATAAATGGTGATTCTAAAGATATTAGAATCACTTATATTGACTGCCAACCTGATGAAGTTAATATTAATTTTAAAGTAATGGATGATATATTAAAACAGGCATTTAAAGATGTGGTTGAAAACATTAAAAAAGAGCTTAAATAAGCTCTTTTTTAATGTTTAAATAAATGAATACCCTAGAGATAGTTCAATGGATTAATAATTTAATAAAGATACTTCAAATGAATTATGTTTATTTTCAGTTGCTTATTATGTTATAATACAGTGTAAAGCTAAGACTATCGGAGGTTATAATACATGATAAATAACGTAGAAAAAGCAACTAAAAATTTCTTTATAGAAACCTGGGGTTGTCAGATGAATGAAGAGGATTCTGAAAAATTATCTGGCATGTTAAAAAGATTAGGATATAAAAGAACAGAAGATAGATCTTCTGCGGATTTAATAATATTCAATACCTGCTGCGTAAGAGAAAATGCAGAATTAAAAGTATATGGAAATCTTGGAATGCTCAAAAAGCTAAAGATTAAAAATCCAAATCTCATAATAGCCATATGTGGTTGTATGATGCAGCAAAAAGACATGGCAAAAAACATAATCAAAAGATTTCCTTTTGTAGATATAATATTTGGAACCCATAATGCCTATAAGTTTCCTGAATACTTAAATAGAGTTCAGCAGGAAAATACATCTGTAATTGAAATACAAGACAAGGAATCCGGAATCGTAGAAGGACTTCCAATAGACAGAGAAAGTAATGTAAAAGCCTTTGTTACAATAACGTATGGATGTAATAATTTTTGTACCTACTGCATAGTTCCCTATGTACGAGGGAGAGAGAGAAGCAGAAAACCTGAAGATATTGAAAAAGAAATAAAAGAATTGATTTCAAAAGGTTATAAAGAAATAACTCTCCTTGGACAAAATGTAAATTCCTATGGTAAAACTTTAGAACCTAAAGTAAGTTTCAGTGATCTCTTGAGGAGAATTAATTCTATAGATGGTGTTGAAAGAATTAGATTCATGACATCCCAGCCTAAAGATTTAACTGAAGATGTAGTAGACGCCGTAGCTGAGTGCAGTAAAGTATGTGAGCAAATACATCTTCCAGTACAATCGGGTTCAACTTCTCTTTTAAAAAAAATGAACAGAAGTTACTCAAAGGAAGGGTATCTAAATCTTGTTAAAATGATAAGAGAAAAAGTGCCAGATGCCGCTATTACTACAGATATAATAGTTGGTTTTCCAGGTGAGACAGAAGAGGATTTTGAAGAAACATTAAATCTTGCAAGAGAAGTACAGTATGATTCTGCATTTACTTTTATATATTCAAAAAGGAAAGGTACTCCTGCTTATGATTTTGAAGATCAGATTCCAGAAGATATAAAACATGAAAGGTTTAATAGACTTGTTGAAGTTATAAATGAATCCTCTGCTAGAAAAAACAAGGACTATGAGGGAAGAACGGAAGAAATATTAGTAGAAGGTACAAGTAAAAATGATAATACAAAACTTACAGGCAGAACAAGATCAGGTAAACTGGTAAACTTTAAAGGTAACAAAAAAGATATAGGTAAATTAGTTAAAGTACAAATAACAAAAGCAACTTCTTTCTCACTTTTAGGTGAGGAAATACAGTAGCAAGGAGGACAATAAAGTGGCATTAACTCCAATGATGCAGCAGTATATGGAAGTAAAAGAAAGTTATAAAGACTGTATACTGTTTTTTAGATTAGGTGATTTTTATGAAATGTTTTTTGAAGATGCAAAAATAGCATCTAGAGAACTTGAGTTAGTACTTACAGGTAGAGACTGCGGCTTAAAAGAAAGGGCTCCTATGTGTGGAATACCCTATCATGCCGCAAATTCATATATAGGAAGGCTTATAAACAAGGGATATAAGATAGCTATATGTGAGCAACTAGAAGATCCCGCTCTAGCAAAAGGTATAGTTAAAAGGGGCATAATTAAAGTTGTAACTCCTGGAACTTACACGGACTCTACTTTTTTAGAAGAAAATAAAAATAATTATATAGCGTGTTTGTACATAGATACCCAGACAAATATTTCTGCACTGTGTTTTGCAGATGTATCCACTGGAGAGTTCAATTGTACGGACACTCCTTTTAATTTATCTACAATTTTAGATGAAATATCAAAATACTCTCCAAGTGAAATACTGATTCAAGATAGTATAAGTATTGATCTATTGAATAAAATGAAGGATATTTTTAGTGGTTCATTCACTAAATTAGATGAAAGCTATTTTGCAGGCGAAACTAAAAATATGTTAGAGGATCAGTTTGAAAATTTTACAGGAGAAAATTATAGTAATGAAATTATAAAATGCTGTGGCTCCCTACTGAAATATATAAGGGAAACTCAAAAGAATGATCTATCTCATATAAATAAATTTTCCTATTATAATATAGTAGATTATCTCACTATAGATGGAAATTCCAGAAGAAATTTAGAAATTACAGAAAGCTTAAGAGAAAATAATAAAAAGGGATCTCTCCTCTGGGTTATAGATAAAACAAATACATCTATGGGAGGGAGACAGCTTAGAAGATGGCTGGAACAGCCCCTTATAAATAAGGTCAAGATAGAAGAAAGACTGGATTCTGTAGAAGAAATTTCAAATAATATATCTTATCATGAAGATTTAAAAGAGGCTTTAAAAAACATATATGATATTGAAAGATTAGTTGGAAAAATATCTTCTAAAAGTGTAAATGCAAAAGAGTTGAATTTTTTAAAAAACTCTATAGAAAAAATACCTGAAGTAAAATCTATACTTTCAAACTTTCACACAAAATTATTGAAATATATGTATGAAAACTTAGATGAACTAAAAGACATTTATGTACTTTTAGATAAATCTATATTAGATAATCCTGCAATATCTTTAAAAGAAGGTAACCTTATAAAAAAAGGATATAACAGTGACATAGATGAACTTAAAGAAATAAAGGCTCACGGTAAGGAATGGATAGCTTCTCTTGAGAATTCAGAAAGGGAAGTTACTAAAATAAAATCTCTTAAAATAGGATATAACAAAGTATTTGGTTATTATATTGAGGTTACTAAAAGCAATTTAAATCTTGTACCAGAAGGTAGATATATAAGAAAACAAACTCTTACAAATGCAGAAAGATACATAACTCCTGAATTAAAAGAAATGGAAGATAAAATATTAGGTGCAGAAGAAAAACTTATAAATCTAGAATATAGTGTTTTTATAGAAGTAAGAGATAAAATAGAAATTGAAGTAGATAGAATGCAAAAATCCGCTAAAATAATTTCAGAAGTAGATTGCTTAAGCTCCCTTGCAAGAGTTGCTATAGAAAATAATTATTGTAAACCTAAAATAACAAATTCAGATAACATAATTATAGAAGAAGGTAGACATCCTGTAGTAGAAAAGATGATTGACTCTGGAGAATTTATATCAAACGACATAAACATAGATACTGGTAAGAATCAACTTCTTTTAATAACAGGACCTAATATGGCAGGCAAATCTACCTACATGAGACAGATAGCTTTGATCGTTATAATGGCCCAAATTGGTAGCTTTGTGCCAGCAAAAAATGCTTCCATATCTGTTTGTGATAAGATATTTACAAGGATAGGTGCATCAGATGATTTGGCATCAGGAAAGAGTACTTTCATGGTGGAAATGTGGGAGGTTTCCAACATACTTAAAAATGCAACTAACAAAAGTTTGATCTTACTGGATGAAGTAGGACGTGGAACAAGTACTTACGACGGTCTTAGCATAGCTTGGTCGGTAATAGAATATATATGTAAAAACAGCAAGCTAAAATGTAAAACCTTATTTGCCACCCATTATCATGAACTGACTAAATTAGAAGGCAAGATAGATGGAGTCAAAAATTACTGTGTATCCGTTAAAGAAATGGAGGATAATATAGTTTTTTTGAGAAAAATTATAAGAGGAGGAGCCGACCAATCCTATGGTATAGAAGTTGCAAAGCTTGCAGGGCTTCCAGAAGAAGTTTTAAAAAGAGCAGGAGAAATACTAAATAGCCTTGAAAGTAAAAAGCTAAAAGAAAATAAATGTGCTGGTTCTGAAATTGCGCTAGATGCAGAGTATTCAATAAATGAGAAAAAAGCTCATCTCAAAAATGAGGAGATGATTAAAGAAAAAGCTCCTATGCTTGAACCAACCAGACAATTAGGATTTTCAGATATAGAAAAGACAAATTTAGTAAAAGATATTACGGATATAGATATACTAAACATGACTCCTATGGACGGATTTAATAAACTTTATGATATAATAAGAAGAGCAAAGTCCATAAGATAAAACTTAGTCATAAGGAATGATGTATTATGATGAAAAGAATAAATTTACTTGATGAAAATACTTCAAATAAAATTGCCGCTGGAGAAGTAGTTGAAGGTCCTTCATCTGTAATAAAAGAACTTCTTGAAAACAGCATAGACTCTGGAGCTAAGAACATAACTATAGAAATAGAAGAAGGTGGAGAAAAGTCCATAAAAATAATAGATGATGGATGGGGAATACACCCTTTGGATATAAAAAAAGCCTTTATGCCTCATGCCACAAGTAAAATAAGCACTGTAGAAGATTTAGATAAAATAAGTACTTTAGGATTTCGTGGAGAGGCTCTATGCAGTATAGCTTCCGTATCAAACACCATACTTAAAAGTAAAGCAGAAGGCTTTGATGTGGGAAATGAAATAATTATAAGTGGTGGAGTCTTAAAGGAAACTCAAGAAATTGGCTGTAACAAAGGGACTACAATTTTAGTAGAGGATTTATTTTTCAATGTACCTGCCAGGAAAAAATTCTTAAAATCCCCAAGTAGGGAAGCAGCAGGTATATCGGACATAGTAACAAGACTTTCTCTTGCCAATCCGAATATATCCTTTAAATTTTTTAAAAATGGCAAAAAGGCTCTTACAACTTATGGTACAGGAAAAGTGATGGATGTTATACGATGCGTATATGGGAAAAATATATATGAAAACATAATTCCTGTGGAAAAGCACAGCGATATTATTTCAATTTGTGGATACATAGGTAACTCCGAAATAAGCAGGGGAAGCAGAAATAACCAAAGTATATTCATAAATAAGAGGTATGTTAAAAATAAATCCATAACTTCCGCTGCAGAGCAGGCTTTTAAATCATTCTTAACCATAAATAAGTTTCCTTTTTTTATATTGTTCATAGACATATTTCCCGAATTTGTAGATGTAAATGTTCATCCAGCCAAATGGGAAGTTAAATTCAGCGATTCCAGAATGGTATTTAAATTTGTATTTGATGCAATTCATGAAGCTTTAAGGGAAAGCTTAAAAGATTCCTTTACCATTGATTTAAAGGAAGATGATTTAAAACCCAAAAAAACTGAAACTGAAATTAAGGAAGTTCAAATACCAATAGATTTGAAATCTCCAAATGAGGGGATTTATATAGAAAAAAATGGATCTAGCTTATTTAAAAAAAGTAAAGAAAACTCAAATAAAAATGAATTTATAAAAGAACCTAAGGTATCTTTTACTGCTAAGGAAAATGCAGTATCTAAAAATAAACAAGAAGAACCTAGAGTTGCTAAATTTCAGCCCCTTAGGATAATAGGACAATTTCATAGTACTTATATAATAGCAGAAGATAGCAGTAATCTTTATATGATAGACCAGCATGCAGCCCATGAAAAAATTCTCTTTGAAAAATATAAAAAGAGTATACAAAAAGGAATGGTATTATCTCAAGTTTTAATAACTCCTGTAATAATGGAACTTACAATTAAAGATTATAATTGTTTTATAGAAAATAGAGATTTATTTAAAAAAACTGGTTTTAATGTAGAATTATTTGGAAATAATACAATAAGTATAAGAGAAGTACCTATGATACTTGGAAAACCCGATATGAAAAACTTATTTATGGATATATTAGATAATTTAAAAAACATGGGATCAGGCGATACCTGGGAAGTTAAATACCTTTCACTTGCAACTCTTGCCTGTAAAGCCGCCATAAAGGCAAATGCTAGCATTTCAGAAATAGAAATGAATCATTTAATTGAAGAGCTGCGCTTTATAGATGACCCATTTAACTGTCCCCACGGAAGGCCCACTATAATAAAACTTACATTAAATGACCTGGAGAAAAAATTCAAAAGAATACAATGAGGAGAGACATGAAAAACTTATTTATACTTTCGGGACCAACTGCAGTTGGGAAAACCAATATATCTATAGAACTTGCTAAAAAATTAAACGGTGAAATAATATCTGCAGATTCCATGCAAATATACAAGTATATGGATATAGGTTCTGCTAAAGTTACAGAAGATGAAATGCAGGGCATTACCCATCACTTAATAGATTTTATTGAACCAGATAAGAATTTCAACGTATCTGAGTACAAAGTCTTAGCTGAAAATGCAATAGATGAAATATGTAAAAAAGATAAACTTCCTATGATAGTAGGTGGTACTGGACTTTATATAAATTCTCTCATTTTAAATTACAATTTTACAGATGCAAAAACAGACAAAAGTTATAGAGAATACTTGGGAAATTTAGCAGAAGAAAAAGGGAAGGAATACGTACATTCCCTTTTGAAAGAGGTAGACATAGATTCTTACAAAAGATTATATCCAAATGACTTAAAAAGAGTTATACGTGCCCTGGAAGTGTATAAACTCACAGGAAAAACTATAAGTGAGTACAATGCAAATACTAATTTATATGACATACCTTATAACATATATTATTTTGTACTCACTATGGATCGGGCTAAATTATATGATAGAATAAATAAGAGGGTAGATTTAATGATGGAAAATGGCCTTATAGATGAAGTTAGAAGATTAAAATCCATGGGATATACTCCTGATATGCAATCCATGAAGGGTATAGGCTATAAGGAAATTTTAGATTATTTAAATGGAAATTCTACCTTAGATGAAGCTATCTACTTAGTAAAAAAGGGAAGCCGGAATTATGCTAAAAGGCAGTTAACCTGGTTTAGAAAAGATAAAAGGGCAATTTGGATAAATAAGGATAATTTTAGTTGTGACGAAGACATTGTAGAACATATAATAAACGTCTTTAATATAATGAAAATTTAAATTCATTATATTGTATGAATATAAATAAAAGTTACGGAGGGTGAGAACTATGAGTAAAACAGCTAATAACTTACAGGACATATTTTTAAATGGGGCAAGGAAAAATAAAATTCCAGTTACTATATACTTAACAAATGGATTTCAAATTAAAGGAAATGTAAAGGGTTTTGACAACTTTACTGTTATAATGGATTGTGATGGTAAACAAATGATGGTATATAAACATGCGATTTCAACTATGACACCTATAAAATGCATTTTATTTAACAACTTTTCAGGAAATGAGCTATAGGGGGAATGGACATTTGTCTATTCCTTTTTTATATGTTAATATGACATTTAGTACACATACATTTAGGAGGTAATATTTTTGCTAAATATAACAAAAAAAGTACTTAAAGATAAATATAAAATAAGCGATAAGGTAATTGATTTATACGAAAGAGCTTTAAATGATGTGAAAGACCAATTTCAATACTATGATGAAATAAGGGAATTCAATCAATTAAAAGTTTTAAATGCACTGCAAGAAGAGGGAATAAGCGAATCCCATTTTACAAATTCATCTGGATATGGATATGGAGATATAGGTAGAGATTCATTGGACAAAGTCTATGCTAGAATATTCAATTCAGAAAGTGCCCTTGTAAGGCCTCATTTTGTAAATGGAACTCATGCTCTTGGCTGTGCACTTTTTGGAAACTTACGCCCTGGAGATACTATGCTTTCAGTATGCGGTGATCCTTATGATACCCTTCATGAAGTAATTGGCATAGAAAACAAGGGTTCGGGTTCTCTTAAAGAATATGGAGTAAATTATGAACAGGTAAATTTAACTGATGATAACAAAATAAATTTTGAAGACATAAAAAAACATCTTGAAAATAATCATACAATAAAATTAGTACATATTCAGAGATCTACAGGTTATGGCTGGAGAAAATCTCTTCTTATATCTGAAATCAAAGAAATTATAGATTTTGTTAAAGGTATAAACCCTAATGTAATATGCTTTGTAGACAATTGTTATGGTGAATTCATAGATACCATAGAACCTACAGATGTAGGAGCTGATTTAGTAGCAGGTTCACTTATAAAAAACATAGGTGGTGGAATAGCACCAACTGGTGGATATATAGCAGGAAAGAAGGACTGCGTTGCAAAAGCATCTTACAGACTAACTGTACCTGGAATAGGTGGCGAATGTGGTTCTACTTTTGGAGTTATGAGGCTTTTATATGAAGGTTTATTTTTTGCACCTCACGTTGCCATAGAAGCACTAAAGGGAGCTATATTCTGTTCTAGAATAATGGAACTTGCAGGATTTGAAGTACTTCCTAAATATACGGATAAAAGAAGCGATATAATACAGTCTATTAAGTTTAACGACAAGGAAAAGCTTATAAATTTCTGTCGCGGAATTCAAAAGGGATCTCCTGTAGATTCTTTTGCCCAGTGTGAACCTTGGGATATGCCCGGATATTCAGATCAGGTCATAATGGCTGCTGGAGCTTTCATACAGGGAGCTTCTATAGAGTTGTCTGCAGATGCACCTATAAGAGAGCCTTATATAGGTTATCTGCAAGGCGGACTTACTTTTGACCATGCTAAGATTGGAATATTGATAGCTCTGTCAAATATATTATAGAAATGCGTATGATATAAGTATTTAACACGTAAAATTCACTATTTTATGTGTTAAATACTTTTTTTAGTGTGCATAGTGTACATTATGGCATATAAAATCTAGTCATAATGTGTCTTTAAACTTAAAATCAATTAGATTATTATTAAAATATAGTTGGTTAAATATTGATACCATGTAAAAACATGAAATACCAAAATTTAAAACAGAAAGGATGAATGAAATGAGATCAAAATTTCAACATGTATTCTCACCTATTAAAATAAGAGGAATAGATTTTAAAAATCGTATTGTTCTTGCACCACCATCTCCCAATCTTGCCAGTACTGATGGCCTAGTTACACCGGAATTTGTAGACTGGTTCCGTATGTTTGCACGTGGTGGGGTATGCACATTGTATGTCGGCAACTGTTCCATTGATATTACAGAATCTAAAGATGAAGCTTTTCAGCTTGACCTTAAGGATGACAGATGCATTTTCCCGTTAACATTATATGCTGATATGGGCAAACAGTATGGTTGTCATGCTTCTTTGGAGATTAATCATAATGGTGAAAATACGGCTTTTGAAACTGTGGGCCACGCTCCTTACAGTTCATCACCGAATATTTCTTCAAGTGAGGCTACGCGTTCTGCAGCACTTGGAAGAGATCCTATACCTGCAATTGAAATGACACATGAAAAAATTGTACAAACTGTTGAAAAATATGCCAATGCTGCTGCGCGTATGAAAAGAGCAGGAATGGATATCTGTCTTGTTCATGGTGGACATGGTAACCTTATTTCACAGTTTACCAGCCCGCTTTACAATCATAGAACAGATGAGTATGGTGGTTCAATTGAGAACAGGGCACGTTTTGCTATTGAAGTATGTGATGCTATCCGCAGAAAAGTCGGTGAGGACTTCGTAATCGAATTTCGTATTTCTGCTGATGAAATTGCAGAAGAAGGTATGCATTTTAAAGAAACACTTGAACTTATCGGATTATTAAAAGATCATATTGATATTCTTCACGTTTCTGCTGGACTTCACAGTGACTTCAATATGAAATATTACCGTAATTGGTGCCAAAACTATATGATGGATCGCTGCTTTAATGTTCATTTTGCACGGGATGTAAAGAAAGCTTATCCTGATCTCCTTGTAACTACAGTAGGTTCTATTACAAGTATTGAAGATGCTGAAAAAATCATTGCTAATGGATGGGCTGATTTCGTTGCTATGTGTCGTCCACTTATGGCAGATCCTGATATGCCTAGAAAGTATGCTGAAAACCGTCCTGAAGACAGGCGGCCATGTTTACGCTGCGATACTTGTACAAAACATCTTTTTATTCCCAAACCAATATATTGCGCTGTTAACCCTATTTCAGGAATGACAAGTGAACTTAGAGATGGTGTTGTTCCAAAGGCACCTGTTAAGAAGAAAGTTGCTGTAATAGGAGGAGGCCCTGGTGGAATCCAGGCAATGCAGACATTACTTGACCGCGGACACGATGTAACTCTTTATGAAAAATCCGGATCAATTGGTGGTAATGTACAAGGAGCTGCACTTCCTCCATTTAAAATTGATTGCCAGGATTATTTGAAATGGCTTAAACACACAGCTGCACAGTGCAAAGCTGCAGGTGCAAAAATTTTATTTAATACAGATGCAACACAGGATATGCTTGATACTCAGAATTACGATGCAATTATAATTGCAGTTGGTTCGGATCCTATCATTCCTTTGAGTATTCCGGGAATTAATAAAAAGCATGTACACTGGGCCATTGATGCTGAATCTGACAAAAGTCTTGTTGGAGATAAAATTGTTATTGTAGGTGCCGGTGCCGTTGGTATTGAAGCTGCAATTGAATTCCATAATGAAGGAAAAGATGTAATCGTTATCGAAATGGAAGATCAAAAAAAGAGCTTTTCCAAGCTGATACAAAGTTCAGGCACAAGTGCTAAGGAATTTCGGACTATACTTAAAGACAAAGGTATTCCTGTAAAATACTTGAATCGCCTTAAAGAAATTTGTGATACTGAGGTTATTTGTGATAATATTGAAACTGGAAAAACTGCTATGTATGAAGCAGATACGGTACTGCTTGCTATGGGAATGCGTTCGAGAACAGATACTGTAGAAAAACTTCGCCACTGTGCTCCTGAAACCAATGTTTATATAGTTGGTGACTGCCAGAAAGTTGGTACAATCGGCACAGCTGTTAACCAGGCATTCCAGGCTGCTCTTCATATCTAATACTTATTCTTATCTCCGGGTAAGAATCTTAAAAAGCACTGAATCTTATTTCATTAGAACCTTTTTAATGAGGAATAATATTCAGTGCCTTTTTATGCCCTCCAATAACTGATACCATAAAAGATGATTATGATACTATAATAAATAAAGGATTTGAGACTTTTAGAGATGATTATTTTGCTTCAAAGATAAACTTAGATTTAGATGTATTAAATGAAGTAATAACTAAATGTCCACAGTATATTTAGGCGTATTCATAGCTATGGGGCGAGGATGTCCTGATTTCTATAATCCTAAACTTTGGGAAAAATTTGTATGGAAAAATCTTAAAAAGATAACTGACGCTATAATAGAGACAGGAGCAGCTGCAAGTTTTCATGCTGATTCCAATTGGAAACGTGGACTTGACTATTTTAAAGAGTTTCCAAAAGGTACTTGTGTATTTGAAACAGATGGTACTACAGATATTTATAAAATTAAAGAAAAACTAGGAGATCGTATGTGTATTAAAGGAGATGTTCAGGCTTCAAAATTTGCTCTTGGAACTCCTGATGAGGTATATGATTACAGCTCTCACCTAATAAAAGATATGGGGCCAGGATTTATTCTATCATCTGGTTGTGATATACCTGCAAATGCAAAGATAGAAAATGTGAAAGCAATGATTTCCGCTGCTGCTGGCAAATAAAATATATTAAAATTTAACACTATTGACTGAAGCAAAAAAATCTCACTTTGATAAAGTAAGTTTTTATCATTTAAATGTAAACAGAGTTCTAAGCATTAGATGGAGTTTTGGCTCCACCTGATGCTTAGAACTCGTTATCCTATGACTACCTAATCTAATTGATGAATACATATAAGTTATATATAATAAACATATAGATGATATAATAAACTTCAGGTAATAGCAGAGGAAGTGATATTTTTGTTAAAAAAGCTTTTTCAATATTTTAAGAGGAATAGTTGGGAAATGGTCTTTTTCGCTACAACAGTAGAAAAATATTGTATGATAAAATATAAGCTTATTAGCAATGGTATTAAAGTAAAGACTAAAATAATAAGACATAATGGAAGAAAAAGTGGACATGAACACTATGAAATATATATCGAATCCAAAGAAATAGAAAAAGCTAATAAAATTATTCATAATGTTGGATGTTGATTCCAGTATGCAGCTTATTTTAAAATGTATGTCCGCTGATTTAATTGCAACTAAATATTAAATAATAGAGAGGTTGTTTATGAAAAAAATTTTTTTATTCATAATAATTTTTATGATGCTGCTATCTGGATGTGGTAAATCCGATAAAAGTACAAATGCTGTTAAGTCAGATCTTACTCCACAAGCATTCTTAAAATTTTATGATTTAAAAGTTCAAAAAAATCCACATAAATTTAAAGTTGATGTTCCTAAAACATGGAATGTGGGTCCAGGTCAATATCCCATAGGACTATTTTGGCAGCTAGCAAATGAGTTTTCAAAAGATGTAGGCCTCGACTTGACACCGTTAAAAGGAACAACTGTTGATGTATGGAGATATTCTTTGGTTGATGGACTTCCGGATGCTTCAGATCTCAGTAAATATAAGAAATATCCTTCTAATCTAGTATTATTGGTTAATAATCAAAAGGTAGTTGGTGCTTGGTTAGCTTTTAATCAATTTGAAATTGGTCCTTCAGTGAAGAAACATTATTTAAAGGATATTACAGGATTAGATTTTGAAGATTGGGTTCAGAAAAAGAGTTTGTTTACTGAACTTGGGAAAAATAAAGACATTGCTTCACTTGATCCAGTGGATGTAGTAAAAACGTATTTTAAAGCTATTAATGATGGTGATAAGACAAGAGCTTATGAATGTTTAGCCCCAACTGTAATGCTTGATTCTCTTACAGATAATCTTGGAATAGATCAAGGAAAGGCTCGGGAAGATCTTCTTTATAATCTAAAATTCGTTAAAATGAACTCTATGGTTGAAGGTATGGCAAACATTAAGCCAATATCCTTTATTCTTAAAGACTCTGAAAATCACTTAGCCATAAAAAATGTTGGTAATAGAACAGAAGTGGAAGTTGATACTGCTTGGCTTAATAGTGATAATAGTAAAGATGGTACGTTTGTCACGTTGAAAAAATATGCAAATGGATGGAAAATTAAAGGCATGGGTAATCCCTAGGTGATAAAATGATTGTCTTGAAAGAAATTGAAGATTATATTTTCATACAATATTTACCTTGTAAAAGAGTAGGTATTTATTTATACTTAATTTTAATAATTATTTTATCCGATCGCTACCATTGTTAACACCCCCATCGCACACAGCGAAAGCGACTATCACCAAATCAAAGATTTGGGATATCTGCTTTTCTATCAAAGTGGGGGATAAGCACTGCTACGCGCCTGGATAACGATTTCTAAGCATCAGGTAGAGTCAAAACTCAACCTGATACCAAGAACTCTATTTATAAATATACATAATTGGGAGTGATTTGATGAGTTTAGAAAGTGTAAAACAGTATTTCAAAGATAACAATTTATCTCTTGAAATAATCCAAATGGGTCAAAGTACTGCTACCGTTGAATTAGCAGCTAACGCTCTTGGAGTTGAGCCTGCTTTAATAGCTAAAACTATGGCCTTTAAATTAAAAGATAGAAATATACTTATATTATCAGAAGGCGATGCAAAAATTGACAATAGAAAATTTAAAGATTATTTTCACACAAAAGCCAAGATGTTAAGTGCTGATGAAGTACTTGAATTTACCGGGCATCCAGTAGGAGGAGTTTGTCCATTTGGATTAAAAACTCAAATGGATACTTATCTTGATGAATCACTAAAAAAATTTGAATATGTATATCCTGCTGCTGGCTCACGTAACTCTGCTGTAAAAATTACTCCAGAAGAACTATCAAACGTAACTTCTGGAACATGGGTTGATGTATGTAAATAATCACTTTCAACATATGGAAACATATTTAAATGTATCCCTATCCACCAGTTAAGCAGAGAAGCCCAAATCATAGATTTGGGCTTCTCTAATAGTAGGAAAAGAGATTTCATAATAAAAGATAGAGTTAAGACACATTTATTTCATCAAGGGATCGACCTTTAGTTTCAATACCAACTAGAGCAACTACTAATGCAACTACTGCGAACACTATAGTTAGCATAAGAAATACATAAGTGAAGCCAGCTTGTTTACCTTTAGTTTCATACACCAATCCAACGATGTAAGGAGCAGCGATGGCACCAATACGGCCAATTGCAGCTGCCCAACCGGCTCCACTGCCTCTAACACGTGTAGGATAAACTTCCGGTGTATAAGCGTACACTGCACCCCAAGCTCCTAGACTGAAGAAGTAAAGTAGGCATCCGAAAACAAGCACAGTAACTGCAGATGTTGCTTGACCAAATAAATATGCTGATAAGGAGGTACCTATTAAGTAGACTACTAGAACTACTTTACGACCAATCTTTTCTATTAGATAGGCTGCACTGTAATATCCGGGCAGTTGGGCAATGCTCATAATTAATGTAAATTGAAATCCCTTTACTAAGCTGAACCCTTTGCCAACAAGCAGAGTCGGAGTCCATAAAACAAACCCATAATATCCAAAATTAATACCTAACCATAGAACCCACAGCACAATGGTGCGCCTAAAATAAGCTTTGGACCATAAATCAGCAAGAGTGATACTATTCATTTTTTTATTTTTGGACAAATCGGTTACAGCTATTTCATTATTAATTATTCCAGCCTGTTGTTCCATTTTACGTACAATTCCATCTGCTTCTTTCAGACGTCCTTTTTGTTCCAAGTATCGAGGAGATTCTGGAATATTTCTTCTCAGATAGGCTGCATACAGTGCTGGTATTCCTCCTAAGAAAAATCCAATGCGCCATCCATATACTGGTATCAAAAGGTAAGCAATTAAAGCTGAAGCAATCCATCCCCAAGCCCAGAAACTTTCTAACAAAACAACCATCCGACCCCGGGATTTAGCAGGTGAAAATTCACTAACCAAAGTAGATGCTGCCGGCAGCTCTCCACCTAGACCTAATCCAGTTAAAAATCGTAACAACAATAATATACTAAAGTTAGGAGAAATACCGGATACGGCACTGGCTAATCCATATAGAACAAGAGTAAATGTAACGACTGTTCTTCTACCATATTTGTCAGCGACCATTCCAGCTACAGCGGCACCAATAGCCATTCCCACTGCCGAAGCACTTCCGAGTAAGCCTAAATCGGCAGGAGTAAGCCTCCATGATTTTCCAATTGAAGCCATTACACCAGCCATCATGCCTTGATCCATGGCATCAAACAACCATCCAATACCTGACAAAAACAACACTGTCCAAAGCATGTGTGTAGCTGGCAATTTTTCAATTCTTCGCGAAATACTACTCATTTAATTCACATCACTTTCTTAAAGAGCTATTTATTTTTTAATCTTTTTAAATAACTAACCTTTTATATTTTTTGTATAATACTGCAGAATATTTACGTCAATAATGACTTCCTACATAAATACTCACCTCTAATAATATAAATTTTATAACTTCAACATTTATATTATAATGTATATACATGTGTAAATTCAATGCTTTTCCACATTTTAGTTTATTAAATATTTCTTACCTTTATGTATATAAGTTATTGCAATAATAAAATAGCTATAAAAATTATTAAAAGAAGGGAAACCATTAAATTGGAAACTAAAGAAGTTTGAAGAATTAGAAGCTGAAGAAATATATAAAATTTTAAAAATAAGAAATGAAGTATTTATTATAGAACAGAAATGCCCTTACCAAGGTTGTGACGATAAAATCTAGAATATAGTATTCCACATATAGATATATTAGCTGATATTACATAAAGATACGTGTAAAAATAAGACCGCATATTGGATAGAAATTCAAATATGTAGCTTGTTCTTACACGTATATATAGGTATACAGAAATTTGATATGTCAAGCAATTTTTCCTTATACTGTACAAACCAATAATATATCACAATTTAAGCATTCTTTTCACTTTGCTCAAGATTAACAAAGTTTTATATATAGATATTTATTTAATTTGTTTAAATCCTCCTATGCTAGAATCGTATTGAATAGTAGCTTCAGTAGTATCTCCACCAAATGTTACATCTAAGGAATTGCTAATAACATTTGTAACAACAGTACCATTAGTAATATCTGCTTCAAGGTAAACTGTTACAATTTCATATGGAGTGAATTTTGCAGATTGATTCAATGGTACTATAGAAGCATTAATTGGGCTTCCAGAAACTAAAACCCCATTACATTCTGCTTCTTGGGTTAGTCCAAAAATTAATGTATCATATCCAGCCATCTTATGCTCAACAGCATATTGTCCTTCTTGTATATCTGAATTTGATTCAGGAGGATCAAATGTTCCCTTATTAAACGTATATAATTGTTTTGAAACTGCACTAACTTCAGATAACTTATCAATCGTAGCTCCCGATTTTAATTCTGAGTTTGAAGCATAAATTGCATAGTTACCATTCCAGCTTACATAATTACTTTCAAATGGTTGAAATGTTATCCATGCAACAGTATTTCCAGTTGAAGCTTTCTTTAATAATACTACATTTTGAGCTGCATCAAAAACAGTTGCAACATCTTTTGAATTAAAGAGAATGTTTAATTTATAATTTGGCATAAGTTAATACCCCCGTTTTTACACATTTTATAACATGTGAAGTAAAATTTATATTCACATGCTACATTGATATATACTAAAAATTTGTTTTAAATAGAACTTCTTATATATAATTTTTTAAAATAGGTTAATAAACATGATAAAGGAAGATTAAAAAATTTATTTGACAATAGCTTAAATTAGTACTACAATTAAGAAAATCAAATTAAAAAACTATGACAGGAATCAAGTAAATATATAATATTCAAAGAGAGTGATGTTTGCTGTAAATTCACAATATTTATATATTGAAAACTCATCCTCGAGTTATTAGCTGAAATATCAGTAGGCTACATCGGTTGAACCCGTTATTTTATAAAGAAAAAATTTGGATGGTACCGCGGTATTGTTTCTCGCTCCAAGAGAAACAATACCGCTTTTTATTTTAACAACTTAATATTATAAAAATAATGATAGGGACAAGTAGATATAACTATACTTTAAAGAGAGTGCGCATGGTGAAAAAACACATTTATATTATATTGAAACTCACCCTTAAATTGCAATCTGAAATCAGTAGGACTTGTGCCGGCATGAAGCCGTTAAACTATTTAAGTGATAAATTTGGGTGGTACCGCGATAGACCTTTCGCCCCATGGGAAGGTCTATTTTTTATACTCAATTTTAGAAAATAATTTTTACTGGCCAGTGAAATTATATATAAAAAAATTAATTTTGCACTTATTGGATGGAGGTATTTTAATGGAATCAGTTAGTTACATTTCTGAAAAGATGGATTATGTTCCAGTATCTAAATTGCATTACAAGATATTATGGCTTATAGGCCTTGGAATATTTTTAGATGGTTTTGATGTATATCTGGCAGGCGGAGTTTTAGGAGTATTATTAAAAAGTGGATGGTCAAATATTGGCTTAAATGCTACCTTTATCTCTGTAACTTTTTTAGGACTTTTAATAGGTTCACTTCTTACTGGATTTTTAGGGGATAGTTTCGGACGTAAATTTTCCTATCAGTTGAATCTTTTAATATTTGGAGGAGCCTCTCTTGTGGCTGCATTTTCTCCTAATATGATTTTTTTAATAGCCTGTAGAGGAATAATGGGGATTGGTCTTGGTGCTGAAATTGTTACAGGATATGCATTGCTTGGAGAATTTGTACCATCAAAGACGAGAGGAAAGTGGGTATCCATGCTTTCTCTTATAACAAACTGTTCTACTCCAGCAGCTGCATTTTTAGGGTATATCATAATACCTAGATTTGGATGGAGATGGATGTTTGTATTTGTAGGAGTATTTTCCATAATTGTATGGTATCTTAGAAAAAGTATGCCTGAATCTCCAAGATGGTATGAATCAAAGGGAATGGAAAAAGATGCACAGGATGTAGTAGACATATTCTACAGTGCAGCAGAAGAGGAATCAAGAAATTCCATATCTCAGCCCAGTGTAATAAAAAAAGAGAAACATAGGGATGAAGGAAAATTTACTGATTTATTTAGTAAAAATATGATCTCGAGAACTATTGTAGGCTGTGTAGTACTAATTGCAATAAACACCTTGATATACACCTTTGTAAGTTGGGCACCTACGTTTTTCTTGAGAAAGGGAATAAATATTTCCAAATCCCTAGGATATACAACTATAATGATGATAGGCGCACCACTTGGAGCTTTAATTGGCAGCTTCATTGTAGATAAATTTGGGCGTAAATGGTGTCTTACTGTATTTATGCTTGCAGCTGGTGCACTTGGATATGCCTACGCTTCACAAAATGCTATGGGAATAATATTAACAATGGGATTTTTCTTAACTGTAATAATATATATTTTACTTACACTTGGACTTGCTATCTACGTTCCGGAATTATTTCCTACAAATATAAGAATGAGAGGCTCTGGATTTTGTAATGCTATTGGAAGACTGGCAACTATATTCAGTCCCTATGGAGTAGCATGGATACTTAAAAGCTATGATACCAAAGTTGTGTTTATAACGCTTGGATTTATACTTATAATAGTAGCATTTATTATTGCCACTTTAGGAGTTGAAACAAAACAGAAGTCCTTAGATGAAATATAGTGATTATAATATAAGTATAAAGTTAAGCTAGTTGTTTCCCATATAAAAACTCCACCTATGAAACTTTTCATTATTTTAAATGGTGGAGTTTTTTATATACAAGATAGGCTACAGCAAATCTGGTTTTACAGGATAAGAACCAAAACTTCTTGCAGTATCCATAAGTGCCTGTATATTTTCAATTGGAGAATTTATAGGAATTTGACATCCAGTACTAAGTACAAATCCCTTTGGATTGTTATAAGCTTTCTTTATACAAAGTTTGCTTTCACGTACAACATCATCATAAGTTCCATACCGTACAGCATCTACTGGTGATACATTGCCAACCAAACAAACCTTATCTCCAACAGCCTTTTTAGCCTTTTCTAGATCCTCAGTATTATCAATACTCAATGTGGTTATTCCTGTTTGTATTAAACTATTCCATATTTCTTTACTTTTACCACACACATGCATGGAGGTTCCCATACCACTTTTTTCTCTCATCCTATCTACACATTTTTTTACATAGGGCATAGAAAACTTCTCATATAACCTTTTGCTTATTATACTTGAAGAAGAAACAGGGTCACACATACCAAAACCAATTCCCATATTTGCTATAATATCTATAATTTTAAAATTAGATTCTGTTACTATGTCTAAAAGTTCATGAACCTTTTTAGGATATTTAAGCACCGCCTTTAAAAAATTTTCAGTTCCTAATAAATCTGAAGCTGTTGTAAAAGGAGCAGGAATCGAAAAACTGACATTTACTTCTTTACCTAAAGCATCATTTACCATTTTTACTGCTTTAAGTCTTACTGGAAGTTTTCCATCCTTATATGGATCAGCAGGGGAAAGCTTGGATACATCATTTATATCCTTTATAGCAGGTTTGTCTACATATGAAATAGAATTTTCAGGATATATAATTTTCGTTCCCATAGCTTCTGCAATTTCTCTAAGAGAAACACCTACACCAACACTATCATGTCTAAATTTTTTAAAAAGAGCTATTTCAAGTTCAGCAGTTACATCTGCATTATGATAGTATTCATAAGTAGTTTTTCCAATAAAAGAAGCTAAAGTAACGCCCATCATAGGAGTACATGGTATCCTATCAACAGGTTCGCCTTTTGATAGAGTTTTCATTCTTTCTTTTGGGGTCATTGAATCCTTTTTAATTTCCATATATAATTAAACACCTTCTTAAATTTATATTAAAATAGTTATATGTTTATCCGATCGCTACCATTGCTAACACCCCCATCTTCTATCAAAGTGGGGGATAAGCACTGCTACGCGCCTGGATAACGATTTCTAAGCATCAGGTGGAGTCAAAACTCAACCTGATGCCAAGAACTCTGTTTATGGTGATGAATAAATTATAGCATTTCTACAAAAGCAGCAACTCTTGTCTTAATCTGACCTACATCTGTTTTTGAATAATCTGTTTCGATAGCCATATATGGTATTTTTTTCTCTTCATTTACAAATTTCTTTATTCCGTAAGACTCTACGCTGTATGGATGACAGGACTGGAGTATTACATCTACTACTCCATCTATTTTATAGTCATCTATAAGCTCTGAAAGTAAATTTGTTCTATTGTTGTTTGGAGTCATACAAGCACAGCCTATTTTTAAATATTTTTCAGCGATTGCATCTATTGGATTTTTAGTTTCATCTACAAGTTTAGAGATTTCCTTAACGCCTGTACAATCTTCATAGCATACTACTACTCCACCATTATCTTCTATAGCATGTACAACTTTCTCTGTAGCCTCACCCATTGGACAGCCTGTAATCAATATTCTCTTTGCATTTTGTGATACTTTACTTTCTCCCTTATCATAAGCATCTTTAATTTTTGCTGTTGTATTATGTAAGTCATTGATTAAAGCTTCCTTGTCCCATTTAAAAGAGGACCCATTTAAAATTTTAAGTAACTCTATGCCTGTTATTGGAGGAGGGCACATTTTTCCTAATTCATAAAATTCCTTTAAAGCTTTTCTCTCTCTATTACGAAGTTTTATAGAATTTTTTAACTTTTCATCAGTTATAGTTGTATTGAATTCTTTTTCAAGCTTTTCCTTTAATTTTATCAATTCATCTTTCCATAATTTATAGCTGTCAACATCATCAGGCATCTGCGGCAGGTGCATTACATGTACATTCTTAAATTCACCTAAGTATTCATACATCTTTTTCTTTCCATCACAAGTAGTTTCTCCTACAATTAAATCTGAGAAATAAAAATAAGGACATTTGTCCGTTATAGCAAAACCGTAACTTGATTTAATAAGCGGGCATAGATTTCTAGGTAAATGCTTTTCCGCATCTTCTATGGTTTCATCACTTTTTGAACACAGTGAAACAGCCAAAGCCCCTGAAGCATTTATAATTTCCCATGGAGTAAAAGTACAAAAAGTTCCTACAACCTTTTTACCCTCATCCTTTAGATTTTTTATAGTTATAAATCCTTGTTTTCTAGAATCACTAAAATCATTAAATATTTGGGGTAAATCATTCATTTATCAATACCTTCTTTACTTTTTATTTTTAATAAATTGCATATTTTAATATTATCATAGATTATATTGGTAATTTTATCTATAAAAAAATCTTATATTATTCAAGTTGATTATTTGTTTTACATATAATTATTGTTAAATTTTCACATATAGGAATATAATTGAACTAGTATTATACGGTTATGCAATGTTACATATCATTTAGTTAGCTAGAGGAGAAAAGTTAAAATGTGCTTAGTAAAATTTATAAATAGAGATGTAGAAATTAAAGTGAAAAGAAAAACTACTTTAATGGAATGTATTAGAACGGCTGGATTTAAAATGGAGACCCCCCGTAATTATAGACATAGGAACCAAAGGTAATATTAAGTACCGGAAGATTTAATAAGGAATTACAAAATAAACTTAAGGATAGGATAAAAGATAAAAAGTTTTATATTACTGATAATATGTATATATCGCAAAAAGATATAAGACAAATACAACTGGCCAAAGCTGCCATTTCATCAGGTATTACTATGCTCTTAAAGCAAATTGACATAAGCATTGAATCTATAGAAGAAATAGTGATTGCAGGTGCTTTTGGCTATCATATAAATCCTGAAAGTATAAAAGAAATAGGCCTTATACCTAAAGGGTTTAATAATAAAATAACTTTTGTAGGTAATTCAGCTATAGAAGGAGCGAAGATAGCCCTTATAAATGAGGACAAGCTAAATGAGATGAGCACTATTAGAAATAATATAAAAATAGTAGAGTTATCAACAAGAGACGATTTTCAAGACCACTTTGTAAAAGCTTTGAATTTCTAATTGTATATACAAATATAAATTTAAGAAAGGATGATTTTATTATGAAGGATGATTTATTAAAAGAACTATCTGATTCTGTAGTAAATATGCAAGAGGAGGAAACTATAGAAATATCAAAAAAGTGTGTAGAAAATAATATCAATGCTTATGAAGCTATAGATAAAGGATTAGCTGATGGCATGAATAGAGCTGGGAAGCTCTATGAAGAAGAAGAATATTATATACCTGAACTACTTTTGTGCTCTGATGCTATGTATTCTGGTTTAGATATATTAAAACCGCATTTGGAAAAAGAAGAAACTGAAAATAAAGCTAAAGTAGTAATTGGTGTAGTAGAAGGAGACACTCACGATATAGGTAAAAACTTAGTTAAAATAATGATGGAAACAGAAGGATTTGAAGTTATAGACTTAGGAAGAGATATACCTCCTATAGATTTTGTAAATAAAGCCAAAGAAGTAGGAGCCTCAATTATTGCACTGTCAACTCTTATGACTACTACTATGGATGGCATGGCTGAGGTAATAAACCTTTTGAAAAAAGAAGGCATAAGAGACAAAATATCAGTCATGGTGGGCGGAGGCCCTATATCTCAAAACTTTGCAGATAAAATAGGGGCAGATGCTTATACCTTAGATGCTTCAAAAGCCGCTAAACGAGCTAAAGCTTTAATTAAAAAACAAACATCAGAAACTATATAAGGGGAGATCAAAATTATGGAAGATCAAATGACACCTATAGAAAGATCTATAGCATTAAATAAAAAGCAAGAAGCAGATAGGTTACCCTGCAATCCTAATATAGCTAACGGCGTAGCAAGAATTTATGGCTGCAAGATTTCAGATTTTAATACTAGCGGACAAGCTATAGCTGAGGCACAAATAGCAGCGTATAAAAAATTTCATATGGATGGATTAAGAGTATTCACAGATTTATATGCTTGGGCAGAAGCTATGGGATGTGAGCTTACATTTCCAGAAGATAATACTGCTGATCTCTTAAAACCGGCCATAAAAAATATTGATGATATAGATAAAATAAAAATAGCAAATCCTTATAAAGATGGCAGGTTGCCCGTATATATTGAGGCGATGAAGTATTTAGTTGATAAAGTTGGGAAAGAAGTTGCTTGTTCTGGAGGTATAGTAGGACCATTTTCAAATGCCTTTTTCCTTGTAGGAATAGAAAACATGACAAGACTATTTTTTAAAAATCCAGAGGCCGTACATAAGCTTTGTGAACTTTCCTTACAGACATGTATAGAATACGCAAAAGTTGTAATGAGTTTAGGACTTTCTATTACTATTTCAGAACCTTTATCCTCTTGCACTGTAGTTAGCCCAAAACATTTTGAAAAATTCTGCATGCCTTATTTAGAAAAGCTTGTACGATTCATACAATCTCAAGGGAAAACATGTGTACTTCATGTATGTGGTAAAACTAAAAAAATATGGCCCTACGTTGGAAAACTTTCTAAAATAGGTGTCAGTGGTTTTAGTATGGACAATGTAGAAAGTTTAAAAGAATGTAAAGAAGAACTAGGCGATAAAGTAAAAATAATGGGTAATGTAGATCCTTCAAATATAATGTATGGAGGCACAAAAAAAGAAATTGTAAATACAGTTGCCAAATGTGTATTAGATGGATATGATAGTTTAAAAGGTTATGTGGTAATGTCCGGGTGTAGTTTACCTGTAGAAACCCCTTCAGAAAATATACAATTAATGATGGATACTGTTAGAAAAATTGGATACCCAATAGATGTTGAAAAGGTAAAATCATTTATTGTATAACACAAATTCAAAATAAAGGTTGGTGGTTTTTTGTTATCTGAAAAAGAGAGGCTTGGATTATCTCTTAAAAGAAAAAAAGTTGATAGACCTCCTTGTATATGTCCTGGAGGAATGATGAATATGATAGTGGAAGAAGTAATGGACTTAACCCATTGTGAATGGCCAGAAGCTCATACAAGTCCAAAAATAATGGCAGATTTGGCTGCAGGTATGTATGAAAATGGAGGCTTTGAAAATTTTGGAGTGCCTTTTTGTATGACTATAGAAGCTGAAAGTATGGGATCAAAAGTATTTTTAGGAACAAAAATAAGCGAACCCAGAATTTCTTCTTATGCTATTAATTCAGTAACTGAATGGAGAAAATTAAAAAAATTAGAGGTCCATAGTGGCAGAGCTCAAGTAGTATTAGATACAATTAAACTTTTAAAAGGAAAAAATAAAAATATACCTATTATAGCTAATTTAACAGGTCCTATTAGTACCGCATCATCTCTTATGGAACCTGTTAAATATTATAAAGAACTCATAGTAAAACCAAAGGAATCCCATGAAATGATGGATTTTGTAACTGATAATCTTATAAACTTTGGAAGGGCACAGTTAAATGCAGGAGCTGATTTAATTACTATTTCAGATCCAAGCGGAACAGGTGAAATATTAGGTCCTAGCACTTTTAGAAAATATGGACTCTTTTATATAAATAAAATAATTGATGGATTAAATAAATATTCAAAATACGGTATTATAGTTCATATATGTGGAAGATTAAAAAGTATTTACAAGGAATTAAATGAACTTCATAGTGATGCTATAAGTTTTGATGCTGTAACTAGCATAAAGCAAATGTGTGAAAATGTAACAAATAAAGCCATAATGGGAAATGTAAGCACTTTTTCTCTTCAAAATAGTTCTTTAGAAGAAGTAACTAGCTTGTCAAAAAATTGTTTAAAAAGCGGTGTCCATATATTGTCTCCAGCTTGTGGTTTGGGAACTACAACTCCACTGAAAAATATACAAGCTATGGTACAGGCAGCTAATAATTTTAAAAAAGAATAGTGTAAATTAAAACTTTTAGGAAATCCAATGAATTTTATACAAAATGTTTTAAAAAATAAGGTTAAATGATATTTTAGCCTTATTTTTTATTTTATTATCTGAAATATATTTAATAATTTTAACTATATACTATAATATATTTAATAAATTAAAAAAGAGGTTTTGCTTAATATGGATGCTATAGATGTTAATATATTAAAATTACTAAAGGAAAATTCCAGAATTTCAGCTTCAGAGATAAGCAGTAAAATCAATTTATCAATACCTGCCGTAAGTGATAGATTGAAAAAACTTGATGCATCAGGAGTAATAGAAAAGTATACTATAATTATTAGCAATAAGAAAATGAATAAAAATATTACAGTGATAATGTTTATAAGTCTTAAAAATCCAAATTTTACAGACAAATTTGTAGAATTTATTCAAAATGAAAATGAAATAATTGAATGTCACTATTTAACTGGTGACTTCGATTACGCATTAAAAATTGTTACTGAAGACACAGAAACTCTTGAAAAGATTTTAAATGAAATAAAACTAATTAAGGGAGTTTTAAGAACTAAAACTATAGTTACACTTTCTACCATTAAGAATAATTATTCAATACCACCTGATGAAATCTAAAAATAGGGGATACAAGTATATGTAAAAAAGCCTTACTTATATTCCCTAAAAAAGAATTAATCTTTATTATTTTTCTTCATCAATACTGCACGATTAATTATTGAATAGCCGTACTTTTTTCGTATACTATCAATGGCATTTTCTATTTTGTCAACTTTATCCGCAGCTTTCATACATCTTTCTTCACACTTAATTTCTTTCATATTAAAAATTGATATCTGCTGTATACTAGTATCTCCACTAAATCCACTAAGACTTATCCCTAATAACCGTATTGGTAATTGTAAATTCCAATTTTTCTCAAGAAGCTTAATTCCTGTAGAATAAATTTCCTTAACTAAATAAGTTGCAGGTACTGTTGTTTGCCGAGTAATAGTTTGAAAATTAGAATATTTGATGCTAATTTGTATTGTATGGCCTTTTTTCCCATATTTACGTGCCATCATTCCAACTTCATCGGAAAGTTTCATCAAAATAATTTTTGCACGTTCCATGTCTGAAATATCTTCGCCTAATGTAGTAGACTTACTAATTGATTTTATATCCTTTTTTAAATGTTGTTTTATAGGAGAGATGTCTATACCATTTGCAAGCTGATGAATCTCAGCACCTATTTTGCCAAGCTTTTTTATAAGATGTTGTCTACTAAAAAGTGCAAGATCGCCAATAGTTTTAATTCCCATTCTTTGAAGCTTTTGTGAAGTTTGCCTACCAACTCCATACATAGATTCAATAGGGAGTGGCCATAGCTTTACTTTAATATCCTGCCTCCAAAGTTCTGTAATGCCGGAAGGTTTTTTCATATCAGAAGCCATTTTTGATAAGAACTTATTTTGAGATATACCTATAGAACATTTTAAATGTAACTCACTGTTAATGTGATTCATAATTCTTTTAGCTGATTCAAACGGTTTTCCAAAAATTCCTTCACAGCCCGTCATATCAAGCCAGGCTTCATCAATACTATTCTGCTCAATAGAAGGAGTATACTGTGAAAGTATACTCATAACTTCTCTGGATTTTTGCTTATAAAATTGATGATCAGGGGGAATAACAACCATATCTGGGCAGAGCTTTAGAGCTTGATGTAAAAGCATAGTTGTTTTAACTCCAAATCTTCGTGCTTCATAATTTGCAGTTAGAATAATACCTGACCGATTTTTAGGATCTCCAGCTACTGCAGCAGGCTTATTTATAATTTCAGGATGACGTGTTGCCTCACAACTTATGAAAAAAGCATTCATATCTACAAGAAAAATAACTTTCTGCATATTTACACCTGTACTTTACCTCTTTGTATATTTACGTAAAAATATCTAGTACCTTCTATATATTCCTACCAGCTTACCAATTATTTTACAATCATCTACTATAATAGGAGACATACTTTCGTTTTCAGGCTGCAATCTTATATGATCCTTCTCTTTAAAAAACCTCTTCAAAGTAGCTTCGTTGTCAATTAAAGCTGCTACTATATCTCCATTTTCAGCAAAATTAGTCTGTTCTATTATAGACATATCTCCATCCAATATACCCGCATCTATCATACTTTCTCCTTGTACTTTGAGTATAAATAACTGATTTTTATTTTTTACATATTCTATTGGAAGGGGAAATACATCTTCTATATTTTCTACTGCTAAAATAGGCATTCCTGCTGTTATAGTTCCTACAATAGGTATATCTATTAGTTCTTTTTTAGTAGTTTTAGGAACAGATCTATTAATAATTTCTATGGTTCTAGATTTTGAAGAATCCCTTTTTATAAAGCCCTTTTTTTCTAATTTTTCTAGATGACTATGAACAGTAGAAGTAGATTTTAAACCTACACCTGCACATATCTCTCTAACAGAAGGGGGATATCCTTTCTCCCTAATTTGAGTCTTGATAAATTCATATATTTGAAACTGTCTATCTCGATTGTGTTCTGTCATTGAAAACACCCCTCTAATTTACTTATGTGAATTATATCATATAAGTTGACAAATATCAAACTTATGTTCTATACTGATTATTATTAATATACATATTTATATAAAATTTAAAGGAGTACTATGTATGAATAGAGAATACTGCATATTTGATGAAAAAAAGTCCTGCAATAATTGCGGTGAATGTGAAGTCTGCGATTTAGATTCAAACAAGAAATGTGACAACTGTGGCAAATGTCTTGAAATGGAAGGGTATGATATGAAGGCCATAAAAATTGACCAAATTATAGATGATAAAGAGGAAGTAAAAGAGTATCAGGAGGAAGATTTAGAAAACAGCACAAAAAATAATAATGACTCTCATTCTCAATTAAATGATGATGAAAATTCACAATCAGATCTAAAAGATGACAAAATCAATGTTCAATTCATTGATGATATAGATGGATTAAAAGAAATTTTAGAAGATAGAGAAAAATATAAAGATATAACTCATGAAGATTATCCTGGCCTTATAAGAATTAAAAAGAAAAAAGAAACCAAGTAAAAAGTACGTCTGTTCTTTGAAAGAGTAGGGAACAGACGTACTTCTTTATTCTTCTTCATTGCTTAAAGGATTTGAATTTACTGCTTCCCTCAATTGTTCATCATCTACATGAGTATAAATTTGAGTAGTAGATACATTTTCGTGACCTAATATTTTTTGAAGGCTTCTAATATCTACATTTCCGTATTTATACATAAGAGTTGCAGCCGTGTGTCTTAATTTATGCGGCGTATATTTGTTGCTGTCAAGTCCTGCATTTTTTAAATATTTCTTAAGCATCATTTCCACAGATCTTTTATTTATCCTGGTATGATTTTTACTTAGAAAAAGGGCATCCTTATCTTTTATTTTGTCATAATCCTTATTTCTAATTTCAAGATAATTATTTAAAGCCGTCAAGCAGGCTCTGTTTAAATATATAGTTCTTTCCTTATTTCCTTTTCCAACTACAGTTAACGTGTCTTCCTTAATCTTTGATATATTTATGCTGCAGAGCTCTGAAAGTCTCATTCCACAGTTTAAGAAAAAGGTTATGATACAATAATCTCTTTCTTTAAATTTACCATCTATAGAATTTAAAAGAATTTTGCTTTCCTTCAAACTTAAATAAATAGGGTTCCTCTTATCTATTTTAGGAGATTCCAGCTCTAAAGCTGGATTTGTATCTATCAATTTAGCTTTGCTAAAAAGGTACTTAAAAAATGATTTTAAGCAAGCTACTTTTCTAGCTCTGGCATAATTGCCATTATTTCTATAGTTTTCAGCAAAGGATATAAACGCATATAAATCGCTTAAAGTTATTTTGCGTATAAAATCTGTATTTATATCACTTATATCTATATTTTCAAATTCATAGTTTTCCTTAACAATTCCTCTATATATTTTTAAGAATCTAAAAAACATGGTTAAATCAACTTGATATCCATCCTGTGTATTTTTTGACTTACCTCGAATAGTTCCAAGGTAATTTAAAAAGTCATTCAGGCATTGTGGAAGTTCAGGATTATAAATATTACTTAAATTATACTGCATATGGCCATTCCCCTCTCTAAAATTAGGTATAACTTCGCTAAATGGTTATTTAGCGAAGTTAATATTCTATAAAACTAAGCTAAAATCCTTCTTATATGCCTTTATATTATATGAATAATTTGTTAATTATTTTTTGTATTGCTATTTTATGCTGATTAATGTCACAGATTTTCTTTAAATTACGTGCTATTTTATGCTACATGCTTTCTATGTATTAATTTGTAAAAATATATCCTATGCATTAAATTTTTATTTCAATTGATAATATTCTCAATTTGTATTTCAAATTTTAAAAAAGAATATTTGAAATTAAAGTAATTCATTTTTAATTTAAAAATATATGTATCTCATTGTATGAAAAATTCAATTTTTATCAAATTGAAATATTTCCACAATATGGGCATAACTTTGTGGATTCATTTTTCTACTTTATTCTTTCCTATTTCTTGTCATTAATCTTTTTGAGTAATATTTGCAGAATTATGATTTATTTTTAGATATTATATACCCTCTTATTTATAAAATTAGAAAATAGAAATACTCCTAACTTGTATTTTATAGTCGAAAACTTTTTTAAAAACATTTTTTTCAGTACAATTCATATATTTATCAAGTGATTCTTAGACTCAGCCGGAAGATGAGAGTGTTGAGGATAGTAGCCATCAGATAGCTCACAAAATAGCCTTTTTATAAGTTCATCTTTTACTTTACATAATATTTATTCTGCAAAGTAAAAAAATAATATTTCATGAAGATTGAATAAATTCAAGGAATTATGGCAAAATATACAAATGTAAATATTTAATCATAAAAGATTGGAGGAATTGCTGCTTAGAAATTTCTATGTACTTCTCCCCTATTAAAAGCAGCAACTTATATATGAAACTAGGTATTCCTAAAGGATTATTGTATTGTAAATATCACATTTTTATAGAAACATTCTTTAAAGAACTTGGAGCTGAGATAGTAACATCCCAAGATACAGATAAATATATACTTAATCTTGGAACAAAATACTGTGTAGATGAAGCATGTCTCCCAATAAAAGTATTTCATGGTCACGCAGCTTCAATAAAGGATAAATGTGACATCATGCTTATTCCTAGAATAATGCAACTACAAAAAAGAGAATTTATATGTCCAAAATTTTGCGGTCTTCCAGAAATGATAACAAATGATATTCCCAATATGCCTCCATTATTAACCTACCCTATATATGCTTTTTCTAAAACTAAATGTAGAAACTGGTTATTAAAAGCCGGTTTGATATTTACTAAAAATATTTTTAGCATAAATAATGCCTATAAAAAAGCATTAAGTACCCAAGAAAATTATAAGTTATCCATAGATACCAATGGTTTTCCTATAAAAACTGCATTAGTAAGTCATCCTTACAACTTATATGACACCTTTACCAATATGAATATAGTAAAAAAATTAAACAAACTCGGTATCGGCATAGTTACAGAAGAAAGTATAAATAAAAGCATAATAAACAGTGAAGTAGAGCATCTGTTTAAAAAACCATTTTGGCATTTTGCTAGAAATTCTTATGGTTTTTCCACTTATGCAGCAGAAAATAAAAAAGTAGATGGTATAATATACATCTCTTCTTTTGCCTGCGGAATAGATTCCGTAGTAATTGAACTTATTAAAAATAGGTTAAAAGATTTTCCTATGCTTATATTAAAAATAGATGAACAAACTGGAGAAGCAGGTTTTAATACTAGATTAGAAGCCTTTTCAGATATGCTTAAAAGGAGGTGTGCAAATTTATGAAAGTAACCTTCCCCCACCTTGGCAATACTTGTTTTGCAGCAAAGGCTGTATTTGATGGACTTGGAGTTGATTATATAATTCCTCCATTGAGCAACAGGGAAGCTCTAGAAATTGGATCATTTTATTCTCCAGAAGAAATGTGCCTTCCTTTTAAAATAATGATAGGAAATTATATACAAAGTATAAAACAAGGTGCAGATACAATATTAATAGTTGGAAGCTGCGGCCCCTGCAGATTTGGAGAATATTGCGAACTTCAAATGAATTTATTGAAAAAATTAGGCTATAACTTAAATTTTATAGTTTTAGATTATCCAAAAGATATAGGATTGAAAGAACTTATGAGAAGACTGCTTTCTATTGGATCAGTTAGCAAGAAAAATGCCATAGAAAAGTTAAAAGTAGTACATCAAGGACTTAAGATAATAAATCTAATGGACAATATAGATAAAAAGGCAAAATTATTATCAGGTTATGAAATAAAAAAAGGACAGTGCAAAGATATATTAAAAGATTGTAAATTAAAAGCTTTTAAAACTGCTTCACCAGAAGAAATGATATTTACTATAAAAAAATATATGGAGCAGTTAAGCAAAGTACCAATTTCTAAAAATAAAAACCCTTTAAAAATTGCTATAATCGGTGAAATATATACTATAATAGAACCTTTTTCAAATCTTTTTATAGAAGAAAAACTTATGAATTATGGAGTATCTACAGCTAGATATCTTTCTCCAAGTTGGTGGATTAAAGATATGGCTTTATCTCCATTAAAGTTGAATTCACTCAATTTAAGAAAAAATTCTAAAAAATATTTACCTTATTATATAGGAGGTCATGCGAGGGAATGTATAGGAGAAGCTGTTTTAGCAGATAAAAGAGGGTTTGATGGTGCTATACAGATTTTTCCTATGGGATGTATGCCTGAAATTGTATCAAAATCCATACTTCCAACTATATCAAAGGATAGAAATTTCCCTATACTTACATTAATAGTAGATGAAATGACTGGTGAAGCTGGATATATAACAAGAATAGAAGCATTTTTAGATTTACTTGAAAGGAGAAAAAAAAATGTATTATATGGGAGTTGACGTAGGCTCAGTTAGCACAGATATTGTAATAGTTGATGAAAATATGAACTTACTTGAATCACTTTATTTGAGGACAAAAGGAAGACCTATAAGTGCAATTCAAGAAGGATTTAAATTATTGAAAAATAAATATAAAGACACAGACATAAGTGCAGTTGGAACCACTGGAAGCGGAAGACAAATTGCTGCTTCTATTATAGGCGCTGATATAATTAAAAACGAAATAACTTCTCATGCCGTTGCTGCCTTAAACCTAGATAAAGATGTTAAAACCATAATAGAAATAGGTGGACAGGATTCTAAAATAATACTTTTGCAAAATGGAATTGTGCTAGATTTTGCAATGAATACAGTATGTGCAGCAGGAACAGGTTCCTTTTTAGACCGTCAAGCTGAAAGATTAGATATACCTATTGAACAATTTGGAGAATATGCTTTAAAGTCTACTTCTCCTGTAAGAATAGCAGGGAGATGTGCCGTATTTGCTGAATCAGATATGATACACAAGCAGCAATTAGGTTATAGTAACTCTGATATAATAAAAGGTCTTTGTAATGCTCTTGTCAGAAATTATTTAACCAATGTGGCCAAAGGCAAAGATATAAAATCCAAAATATTTTTTCAAGGAGGAGTTGCTGCAAATATAGGAATGAAGACTGCTTTTGAAGAAATACTGAATAAGGAAGTAGTAATCCCTCAAAATTTCAAAGTAATGGGTGCCATTGGTGCAGCCATTTTAGCAAAGGAAGCTTTGCAAAAAAGTAATAAGATCACTAACTTTAATGGATTTAATTTAGCAAATGCTAGTTTTACATCTAAAAGTTTTGAATGTGGAGGATGCCCTAATAGATGTGAAGTTGTAAAAATATCAGGCACTAAAAAAACTATGGGCTTCTTTGGTGGAAGATGTGAAAAGTGGAACAAAACTATTTCTGCATAAATGCAGAAGTAGTTTTGTTCCCTAAAATAAGTATAGGAAAATTAATTCCACATATCTTTAGTTATATATTCCATATGTTTTTTCCTATTTTGGGTTTCTTCTAAATCTATAGTTATTTCATCTCCATGTACATCAAGTACATATCCCTCTTTTGCTTCAATGGGTAAATTTATTCGTTTTATATCCATCATAGTTTTATCTTCCTTTTCGCAAACGGCATAAGGTCCCTCAAACCTATCTATTATAACTTTCATAAAAATAATCCCCCATTTCATAGTATTATGTATTCCCATTATATTACTATTATACTACCTATTTTTTAACTTTAAAGTATTTATTTTAAAAATTTTTAGTTACATTTTCCTGTATTCTTCTAACAACAACCGCAGAAATCTTACCTGGCAATAGCTTACAAAATAAAACAGCTATTTTATTAAAAAATCCTGGTATTATAACAGATTTATTTTTCATAAATCCTCTATAAGCTATCTCAGCAGTTTTTTCAGCACTCATAGCAGTTTTTATATCTTTTTTACCTGCATTTTTAGAAAATCCAGTTTTAGTAGCTCCTGGGCACAGAGTACATACTTTTATACCATATGGTTTTAGCTCATTTTCAAGGGCTTGAGAAAAGGATAGCACATATGCTTTAGACGCATAGTATACTGCAATATAAGGTCCTGGTTCATAAGAACCCGTAGATGCCACATTTAATATACTCCCTTTTTTTAACTTTATCATTTCTTTTGAAAATAACTTCGTTAAATAAGTAATAGCTTCAATGTTTAAACCTATCATTTTTTCATCTTTGTCTATATCAATTTCATGAAAAAGTCCACAGTAACCTGCACCTGCATTATTAACAAGAGTAGTTACCCTTATGCCTAGCTGCTGCACTTTTAAAAATAGATCTTTTACAGATTCTCTTTTTGAAAGATCTTCTTTTATTATATGTACATTAATATTATATTTTTTTATTAAATTTTTTGCTATTTCTTCTAATTTGTTTTCACTTCTAGCTACAAGTATTAAATTATATCCATCCTTAGAAAATAATTTTGCAAGTTCAAGTCCTATTCCACTTGAAGCTCCTGTAATTAAAACAGTCTTTTCATTATTTAAAGTCATAATAAATCTCCATTTTGGTTATTGATGCTTTATACTTTTTATTTTAATTAGTTTTCTCTTTATTTACAACTGTTGTTTATTATTACTTTTTTGTTTACTTTATTTTCTATTTACATAATATTTATTATTTTAACATAATACATTTCAGTATATCATTGTTTAAATAAAGGTCATAATTATCATATTAACTGACAATTATGACCTTTAAATTTTTTATTAATTGCACTATATTTTTATTATTAACATTGTTTGTATTGTGGTTCCTCTTGCTGTATAAAGTTTTGCCTTCCTTGAAGTATTTGAAGAGCTTCATCCAAGTTTGTTGCTATTTGGTGAAAATCTTTTTTAGCACTTTTGTCCTGTGTCTCAAGTTCAAATGTTTTCATAGTTGCAGCTGCACTTTGAATTCCTGCTATTGCTTGCTGCATTTGAGTTCCAACTGTCATTTATTATCACCTCCTTTAAATTATCCTTTAGGTTTAAATATTAAGGCTCCTATAAATCCAAAAATAACAGCAGCAGAAATACCAGCACTGGTAATCTCAAAAATTCCTGTTAGCACACCTATTATTCCATATTCATCTGCTTCCATCATAGCCCCTTTAACTAATGAATTTCCAAAACTACTTATTGGTATAGAAGCACCAGCGCCAGCAAACTTTACTAAAGGATCATATAATCCCAATCCTCCAAGAACAGCTCCTACTACTACAAGAGTAGTTGTTGTATGTGCCGGTGTGAGTTTAAATACGTCCATCATTATCTGACCTATTACACATATTCCTCCGCCTACTAAAAATGCCCAAACAAATTTTTCCATATGAATGCACCTCTCTTCTATGCTTCTATAGATACTGCATGAGCCACAGATGGTATACTCTCTTTTTGTTGATATGACATAGGTGACATAAGTGCTCCTGTTGCTACTACCAATATTTTATTTAACTTTTTTTTCTTCATTTCCTTAAAGAAATGTCCATAAGTTACCGTAGCAGAACATGCGCATCCGCTGCCACCTGAAAATACAGGTTGATCTTTGTTATATATCAGCTTTCCGCAGTCTTTAAATACTCCTTCCTGAAACTTAAATCCATCCTTTTTTAAAATTTCTTCTGCTATGTCATGACCTATTTTCCCCAAATCTCCTGTAGCTATTATGTCATAATAAGAAGGATCTCTATTTAAATCTCTAAAATGAGCTTCTATTGTATCTACTGCGGCTGGTGCCATAGCAGCACCCATATTAAATGGATCAGAAATTCCCATATCTACTACTTTACCTATAGTAGCTGATGTAACTTTAGGTCCAGTACCTTTTCCAACTACTGCAGCTCCTGCTCCTGTTACCGTCCATTGAGCTGTAGGCGGCTTCTGCCCCCATACTCTGTAGGGTATCTAAACTGTTTTTCTGCAGCAGCATTATGGCTGGATGTTCCACAAAGAACATATTCTGCTGCACCATTATCTACAAGCAAAGACGATATAGCTAACCCTTCCATAGAAGTTGAGCAGGCTCCAAATATACCTAAATACGGTATGCTTAAAGTTCTAGCAGCAAAACTACTGATAACTATCTGATTTATAAGATCTCCACTTACGAAAAAATTTACACTTTCCTTTTTCACTTTTGCATTTTTTATAGCAATCTGACAGGCTTCCTCCAATAACTTTTTTTCAGATTTCTCGAAACTATCCTGTCCAACCCATATATCTTCATGAAGCAAATCAAAATCTTTAGCCAAAGCACCTTTTGCTTCAAACGGTCCTCCTACTGCCCCACATCCAAGTATAGTCGGTTTAGATTCAAATACCCATGATTGATGACCTTGAATCATTTACATCCCACCTAACCATTTAATAATTACTTTTATAGTAGCAACTACAAAAGCAGAAAAAACTCCAAAAGTTATTACAGGACCTGCAATTTTAAACATATTTCCTCCTACACCAAGAACGAATCCTTCGCTTCTATGTTCTATAGCAGCGGATGCAATGGAATTTGCAAAACCAGTAACAGGAATAGATGTTCCTGCACCAGCCCATTGTGCAATGTGATCAAACACTCCAAACCCTGTAAGTAATACAGCAATTATTATTATGACTGCAGATGTCGGATTACCAGCATTGGCCTCTGTAAACTTAAAATACTTTATAAATATAATTTGAAGTACCTGACCAAAAGCACAAATACTCCCGCCAACCAAAAATGCCTTCAGACTATTTTTAAGAACATTTCTTTTTGTCTCTTTTGTTTTAGCCAAATTTTGATACTCTTGTTGTACAGGAGTCAACTTTTTATTTTTTTTATTGGACATTTCATCACCTTCTATTTCAATAAATAGGGTTTTAACTTTATTAATACATTCTTTAAAATATCAGAATCCTTTTTATACATATCTTTTACCTTTTTATCCTCAGTTTCAAGTGCAAATGACATCAAATTTGCCTGAGCCTTTTCCAGATTGGCATAGAGAATTTTTCTAACATTTGATTGGGGAGTTTGAATTAAATCATCAAATAAATCTATGTAGAGTTCTCCTTTTGAATTAACCTGACCTATAAATACATTATCCAAAGATACACCTTTAGATTCTAACTGTACATCAAGCCATCCTTGATTTAGTCCTAAATTACTCAAGGATTCATTTATTATATTTCCGTCCAATATTACAGTCTGGGGTGCTCCTTCTTGACACACTTCTATTTGAAGATCATTTGGAGTAAGTGGCCTTTTATCTGATTTCATGAGTATATTTATATCTCCTGTAGATTCCATCATGGCAAATTCCACATCTGCTAAATTAAATATATTTTTTGAGCGAAGTTCCCTTAATAAGTCCTCGCCGCTGCATCCAATTTTACTTAAATTTTCTTCCATTACTTTTCCTTCTTTTACAACTACAATTCCTTTACCCTTTAGCAAATTAGATATAAATTTGCTTTTCATAGAAGCATATTCTAAAATTAGCGGAAGAAGCATCCATACAGCTATGGCCAGAATACCAATTACCCAGTTGTATATAACATTTATACACGTTAATGCTATTAAAACCGCTATTACACTATAATTTATAAAATTAAAAGGGGTTATCCTTCTGGGATACTTTTTTCCCATTATTGTTATAAAAAACAAGGTAACAAAAAATAGTACCGTAGATTTTAACAAAATTATAATCCAAATTTTCATATATTATTCCCCCAAATCAATTCTGTTTATATTGAGGCTCTTCATATTCTAAATATTTTAATCTATCATTTAGATTCTTTGTAATACCATCTACAGCATCCAGTGCCTCTTTGTACACATTCTTTACTTTTTTATCCTGTTCTTGAAGAGAATATACTCTCAAAGTACTTTCAGCACCTTTAAGAACAGCTAATGTCTGTTTTACTTGAGATCCTACAGTCAATTTATTAAGCCCTCCCTCACATTTCTTATAAAATTGCTAACCAACTTTCCTATTATAGTTTTACCCTGTTTAAATAGAATTATTACATATAATTTATGTACACTTGTATTTAAATTTTTTAAATATAAAAAGGCCCAAAAACAATAATATTTTAAAGGCCTTTTTTATTTACTACATATAACTATTTCTTTAAAAGTTTTATAAATTCTCTAACCATATGAGGATCAAATTGGGTTTCAGAGCATCTTTCTAACTCTTTAATGGCATAGTTCATGTCATTAGCATTTTTGTATATTCTTTTATGAGTCATTACGTCAAAAGAATCTATTATATTTATTATTCTTGACAAAATAGGTATTTCTCCTTCTTTAAGTCCTTGAGGATAGCCTGTCCCATCAAATTTTTCATGATGACAAAGTATTTCATTTGCTACATGACTTAATCCTGGTGTTGCTTTAGCTATTCTATAACCTATTTCGGTATGTTTTTTCATTATATCCCACTCTTCATCAGTTAACTTACCCGGCTTCATCAATACATTATCAGGTATTCCTATTTTCCCAATATCATGAAGTAAACTCAATAACTCCAATTCTTCCAGTTGCTCTTGAGATAAATTAAGTTTCCTACCCAACTTAACACTAAGCTCTTTAACTCTCTGAGTATGCTCTTCCGTTTCACTATGTTTTTCATATAAAATTTTTTCAAGAGATGCAATAATTGCGTTTCTTGAACTTTTTATCTTAACCAGTTTACTTCTGTACATTCTTTCTTCTGCTAAATTCATAACTTCCTCTAGTTTAAGATGATGGCTTTTTTCTGCAATGCCCCAAGCTATGCTAATTTCAAAATTAAAATTCATTACCTTTTCACATTCGCCTTTAATATTTTGCATTAGACTTGATGAATAAGAATACTCTTTGTCTATAATAAGTACTATAAATTCATCTCCACTCCACCTTGCTGCAATATCATCTTTTGAACATACTTTTTTTAATACATTAGCTATAGTGCATATCAATCTGTCACCTTCTCTGTGCCCAAATTTATCATTTATAAGTTTCATACCATTTATATCACCTATTATCATGCAATAATTAGCCACTGATTTTAAGTTTAGTTCGTCAAATTTTTGTTCTACATATGTTCTATTTCTCAATCCCGTAAGTTTATCAAAATAACTTAATATTAAAATATCTTTGTAAGCAGATTCTAATTGAGACAGCATTCCATTGGTAGAATTAGCAACATTTGCTATTTCATCATTTCCAGAAATATTTAAACGAACACTCATATCTTTATTTTGAGATACCTTATTTATAAATTCATTAATACTTTTAAAACGATTTAATATACATTTATTAAAAATGACTAACAAAATACATGATACTATAAACGCCAACAATAAAAAAATTAAAATAAGAATTATAAAATAAAACTTACCCAACTTATATTCATACCTCATTATAGTAATGGACATGGTTATAGACATATTTCCATTTATATCTCGTATTGTTCTATATCCTGTAATATAATCATTATCCTTTTTTACAACAGTACCTTCCATATTCCTAGAAGATATATCTCTTACAAATTTAGCTTTAGATTTTGTTACAGAACTCATATAACTAAGGAATGAATCGTTTATAAATTTTCCTAATATCAAATTTCCGTTACTTTTCATATTTTTATTAGTTGTTGTTATAGGTGAAATAGTAACAATGAATTCTTTTCCCGAAATATCTATAATGCCAGAACGTATTTCATCATTATTTTTAAATGTAGTTATTTTCTTAAAATTATCTGGTCTTTTAAATAATCTGTCTTCTAGTTCTGATTTTATACTATTTTTTAGTCCATTTGAAATGCTATAGACCATACCACCTTTTGTATCCACAAAAGCCATAAAATTTAAATTCAGCTCTTTTAATGTATTACCTCCAAAATTATTTTTTATATAATATGAGGTATTTTCACCTAACATAAAGTTATAAGTCTCATCCCAGTGAGACCAATCAATAGACGTTGCCTCCATATTCTTCTTTTCCCTACTAATCAATGAATTTACAATTTGAAAACTATCGTCTACACCTTTAGTTTCAATTCTGTCAATATATTTAAAAATGGCAAAATTAAATATAATGAATGCCAAAATCATCAAAAGCAAAAAGCTTGTAAAAATCATCAAGGTTGTTTTAAACCTAACATTCATAAGTTCTCCTCTTTTATTATATTTTTTACATTCACTACCTTGTTATTTAGATATCTTTAACTAGGAAATTTTTAAAAATTAAACTGAAATTATTTATAATAATATCTCTAACCATATACTATAAAAGTATTTTAACAGAAAAGTAATCCATAGACTAGTTCTTATTGAAATTTAGTCTTTTCCTATATATACTTGCACTTCCATATTATAGTTATGAAATAAAAAATGATACTATCAAACTATATTCTGTAAAATACTTTTCCAAAGATGAGCATAAAAAAGCATTTCTGCTTTTTTTATTAATAAACATAAATGCTAAGTTAAAAATATTATTTTAAATTAATATACTATTTCTGTCTTTATACATTTAAGGTCTTTTTCACCTCTATTGCAAAATTTAATATTAAAAGGATCACCATTAACCAAAGTGGTTACAGCTAGTGTATCTTTATTGTTAAGATACACCTTCATACCGCTAATATAAGCCTCCACTTTTTCACCCAAAATATAAAATATATATGTAATTTGTTTTATATCTTTTTCTCTATTAATATACTCACTTGGATTAAGTTTTTCTTCATAAATTTTTTCACCTTCAAAAGTGTATGTCTCTATTTTTCCCTGGCATCCAGGAGCCATCATTAAGTTAAAATCTGTTACCTTTCCAAAACTTTTAGTATTCCAATCACCCATAAAATTATCCTGTTCAAAAGGCTTTAAATCTTTTTCATAGTGTCCCTCATGATGGAGAGTTAAATTCCCATCTATGCTCATTATGATTCTAGCAATTCCAGGTAAATGAGTGAATACAGATTCTTCATCTATAACCTTTGCAGAACTTAATCTCCATTTAAAATTTCTTTCAGCATATTTTGCTTCATAAGGATATATTAAAAGCTCTGTAGTAGTCCCTCCCGACCATCTGCTTGTCTTATATTCATCCGACCTTATAATTTTTACTGTATTCATCATATTACGCATCTCCTCATACATATAGATTTAATTCTAGATAAATTATATCACAACAAATTTTATTTTAATTTCTGTTCCAAAATAAACAGGAAGTAAAGGTGCCTACTATTATTATCCCTAGTATAGTTTCCATAATTACCATAAAACGTACTATAGTAGAATTAGGTAAAATATCACCATATCCCAATGTGGTTATAGTTACAGCACTGAAATATATAAAATTCTCTATTGGATATTTGAAATTTCCACAAACCACTGATTTAAGTACCAGAGGACTATTGTCCAAAAACGATATAGAATTTTCAACAAGCTTTGGAAAATAAAAGCTTAGTGGATAATAAAAGTAATCTTCTTTAAAGAATTTACTTTTAAACATAGTATAGTCATTTACCCACATATATTTAGTATCTACTTTTTTTAACTTATTTGCTTGACTTTTTTTATAGCAATTAAAGCTTTTATACGTTTCATTTTCATTTACTGTATAAAAGCATATTTTTAATTTACAACTGTTAAACTTACTATTAACCCTATCTTCTCCCATATCTTCTAGGCTTATATGGGTTACGCCCTTATCTTTTAACAATGTACTATAATAGTTGGCCCACAATTTTCCTAAAGACTTATCAAAGGAAAATACATTTATAGAAGAACCTGAATCATCTACAATTTCTAAATTTGAAAAAGGTCTTTTGTATTCATCAGAATTTATTAAATCTTCCACAGTGCTTTTCAATTCTCTGCTTTTAATTTTAATGTTTAGATTTTTTTTAAATGCATCTATTTTTGTAGTCATATTTACATCTTTTTGAAATACAAAAAAATCTCCCCTAGAATTATTTGCAATGTTCCAATAAATAAGCCCAAATAAAAGTAATACAGTTACATAGGAAAATGCCAATACAGACAAAATGGTTTTCTTTTTAATTTTATATATACTAATAAACTTCTTCATAAACATACCTCTATCTACTGTATATATATTTATACTTTTTGAAAAAGTTTATTATCACATTTTCCTATTAATTTTTCACCCTAATTTAACTGTTTCTAATCTTCAGCTTAGTCCCTTCTTTTGAGTCTATTATATCTATTCCCATGGATTTAAGCTCATCTCTAATAACATCTGCCTTATGCCAATCCTTGTGGTTTCTTGCATCATTTCTCTCACATATGAGTCTTTTGATATCTTCTGAATCCAACTTTTCTAAATTATGATTGTTGGACTTTAAAAGATCCAGTGAAAAAACAGTATCAAAACTTTCTATAAGTAAGCTTTTTTCCTTATTTGTCAATTCATTATCTTTTATAACTTCAAATAACACGGTAAATGCATTTGGTATATTCAAATCATCACTTATCTTTTCCTGAAACTTATTTTTATACTTATTAACAAGTTCCTTATCTGCCCTCTCATTTTCTTTTACATTTGAAACTATATCTGCAACTTTCTCCTTTAATTTTTTGTAAGCTAATTGTGCCTGCCTTAATGCGTCAAAGCTAAACATAAGCTGTTTCCTATACCTAGATTGAAGACAAAAGTATCTATAATCCATAGGTGAGAAACCTTCCTTTTCAATTTTAGAAAGAGTTAAAAAATCACCTTTTGATTTAGACATTTTGCCATCAGATAACACCAAAAATTCTCCATGCATCCAATAATTTACCCATTTGTGTCCAAGTACTGCTTCTGATTCAGCTATTTCATTTGTATGATGTACTGGAATATGATCTACTCCACCGCAGTGTATATCTATTCTATCTCCTAAGTATTTTATTGACATAGCAGAACATTCTATATGCCATCCAGGAAAGCCTTTTCCCCAAGGGGAATTCCACTGCATTATTTGATCTTTAAATTTAGAATTTGTAAACCAAAGTACAAAATCCAGCGGATTTTTCTTATTCTCATCCACATCTATTCTAGCTCCTGCTTCCAATTCTTCCATACTTAAATTGGCTAGTTTATTATAATCTTTAAACTTATCAATTTCATAATACACATTACCTTTTGATGTATAGGTATATCCCTTTTTCTCCAGTGTCTTAATTATGTCTATCATATCTTGAATATGATCTGTAGCCTTACAAACTATATCAGGTTTTCTTATATTAAGTTTATGACAATCCTCAAAAAAAGCATTCTCATAAAATTTAGCAATTTCCCATACAGTTTTATTTTCACGCTCAGCCCCTATTTGCATTTTGTCTTCACCTGTATCTGCATCAGATTGCAAATGTCCTACATCAGTTATATTCATAACATGCTTAACTTTGTAGTGACCATATTCAAAAGCTTTCTTTAATATATCTTCAAAAATATATGTTCTTAAATTTCCTATATGAGCATAATTATAAACTGTAGGACCGCAGGTATAAATTCCAACTTTTCCTTCATTTACAGGAACAAATTCTTCTTTTTTTCTACTCATTGTATTATAAACGTAAAAATTCATAGTATATCTCCCCTTACTAGGCATAAACTGTTAAAATTGTGTTATAAATAAATATTATCACAATTTTATTATAATTCAATAATCTCACATGTCCTATTTTACATAATCCCTTATATAATTGTTAAAATCCCAAAGATGTAAAAATCTTTCTGAACTACTATATCCTGATTGGAAAAGTTTCATTCTCATTTTACCGGATATATTAAATTCTGTACTTCTAACTCCCAATGTTGGAATAAATACAGTTCTAACTGCATATTTATCCTTCACATACACTTCTTCATTTTTATCTATCATAGTCCCAAATATATCAAATAAGTAAGAAATAAAGTCCATCTTTTTCGATTCTCCATAGTTTATATCCTTTTCCGCTAACTTAAACCCTATTGTAGGGAACTCTGGTACTTCCTCTGTATCAAATATCCATATTGGAAAATTACTGAGTATGCCCCCATCAACTATATAACTGCATTCACCTTTATAATAAAATTTTACCGGTTTAAAATAAAGGGGGATACTTATACTCATTCTAACTGCTTCTGCTATCTCAAACTTCATAGGATCTATGCCGTATTCTTTCAAGTCATCTGGTAATATTATCATTCTCTTTTTAGTTATATCTGATGCTACTATTTTAAGAGGTGACTTTCCATCTACACTTATATCTCCAAAAGTTCTTTTTCCCTTTTTAGATATGAGTTCTCCAATATATTCTTTTACAGCATCTGAAGAATATATTCCCTTATCTTTAAAAAGTGTAAAAGACTTTTTAATTAAGGAAAGCTCTCTTATCCATTTTTTTTTAAAGAATACATCTTTGTCTAGGTTCATAGCTATATTTTTTAATTCTTCTCCCTTATACCCTACTGCTAAAAGTGAGGCTATTACCGCTCCAGCAGAAGTTCCTGCAAACTTATTCCACTTATATCCCATTTTTTCAAAACAACATACTGCTCCTATAAGTCCTATTCCCTTCATACCTCCACCTTCAAATACAGCATTTGCTATCATAAAACCACCTCAATATATAAATATGTAAATTTTCATATATTGGATACTTAAAAATCGATTATAGAATATTATTCAAAATAAGTGGGAAACTATAACTATAATTATTAATGTTATATTAAAGGAAGGGAGATTGTCAAAATGCGAATTGAAATTTACTATAAAGGCATTAAAAACGCCAACGAAGCTGTAAAAGAACTTAAAAATGAAGGATTTAGTAATACCGCTGTGGATTTAAATGACAATTATATAGACCCTTTAAGCGCTAATTCAGATTTTGGTATAAATTTTTCAAACGTAATAAATTCCTCAGGAGTTTCCTATACTTCCTCTGGAAGGACTCTTCCATCTACAAGTCCCATGATAAGTGGTTTTGGTAGTTTTAGAGACCTTGAAAACACATCTTATAAAGTAATTGTAAATTCTAATTCTTTAGATAATGAAAAATTGAAAGAAACCATAAAAAAAACTGGTGGGAAAATCAAAAGTTATATTTCAAATAGTGAAAGTAAAGTTGGGAATAATAGTTTACGTTAATTTTAAGTAAACATAATAATTTTTACGTTAATTAAAAGCCTCACATAGGTGTCTTAAAATTTTATAACTCATTATGTGAGGTTTTCTTTTTAAATTTTCTCACTATCATTCTGTACAATTTTATCTTTGTCCTTATTTATTTCCCCTGCAACGGATTGTCTTAATTGTTCTATTTGAGTAGCAGTCAAATCAGGCAATATTTTTAATATTTCTTCTTCAAATTTTTTTTGTTTGTTAGAAATAGTACTCTTTATGTTTGAATTTATTCTAAAATATTCATCTACAACTCTCCACACTTCTCTGGCAACTTGCAGGCATCCATTATATCTATTAATACGTATTTTTTGTATAACCTCCTCCTTTCTTTTCTCAACTAATACTACAATGGCATCTCCAATAGCTTTAATTACAGCAACTAACACCCCTACTATGACAGTTACAGCTATAGGAACAATTCCATTAATAATACTCTGTAACATTTACAAGTTCCCCCTTAAATTTACTTTAAATGTCTGTTACCAATTAGTTTATTAATGTAATGTACGTAATGTTCCTATTTATTGTATACGTAAACATATATATTGAGAAAAACAAGGCAGCTAGCTGCAGCTAATTTTCATAGCAACCTTCCATAATAGCAAGAGCTGCAGCTCCAATAGCTCCGGAATCTTCTCCTAAAAGTGCAGAAAGTATATTAGTGTTTTCGCTTATAGATTGAAAACATCTTTTTTTTACAACCTGTTTTACTTTATTTAAAACTATACTTCCACCCTTGGAGACTCCTCCTCCTATTACAACTACTTCCGGATCAAAGCAAGTTACTACATTTGCCACACATATTCCAAGATAATTTAAAGCTCTGTCTAATATCTTTTTAGATACTCCATCCCCAAGTTCTGCCTCTTTAAACACTTCTTTTGAAGTTATATTCTTATATTTGGAAAGGGAAGTACTCTCTCCTGTTTTTACTGCTCTTTTTGCTTCTCGTGCTATAGCAGTACCAGATGCAAGTACCTCTGCACATCCATAATTTCCACAATTACATAGAGGACCTTCTTTTTCTAAAGTCATATGCCCTACTTCCAGTGCATTTTTAGTATTACCCCTATATATTCTACCATTTAATACAGCTCCTCCCCCTATTCCTGTAGAAACTGTTATAAATACCATGCTTTTACTGCCCTTGCCTGCACCAAACATATATTCCCCTAGTGCCGCTGCATTTGCATCATTATCCAAATATACGGGAATCTTAAAATTATCCTTTATTGGCTTTACAATATTAAAATTTCTAAAAGGCAAATTGGGTGTACATATTATCTCACCTTTGTCTATATCAAGCGGACCTGGAGATCCGATTCCCACGCCTACTATTTTTTTTCTATCAACTTTACACTCCTCAATTACCTTCTGAGTAATCTCTATCATCCTATTTAATATGAAATTTTCCCCTTTTTCCGCTTCCGTTGGTAAAGTAGCCTTACATATCACTTGTCCCATGAAGTTTACAACAGCAGCACAAACTTTGGTACCACCTAAATCAACTCCAACTACATATTTACCTTTCAAGTTATCTTCTCTCCTCTCCATATAATATTTCCATTAAAATATAATATATCACATATTTATACCATTAACTAATTTTTATAAAAAGGTATATATCTATATAAAGTTACTCAAAATAACTTAAATTAGAGTTATTAAGCTGGATTAATATACACATATTATAGATATGTATTTTTTATATGTTTTGGAGGAAGTATTATGTTAGAAAAATTTGTAGATGTTTTAATTGGTAAACCACTGCCAAATGAACAAACATCACATGAAAAATATAATATTTTATTCGGATTAGCAATTATGGCTAGTGATGCTATTTCGTCAGTTGCATATGCGGCAGAAGAAATTTTAGTCGTATTAATAGGCGTATTAGGTTTAACCGCCTACAACTGGCTTGGATGGGTTTCATTAATGATTATAGGCTTATTGTTTATTCTCACCATATCCTATGTTCAAATTATCAGGGCATACCCTCAAGGTGGAGGTGCTTATATAGTTGCCAAAGAAAATTTAGGGATAAGACCAGGATTAGTTGCTGCATCTGCATTATTAATAGATTATATATTGACGGTTGCAGTAAGTGCTAGTGCTGGAGTTACAGCAATAATCTCAGCTTTTCCTGCTTTAGGAATTCATAAGATTTCATTAGTAGTGGGATTAATTATAATACTTACTATCTTAAATTTAAGAGGTGTTAGTGAATCATCTAAAATATTTAGTATACCTACTTATTTATTTATATTGGGTATGATAACTATGATTATATATGGTTTTATAAAATACTCTATATATGGTGCAGCTACACCTATGATAAATACTTCCATTAAGGCAACTGGAACATTAAGTATATTTTTAATTCTTAGGGCTTTTTCTTCTGGCTGTTCAGCATTAACGGGATTAGAAGCAGTAAGTAATGCAGTACCTAACTTTAAAAAACCTAGCCAAAAAAATGCCAAAATAGTTATGATATTATTATCAAGTTTAATATTGTTTATCTTTGGTGGTACTTCACTACTTGCTAGATTTTATCATGCTATACCAACAAAAAATGTTACAGTTTTATCTCAAATAGCGTTTGGTGTATTTGGCAGAAACTTTATGTACTACTTTATACAGATTACTACATCCATAATATTAATAATGGCATGTAACACAGCTTTTACAGGATTTCCCATGCTAATGTACGTTGTTGCTAGAGATGGATTTGCACCAAGACAATTCACTATGAAAGGTAAGAGACTAAGCTTCTCCATAGGCATTGAAGTATTATCCCTTATTGCAGGAGTATTAGTACTTATATTTAAAGCAGATGTTCACAGCCTAATTCCTCTGTATTCAGTAGGTGTTTTCTTGTCCTTTACTTTAGCACAAACAGGAATGGTGCTACATTGGAAAAGTAGTACTGAACCTGGATGGAAAAAACGTGCTTTAATTAATAGTATAGGTGCCATAGTAACTATAATTACAACACTTATAATTATATATGAAAAAGCATTAGCTGGTGCATGGATAGTTATTGCTTTAATTCCTATACTAGTTATTATTATGGCATCTATAAATAGACATTATAATAAAGTGGCAGAACAGCTGAGGGCATCAAAAGAAGATATATTAAATATAGAGTTAGGTAAAAAATTTACACATATTTGTATAATTCCTATCGCAAGTTTAAATAAAGCAACGTTAAACGCTTTACAATATGCTAGGAGCATAACACCAGATGTAATAGCTTTAAATGTATCCATTGATAAAGCTTCTATAGAAAAACTAAAAACTAAATGGTCTGAATTAAATACAGATATATTACTAGTAACTAAGTATTCTCCTTATAGACAAATAATAACTCCATTGCTCAAGTATATAGAGATCATATCAAATGCAGCTTCTGAGGATGAAAAAGTAACTATAATATTGCCACAATTTATAACACATAAGTGGTGGGGAAATTTTCTTCATAATCATACAGGATTTTTGCTTAGAGAGAACTTACTGAGGAATAAAAATATTGTAGTATCAACTTATCCTTATCATTTAAATGATGAAGAATTGAATCAACTTTAGGTGCCTGGCACCTAATGGGAGTATTTTTATCCCACTTGGTGCCAGGCACCATTATACAGAAAGTGCTTTCACGAAACCGTGAAAGCACTTTTAACAGAGACTACATATAACAACTATGCCTCTACACTTTTTAATTTATCTTTATGATCTTTGTGATCTATAATGGATTGGTAATACTTTTCACCCTTTTCCTTGTCATATACATGTTCCCAGTTGGCAACAAATATACTAGCTAAAGAATTTCCAACAACATTTACTACTGTTCTTCCCATATCTAAAAGACGATCAATTCCAGCTATAAAAGCAAGACCTTCTATTGGGATGCCACAAGTTCCAAGTGTAGCTAGCAATACTACAAAAGAAGCTCCTGGGACACCTGCTATTCCCTTTGAAGTTATCATAAGTACTATTACTAAACTTATTTGAGCTCCAATGGAAAGATGTATACCATATAACTGTGCTATAAATATAGCTGCCATAGATTCATAAAGTGTAGAACCATCAAGATTAAAAGTATAACCTGTAGGAATTACAAAAGATACTGTAGCACTTGGGCACCCGTATTTCTCCATTTTTGACATCAACCTAGGAAGTACTGTTTCTGAACTAGCTGTACTAAAAGCAAGCAAAAGCTCATCTTTTAATATTCTTATTATTTTGATTATGCTATTTCCAACCAATTTTGCTGCTATTCCCATAAATACAAGTATAAAGAAAATCATACCCGCATAAACTAATATCATTAGCTTTCCCAATGGAATGAGAGATTTAAGTCCAAAATTGCATACGGTGCATCCAATTAATGCAAATACACCTATAGGTGCAGTTTTCATAATTTGGTTAGTTACCCAGAACATTGTATCTTCTACACCCTGGAAAAAGTTCAATATAGGCTTTCCTTTCTCTCCAATAGATGCAACTCCAAGTCCAAACATAACAGAGAAGAATATAATTGGAAGCATGTCTCCTTTGCTTAAAGAATCCATTATATTCGTAGGGAAAATATTTATTATAGTATCTACAAATCCCTTATTAGTAGCCTTTTTTGCAGTATCAACATAACTAGCAATGTTTGTCTTAGTCAAGCTGCTCATATCTACACCTGTGCCTGGATGAAATATGTTTGCAAATACAAGACCAACGATTAATGCGATGGTAGTCATTATTTCAAAATATACTATAGTCTTTAAGGCAAGCATTCCTACCTTCTTCATATCACCTACTCCTGCAACACCTACTATAAGACAGGATATTACAATAGGTATAACTATCATTTTAATCAGCCTTAAAAAGATAGTTCCAAAAGGTTGGAGATATTTAGGTAGATTTGGATTACCATAAAAAATAGCACCAACTATAACTCCAAGTATAAGACCAATTAAAATTTGAGTGGCTAGTCCACCTTTAAGTTTTCTTTTCTTCTTTTCCATTCTAATCCCCTTCCCGTATTTTAAATAATTACATCGTTATTTTGTAAACGATTAATGTATGTATATATTTTCAACAACTCAATATTACAACTCAACATAAAAAAAACTATATTATTATACTGAAATATATAAAAAAATTTTATCAATTTTATAAATAAAGAATATATCTGCATATACTAATTTAAATTTCAAACTAATTTAAATATATAATTAATAATATTTTTGTAGAAGTTTGTCAATCCTATTTATTTAATTTATAATATATAGGGTTTTATTTTTATATAATTAAAATGAGGTGTGTTTACTTGAAAAATACTGCATCTGCCTTAAAAGAAGATTTATTTATTTTAATATTAATAGTAGTTTCAATACCAATAGTTGGAGAATTTAAATTTTTTCCACTGAATAGTACTTTTCGTGTTAGCTTCAGTCCTGTACTATTTTTGTTTTTCTTATTTTGGATTAAAAAGCTTCCCATACCTCTATATGGAGTCGTAGCTGGTATATTTACTGTTATATTTAGAGTTGTTCTTGATTGCGTGCTTCAAAGTGGATTTGAATTTCATCAAGCTTTTTTAATAAATTCTCCTGCATTTTTTTACTATTTAGTTTTTTCATGTTTATTTTATTTAACAAAAATAAATAACTTACACAATAATCCTCTTTTGATGGGTACTTTAGCTGCCTGTATAGACATACTTTCCTCAACTTGTGAACTTGTAGTGAGGTTTTTAGTACTTAGAAATTCTATTTCAGTTTATGCCTTTGGGTTGGTTTCCATAGTCGCAATTATACGATCTTTTTTTGTACTCGGGTTTTTCAACATAATAAAGTTAAATGAAGTGAGAACAGCCGCTAACCAACAAAAAGAGCAAAATAGATATATGCTGCTGCTTATTTCAAACTTATATGCAGAATCTGTACAATTAAAAAAATCCCTAACCTTTGCAGAAAATATTACAAGAGACTGTTACACTTTATATGAATCTTTCAAAACCAATTATTCAAAATTGAATAGAGATGAATTGTCACAAAGTTTATTAAAAATTGCAGGTCAAGTGCATGAAATAAAAAAGGACAACCAAAGAATATATTCCGGACTCTCTAAAATGATTTTATCTGAAAATTCTAAGGATTATATGAATATTGAAGAAATCTGCAATATAATAGTAGACACAAATAAAAAATATTCTCTCACTCTTGGGAAAAGCATTGATTTTTCAGTAAATATAGCATATAGTGGTATACCTGATCTTCACATTTATACTGTACTGTCACTTGTGAATAATTTAGTATCAAATTCTATAGAATCCATAGAAAATACAGGTACTATAAAAATTTATATAGGTAAAGTAGAAGATTTTATTAAATTTCAGGTTTCTGATAATGGCATAGGGATACCTGAAAAGAAAAAGGATCTCATTTTTAAACCCGGCTATACAACAAAATATAATAAGCTAGGAAAACCATCAACAGGAATAGGTCTTTCTTATGTAAAACAAATAGTTACAAATTTGAAAGGAAGAGTTATGCTAGAAAGTGCATCTAACTCAGCTGAAACTACTTTTACTATTGAGCTTCCAATTAAAAGTTTGATAAAGGAAGGATGATATAAATATGAAATTTTTTATTGTAGACGATGATGAAGCTATTCGTTCAATGTTATCTGAAATAATTGAAGATTACAATTTGGGAGAAGTTGTTGGTGAAGCAGCAAATGGCGTTCCCATATCAAGTAGCTTTTTATGTACTAAAAAAGTAGATATACTTATAATTGATCTTTTAATGCCAGTTAAAGACGGTCTTCAAACTATAAGTGAACTTGACCCTTCTTTTAAAGGTAAATCAATAATGCTATCCCAAGTAGAAAACAAAGAAATGATAGGAAAAGCTTATTCTTTAGGTGTACAGTACTACATTACAAAACCAATAAACAGACTTGAAGTAATTGGCGTTATAAAAAAAGTAGTTGAGCAAATAAAAATTGAAAAATCCATAAGTTATATTCAAGACACCTTGAACTTTTTAAAAATGGATACACTAGATAATAAGAACAGCTCAAAATCAAGTAAAGGTATTTTAGAATACAGTGAATTTATATTAAACCAATTAGGTATAATTGCTGAAAGCGGCAGTAAAGATCTACTATCCATTGTAGAATATTTATATACCCGTGAGAACACAAAAACTATTGAAAAGGATTTTCCATCTTTAAAAGAAATATTCACTAAAATCTCTGAAAAAAAACTCGGACAAAGTTCTTCTTCAATTGATATAAAAAAAGAGATAAAAGCGTCAGAACAAAGAGTTAGGAGGGCCGTGCTTCAGTCACTAAATTATATAGCCTCCCTTGGGCTTACAGACTATTCCAACCCAAAGTTTGAAGAATACGCTGCTGAGTTTTTCGATTTTACGGAAGTAAGAAAAAAAATGCTAGAACTAAAAAATAATACTCCTCTTAGTCAACCTATACATATAAATGTTAAAAAGTTTATCAAGGTTTTATATATAAAATCAAAAAATTACAAAAGCAATGATATATAAAAAATAGTATCAGAATTTTTACTAAAATTCTGATACTATTGTTCTATTTTTACTAAGTACTCTATTTCTTAGGGGCTAAAATCATAAACATATTATTTCCTTCTAATTTAGGTGCTCTTTCCACTACTGAGCTTTCATCTAATTTACTTAAAAATGTGTCAAAAACTTTCCTACCTAAACTTGTATAATTATTTTGTCTCCCCCTAAACCTTATAGAAACCTTCACTTTATTTCCTTTGGCCAAAAATTTTCTCGCATTATTTGCCTTGATTTCTATATCGTTTTCCTCAATAGTAGCACTTAATCTAACTTCCTTTAATTCTACAATTTTTTGATTCTTTTTAGCTTGTTTTGCTTTTTTAGATTGCTCATAAAGAAATTTACTATAATTCATTATCTTACATACAGGTGGCTTAGCCTGCGGCGAAACTGCTACTAAATCCATACCCTGCTCTCTTGCCATATTTAAAGCATCTTTAGTATTTACAATTTCACTTTCTTTTTCTCCTACCAATCTAATCTTGTCTGCCCTAATTTCTTCATTTAAGTTATTTTTTTTATTAATAGTATACACCTCCACAAATTAAAGTTTACCCATTTACTATTATATATAAGCATTCCGTCTTGTGCAACCACAAAATATGGTTATTCATCTCATTTTCTCAATATTTTTCAATTGCAATAATAAATATGTGTTTTAGTTTTCCTAATCTATATATTTTCTATTATTGCTTTAATCAATTTCGTAAACTTTTCACTAGCATAGAGGGAATTTTTTATAACTTCTTCATGATTTAGGGCTTGTTTCAATATCCCTGCTGCCATATTAGTTATGCAGGATATTCCAATAGTTCTCATACCACTGTGATTTGCCACAATCACCTCAGGAACTGTGGACATTCCCACTGCATCCCCTCCTAATACACTTAGCATCTTTATTTCAGCTGGCGTTTCATAGCTTGGCCCACTCATGTAAGCATATACTCCTTCTTGAATTGGTATGTGCAATTCATATGCCACCTTTTTTACCATTTCTCTAAGATGACTATCATATGCATCAGACATATCTGGAAATCTAGGTCCAAATTTTTCCAAGTTCTGTCCTATTAAAGGATTTTGTCCTGATAGATTTATGTGATCCTTTATAAGCATCAGATCTCCACTTTTATAATTTTTATTTATTCCTCCTGCAGCATTAGTTACTATTAGGTTTTGAATTTCCAACATCTTCATAACTCTAACAGGAAAAGTCACTTCTTTCATTGAATATCCTTCATAATAATGAAATCTGCCCTGCATTGCAGCTACTACCTTACCTTGAAGTTTTCCTACAACAAGACAGCTTTTATGACCTTCCACTGTAGAAATAGGAAAGTTTGGTATTTCACTATAAGGATATATTTTTTTGTCTTCAATTTCATCTGCGATATGCCCAAGACCCGATCCAAGTATAAGTGCTATCTCTGGTTTTACCTTTATTCCAGAGCTTATATAACTTGCAGCTTCCTCTATATTTGAGTTTAAATCTGTACCATTTTGTTTAAACATTAAATGCATTTCACTTCCTCTCTGCTAAATTTTATTATAGCACAAAATTTTCAACTATTTTATAGATTTCATCCCATATATTTCTTTACAGTATTGTACTGTTTCCTGAATTGTTCTAGGAAAAAAGTCTGCCTTTACATATTCACAAACCTGTTTATCCAATACTCCCCCTCCAATTAATATCTTAATTTCTTTTCCAAACTCTGTATTCCTTATAGATTGTATGCATTCCTTTAAATTTTCAAAGCAATTTGTTAAAAGACATGAAATGGCTACAACCTTAGGATGATATTCTTTAATTGCTTTAATAAATTTTTCAGTTGATACATCCGTTCCTAGATCAATTACTTTAAAATCATTACTGCTCATGGCAGTACATACTATGTTTTTACCTACATCATGTATATCTCCATAAATAGTTCCCATAACAAATACTCCATGTTTAGCTGTGCCAGAGGGCATTAAATCTTTAAGTATTTGTGAAACTTCTTTAAATATTTCTCCTGATATAATAAGTTCAGACATAAAGTATCTTTTTTCTTGAAATCTTTTTCCTACAATTTCAATACCCTTTTGCAAATAACCTACAATATCCATTACAGGTACATTTGCTTTTATAAGAGCATTTACTTCTTCAATGACTAAATCTTCATCAAGTTCTGCCATTGCGTCTATAAGTACCTTGCTCATAAAAAATATCCCCCTCATAATTTATACTTATGTATATAAACTACCATAAATACACCCATAAAGCATCATACAATATGAAGAAATTTTAACTTAAAAGTATACAATATGTATAATATGCTCTTCTAATAACAAATTAGCACTTTTATTATGTCAAATAATAGTTTATTATGATATTGAGAGGTGTTTAATATGGGGATGGATCTACGTACTTTCCTAGGCAAAATAAAAAATTATAATCCTAGGTTATATATTTCACAAACAGAAGGAATAACAATTAAATATGTTAAACTCCTTGAAGAAAATCAAACTTTATTTGAACCAGACCATTTATATGTATGCAAAACCTTTAATTTTAAAAAAATCCCACCGCAAAAAGGTGCTATAAATATACTTTGTATTAAAACTGACGATCTTCAATATAAACCAGATAAAAATTCCATAGTAAATTTAATAGTGTTGAATACTAATATGGATATATTTAAAACTTTCAATGAAATACAAAGTATCTTAATAAAGTATCAAGAATTTAGTATAGCTTCAACAAAACTATTAGATGCTTTAATAAGTGGAAAGGGGCTTGAATATATAGTAAATACGGGATGTGAGATTCTTAAAAACCCTATATGTATCCTAGATCTTAGCTTTAAGCTCATTGCATCTTCCAAAGATATTAAAGTAGAGGATCCTGTATGGATTGAACTTTTAACTAAAGGTTACTGTTCCTACAACTTTGTACCTATGTCAAATGTTCGAAATTTTATTGATGTAGTACACAAAAGCAGTTCTCCTATTTTTATAGGAAAAGATAAATTTAGAATTCCACGTATAATATCAAATATTAAAATTAATGATAAAGTAGTTGGATATGTAACTGCGTTGGAGTGTCAAAAACCATTTTCTAGAAATGACATAGAATTTATCTTTCTTTTATGTAAAGTAGTTGCTTCTGAAATGCAGAAAAACAGTTCACTGCAAAACATAAAAGGATTGAAATATGAAAATTTTATCATGGATTTACTCAATGGAAAAGAAACTGATACACGAGTTATTGAAGAAAGGTCAAAATTTTTAGATTTACATTTCAAACCTAATCTCTATATACTTGTAGTAAATGTACCTCAAAATAATTTTGTAAACATCCCTCTTCACAGGGTAAGAGATGCTATTGAATATATGCTAGTAGGAAGTAAGTCTGTCATATATGAAAATTCTGTTGTCATACTAATAAGCCAAAAAAATAAAATATCAGATATTGATCACAGTTTTAGTAAAGTCATAGACTTCTTTAAAAAAAATAATATACATGGCGGTTTAAGTAGATGTTTTCATGATCTAGCTAATACCAGGAAATACTATGAACAAGCTTTAAAGGCTATTACACTTGGTATGGGACTGAAAATAAATAAATTTCTTTTTTTCTACGAAGATTTAGCAATATTCCACTTATTAGAAACATGTTCATCAAAAAGTGATTTAAAAAATTTTTGTCATGATTCAATATTTAACTTAATGAGATATGATAAATCCCATAATACCAAATACTTAAAGTGTCTTCGTTTTTATTTGTCAAATGAAAAAAATCAGTTGAAAACATCAAAAACTTTAAACATTTGCAGGAGTACTTTAGTTCATCGTATAGAAAAAATCCAAGAAATTATGGGCGTTAATTTAAATGATGTAAAAATTACATTTCATCTCAATTTAAGTTTTATTATACTTGAATATATTGATGAATTTAAATAGGTTGTTTATATTTATCAATATAAATTTCATATCATTGGGGGTATCTTAAATGAGCAATTACACAGTTACTTTTAAACCTGAAAACCGCATAATATCTGTCTGTGAAGGAACTACTCTTAAAGAAGCTATTACAGCTGAAGGATTAGATTTTGATTTTCCCTGCGGTGGAATGGGCACTTGTGGTAAATGTAGAATTAAAATATTAGATAAAAACTTAAAGGCTACAGAAAAGGAACTTAAATTTTTAGAAGAAAAAGAACTTAAAGAAGGTATACACCTTGCTTGTGAAACCAAGGTATACAGCGATATAACCGTTCAACTAAATCAGAAGAAAAATGAAGTCTATAATATACTACAATCATCCACAAAAAGGACCTTTACTATTAAACCTCTTATTGAAAAAGTTTACGTAGAAGTAGACTTGCCTTCCTTAGACAAGCAGAAATCTGATTTAAAACGTTTAAAAGAGAAATTAATGCAAAAAAAACCAAATTATAAAGATATTAAAATGAATATTTCTGTTTTAAGGGAACTGCCCGTGAAACTTCGTCAAGCAAACCACCATATAACTGCAGTTATTCACGGCAATGAGATTATTGGTATAGAAATGGGAAATACTGAAAATACCATGCTTGGTGTGGCTTTTGATATTGGTACTACTACTATTGTAGCTTATCTAATGGATCTATATACTGGAGAGAAACTTGCTGTTTCTTCAGCAATGAACCCTCAAATAAAGTTTGGGGCAGACGTAATCTCACGTACAACTTTTGCCAATCAAAATGAAAACGGTGTTAAATTAATGCAATCTACTCTCTTGGATGTATTAAATAAATTAATTGAAGATAGTGTACATAAAGCAAATATATTAAAGGAAAACATATATGCAATTACCATTGTGGGAAATACCTGCATGCACCATCTATTTCTAGGTCTTACTCCAAAATATATTGCATATATACCTTATGTTCCCGTAATAAGCGAAACACTGGAATTAAAATCATCAGATCTTAACCTTCACATAAATCCATCAGGTAAGGTATTTGTGCTTCCAAATATCGCTGGGTTTGTAGGGGCAGATACTGTAGGTGTAATTTTAGCCTCAGAAATGGATAAAAGTAAAGATGTAAAATTAGCTATCGATATAGGTACTAATGGCGAAATAGTCCTAGGATCTTCAAAGAAACTTGTCTCCTGTTCTGCTGCAGCAGGTCCTGCTTTTGAAGGAGCTCAAATAAGCAGCGGTATGAGAGGTGCAAAGGGTGCTATAGATCATGTAAGCTTTGGTGAATCTCTAAACTACACTGTTATAGGAAATGAAAAACCTGAAGGTATTTGCGGATCTGCTCTACTTGATATTGTGGCAGGACTTGTGAGACTTGGAATAATAAATAAAAGAGGAAAGCTTTTATCCCCTGACAACTTTATAAATCCAAATGCACTTCCATTTAAAAATAATATAATAACTTATGAAGGTGCAAATGCCTTCTTAATAGTTCCTCCATCGGAAACAGCACATGGACGTGCTATTATGCTTACTCAAAATGATATAACTTCACTTCAGCTAGCAAAAGGAGCTATATCTGCAGGTATAAGCATACTTGTGAAAAAGTGTAATATAAATACATCCGATATAAAAGAAGTAATCTTAGCTGGTGCTTTTGGTAACTATATGGACCCACATAGTGCCTGTACAATAGGTTTAATTCCACCAGAGCTTGAAAATAAGATACAATTAGTAGGAAATGCTGCTGGTACAGGTTCAATGCTTGCCCTACTGTCAAATGACGAATATGAGCATTCTAATACTATAGCTAGTAAAGTAACTTACATTGAATTAGGAGCACAAAAAGATTTTAACAGAGAATTTGCTCATGGAATGCAATTTCAAGATTATAAGTAGAATAAAAAAATTCACCAGTTAAATTAAACTGGTGAATTTTTTTATTTCTATCTGCCTGTAGCTGCAGAAATCATTGCTTTTACATTTTCAACTTTTGCATTTGGAGGTACACTACATCCACTTGCTAAAATAAATCCATCTCCCATATCTTTAACAAGTTTAGAAGCATAATCATACACTTCATCAGGAGTACCAAGAACAAGCTTCCCAGCAGGTACATCTCCTTTAATGCACATACGATCTCCAAGCTTTTCTTTTATTTTATAAATATCTGTTACACCATCTGTTTCAAATACAATCTTTCCCTTTGGAAAATCTTTAAAGTAGTCAAGATCACGCTCCCAGTTTCCATCAATGTGGATGCTACATATTGTGCCTTCTTCTATAACAGCATCTGCTGTCTCCTTAATATATTTCCATACAAAACGCTCCCATAACTTAGGAGAATAGAATTCACTAGCTCCACGTGCTGGAGAAAGGAAAAGTACATCTGGTTTAGTAGCTCTTATTTGCTTCCTTATGCCTTCAACTACTTCTGCCTGAATAACATCCAAAGTTTCCTCAACTTTATCGGGCATTCTAAATAAATCCCTCATAAATTTTGCCATAGAACGTCCTCCACTCAAATATTCATTTACAGTTATAACTGCAGCAGGACTATATACTACAAATCCAGCATCTTTGACATTCTGATCGGCTTGTGGAGCATAAGCTGCATCTGCCATAATTTCATCAACATTAATTCCCAATCTATCTTTTAAGTAACCAGGCATAAAATTGTTCCAGCCTTTATTTATAATGGTGTCATAATCCTCTGGCTTCATCATTTCTGCTTCATCAATCTGCCAAAGCATGTCATCTGCAAGCTCTCGTCCTGGAAGCTTAACTCTTGACATAAATTCTAATGGAAATAAAGGTCCTACAGAGTAGGATGAATTAACTCCATCCACATCTCCCAAATCTTTTAGAGAATCTATTATAACCTTATTCGATACTTTGACACTATCTTTTCCACAAATATCTGCCAACTTCAATCCCATATGTCTAGCGGCAAAAGAATCATTCATAAGTATAACAGGTGTTCTATCTGTTTTTTCTAATGCCAATGTTTTTCTAAATCTATCTAAACGTTCATTGTATAATTGTTGTGTTGTCTTCATATTACTTTACCCCCATAGCTTTTTTACAGAAATCTACTGTCTGCTGTGCATCTTTACAAACTAAATCTGCACCCATGTATTTTCCTGCTGCCTCGTCTACAGGACCACCTCCAACTAAAATCTTTAAATCCTTTCTAAGTCCTGCATCTTCTATTTCCTTTATGCATTGTTTTACGTTATCAAAGCAAGTAGTCAAAAGGCAAGATATTCCTATTACCTTAGGCTTGTATTGCTTTATAGCTTCAATATATTTTGATGTAGGTACATCAACTCCTAAATCCTTTACATCAAAGCCGTTACTCTTCATTACAGTAGTTACTATATTTTTTCCTATATCATGTATATCATCATAAATAGTTCCCATTACAAATATGCCGTTGCTTGATCCTGAAGCTTCTCCTAATCCTCCAATGATCTCTGATGCTTCATTAAACACTTCTGCTGACATTATAAGTTCAGATAAAAAATATTCCTTTTTTTCAAATCTATTTCCTACAATTCCCATTCCCTCTTGCAAATCTGCTATTATATCTAATACTGGTGTTCCATTTTCCTTTTGTGCTTTCACCTCTGCTAAAACAACATCTTCATCCAAATCTGCCATTGCATCAACTAACTTTTTATTCATTTTCATATCCTCCCTCTTTAATTTAAATTGAATATAATATCTTTCAAGCATTTTACTTAATATTTGCAAATTTATTTACTATAACAATGCTTTGAAAGTTTTTTCTAATCCCTAAAATAAAAACATATCTATTTAAAATAAATCGATTTCACTAGTTGCCCTATTCAATCATTATTAACTATCCTGCATGCCACTACAACAGTTCTTATATTATTCATATAATCCCTCACGGAATGCTTTAATGAACTTTCTTGAAAACCTATCTTGTCCAAGTAATGTTTGTGATGCAAGTAAAGCACCCCTCATTTCCTTATTTGTTGGATCCATAATGTATGAGTCCATTCCACGAGCCATAGTTTGAACCATAAATAATCTATTCAATACTTTTCTTGCTGGCAAGCTATATGATATATTACTTAATCCACAGGTAGTATGTACTCCTGGATAGCTTTCCATTATTTTTTGTATTGCAGCTAGTACTTCTATTCCATTGTTTTGTCCTGCACTTATTGGTTTTATAAGTGGATCTATATATATATCATCAAGAGCTATTCCTTCTCCAGTAAGTTTTGTTATAAGGGAATCTGCTATCCTAAGCCTGTCTTCCTGTGTCTTTGGCATTCCTGTGTTGTCAATACAAAGTGCTATTATTTTAGAATTAAACTCTTTTACTAGTGGAAGTATTGTATTCCACCTTTCATCTTCTCCTGTTATGGAATTGATCATTGGTTTTCCATTTTTTACTTTTTTTAATCCAGCTTCTAGAGCTAGAGGATTAGGACTATCTATACATAATGGAAGGTCTGTTGCCTGAAGAATATTTTCAACCAGCCATTCCATGGTTTCCACTTCAGTTTGCATAAATGTTCCACAGTTTACATCTATATAAGTTGCCCCTGCTTCTTCTTGTTTTTTTGCAATTTCCTGTATGTAGTTTCCATCTTTTTTTTCTACAGCTTCACGTATAAGCTTTCTGCTTGTATTTATTAATTCTCCTATAATTAACATACTTCAACCTCCTTCTATTTTTACCTGATTTTCATAATTTCCTAATAAACAATTTAATTAAAACATTTACAATTTAACTTATAATAATTATTTTTTTTACCTGCCTGTAGCTGCAGAAACCATTGCTTTTACATTTTCAACTTTTGCATTTGGAGGTATTGAGCATCCACTAGCTAGAATAAATCCTGTACCCATATCATCAATAAGCTTTTTACTGTAACTATAAATATCATCAGGAGTGCTAAGTACAAGTTTTGCTGCAGGTACATCTCCTTTAATGCATACAGTGCTTCCAAGTACCTCCTTTATCTTATAAATATCCGTCATACCATCTGTTTCAAATATAACTTTTCCCTTTGGAAAATCCTTGAAGTAACTAAGATCACGTTCCCAGTTTCCATCACAATGAATGGCACATACAGCGCCTTCTTCTATAATGGCATCTGCTGTCTCCTTAATATATTTCCATACAAAGCGCTCCCACAACTTAGGGGAGAAAAATTCACTAGCTCCACGTGCTGGAGAAAGAAACATAACTTCAGGCTTAGTTTCTCTAATTTGTTTTCTTAACTTCTCTAAATTCTCTTTTTGAATAACTTCCAAAGCTGCTTCAACCTTATCTGGCATTCTAAATAAATCCCTCATGAATTTTGCCATAGAACGTCCACCGCTTAAATACTCATTTACAGTTATAGTTACAGCTGGACTGTATACCAAATAACCCGCATCCTCAATATTCTTATCTGCTTGTGGTCCATAAGCTAAATCTCTTAAAATTGAATCCATGTCAATGCCTAATCTATCTTTTAAATAACCAGGCATAAAGTTATTCCAACCTTTATTTATAATTGTGTCATAATCCTCTGGATGCATCATTTCTGCTTCATCTAATTGCCAAAGCATATCATCAGGAAGTTCTCGTCCCGGGAGCTTAACTCTTGACATAAATACTAATGGGAATACACGTCCTCCACTATATGATGCCTCAGTTCCATCAACATCTCCCAAATCTTTTAATGAATCCAATATAATCTTATTTGATACCTTTACACTATCTTCACCACAAATATCTGATAATTTTACTCCCATATGCTTAGCACAAAAAGCATCCATATGCAATATAACAGATGTTCTATCAGTTTTCTCCAATGCAATTGATTTTCTAAATCTACTTAAACGTTCATCATATAACTCTTTTGTAGTTTTCATATTATTTTACCCCCATAGCTTTTTTACAGAAATCTACTGTTTGCTGTGCATCTTTGCAAACTAAGTCTGCACCCATGTATTTTCCTGCTGCCTCGTCTACAGGGCCACCTCCAACTAAAATCTTTAAATCTTTTCTAAGTCCTGCATCTTCTATTTCCTTTATACATTGTTTTACGTTATCAAAGCAAGTAGTCAAAAGGCAAGATATTCCTATTACCTTAGGCTTGTATTGCTTTATAGCTTCAATATATTTTGATGTAGGTACATCAACTCCAAGGTCTTTTACGTCAAAACCATTGCTTTTCATTACAGTAGTTACAATATTTTTTCCTATATCATGTATATCATCGTAAATAGTTCCCATTACAAATATTCCGTTATTTGGTCCTGAAGCTTCTCCTAATCCTCCAATGATCTCTGATGCTTCATTAAACACTTCTGCAGACATAATAAGTTCAGATAAAAAATATTCCTTTTTTTCAAATCTATTTCCTACAATTCCCATACCTTCTTGTAAGTCTGCTATTATATCTAATACTGGTGTTCCATTTTCCTTTTGTGCTTTTACCTCTGCTAAAACAACATCTTCATCCAAATCTGCCATTGCATCAACTAATTTTTTACTCATAATACTTCCCCCTTTAATTTAAATTGAATATAGTATCTTTCAAATAAATCATTCATTAAAAAGTATAAGCCCTACATAAGAAAGTGTATTTAATCCATTATAATATGGAATTCCTGCTCCTTTTTCAAGTGCCATAACATCAATTCCATAAGCCTCAACAGATGAAAGTGCTTTATCTGGATATCTGCACTCTTTTCCATCAAGATAAGTGCATCTTTTACACACTGTACAACACCCTGCATTTAGAGGTAAAATATCCTCAAACTCATATTTGTCTTTTATGCTGCTAACAATATTTCTAAATATTTTTTCATGAACATCTTTAGAAGCAGCCATACCTCTCCAGTCAAAAGAATTAGACAATTTATGAACTGTCTGTATTAAAAGTCCTTTTCTATACTGTTTAACTTTTTCCATTAATTCTGATATAGGACCAATAGCTGGCGGGCCCATCCAGTTGGTGTCATAATTGCCACAAATATTTTTCTCACAGGCTTTTCTGTAATCTTCATGAAATTTAATTTTTGATGTATCTATAACTGCTGCGTAACTTGCATCTAACTCAAGTGCATCTTTGACCAAATCGTCAGAATTAATTTTCATATATTAGATCCTCCTAAACTAGAAAATATTAAAATATATTTAATTCATATAACATAAAAGCTCTTCATCTAATTTTTTTAACACTACAGATTTTAAAGTTTCTTCATCAGTTCCAAAAACAATGGCTGTCATATTCACTGTAATATTTTTTATATCATAATCATTATTTTCAGAAAAGGTTTTAACGTTAATTTTCTTTCCTGTAGTAGCAACCCATAAATTAAAATCCTTTTCATCCTTTACAAAGATTTTAATATGACCTATAAAATGTTTATTTTCTATGGCCCACTTTCTTAAACTTTCAATCCAATGTACAAAAGATTCTTGTAACTTATCTCCTTTAGCTTCTTTTTCAAGTTCAAAAGACTTTGTATATGAAAAAACAGCTGGTACTTCATTTAATTCTCCATATAAATCTTCTTCAGTTTCATCGCAATGATGATGGTGGTGATGTTCCTCACAATGGGAATGGTCATGTTCATGATTATTCATTGCTTTTAGCCACCTCTTTCCATATACTATCATTTATATCTTTATTTGCAGATACCTTATATAAAGTAGCCTTTGGATTAACTTCTTTTACAGACCGTTCTATATTTTTTAATTGCTTATCTGTAACTAGATCTATCTTATTTACAAGAATTGTATTTCCATCTGATATCTGTGATTTTATAAGTACTGGTGCTATTTCAGTAAGTTCTTCAAATCGTTCTGCATCAACTACACTTACAATCCGTATGCTTTCTATTCCTTTACCATATTTATTAAGTGTACTTAAAATCTTGCTAGGATAAGCTAGTCCCGTAGTTTCAATAATTACCCATTCGGGATCAACTTTTTCACGAAGATCATTTAAAGTAATTACGAGGTCAGATGAAAGCTGACAACAAATACACCCAGAAAATAATTCTTTTACACTTAATCCTTTACTTTTAAGCACTTTGTCATCAATACCCGTTTCTCCAACTTCATTTTCAATTATTACAAGATTTTGCTTATTGGGACTTTGTTTTTCAACTAAAAAGTGTGCTAGTGATAATATTAAACTTGTTTTACCAGAGCCAAGAAATCCTCCAAAAATAATTAAATTCATTTAATTACACCATCCTTTTCATTGGAACTAGAGTTCAAATTATTTTTTTAAACTTCAGATCTACCATATATATGTTCCATTGAGACCGTTTCATAGGGGTTAATTACTACAAATTCATCATTATTCCAAGGACCAGTTAAAAGCTTTTTAATATAGCTAATTGTTCCAGGAATTACTTCCTGTTTTAATTTTAAATCTGCTGCAATCTGATGAGTTATTTTTATAAAGTCTTCTGATTCATCAGTTTCTGTTTCAATAACTCCAAGTCTTTCATAATTTCCTAGCATTATTTTATATACCTTATCTGCTTTAGCTTTCCCAAATCTTTTTACTGTATCCTTATATTCAGCCCATATGTTTTTTTCAGAATTCAGCCAGCCTTCAGTGAGAAAATAAGTTTCCTTTTCTTTTGAAATATTTTTTCGCCTTTCACTAGAACCAAGTAATAAAGTAATGCAATCATCTACTCGTGGAAAAATAACTTTATAATCGAGTGATTTTAATCCGATGACGGCATTTCCGCAGTAACCAAAAGCTAAAAGCACCTGATCTACATTTGATATACTATCTAATTTTTTTTGTATACACTCTCTTAATTCTCCTGTATTAAGGTGCAGCCCCGATTCTATCCATAATATAGGATAATCACAATGAATTTCATTAATTACCCTTTCTAATTCCTCTTTAATAGTCCTGCATGCCACCACAACAGTTCTTATATTACTCATATAATCCCTCACGGAATGCTTTAATGAACTTTCTTGAGAACCTATCTTGTCCAAGTAATGTTTGTGATGCAAGTAAGGCACCCCTCATTTCCTTATTTGTTGGATCCATAATGTATGAGTCCATTCCACGAGCCATAGTTTGAACCATAAATAATCTATTCAATACTTTTCTTGCTGGCAAGCTATAGGATATATTACTTAATCCACAGGTAGTATGTACTCCTGGATAGCTTTCCATTATTTTTTGTATTGCAGCTAGTACTTCTATTCCATTGTTTTGTCCTGCACTTATTGGTTTTATAAGTGGATCTATATATATATCATCAAGAGCTATTCCTTCTCCAGTAAGTTTTGTTATAAGGGAATCTGCTATCCTAAGCCTGTCTTCCTGTGTCTTTGGCATTCCTGTGTTGTCAATACAAAGTGCTATTATTTTAGAATTAAACTCTTTTACTAGTGGAAGTATTGTATTCCACCTTTCATCTTCTCCTGTTATGGAATTGATCATTGGTTTTCCATTTTTTACTTTTTTTAATCCAGCTTCTAGAGCTAGAGGATTAGGACTATCTATACATAATGGAAGGTCTGTTGCCTGAAGAATATTTTCAACCAGCCATTCCATGGTTTCCACTTCAGTTTGCATAAATGTTCCACAGTTTACATCTATATAAGTTGCCCCTGCTTCTTCTTGTTTTTTTGCAATTTCCTGTATGTAGTTTCCATCTTTTTTTTCTACAGCTTCACGTATAAGCTTCCTGCTTGTATTTATTAATTCTCCTATTATTAACATATTTTAACCTCCTTCTATTTTTACCTCATTTTCATAATTTCCTAATAAACAATTTAATTAAAACATTTACAATTTAACTTATAATAATTATTTCTCCTTTTTAGTATTAGGTAGTTCTTGTAATTTATCCTATAAAAATTATTGAAAATAAATTGTTCATTAAATATAGAATAGCACATATTTTTTTGAAATTCACCCTACATAATGCAGAATTTGACATTGCTAATTTATACACACTGTGTACATACTTAGTTTTGTAAATAAAAATAATTCATCCATATTAAATTTAGGGGAAGAATTTCTCTATGTGATTGATTTTGAAACATTAATGAATTATTTTGAATGTTTTTGAATTAAAATGATTGTTTTTTAGAAAATTTTATACTATAATGTTTACATAAAATACATTTAATGATTAATAATAAATTTTATCTAGGAAAGAAGGTGATCAATTTTGCTAACAGAACAGCGCCATAAGATAATATTAGAGAAATTAAAGCAAAATGGAATTGTAAAGGTTAACGATTTAGTAAACCTTTTAAATACATCTGAGTCTACTATAAGACGTGATTTAACTTATCTTGAAAATATAAATGTACTAAAGAGAATTCATGGTGGTGCTACAATTCCAAAAGGCCGTCTCATAGAACCAACTTATAATGAAAAACAAATTCAAAATGTAGATCAAAAAAGAAAAATAGCAAAATTCGCAGCATCCTATATAGAAGAAGGAGATTGTATATATTTAGATGCAGGAACTTCTACTTTTGAAATGATTCAATATATAAATAAAAAATCTCTGATAGTAGTAACTAATGGATTAAATCATATAAATGCTATTATTGAAAACAATATAAATGGATATATACTAGGAGGAAAAGTTAAAAATAGTACAAAAGCTGTTATAGGATGCGATGCACTTAAAAGTATTGAAAAATTTAGATTTGACAAATGCTTTTTAGGTATAAACGGCATTCATCTAAAATACGGATTTACTACTCCCGACTCTGAAGAAGCTATACTTAAAGAAAATGCCATTAAACATTCAGGTCAAAGCTACATCCTTGCAGATGAGAGTAAATTTGGAGAAGTAAGTTTTGTAAAGGTAGGAAATTTAGATCAAGCTTCCATAATTACAAACTGTAAAATAGAAAATTATGAAAAATATATACAAAAAACTAAAGTAAAGGTTGTGACAGATTAATGATATATACAGTAACTTTAAATCCTTCAATAGACTATGTTATACAAACTGATAACTTAATTTTAGGTTCCATAAATAGAGTTGTAAATGAAAAAAAATATGCCGGTGGAAAAGGAATAAATGTGTCCAGAGTTCTAAGCAATCTTGGATCATCAAGTAAAGCATTGGGATTCATAGGTGGATTTACTGGCAAGTTTATAGAGGATTCTCTTAAAAATTCAGGTATTCTTACAGATTTTATACAAGTTAATGAAGACACAAGAATAAATATAAAACTTAAATCCAATAAGGAAACTGAAATAAATGCTGCAGGACCACATATAGATAGCTCTAATCTAAATAAACTATTCGAAAAAATAGAAAATTTGAAGCCAGAAGATTTTATAGTACTTGCAGGAAATGTACAAAAATCTATACCATCCAATATATATTCTATAATTCAAGAAAAATGTGAAAACAGCAAAGTTATAGTAGATACTACCGGAGATGCCCTTACTTCTACATTAAAATATAAACCATTTTTAATAAAACCTAATATACATGAACTTGGAGACATATTTGATGTAGAAATTAAAGATATAAAAAATTGTATTTATTATGCCAATAAATTAAAAGATATGGGTGCCCAAAACATAATAATTTCAATGGGAAAGCATGGCGCCCTACTTTTATGCGATGAAGGTATTTACACTGCTTCTGCACCAAAAGGAGAAGTAAAAAATTCCGTAGGTGCTGGTGATTCCGTTGTAGCTGGTTTTCTTGCCCAATATACAAAAAGTTTTAACATAGTTGAAAGTTTCAGATATGGTGCTGCTTCCGGAAGTGCAACTGCTTTTTCTAAAGACTTATGTAAAAAAGATGATGTTGAGAATTTACTTTCTGATGTACACATAGCTAAACTTTAACATAAACGGAGTTCTTGGTTTCAGGTGGAAGGTTTTTTTCCATCTGAAACTTAGAAATCGTTATCCAGGGGCGTAGCAGCCATTATCCCCCACTTTATAAGAAGATGGGGATATTACGGCTGGTAGCCATCGGATAAAGTAATCCAGAGATGCATCCATCGGATAAAAAACTGTAATATGTTTAACTCAACTTTCGCAGTTTAAAAACTTTGCGAATCAAAGCTCGCAAGTTAAGAATTAATAATGAAAAATTAATAGTGAAGGATGATTTTTAGCTGTCGCAAAAAATCTTTAAATTTATATAAGTCAGTGATTAGTAATGTTTTGCTTTAGCAAAACGAGCCTTCAAAAATTTAATTAAAGATTTTTTGTAGTGTAACGGAAAAAAATCCACATTAACTATTAATTCTTCATTCTTAACTATTAACTAAAAAAATTTTATATGTGCAAAAGTTGAAATATTAATTTACAATGGAGGTAAAATTATGAAAATCACTGAACTTTTAGAAGAAAGTACAATAAAGCTTAAATTAGACTCAAACACCAAATTAGAAGTAATAGACGAACTTATAAATATACTTGATTCAGCTGGAAAATTAAACAATAAAGAGGAATATAAAAAACAAATACTTAAAAGAGAATCTGAGTTCTCTACAGGAATAGGAGAAGGTATAGCAATTCCCCATGCAAAAACAGCAGCCGTAAAAATTCCTTCCTTAGCTTTTGGAATAAAAAAAGAAGGATTAGACTACGAATCCTTAGATGGAACTGATGCCCAATTATTTTTTATGATAGCAGCAAGCGAAGGTGCCGATAATGAACATTTAGATACCCTTGCCAGATTATCCAGTATGCTTATGAATAAAGAATTCAAAAACAAACTTATAAATGCAAAATCTAAAGATGAAGTATTAAATCTCATAGATAAACAGGAAGCTGAATATGTAAAATCTAAAAATCATAGCACTACATCTAAAGAAAGCAATATAAGTGAATCCCCTAGTAAATTAGTATTAGCAGTTACAGCTTGTCCTACAGGTATAGCACATACATATATGGCAGCAGATGCGTTAAACAACAAAGCTAAAGATATGGGAATTGAAATTAAGGTAGAAACAAATGGATCTACTGGTGTAAAAAATGAGCTTACTGATGAAGACATACAAAAGGCAGATGGCATAATTGTAGCTGCAGATAAACAAGTTGAAATGACAAGATTTAATGGCAAAAAATTAATCCAGGTATCTGTGTCTGATGCTATTAAAGATCCTGAAGGACTTATAAATAAAGCCTTGATGGATGATGCTCCTACATACCATTCAGATAAAAAAGTTGAAGGATCTAATTCAGATAAAAAGCAGCGAACCGGTTTTTATAAACATTTAATGAATGGTGTTTCAAATATGCTTCCCTTCGTCGTAGGTGGAGGTATACTTATAGCTATATCATTTATGTTTGGCATTAAAAGCTTTGATCCTAAAGATCCGTCTTTTAATGTTGTGGCCAAGCTATTACATGATATAGGCGGTACTTATGCATTTTCTCTTATGGTACCTGTACTTGCTGGTTTTATTGGAATGAGTATAGCAGATAGACCTGGTTTTGCACCTGCTATGGTTGGTGGTTTTATAGCAGCTAATAATGGAGCTGGATTCCTAGGTGGATTAATTGCTGGATTTTTAGGTGGTTATGTTGTTATATTACTAAAGAAAGTCTTTTCTGGACTACCTGCTTCACTTGAAGGTATAAAGCCTGTACTTTTATATCCGTTATTAGGAATATTAATTACCGGAGCTATAATGCTTTTGTTTATCGTAAATCCTGTAAAAGCTATAAATACAGCTCTAGAGCAATGGCTTGGATCAATGGGAACAGCCAATAAAGTTATTTTAGGAATTATATTAGGTGGAATGATGGCTGTAGATATGGGAGGTCCTGTGAATAAGGCAGCTTATACTTTTGGAATAGCCATGATAGCTGCAGGTAAATTCACCCCTCATGCTGCAATAATGGCAGGTGGAATGGTTCCTCCTCTTGGAATTGCTATTGCTACTACATTTTTTAAGCATAAGTTTACAAGAGAAGAAAGAGATGCAGGAAAAACTTGTTATATAATGGGAGCTACTTTTATAACTGAAGGTGCTATACCATTTGCAGCCTCAGATCCTGCAAGAGTAATTCCTGCATCTATAGTGGGAGCTGCTGTTGCTGGAGGACTATCCATGATGTTCAACATAGGACTTCCTGCACCTCACGGTGGTATATTTGTAATACCAATAGTTAGTGGTAATCCACTCTTATACGTATTTGCTATATTAATAGGTTCTTTTATAACCGCAGCCTTGCTTGGCTTAATGAAAAAACCTTTGGATCAAAAATTATAATTATTATTTCTTATAGAAAATGTTCCTGAGAATCCCCCAGGAACACTTTCTATTTTTTAAATTAAATATTCTAATTTAAATTACTTACCAAGAGTTGCTAAAATAACAGCTTCTATATTTTTTTGTTTTGCATTAGGTGGGACACTGCAAGCTGAGTTCATAATAAAACCATCATGATCTTTAAATAATTCCACAAGATCCTTAGCATATTTGTAACAGTCTTCAGGTTTACCAACTGATGTAAGTGCTGGAGGCACGTTGCCGGTAATACACATCTTGTCTCCAAGTATTTCTTTAATTTTTCGAATGTCAGTTACATGATCAGGATCCCATATACACTGAGCTTTAGGGAATTCCCTAAAGTAAGGCAAAAATGCTTCCCAGTTACCGTCCATATGGAACCAAGTTTTTACATTATTTTGCTGCATTACAGGTACTAGCTTTTGATGATATGTGAAATAGAATTTTTCAAAAATCTTTGGGGATATAAAGTCACATCCGCAGCGACTTCCACCTATAAATCCATATACACCAGGCATAGCTTTCATAGCTTTAACTGTATTTTCTAATTCTGCCTCTTCCATAACATCTAATGCCGCCCTAACTTTGTCAGGCACACGATATAAATCCCTAAAAAACTTGGACAATTTACGTGCACCACTTAAAGTTTCAAATGGTGGTATAGGTAATAATCCACCGGACATGCCAACCGTTGTTTTTCCAAGAGATGCTATTCTTTTTTGAAGTTTTCCAGCATACTCCATATCCATTTGAGGAAGTTCTTCTGGATGATATCCAATTCTATTATAGAGTTCTTTCTTCATGTATTCCCAGCCTTTGTCTATAATTGTATCATAGTCTTCTTCCGTCATAGGTCCTTGTTCATCAATCTGCCATAATACATTATCACCTAATTCACGTCCAGGCACTTTCATCTTTGCAAACCACATAGCTGCAAAACTTTGCAGAAAAGTTTCCATAGGTATTCCTGTACATGTAGGAGCTGAATCCATTTCATCAAGTATAGGAAGCTCTGCAGCCTCTATAAGTTTTTCATCCACTAATTCGGGTCTTCTCCAATAATCAGCAATAGTCATTGTAGGATCTATAAAATTGTAATACATCTGTCCAGATAGAAATATTGGAATTCTATCTGTTTTCTCCATATTAAGTGCAGCCATAACCCTTTTATTACGTATTTCAGTCATTTCTTGTGATATCATTTTATTACACCCCCATAATTTTTACATTTCATATACAATTACTTGTTCATTATTTTTCATTTCAATTGCCTCTATTATAATTTTAGTTATTGACATATTTAATTTATTTTGAGTATAATCTACCTGAGTACTTTAACTGATATTATTAATTTAGAATAAGTCTGGCAGGATTTATACCAAATCGTATCAGTATGTACTCTTTTTTAATAACATTTGTATATAAAACACGTCCCTATCTTTTATATTATTTTCCACAAGTTGCAGAAAGCATAGCTTTTACATTTTCTACTTTAGCGTTTGCAGGAAGCATACACCCTGCAGCCATAATAAATCCGTCAGGCCCAATTTCTTTCATAAGGCGCATACAGTAAGCATGTACATCATCTGGTGTACCTAACGTTAAAAGCGATGGAGAAACATCTCCCATAATGCACATATGACCATCTAAAACTTTTTTTGCCTTAAATATATCTGTTGTACTATCTGGCGAAAAAATGCACTTAGCTTTTGGAAGCTCCAAAAAGTAGTCTAGAAAACGATCCCAACACATATCTAAATGGAGATATGCAAATGATCCTTCATCCACTACTACTTCAACTATCTTTTTAAGGTATGGCCACATAAATCTGTCAAATAATTTTAATGATAAAAAATCTCCAGCTGCACGAGCTGCTCCAACAAACACTGTCAGAGGCTTAACCTCACGTATCTGTTGCCTTAAACTCTCCAAAGTATCTTCTAAAATTACATCAAGGGCAGCTTGTACTTTATCAGGCATCCTATATAGATCCCTCATAAATTTGGAGATGGAACGTGCTCCGCTTATAGTTTCAAAAGGAGGTAAGGCTACAGCTTCCGTTAAAATTGGATATCCCTCATCCACAATTTTTTTATTCAGCTTAGGAGCAATCGGCATAAAATATTCAATATCTTTATAAAGGTTTCCCAACCTTTCCTTTATAAATTTTTGTGAAAAATAATTCCATCCTTTATCTATAATCGTGTCATAATCTTCTTCTGTCATAAGACCTTTTTCATCAATTTGCCATAAAGTATCACAAGGAAGTTCTCTACCTGGAAGCTTAGTTGGCGAAAGATACACTGTGCCCATCATAGGTGGAAAGTCTGCTCCACCTTGTATACAATCTACTACCCCAAGAGATTTTACCGCCTTCAAAATTAAGGAGTTTCCATATTCTACATTAGTAACCATATCCGATAACTTTCCACCTGCATACTTAACACAAAAGGCAGATGAATTCATAGAAAAAGGAGGTCTATCATTTTTTTGCAATGTTATGGCTACCTTTATTCTATTTAATCGTTCACTATACAGTTCTTCTGCAGTTTTCATTTTATTACACCCCCATGGCTTTTTTACAGAAATCTACAGTCTGCTGTGCATCTTTACAAACTAAATCTGCACCCATGTATTTTCCCGCAGCTTCATCTACAGGTCCCCCTCCAACAAGAATTTTTAAATCTTTTCTAAGTCCTGCATCTTCTATTTCTTTTATACACTGTTTTACATTATCAAAGCATGTAGTCAAAAGACAGGATATTCCTATTACCTTTGGTTTATATTGTTTTATAGCCTCAATGTATTTTGATGTAGGTACATCAACGCCTAAATCCTTTACATCAAACCCATTGCTCTTCATTACTGTAGTTACTATATTCTTCCCTATATCATGTATGTCATCATAAATAGTTCCCATTACAAATATACCGTTATTTGATCCTGAAGCTTCTCCTAATCCTCCAATAATCTCTGATGCTTCATTAAACACTTCTGCTGACATAATAAGTTCAGATAAAAAATATTCCTTTTTTTCGAATCTACTTCCTACAATTCCCATGCCTTCCTGTAAGTCTGCTATTATATCTAATACTGGTGTTCCATTTTCCTTTTGTGCTTTTACCTCCGCTAAAACAACATCTTCATCCAAATCTGCCATTGCGTTAACTAGTTTTTTACTCATAACATTTCCCCCTTTAATATAAGTAATTACTTGTTTAATAACAGGATAGCATATATATTATGGAAATTCACCCTGCATAATGACTAAATATAGCATACTTATTTATACATTATGAGTATTTTTAGTAATCATCTTTTTTAGTTAATTATCAATGAATCTTACTTAGTTGGAATGTTACAGTAGGTAGTTATCAGATAAAAATATGCTTCCTTGAAATAAACAGTTTTATTATTTTAACTATTCATCACAAAGGAAGCATATAGAAATTTTAATTTTCTACTTTTCTTGCTTTAATTTCTTCTTGCATCTTTTCAAGACTATCAGGTGTAATTTTATAAAGTAATACAATAAAAATCAATCCTACTATCATAATAATTGCTGGAATTAATGCCATTCCATTCTTTATACCTGATACTAATTGGGATGTAGGCTTCATATTTGCAACATATCCTGCCCCCACAAGAACAGCTGTTATAATAACACTTCTTAAAAATATTGCAATTTTAATTGGGAAACTTATTAATGACATAATAAATCCTCGTGCATTTTTTCCAGTTTTCCATTCGCCATATTCCACAGTAGATGAATACATAGCAACACCTAATGCATCAGGAATTCCATATCCTAAATATGCTACAAACATCAATACCATAAATGACATATAATTCATTGGTAAAGCCCATACAATAAGTAATCCAATTATAAATATTACAAGTGATAAAATATAAGTATTTCTTTCTCCAATTTTTTTAGCCAGCGGATTTGTAATAACAGCACCTAAAAGACATATTATACTAAGACCTGTAAAAAATGCAGTAACTACTGCCAAATTATTAACAACATATTTAAAATAGTAAAATGCCATTCCAAAAATAATAAACCTTCCTAAATATCTTCCAAGCTCACCTAATAACAATCCTATAAGAGGTGGATTTACTACTATCTGTTTTATCATCTCACCTATAGACATTTTTTCTTCTGATTTACCTGTTTGAGTTGAAACTCCAGCATTTGCATAGTCTTTAGTCATAAAAAATAATATATAATAGCATCCCATCATAAGAATACCTGCAATTGCAACGGTAAAAGTATACCCACCAGCAGGATTGCCGATAGCCTTTCCTATAATCAATATTAAAGGCATACTTAACAAAGAAAAGCAAATATTACCTAATGAGTTGAACATACCTCTGTTTGATGCCATAGCAATTCTTTCTTCTCTTACTTCTGTCATAGAAGAATTCATTGCTACATGTCCTGCATAAAAAATATTCCAAATTAAATGACTTACTATAAATCCTATTGAAATTATAATTGCATTTACTCCTGCAGAACCTATCTTGGAAAATTGTAAAATATAAAATAGTACTGCAAAAGGAGGTCCTACTAATAGCCATGAACGATATTTCCCCCACTTCAGGTTGGTTTTTTCCAATATAACTCCTGCAGTAGGAACCCATACAAGATCAAATATACTTGTAATCATCAATACAGTGCCTGCTAGAGCTGCCGATATTTTTGCGTAATCAGTTAAGAATGCGGCAAAATAATATATTTCCACATTTACAAATAACTGAAATCCAAAAGATGGCACCCCATAAAAATTAATAATAGATTTTTTCAATTTTCTTTCCATAATACTCTCCTTTCATAATATATTTTAGAAAAGTATAAACCTTAGTTGAATTTATACTTTACTTGCCTTTTGCAGCTGAAATCATAGTATTTTGATGTAGACACATCAACACTTAAATCCTTTACATCAGACCTATTGCTCTTCATTACTGTAGTTACTATATTCTTTCCTATATCATCGTAAATAATTTCCATTACAAATATGCCACTACTTGATTGAGAGTACTCTCCCAATCCTCCAATGATTTCTGAATCTTCATCTAAGTCAGCCATTGTATTAACCAATTTTTCATTCATAACACCTCCTCCTTTAATAAAAGTTAACCATTTATGTTAACTTATACTAATAATAGCATATCGTATATATTTTTACAATTCAACTTACATAATGTTTAAATTTATCATATTTGTTTATACATTATGAATATTTTTACTATATACTATTTTCAGCAAATTGCAAAAATACAATATATAATAAGAGGAACTATTAAAAATAGCCCCTTATTCAATCAATATCAATCCATAACAATTTAATTCATTTTTACTTTCATTTTTTTCACCTTTCAATACCTCTATAGGGAAACCACTTTCCCTTACAGTTGCAAATACATCTATACCACAAGCTTCCATAGAAGGTCTAGCTTCCTGTGGATGTGCACAATGTTCCATATTGCATTTTTCACACAATCTGCAGGGCCCTGCACCAAATCCAAATGCCTTATAATATCCTGAAAGAAAAATTTCGTTTTCTAATTTATTTATAATTTTTGTAGTAGCTGCAAGATCTGATTTAGATTGCACTATCAATCCAGTACTATAACAATCGATTATATTTTGAATTTCCTTATAAGAAGGAGTCTTTGGAGGACAACAATAACTTGTATTATAATTTTTACAACCATACCTACACTTTAATATTGTCCATGCCCCTGTTTTTATAGTATCTGTACTTATTATTTTAGCATTATAGGCCCCAAGTTCCTTTGCTTTTTCTACATATTTTGTCATGTCACTTTTCATTTTAAATTTCCCCTTTTCCACAAATATAATTTTTACATATATAAATTATAACATTTCACAATTAGTGTGGTTAATTTATTCTAATATCTGATGCTACCTTTTTTGCATAAAATGCTTTTAAAAATTCATATTTAAAATTCTCATGTGTATTTCCATGTATAAGCATGTATAAGTTAGTTCCATATTCTTAGCCATATAATTTAAAATTATATAATAATTTTAAATTTACTTAGAATGTGATATTATACTTATATGACATTATACTAATTTAAAAATTCATAAATTAGTTTTAACAAAACTTAAATTATAAGAAGGAGAATTTATATGAAGTACTATTCACTTATGGCTATCGGGCTGTATTTACTTATTTTGCTCTTGATAGGCTATTATTCTTACAGGAAAACCCACGACATTTCAGACTATATGCTTGGGAGTAGAAGTCTAAGTCCTATGGTTACAGCATTATCTGCTGGTGCAAGCGATATGAGCGGTTGGATGCTTATGGGTCTTCCTGGTGCTGTATATACTACAGGTATCTCCAGTATGTGGCTTGGAATTGGTTTAACTATAGGAGCTTATTTCAATTATCTCTTATTAGCACCACGTTTTAGAATTTATACAGAAGTCTCAAATGACTCTTTAACTGTGCCAGATTATTTACAAAACAGATTTAAAGATAATGCTAATATGCTGAGGCTTGTATCCGGAATAATAATTCTCGTTTTCTTCACTTTATACGTTTCTTCAGGTATCGTAGCCGGCGGAAAATTATTTAGGGACATTTTTGGATTTACATATACATCAGGAGTAATAGTTACACTGTCCATAGTTGTAATATATACATATTTTGGTGGCTTTTTAGCAGTAAGTCTCACTGACTTTTTCCAGGGAAGTCTTATGTTTGTAGTTCTCGTCATGGTACCTGTAGTTGCATACATGAATATAGGGGTAGATCCTGGAACTTTTGTAAGTAAAGTAAAACATATCAATCCAGCACTATTTGACATACTTAGAGGAACAAGTTTTTCTACTATTATTGGATTTTTAGCTTGGGGACTTGGTTACTTTGGACAACCTCATATTATTGTACGTTTTATGGCAATAAAATCTGCAAAAGAATTAAAATCTGCAAGAAGAATAGGTATAAGCTGGATGGCTATTGGCCTTTTAGGTGCAATAAGCAGTGGACTTATAGGTCTTGTATATTTTACAATGCACAATCAACCTCTAAAAGATCCTGAAATGGTATTTTTGCGTCTTGGTGATATATTATTCCATCCATTTATTACAGGTATAATACTATCTGCAGTGCTTGCTGCTATTATGAGTACTATTTCTTCCCAACTTTTAGTTTGCTCCAGCTCTATTACAAAAGATTTTTATCTTACATTTTTAAATAAGAAAGCACCTGAGCACACTCAGGTATTTATAGGAAGAATATCTGTACTTGTAGTTGCAGCTGTTGCAGTTTTATTTGCTTATGTTCCAAATAAAACTATCTTAAGTATAGTAGGACAGGCATGGGCAGGTTTTGGTTCCGCTTTTGGTCCAACTCTTTTAATAAGTCTCTACTGGAAGAGAATGACAAAATGGGGAGCTTTGTCTGGAATGGTTGTAGGAGGACTAACAGTTATAATATGGATTGTATCAGGGTTATCTGCTCATTTATATGAGATGATTCCTGGCTTTACCTTATCTCTCATATCCATCGTAGTTGTAAGTCTTTTGACTAAAAAACCTGATGAAGCTGTAAATAAGGAATTTGAATCTATGGAAGAAAAGTTGAACTTGATGTAATTATTTAAATATTAAAAATGCTGTTTTCAAAAAACAGCATTTTTAATTTAACTTTAATTCTTTTTAAATGTTGTAAATTTAATACTCATCCACCCAAAAATCAATCCGATGAAATTTGCTCCTGTAATCCAAATTGCTGCATTAAGCAGAGCAGGCATTCCTTTAATTGTCATATACGCTCCTGCACCATAACCTATGAACATACATGAATAAGCATTAAAAGACATAAGAGAAATATTCAATGCAGATATTTTTAGTGATATCATTAACAAAAATACTGTAATAAAAACTGAAACTATGGTAGCTGCCATAGCTGGCATAAATCCCGTAAATATATTGATAAGGACAAATGCTAAAATTGCAAGTACTGATCCTGTAATCATCGGTGGTATTCCCTTTGCAATAAGGTCTGGAGTTGCCCCTAAAGTAAAGTACCATGCCCAGCCTATAAACAAAGCCCAAACAGGAACTTTTATATACATAAAAAGACATGATACTGCTGCTAGAACTGCTACCGATACATCTAATGCTTCAATTTTTTTCATCTCTACTCCACCTCCTATGTTTGTCCAAAGTATCCATTCAGGTTTGTAACTGTTACACCACTGTTTTCTAATGATTCCCTCACCGCAGTTGCCACCATAGTAGCATTAGGTGAATCACCATGAATACATACTGTGCATCCATTAACATCAATTAGTTTTCCATCAATTGTATCAATTTTTCCTTCTTTTGCAACCTTAACTGCCCTATCAGCTACTTCCTCTGGAGAACGTGCTTTCTTTACTCTTTCAAGCATCCAGTTTCCATTTTCATCATAGCCAAGGTCAATCAATACCTCTGGTGCTGTCTTCAAGCCTCTCTTTTCTGCACGTTTTAAAGCCTCGCATCCTGTATGAAGCATAATATAAAGATCCTTATTATATTCCTCAATAGTATTGAGAAAAGTATCAATATATTTCTCCTGCTCACCAACCATTCGGTATAATATTCCATGAGGCTTTACATGTTGCATTTTAAGGCCCTGCAATTTTAAAAATGCATCCATTGCTCCTAACTGATATAACATATCGGATCTAAGTTCTTCAACTGAAATATCCATCTGTCTTCTTCCAAATCCTTGCCTATCAGGAAGACCTATATGTGCACCTATTGCTACTCCATACTTTTTTGCCCATTTTATGGTACGTTCCAAAACAAGTGGATCGCCGGCATGAAAGCATGTTGCAATATTTGCAGATGTTACATAAGGCATAAGTGCTTCATCGTCTCCAAGAACATAACGTCCGAAGCTTTCACCCATATCAACATTAATATCTATCTTCATACTGATTCACCTCCATTAAACTTCTAAAATAATCATAGGAGATCCTATATCCATTTCATCCCATTCAGCAACAAGAACTTTCTTTACTACACCTGCTTTTTCTGTCTGGCAGCTCATTTCTGTTTTCATACAGTTAATAACTGCAAGCTCCTGTCCTTCTTCAACCTTGTCACCAACATTTACTACTACTCGAGCTACAAGCCCAGGCATATGTGCTTTTAATGTATATTCCATAATCTTATCCTCCATTTTCCTATTTTTGTTTTTATTAACCAATTACTAAATCAACTGATTCAAACATTGCTTCTCTTTCTTTACGTGCTTTTATTGCATCTTCTACAGTAACCAGCTTAAGTTTTACTTTATCTCTTGCAGGTATCCCCTGGCCAATTTTCCACAGATCTACATTAATAACATTTGCAACACATACAAAACCACCTAATGTAGGCCCATCTGCTATAAGCAGAGAAGGGGTATTTCCAGTTACATTAACTGCACCACGCATATTGTAACCATGATCAACAATATTTGAAGGATGGCTTCCGCCTTTTCCACCATCCTCACGTGCCCAAAAATAATCTGGTACTTCCTGCAAACGATAAGCAGCTCTGTTTGCATTATGTGAGATTTTCATTGGCGTACTAAACAAATAATCCATTCCACTTTCCGTTACGTAGTCAGGTACTGAATTAGGTCCTGGAATAGTTCTTAATTCCCATTCATTCACGTATTCAGGTATATACTTAGGATTTAATTTTTTACCAACAATTCCTGAAACATCTTTTTTATTCACCTTTATAACATCATCTTTTGCAAGCTTGCGCCCTTCAAAACCACCATAGCTTCCAAAAAGACAAGTTGATTTGATTCCAAGATATTCTGGCACATCAATTCCTCCTGCTATACACACATAAGCTCTGAAACCAGCTTGTCCAAAGTGTGAAAATTTAAGTATATCACCTGCTTTAACTGCAATTGCCTTCCACATTGGTACAACACTTTCATTAATTGTAGGGCTCATGTCACTTCCTGTTATTGCAATAACTCCGTCTTCTACAATTTCAAGCTGGCAATAACCACCAGCAATTTCTAGAGCTGCGTCACCTTTTTTATTTTCTAAAATTAAGTTTCCAAGCTGTAATGCAAGGTTGTCCATTGCACCTGCGGCAGCCATTCCAAGTCCCATGTATCCAAGTCTTCCTGGCCAATCTTCTACCAAAACTTCAATTCCACCGTTTATAACTTTAATCATATTTTTTACCTCCTTCTTATATTATTTATTAGAGCTTAGGTGCTATTTTGGATCCTTGTTCCTGGCGCTTCGCAAATTCTTTGGCACCTTCAACAACCTCTGGTTTTGCAAGGAATTCCAGATAATCCTTAACAACAATCTCACTTTCCTGGATATCATATACATAATCTGTTTTTTCATGAACATGATCATATATATCTAATATTTCTTTTTCTGAAACTTCTACGAATTTTATGCGATCCCCTGATGGACGATATAAAAATGGTCCGTCTTTAAACTGTGGATGTTTCATTGATAACTGGAATGTAGGAATAGTACGTCCAAATAATTGATATCCACCACCAGTTGCTGTAGTATAAGTAAATAGGCAAGCTCCACCAATACCAACTGCTCCTTCTGGAGTCCATATACGCGGAGGATTGTATTTTGGTACAATCATTTTGCACCTTGGATCCATTGGCCAGAAAAAGCCTCCACCCGGCCAGAAACCGCACCCGCTGTTATACCAATAAGTATCTAATAACATATGTTTAATATCATCTACAGTGCATCCATTGCATAGAGCCATGTATTCAAGATTATATCCATCCTTGCAGTTTGGTGCATCAGGACGAATTTGTTTTAAATACATTTCAACTGCCTTTTTAGTTTGACTGTCCTCGAAAGCAATTGGCAGCGTAATGATTCTTGAATCAATTACCATATCATCAACACCAGCAATAGATTCTTCTGCATCTTTGATTTTGTCAATAAGTTCTTGTGGGAAAATAATGGTAGGATCAAAATGTATCATATTTGCTCTTAAACTTGGTAATGTCTCAATTAATCCCTTGATATTCATTTTCTTAACCTTTGCATCTACTGCCAGAATTCTAAAGGAATCCAGCAGTTCCACCCTCTGTTCATAACCATATTCCACTTGAATAAAGCCATCACCTGCCTGACGGAATAATATTTCAATTCTGTCACCTTTAGCAGGAAGAGTATCAATAATAACATCATACTTGCTCATACTTTTTCCTCCCTTTTTACATTTAATTATTTAATTAAATCGTGTAATTTATAATAGAAAAGTAACTTACTTTTGCATACACTTAGAAATTGCTTTTTCAAAAATATCTAATCCTGCTTCAAGCTGCTTATCTGTAATTACAAGTGGTGCTAAAAAGCGGATAACATTTCCATAAACACCCGAGTTCTCAATCATAAGTCCATTTTGGGCTGCTTCTTGAATAACTGCTGATACAATTTCAGGATTTGGATCTTTCTTTTCTTTGTTTTTTACAAATTCTATTCCAACCATTCCGCCGAGTCCTCTTACATCTCCAACAATCTCATATTTTTCTTTCCATTCCATATAGCGTTTCATTACTTTCTTACCTATTTCCATAGAACGGTCAGCCAAATGATCTCTTTCCATAATTTCTATCACTTTTAATGCTGCTGCACATGCTACTGCATTTCCACAGAAGGTTCCTCCAATTGTTCCGGGTCTTACTGCCTCCATAATCTCTTCCCTTGCTGTTATTGCGCTTAATGGCATACCAGCTGCAATAGATTTTGCAGTTGCTATTATATCTGGAGCTGCTCCTGCTTCCTTCCAATATTCAGAAGCAAACATTTTACCTGTACGGCAGAACCCACATTGTACCTCATCTGCAACAAGCAATATACCATATTTATCACAAATAGTTCTTACTGCTTTAACCCATTCAATGGGAGCTGGAATAAATCCGCCTTCACCCTGAAGTGGTTCTACTACTATAGCTGCTACGTACTCCGGTGGTGAAGCTTGATCAAATACTTTTTTAATACTTTCTATATAATAATTAATGGTTTCACTCTCTGGCATTCCTTCAGGACTTCTATATAAATACGGAAATTCTGCACGGTATACACCATCTGGAAAAGGTCCCATTCCATAGGCATAAGATTTTTTCGATGTCATTGCCATGGTCATAACTGTACGTCCATGAAATGCCCCTGAAAATACAACTATATTGGGTCTATTTGTAAAAGCTTTTGCTATTTTTACTGCATTTTCATCAGCCTCTGCTCCACTATTTGCGAAAAACGTTTTTTTCTTATTTCCCTTTACAGGAACAATGGAGTTCATTTTCTCTGCCAGCTTAACATATCCTTCGTGTGTAACAATATTAAACATACCATGGAAATACTTCTCTGACTGTTCTTTCACAGCTTCAACCACTTCTGGATGGGAAAATCCAACGTTTAGTACGCCTACACCACCAGTCCAGTCAAGAAAATAATTTTCATCAACATCCTCAATCACCGCACCTTCTGCCCTTTTTATTACAACAGGATATACACATTTAATTGCAGAGGGTACTGCATCTTCTCTTCTTCGTATTACTTCTTCTGCTTTCGGTCCAGGGACTTTATCAGTTATTATTTTAGGTAATTGTTCCTTCAACATTTTTAGACCTCCTTAAATCGGTAACTAATTTTTTAAACATGGCATTGTATTTAATTATTTTATTATTAAATTATCAATTTCAAATCATGTAAACTGTTACAATTTTTTACGGCTGTTTTTGCAAGAATCAAAATAATAAATTTCAAAATAAAAATTTAAAGTGTAATATTTACTTTTTTTTCATCAATATTGAATAATTAAATACTACAATATTTCATTTTGTATAACAATAGCATATGAACACAAACTTTATTTGTCTAATTTGTGCTGAGTATACATAAGGCGCATGTATAAAGCCTTCCCATATCTCTTTTTCTTTGATCTCGTATATTTTTTAAATAAAATATCATAAATGGCGTGATAAATTATCAAAAAAACCAAATAACTATTTATGATTTATTAATTTTATAATGATATATTTGCGAATTATTGTTACTTTTAATTATTATATGTCTAGTAAATTACTATTTGGAAAAATTTTTCACTAGAAATGTTCATTTTAACCTAATATTTATCTTATATGACTTTTGCAATAAAATAATAAGAACTATCTCATCTATATTTTAATATTGATAAGATAGTTCTATATTTTATCCGATGACTACCTGCTCTAATACTCTCACGCACACAGCGAAAGCGACTATCACCAAATCAAAGATTTGGGATATCTGCTTTTCTCCAAGTGAGAGTAAAGAGCATCTACGTCCCTGGATAACGATTTCTAAGCATCAGGTCATCTGATGCCAAGAACTCTGTTTATCATGCATTTACAATCTCATATATTCTTTAATATAAAAGGCCATCCTTAAATTAAATTTATCCTCCGTTGAGGTTAAATCTTTTTTTAACAGGTCATGTATTTTCTTCATGCGGTAATTGATGGTATTGCGATGGTTATATAGGAAATTTGCAGTTTCCTGAATGCTGCCATCAAAATCCAAATATACTTTCAAAGTTTTTAGCAGTTGGGTGTTATTCTTCCTGTCATAATCTATTATGGGATCAAGCATCTCAAAATAGATATTTTGTAGTAATTCTTTGTTAGATACGGAACTCAGTATTCGAAATATACCAAGGTCATCAAAATACACACAGTCCTTATTCGAAGCTTTAGCTACTTTCAAAGCATAGGAAGCAGTAGAGTAGCTAAAATAAAGTTTTGATAATGAAGAAACTTTTTCGCCTATTCCTATTTGGGGTCTTAATATTGATGAGTTTGAAGTTATTTCATTATCAACTATTTCAAAATAGTTTTTCATAAGATTATTTAGCAATTTTTTTGGGCATTCCTTCAGAATCAAAATATAATAGTTATTTTTTAAAAATATGTGATATTTTATTGACAAGAGATTAATACAATTTTGTAATTTCAGCGGTGAACTAATATTAGTTATTTTAGCTGCATAATAAGAAGATTCTGTAGGATAACCATTTGAATTTAAAAGAGGAATATAATTTTTAACATTTTGAGAATCGAATATTATATTATAAAACAACTTAGATAAAGTATTTTCCAGGTATTTATCCATAAATATCTTATTACAGTAATCCTGCATAATATCAGAAATATGTATTTCCCAAGGCATTATAAAAAGAGGAAAATTTTCTGAATTACACAGTTCAATAACTTCTCTGGAAATATTCTTAACAAGAATATATTTATCAGTATTTATTAACAAACCACTGCATTTTCGGTAAATTAATTCTCTAATTAATTCATAAAGCCAGCTTATTTTTGTCCCAGCTGATAAACCAGTAGTAATAACTAATTCATTTCCTCTTAGAAAATCTGCATTTTCTATATCTTCAGCAAGGTATACCCATGTTATATCATTTATGAGACCTTTTTCCCCTGCCATTAACCTGATCTTATATATTTCTTTTGAAGATGAATAAAATTCAGATAAAAGATAACTCATATTTTGACTCCCTTTTACAATTTTAAATTGATTTTTTAATAGTATATCATAAATTTTTTTATTTGTTTTGTACTCACAGCATAAAAAAATCAGGAAAATTTGTGTTTGTTTACTGTTGTCATAAAATTTAAAATATGCTATAGTTTAACCTAACAAGGACATGGCAATGTATCTGTTATAGTTATTTTGCCATGTCCTTATTTTTTATCTTCATAATTGTAAACTGTTATAGAACTGAACCAATAAAACAATAATTTATTGAAAAGGGGTGCTAACATGATAAAAAAGATTTTAATTGCAAATCGCGGTGAAATTGTAAACAGAATTATTCATACATGTAATAAACTTAAAATTGAAACTGTTGTTGTATACTCAGATGCTGATAAAAATGCTGATTACATTAACAAAGCTGCAGAAAGCTATAATATTGGTCTCTCTGCACCTGTTAAAAGTTACTTAAATATTGATGCACTTGTAGATGTTATTAAGAAATCAGGGGCAGATGCCGTACATCCCGGATATGGATTTTTATCAGAGGCAGCATCATTTGCTAATGCAGTTGCTGCTGCAGGTGCAAAATGGATCGGACCTGACCCTTCAATTTTAGAAAACATCGAATCCAAATGTTATTGTCGTATTATTGCTAATAAATTAGGGGTTCCGGTTACGCCAGGAACAATTAAGCCGATTTCCAGTGTAAAAGAAATTTATGATACTGCAGAAAAAGTTGGATTACCTATTTTACTTAAACTGGACAAAGGAGGAGGAGGTAAAGGAATAGAAAAAATTACTTATTTTGAATCTGAAAAAGTTACACAGGCTATTTTTGAAAGTATGCAGAGAATAGGAAATATGGCATTTGCAAGTGGAGATATTTACATTGAAAAAGCAGTTCTATCTCCAAGACACATAGAAGTACAGTTTATAGCAGATGACTATGGAAATGTAGTCTGCTTGGGAGAAAGAGAATGTTCTATTCAGAGAAGATATCAGAAAATTATTGAAGAATCACCGTCAGCTGTAGTTACTGAAGAAGACAGAAAGAAACTTTATTCATATACACAAAAGATTATTAAGGAGATGAAATATTCTGGAGCAGGTACCATTGAATATTTGAGAGGTGCTGATGGAAACTATTATTTTATGGAAATAAATGCAAGGCTTCAAGTAGAACATCCAGTATCCGAATATGTTGTAAATATAGATTTAGTAGAAAATCAAATTCGTGTTGCAAACGGAGAAAAATTACCATTTAAGCAGGAAGATATTAGACTAAAAGGCCACAGCATTGAATGCCGTATTTATGCAGAAGATCCCAAAACATTTAAACCTTCGCCGGGTACAATTACAAGTTTATCATTTCCTGATACCTCAGATGGAACTGTTCGTATAGAGCATGCTATTCACGAAGGATACAAAATTTCTCCATTTTACGATCCTATGCTCTGTAAACTTGTGGTTTGGGAAAAAGATAGAAATACCTGCATTGCCAATATGATAAAAGCATTGAAAGACTTTAAGCTAGAAGGAGTTTCTACAACCATAAATACTGATATTGCAATAATGCGAAATAAAAACTTTGTCTCCGGCAACTTTACCACAGCTTTTTTAGAAAATGAAAAGGTAAATATCGGATTAGAGAATTATGTAATAACTATTTCCCGTCAATTCGGGAGTCTGGGACGTCCCATTGCTAAAAAAATGGCTGAATTGTTAGGCGTTGAATATTACGACAGGGATATCGTTGAAGAAGCTGCAAAAAAGATGAATTTGCCTGTATCTACTATTGACAGTGGAGAAGAAATAGATAAAAATGAATACAAAAAAATGAAATTTCCACTAGGAACTAGTTCAGAAAAGACACAAGAAGAAATATTTGAAGCCCAAAAGAAAATCATCTGTGATCTGGCAGATAAATCATCCTGTATATTTGTAGGAAGGTGTTCTGACTATATTTTAAGAAACCATTCAAATCATTTCAGCATATTTATCTATGCTCCCTATGAGATACGAAAGGAAAATTGTATCAATATACTTCATATAAAGCCAGATGAAGCTGATAAGTTGATTAAAGAAGTTGATGAAGCGCGTCAGCTATACAGCCTAAGTTATGCAAAGTCATACAGTGATAATGTACTTTACAAAGACATCTTAATTAACAGCAGCCTGTTCGGCGGAGTTGATGATACAGCAAAAGTATTAGTTAATATGATTAGAAAGAAATTTAATCTTGCTTAGTGGGAATGGGTATAGATTTGTGTAAAAACCAAATCTATACCCATTTCCTTGATTTTTCGTGTGGAAACCTTATACATACTTTATATGCACTCTTGTGATATATCACCTTCTATGCTGCTTATGATTACAACTTGATCCGGCAAATCTTCAATTTCAATTTTAATTTCTGTAGATTCATCTACTATGCCTTTATTAAAATTTTTAAGATACTCATAAAGATTACAAGAATTAATATTGCTGTTTTCATTTACATTCACAGTTAATTTATTTACTCTTGAAAAATTTTTTGATTTACAGCATTCCATTAAGCCCTGGGATATCTTACTCAATAATATTGTATTGTCCATGTCTGTGTCCCTCCTCTAAATTTAATTTTCATACCACCCTTATGGCATTTCATCTATAACTTTAAATAAGTTCTTTACTTCAAATATTAATTTTGTATTCCCATCTTTTAAAATATAATTTGTCTATATTAAGTATATAACTTATATTTGTTAATATTCCTATTTATAAGTAATATTAGCAAATAAAAAAATATCCCTTTGCCTTTAATATTTAAGACAAAAGAGATATTTCTTATTATAAGTTTTCATTTAATCTTCCAGCTTACTTCCTCTTTGAAGTGCAGTAAGTCCAGTACGTATAATTTCCTTTATTCCATAAGGCTTCATTAGTTCAATAAAAGCAGATATCTTCTTTTCATTTCCGGTTATTTCAATTATCATACTTTTTTCATTCATATCTACTATTTTACCTCTAAAAGTATTTACACTTTCCATAATTAGCAATTTATTATTGGATTCTGCAGAAACTTTTATAAGAGATAACTCCCTATAAACAGATGCATCGGGGTTTAATTCTATTACTTTTATAACTTCAATCAATTTATTCAGCTGCTTACTTATCTGCTCAAACATATAGTCGTCTCCAATGGATACAATAGTCATTCGTGATATTTCAGGATCTCCTGTAACTCCTACAGTAAGACTGTGAATATTATATCCCCTTCTACTAAAAAGTCCGGCTACTTTACTTAAAACACCTGAATGATTTTCCACTAATACTGACATCACATACTTTTTTATAGTAATCACCTCTTTCTAAAAAGTTCTCTCATGAGGATCTACAATGCACTCTATTAAAAATGCCTTGCTTGAATCTAATGCTTCTCTAAAAACTCCGTTAAATTCAGAATCATTTTCTACTCTCTTAGCTTTTAATCCATAGGCTTCTGCAAGTTTTACAAAATCTGGATTGGTCCTAAAATTTACTCCAAATTCACCAGAATATTTATTGTCTTGTATCTCCCTAACCATACCCAGTCCTGAGTTGTTAAACAAAACTATAATAATGTTTAGATTATTTTCGGCAATAGTTCCAAGTTCAAAAAGACTCATTTGAAATCCACCATCACCTGCAAAAGCTATAACTTGCTTATCAGGACATGCAATTTTAGCACCAATAGCTGCTGGGAGAGAATATCCCATAGTTCCGAGGCCTCCAGAAGTTAAAAACTTTCTATTCCCTGTCATCCTAAAATTACGGGCACACCACAACTGATTTTGTCCTACATCTGCTGTCAAAATAACCTCTTCTCCTAATGTATCAGAAACAGTTTTTAACACATATTTGGGATTAACTTTATCTGTAGGCTTTCTTTCTATATACAAATCTTTTTTCCAATTTTTAATTTCTTCCATCCATTTTTCTGTCTGTGGAGCTACTATTTCTTTATTTAAATCCGATAAAACACTTCCACAATCACCAACCACTGGAATATAAGTGTTCAGAATTTTACCTATTTCAGCAGGATCGATATCTATATGAATTATATCTGCATCCTTTGCAAAACTTTTTACTCCACTGACAGTTCTATCTGAAGCTCTAGCTCCAATAAGTATTAGTACATCTGCATTTTGTACAACTTTATTGGCATAAGCAAAGCCATGAGTACCTATTAAACCTACATAATAATCACTATTTTCATTTATACATCCTTTTCCCATAAGAGTATGAACAACAGGTATATGTGATTTTTTAACAAATTGCTCCAGTTCTTTTTGTGCATTTGCCAGTATAACTCCGCCACCTGCACAAATAAGAGGTCTCTTGCTAACTTTGATTCTATCTATTATTTTCTTTATTTGCCCAGAGTGTCCTTTAACAGTAGGTTTGTATCCTCTTATATTTACACTTTCAGGATATTCAAAATCAATATCTTCTTCCATTATATCCATAGGTATATCTACAAGCACAGGGCCTTTTCTACCAGTTTCAGCTATATAAAATGCTTCCTTTATAGTCTTAGGTATAGATTTAGCATCTCTTTCAAGAAAATTATATTTTGTAAAAGATTCTGTAGCACCTGTGATATCTAATTCTTGGAATACATCCCTTCCGATTAATGTAGACTTAACCTGACCCGTAATAACAACAAGAGGAATGGAATCCATATATGCAGCAGCAATGGCAGTAATTAGATTAGTTGCGCCAGGTCCTGATGTAACTATACAGACTCCAACTTCTCCAGTTGACCTAGCATATCCACTAGCAGAGTGTCCTGCAGCTTGTTCCTGTCTTACTAATATATGCTTCACATCTGATTTTCTCAAAGCTTCATATATAGGAACCACTGCAGCACCAGGATACCCAAATACCATATTTACATTTTCTTTTTTTAAACATTGGATAACTGCTTCAGCAGCTTTCATAACCATCTCTCCTTGTAAATTCAATTTAATAAGATTTTTGGGTACAAAAAAACAGACTCCTTATGGGGTGAGAAGTCTGTTCACGGTACCACCCAATTTTATTACTCAATTTAATAACGGCAAAGCCGGCCCAGCCTACTAATTTCAGCTTACAGCTCAAGGGTGAGTTTCAATATTATATATCTGTGAGTTTACACCAAATCTCTCACTCTCTTTAAAATATTATAATATCTACTTATCCCTTTCAAAGCTTTCATATATTAATACGTATTTTATACTTTCTAATTTACATTTATAAATAGTTTCTAAAAATTAAATTACTTAAATCAAATTTAAACTTGATACACACTAAATATTTATAATTCAAAGTAATTAATATAGGTAATTTTAGGTTAAAAATTAGCACAAAAAAACAGCCTTTCTCTTGAGGCGAGAAGTCTGTTCGCGGTACCACCCAATTTTATTACTTAATTCAATAACGATTCACACCGGCACAGCTTACTATAATTTCAGCTTACAGCTCAAGGGTGAGTTTCAATATGAAATATTTATGGGTTTACACCAGATCCCACTCGCTTTAAAATATACATCATATTTAATAGTCCCTGTCAAAGCTTTTATTATTTAAATATGAGTATATGTTACTATAAAACAACTTAAATGTCAATAGTTTATTCTGAATTTTTATTAAATAATATATTTACTCAACTTTCACATATATGAAATATTTTTAGTTGAAAGTTGAGTATATTTACAAATTAAAAGTACATTAAGAAACTCCAATTATTTAAGAACTGCACCTGTATTTGCAGAAGTAACCAATTTTGCATATCTTGATAAATATCCTGTTTTTATCTTAGGTTCAGGCTTTACATAGTTCTTTCTTCTCTTTTCAAGTTCTTCCTCACTTACTTTTAGCTCTAATTTTTTATTTGTAATATCTACAAATATAGTATCTCCTTCTTCTACAAGTCCTATTAGTCCACCTTCCATAGCTTCTGGTGACACATGGCCTATAGATGCCCCTCTTGTAGCTCCTGAGAATCTTCCATCTGTTAAAAGTGCTACATCTTTATCTAAACCCATACCTGCTATAGCAGAAGTTGGTGAAAGCATTTCTCTCATTCCAGGTCCGCCTTTTGGTCCTTCATATCTTATTACAATTACATCGCCTTTATTTATTTCATTGCCAAATATAGCCTTAACTGCTGCTTCTTCAGAATTATATACCCTAGCTGGTCCTTCATGTACCATCATTTCTTTTGAAACTGCAGATTCTTTAACTACAGCTCCATCTGGTGCCAGGTTTCCTCTAAGTATTGCTATTCCACCTTCACTGCTGTAAGCATTGTCTACACTTCTTATAACTTCATAATCAAGCACTTTAAAATCCTTTATAGTTTCACCTACAGTTTTTCCAGTAACAGTAAGTGCATCTTCATTTATAAGACCTTTCTTAGAAAGTTCATTCATAAGAGCTGGTATTCCCCCTGCCAGATGAAGATCTTCCATATGATGCTTGCCACTTGGACTTAATTTTGTAAGACAAGGCGTGTGTTTACTTATTTCATGAAATAAATCCAAATTAAGTTCTATACCTGCCTCATGAGCAATTGCTGGAAGATGAAGTACTGTATTTGTAGATCCTGCCATAGCCATATCTACTGTTATAGCATTTTTAAATGCATCTAAAGTTAGTATATCTCTTGGTCGTCTATCGTTCTTTACACAATCCATTACATACATTCCTGCGTATTTTGCCAGCTGATTTCTCTCACCAGTTTGTGCAAGGGCACTTCCATTTAGAGGTAAACCCATTCCAAGTACTTCTGTAAGACTGTTCATACTGTTTGCTGTAAATAATCCTGAGCAGGAACCACATCCAGGACAAGCTCTCTTAGCTTCTTCTTCAAGTTCTTCCTCTGTTACTTTTCCATCGCTGCAAGCTGCCACCTTTTCAATACAAGTGCTAAAATCAAGTGCTTTGTTATTTAGCTTACCTGCCCTCATAGGTCCTCCACTTACTACAACAGCTGGTATATTAAGTCTTGCAGCTGCCATAAGCATTCCAGGTACAATTTTGTCACAGTTAGGTATGAGTACCAATCCGTCAAAACCATGAGCTGTTGCCATAGCTTCAATTGAATCTGCTATTAGTTCTCTTGAAGCAAGAGAATACTTCATTCCAACATGACCCATTGCAATTCCATCGCAAACTGCAATAGCAGGAAACTCTATAGGAGTACCCCCAGACATTGCTACTCCAAGTTTTGCAGCTTTTGCTATTTCATCTAAATGCATGTGACCTGCAACTATTTCGTTTTGTGAATTTACTATTCCTATAAGAGGTCTTTCAATTTCCTCTTTTGTATATCCCATTCCATACATAAGTGCTCTTGCTGGAGCTGCCTTAATCCCCTTTTTTACTGAATCACTTTTCATTTTTAGTATCCTCCTTAAATCTGGAAATTTTTTGTAAAAAAATAACCGCCTGCCTAGGGCAAGAAGCTTTGCGGTACCACCCAACTTTTTTCTAATTCTAATAACGGTAATACCGACACAGCTTACTAATTTCAGCTTGTAACTTAGGAGTGATTTTCAAAAGTTTCGTATTCATGGGTTTTCACCTTATCCCAATTCTCTAAAAATACTCCACTATTTACTCTTCTCCATCATAGTTTTTATAATACCTATATATAATTTCGTAATAATTTTCGCACATTTTATAAAAAAATTTATATTTATAAGCCCTTTTTTATTTACAAGTAATATCTACCTATAATTATTTTGCCCCTAAAAAGATAGATATTTACATTACAGGAATTAGTGGGGAAAAGTACCTCCCCTACTTCTCCTGTAAATTTAAGTCATCCGCTAAATGATAAGCCCCCTTATTCATAAGCGTTATTCATAAGTATTTTCTTATTGATATACTGTTAAAATATTACCCCAATTTAATCAATGAATCTTACTTAGTTGGAACATTCTACTTTTTAATTACTCATTATCAGGATTTTCATTGATCCATGACATCATTGATCTAAGTTCTTTACCAACCTTTTCTATTGGAGCATCTTTTTCCATTCTTCTTCTTGCTGTAAATCCTGGTCTTCCAGTTTGGTTCTCAAGAAGCCATTCTCTTGCAAATGTTCCATCTTGGATCTCTGTAAGAACTTTCTTCATCTCAGCTCTTGTATTGTCATTGATTATTCTCTTACCTATCTTATAATCTCCATATTCAGCAGTATCACTTACAGAATATCTCATTCTAGCTAATCCACCTTCATATATCAAGTCAACTATTAACTTCATCTCATGTAGACATTCAAAATATGCATTTTCAGGAGCATATCCAGCTTCAACTAATGTATCAAAACCAGCTTTGATAAGTTCTGCAACTCCTCCACAAAGTACTACTTGTTCACCGAATAAATCAGTTTCAGTTTCAACTTTAAATGTTGTAGTCATAACTCCTGCTCTAGTTCCACCAATTCCTTTTCCATAAGCTAAAGCAATTTCTTTTCCTTTTCCACTGTAATCTTGATATACTGCATAAAGACATGGAACTCCATTGCCTAATGTATATTCTCTTCTAACTATATGTCCTGGTCCTTTAGGTGCAATCATCAAAACATCTACAAACTTAGGTGGTACTATCTGATTAAAATGAATGTTGAATCCATGTGCAAAGAACAATGCATTTCCTTCTGATAAATTATCTTTTATGCTCTCATCATAAATTTGTTTTTGTTTTTCATCTGGTAGAAGTACTGTTATAATATCTGCTTGTTTAACAGCTTCAGCTATTTCATATACCTTAAATCCATAATCTTCAGCCTTTTTCCATGATTTACTACCTTTATATAAACCGACTATTACATCGAGTCCACTTTCTTTTAAATTCAAAGCATGTGCATGTCCCTGACTTCCAAAGCCAAGTATAGCTATCTTCTTTCCTTTCAAGAGATTCAAATCTGCATCCTCATCATAATAAACTTTTAATTTTTCCATAATACTTTCCTCCTGAATAATTTATTTATACTATTTTTATATATATTGAACTTTTTAATACTTTAAACATTTAACTAATATACTACTTGATGTTTAAAAAACGACTTATAATTCCCATAATTAAGAATTTTATCATTATTACAAGTGTATGTATTTCTATAATTATTTTGCCCCTAAAAAACTAGATTATTTACATTACAGGAATTAGTGGGGAAAAGTACCTCCCCTACTTCTCCTGTAAATTTAAGTCATCCGCTAAATGATAAGCCCCCTTATTCATAAGCGTTATTCATAAGTATTTTCTTATTGATATACTGTTAAAATATTACCCCAATTTAATCAATGAATCTTACTTAGTTGGAACATTCTACTTTTTAATTACTCATTATCAGGATTTTCATTGATCCATGACATCATTGATCTAAGTTCTTTACCAACCTTTTCTATTGGAGCATCTTTTTCCATTCTTCTTCTTGCTGTAAATCCTGGTCTTCCAGTTTGGTTCTCAAGAAGCCATTCTCTTGCAAATGTTCCATCTTGGATCTCTGTAAGAACTTTCTTCATCTCAGCTCTTGTATTGTCATTGATTATTCTCTTACCTATCTTATAATCTCCATATTCAGCAGTATCACTTACAGAATATCTCATTCTAGCTAATCCACCTTCATATATCAAGTCAACTATTAACTTCATCTCATGTAGACATTCAAAATATGCATTTTCAGGAGCATATCCAGCTTCAACTAATGTATCAAAACCAGCTTTGATAAGTTCTGCAACTCCTCCACAAAGTACTACTTGTTCACCGAATAAATCAGTTTCAGTTTCAACTTTAAATGTTGTAGTCATAACTCCTGCTCTAGTTCCACCAATTCCTTTTCCATAAGCTAAAGCAATTTCTTTTCCTTTTCCACTGTAATCTTGATATACTGCATAAAGACATGGAACTCCATTGCCTAATGTATATTCTCTTCTAACTATATGTCCTGGTCCTTTAGGTGCAATCATCAAAACATCTACAAACTTAGGTGGTACTATCTGATTAAAATGAATGTTGAATCCATGTGCAAAGAACAATGCATTTCCTTCTGATAAATTATCTTTTATGCTCTCATCATAAATTTGTTTTTGTTTTTCATCTGGTAGAAGTACTGTTATAATATCTGCTTGTTTAACAGCTTCAGCTATTTCATATACCTTAAATCCATAATCTTCAGCCTTTTTCCATGATTTACTGCCTTTATATAAACCGACTATTACATCGAGTCCGCTTTCTTTTAAATTCAAAGCATGTGCATGTCCCTGACTTCCAAAGCCAAGTATAGCTATCTTCTTTCCTTTCAAGAGATTTAAATCTGCATCCTCATCATAATAAACTTTTAATTTTTCCATAATACTTTCCTCCTGAATAATTTATTTATACTATTTTTATATATATTGAACTTTTTAATACTTTAAATATTTAAATAATATATTACTTGATACTTAGAAAAATGATTTTCAATTCGCATAATTAAGAATTTTATGACTATTGCAAGTGCATATATTCCATATTTTATAAATTATTTAATTGTAAAATAATTTATTTCAATTTTAAGAACCAGCATTTGAGCAATTACCACTAATTTTTTGTATAAAAAAACAACCAACATTCTCTGCTTGGGGCGAGAAGTTTGGTCGCGCGGTACCACCCAATTTTTTACTCAAAGTAATAACGGTTTTACCGGTAAAGCCTACTTAGTTTCAGCTCACGACTCCAAGGCTACCTTCAATAGTCATATTTATGAGTTTTCACCAAAATCTCACTCTCTAAAAAATACTTCCTATTTACTCTTCCCTATCATTGTCTTTGTACTCTACAATTGTACCAATTCAAAATATCAATTAGAAATAACCCCCATGGATATGACTAATAAATATCATTTATTTTATTAAAACTAAAATAAACCTAATTGGTTTTAAATCACTTTGAAAAATTTATTTGTTTTTGAAATTTACTTTATCAATATTTAGTGTATGTGACGATAATAATACCTTATGAGAATAATGTCAATAGTTTTTTTAAAATTTTTTTTATTTTTTTATTGCATTATGTTTTTCTTACATTATATTACCGTAAAAAATATTTTTCATAATTTTATAAAAGCAAATACTCAATTTAAACTTTTAGCTTTTTAGAATTTATTGCTTAGGCTTATCAAAATATTTAACCGAGCTGAAGATTGTAAAAATATTTGAATTGTACCTTGATTTTTTATTTAGGATTTCTTTATAGAGTTAATTATATATTTCAAAAAAATTGTTGACATACATATTTTTTTATAGTATAGTTAGTGCAAATAAAAAAACGATGACGGAGAAGAGTAAACAAAAATATGCTTTCAGAGAATGGGGATTTGGTGGGAACCCATAAGCTACAGTTGTTGAAAATCACTCCTAAGTTGCAGACTGAACTTTATATAAAGTAAGTTATGCCGGCACAGCCGTTATATATACGAGTAATAATTTGGGTGGTACAGCGACAGACCTTCGCCCCATTGGGGTGTATGTCTGTTTTTTTTATACTCTATTTTAAGTTTATTTGTTTTTAAATTTATTTTATCGAAAAATTTAGTGTGTGTATGTAATTTAAATATTAAAATTTAATACTAATGTATTTTCATATTTTATCTTTTTTATTCGATTATCCCATAACTATAAAACTGCAATTGTATTTTAATTTGTTTTTACGTGTTTACTTTATTATTTAGTAGTGTATAATTTTATTAATTTTAGAAATAAGTGTATCATAGTTAAGTGAAAAGTTGAGAGTAAATACTAACTCTCAACTATATTATAGCCATATATATAGGAATAACTAGTAAACTTAAGGCCGTTGTCAATGATGTAACCACTGCTGCATATTCATAGTCAGCACCATATGCCTTTGCCACTATAGAAGTATTTGTCATTACTGGCATAGCAGCTTGTATTATAAACACTTTTTTCATGAGCTCAGGTATAGGGAAGAAACCTGCCAGAAATATTATTAAAACTGGCGATATAATGAACCTTCCTATTAGAACAAAAAATATATCTTTACTCATCTTAATTTTCTTTATATCCACATAGTAAATTGTTATCCCTATAAACAACATAGAAAGTGGAGTCGTCATATCTCCAAAGTATTTACAGGTATCCATAACAAACTTAGGAAGTTTTATTCCACAAAATATAAATATCATTGCTATTATAAATCCCATAAGTGGAGGAGAAAATATTCTATTTAAAGTTTTCTTTGAAAAAATACTTGTTTTTTTATCAGCTTGTCCATCTGAGCTTATTCCATAAGCACCTATTGTCCAAAAAAAAGTAGTATTTGCTATATAGTATAAAAGCACATAAGGAACACTTTTTGAACCAAACAATGCCAAATTTATAGGGAGTCCAATAAATATGGAGTTAGATACAAAAAACATAGACCGAAATGTACCAGTTCTCTCCTTTTTCACCTTTATGATCTTAGAAATCAATATAGCTAGTATATAACCTATAGCCATAGATAAAACTGGTATAATAAGTCCTTTCCCTATATGATCCAATTTATCTCTTGTAAAATTGCCCATTAAATTAGAAATCATAAGGCAAGGAAGGGCTACATTGCACACTAATTTTGAAAATACTTTTGATATGTTCTCATTAAGCCATTTAAATTTTGTAAGCACATATCCTGTACATATCATAATTACTATGCTAAGCACACTTCCAATTGCATTTAATACTACCATCTGTTCATCCCACCATCTTCATCTTTAAATTTACCAAGTGCATCCGCTAATGCAAAAGATGACAGCTTTTGTCCAAAATTGCAGCTGTGGTACACGTAAGTATAGTTATTAATATAAAATTTTTCAGTAATATCATAAACGTCATATTACATAATATATCCTTTTTCAATTAAGGTCAACTCACTTGTCTTATACTTCCTAATTTAGTCAGTAAAAAACTGAGTTATATATGGTATAACTCAGTTTTTACGATGGCTTCAATTAAATTAATGTGACTCACTGTTTATTAACTTTTCAGAGCTAGAAACTATCTCCTGACTCTTAGCACTTATCTCTTGGATAGTTTCCGATATAGTTAATATATCGTTATTTATATTATCCATTTTGTTCTGAAGTAAATCAGATACTTCAATAACCTTTAAAATAGATTGCATCATTTCATTTTCTTCGTTTTTAGTAGATTGTGCGGTAGTTTTAGATTGCTCTGCTAGCTTCTTTACTTCATCTGCTACTACTGCAAAACCTTTTCCATGTTCATTTGCCCGTGCTGCTTCTATTGCGGCATTTAGCGAAAGTAAATTAGTCTGCTCTGAAATAGCCACAATACTATCTGATGAATCCGTGAATTTGTCTAACTTTTCATTTATCTGATGAATGTTTTCCTTTAACTTACTTGATATATCCATTATTGACTTTAATTCTTCTACTATATCTTGAATTGCAGATGCGCTTTCCTCATTCCCTTTACTTACTTCATTTATAGCTGCCAATAGAGTATTTGCAAATTTAATTATTTCATCTGATTTTCGTTGTCTTTCCTCAGCTAGTACAGTTATTTTGTTTATAGACTCTTTGACCTCTTCATTTTTTTCTTCCAGTTCGCTATATTCCATATTGATTTTTTTCTTCACATAATAAATACAATTTTCCTTAGAATTTATGCCGTTAAAAATCATCTTTACCATTTCTTTGCAAGTGCTGTATCCACAAGCGGAACAATTGAATTCTTTTCCCAATGTTGTAGTTTTCATCATCTCATCAAATATGTTGTCATAATCTTTTTGGGTAGGTTCAATTATTTTTTTAACCTTCTGTGCAGTATACTTTCTTACAAAATCGTTTAAATTAAGATTTTTATCAAAGTACTCGTCTATTGATTTGATTTTTTTCTTAAACAAGCCAGTTTTTTCTCTTAACTTTTCCACCTTTATATCATGAAACCTATATTGAATATCATATTCCGTTAAATTGTCTAAGGAAGCTGTACCTATATTACATCCATTTTTGCAATTTAAAATATCAAGTAAACTAGGTATAAGTTTATTAGCTTTAACTCTATCAGAATACTTATTCAAGTACTCAATTGCCTCTTTGTGTCCTTCTATCTGAAGAACATGTAGTTCTTCAGTTCTAGCTTTTACATTTGCTTTTAATCCACCTGGTAAACTATAAACAACCCCCAAAGAAGCAGGAACATTATCAAATTCAACTTCATCGTAATTGTTCAAATTCACATTATTATCTCTCAAATAATCTAAAATCTTTTTGTACGTTACATTATATTTCACATACCCATCTGTATTCTTATCATTGATTTCAATTAGCTTGCCAATACAAGGTGACAGAAAAGCTATATCTTCACATATATGCTTATATTTTTTCAGATAAACAGCAGTACACATCATAGGACTGTGTATAGGCGCTAAATATTCTATTAATTCAGGCTTATATTTTTCAATATAATTAACCACGATAGGACAGGGCTGTGATATTAAAGAAGAAATATTTTTCTCCTTCATTGCTTTTAGATAAGCCCAGGTAGTAATATCTGCACCGAAAGAAACATCATAAATTATAGATACTCCCAAAGATTTAAGATATCCAAAAAATTTCTTGTAATTTTTAATATTAACTATAATAGATGGTGCAGCTATTACTGTTATTTTTTTGCCTTTTTTCAAATCCTTAAAAAAGTCTTGTGTACTATCGTTAAAGTCTCTAGCCCCATGTTCGCAAACCTTTACACATTCACCGCATCCAATACATCTTTCCTCATCTATGTAAACCTTACTTACACCATTTTCAGTTGCTGTAACATTTGCACCAAGAATAGGACAAGTTCTTATACACTTATTACAACCTGTACATTTTTCTTTTAAAACAGTTACAGGACTTTTATTCACACTAAAACCCCCTCAATTTCCCCTAAACTTCAATGAATTTTACTTTAAACTCAATCTTATTCTATTTTACAATAAACTAATTGGTATAACAATGCTATAATGATAATATTTACCCATTTTTTAAAAAAGCGTAAAAAAATATACCCTTAAAAGGGTATAAAATTTACCTATTCAATTATCTTTATTATATTTAGAAGTGTCCTGTTAACAGGAGTGTCTACACCATATTTCTCTCCTAACTTACAAACAGTACCTGCGAATATATCAACTTCAGTTTTTCTGCCATATACAATATCCTGGCACATTGAAGTCCTGCTGTCATGTCCTAAAGTATTTAACACCTTATGCCATTCTTCTATATCATTTTTACTTAGATTAACCCCTACTTTTTGTGATAATTTTACCACTTCCCACATTGCAGATTCCATAAGTTCTTTAGCCTCATTTTTAGTTTGAAATACACCATAAGTTGCCCTAAGAACTGCTGAAGTCTGATTTATACCTACATTTACCATAAATTTATACCACAGAGCACGCATCATGTCTTCTGGAATTTTATAAGGAATTTTTGCATTATCAAAGAGAGTCTTTACTTTTTGTACTTTTTCTGAATAAACTTTATTTACCTTTTCTCCAAAGGTTATGTTTCCAATATTAGAAAAACTGATATTGTTTTCCTTACGATTTCCATCAATGCCAATGCATAAGGCATACAGCATCTTATCCATTCCATATTCTTTTCCTATAATTTCCTCACTAGTAATGCCATTCATGAGAGAAATTATGATAGTATTTTCTCCTACATGGTTTCTCATATCGCAAATAGCCTGAGTTAATTGATTTGACTTTACAGAGACAATAATCAAATCTGCTGGCTGGCATTTTTCCTTTGGATCTATATACGTAAAATTATACTTTTTCCCGTTAATTATAAATCCACTTTTTTTGTACCTTTCAGCTCTTTCTTCTCCAGCTATAAACTTTATTCCTTCTGGATTAAAATCATATAATTTACTGGTGTAGGCACATCCAATAGCTCCTAATCCAATGGCAGATATATTTTTTATGCTTTTCATACTACACACATCTCCTTTTTCAACGTTATACTGGAAATTTAATATTCAAAAAGCCTGTGCTACTCACAGCACATAATGAGCTAACACAGACTCTTATTAGGATTAGAATTTGATATAACCTCTAATCTACTATATTTCCAGGACTTAAAATACTATTTGGGTCAAAAGCTCTTTTGATATTCTCCATAATATTTATTTCAACCTGACTAAATTGAAGGGGCATATGCTTCTTTCTAGTCTTTCCTGTACCATGCTCTGCTGTTATTGTTCCACCATACTTTATTGCAGTCTTGTATATCTCTTCTTTAAGCTGCTCATAATTAGTAGGGAGTTTGCCATTGTCACCCATGATAAAGTTATGAATATTTCCATCTCCTATATGGCCAAGAGATACAATTTCATTGCCATACTCTTTAGTCAATCTTTTTACATCATCAAAGAAATCAGGTACAGAAGATGGTGGTACAGCTACATCCATAATATCTGCTATATTATCTTTATAAGGACCATATGCATTGCTTCTTATCTGTAAAAGATGACTCTGATCCTTTTCAGTTTCCGCTACAATGCTATCTACAGAACCATGTTTTTCACATATTTCTACAACTTTTTCACTATTAGAATACAAATCATCTTCACTGCATTCATCCAATATGAACATCAAATCTACAGAACCTTTAGCTGCAGGCCAGGTAGTTCCAAGCTGCTCTGCTGCTTTTTCAGATATTACTCTATCCATGTATTCAATGGCAAGAGGTGTTATTCCCTCTTGCAGTATTTCAGGCACTGCATCACAGGCCTCTCTCTGGCTGTTAAATGAAACCAGTAATGTTCCATTGCATTTACTTCTTGCATATAACCTGAGTGTTACTTTTGTAATAATACCAAGGGTTCCTTCACTTCCTATCATAAGTTGAAGCAGATCATAACCCATGTTATTTTTTAGCAATTTGCCACCTAAAGTAATTATTTCTCCTGTGGCAAGGACTACTTCCAATGCTTTAACATGATTTCTCATAATTCCATGCTTTACAGCCCTCGTACCACCTGCATTTGCTGCAACCATGCCTCCCACTTGTGCACCTTCATCTCCCGGATGTACAGGAAAAAATAATTTACCGTTCTTATTTAGTTCTTCAAGTAGTTGAGATAATGTTGCTCCAGATTCTAAAGTAATCATAAGATTCTTTTCGTCAAATTCAACAACCTTGTTTAATCTCTCCAAGGATAAAATAATGCTTGGCTGTGTTGGTATTGCTCCAGCAACTACTCCTGTACCGCCGCCCCTAACGATTACAGGCAATACTTCTTTATTTGCATACTTTAACACTTCTGATATTTCCTCAGGTGAAGCTGGTTTAACTACCACACAATCTTTACATGCTTCTGGACGAAGTAATGTTTCAGTCTCATCATAAAGATAACCCTGCATTTGAGATAAATCGTTAGTAACCCAATCATCTCCTACAACTTTTCTTAAACTTTCAACTACTTTTTCTGGTGAATTTTTTATTAAATCAGTATTCATTTTTAATGCCCCCTTTTTTTATTTTAACAGCTTACAGTTTCTAAACTTCCCTGCTTTATTTTACTAATTAAATCAGGTACTACCTTGTACATATCATCTACTATTCCATAGTCAGCTACATTAAATATTGGAGCTGATGGATCCGTATTAATTGCAACAATAAAGTCTGATTCCTTCATTCCTGCCAAATGCTGTGGAGCCCCTGAAATTCCACAAGCTATATATAATTTAGGTTTTACCCTGTTTCCACTGTATCCTACCTGGAAGTCCTTAGATATGAAGCCATCATCAACTATCTCCCTGCTAGCTCCTACTACCCCAGAAAGTAAGTCAGCAAGTTCTTTTATCATAGCCATATCTTCTGCCTTCTTTAATCCTTTGCCTGCTGCAACTACAACACTTGCATCAGAGATGTTTACTTCCTGAGATTTCAATTCTTTTATAACTTTTACAAGTTCATTTTCAAGCTTAACTGCATCTACTTTTACAATTTCACCTTTTCTATTTTCATCTCTCTTGCTTTCATTAAATTCCTTATATCTTACTGTAGACATCTGTGGATATGTGTCTGACTTTATATGTGCCAATATATTCTCACTAAAGGCAGGCCTTATTTGTATAAGTTTTCCATCTTCATCTATTTCAAGGCCTGTACAATCTGCCGTAAGCCCTGTTTCAAGAGAAGCTGCAAGTCTAGGTGCCAGTGATCTCCCAAGACTTGTTGCGCCTATTAAACAAATTTCAGGTTTAACTTTCTTAATCAAACTTTCTAGATTAGTTTTATAAACTGTCTCTTCCGGTGCATTAAATATATCATCTTCAACATAAAATACCTTATCTGCACCCCTGTATATAAGTTCCTCAGCTTTAATACCACAAGGCCCTAAAAGTGCACTGTACACAGGTATATCTAATTTACCCGCAAGTTCCCTAGCTTTTCCAAGAAGTTCATAACTTACTTTATGGATTTCCCCTTTTTTCTGTTCTGCAAATACTAAAACTCCATTATATTCCTTTTCCATATCATTATGCCTCCAAAATTTTCTTTTTTCTAAATATATCTACAAGTTCATCTTCTGCCTTAGCTGCATCCCCTTTTCTATAAATTTTTCCTTGTCTTTTCTGTATTTTTGGTACTTCTATCTTTTTAACCTTTGTAGGTGATCCTTTAAAGCCAACTTTATCAGCATCTGTATATTCCTTTAAATCTTCAAATTTTAAAGTCTGTATTTCTGCCTTTCTAGCTTTCATTTTATTTTTAAAGCTCGGAAGCCTTGGTTCATTTATATCTTTAGTAACTGTAATTAAAGCTGGTAACTTTACACTTTTTAAATAAGTTCCTTCCCATATTTCAGAACAAACTTCAACTTTATCATCACTTGCATCTGTAATCTTACTTACATAACTTGCATGAGGTATATCCAAAAATTCTGCAACTTCAGGTCCAACCTGACCTGTATCTCCATCCACAGTTTTTTCCCCAGCAATCACCAAATCACAGCTGCCTATTTTTTTTATTGCACTTGCAAGTATAGATGATGTAGCCTTAGTATCTGACCCTCCAAATTTTACATCGCTTATAAGAATTCCTTCATTAGCACCTCTTGCAATGCATTCCCTCAATGCCTGATCTGCACTTGGGGGTCCCATGCTGACTACTGTAACCTTAGCATCAATTTTTTCACTTATTTGCACTGCTGCTTCCAGTGCATTTAGATCAAATGGATTAATCTCTACACCTGCAGATTTACGATCCACTACTCCCTTTTCTCTATCAAATTTTACTTTTTCCATATCAGGAACCTGTTTAATTAAAACTACAATATTCATTACCAAGTCTCCATCCCTTCTGTAAATTTTTTTAAATTAACTGGTATGCTGTCACACTCATATCGGGTAAAGCTTCACCGCGTTATCAATGTAAAGGTTACAAATAAAGCAATATCTACTACACCTTTAGCCTATACTTTTGGTGTATAAAAAAAACAGCTCTCTTTCGCTGGGGCGAAAAAGTCTGTCGCGGTACCACCCAATTTTTACTTGATTCATATAACGGCCTATACAAGCCGGATCAGCTTACAATATATTCAGCCTACAGCTCCAGGATGATCTTAGATATGTATATTTATGAGATTTCACCTTACCCCACTCTCTTTAAAATATTTAACATATCTACTAGTCCTGTCATTGCTTTTATCTTTAAACACGAGTTTACTATAAGTTTAAATCAATGTCAATAAAAAATTCCAATGATTTCATAATTAATTTATTTCTATTTTAACTTTACTTCCACCCATTCCTGCCTCTGCAGGAGCAACTATAAGCTTTACAGGCATCCTATCTTTAATTGATTCAAGATGACTTATTATACCTATGGACAGCCTATCATTATGAATTTTCTCCAGTGAATCCATAACCACTTCCAGGAGGTTATCATCAAGAGTTCCAAAACCTTCATCCAGGAAGAATAGTTCTAGCGGCGCACTTCCCTTTAATTGTATTTGAGCGGATAGTGCTAGTGCTAGTGCCAGTGATGTTACAAAAGTCTCTCCCCCAGATAAAGTAGATGCATCTCTTTGTGCTCCACCATTTTTATAATCCCTTATGATGAATCTGCCATCCTTATCAACTTCCAATCCATAATTTCCACAAGTAATCTCCTTTAGCCTCTTGTCTGCTTCTATGGATATATATTTCAACTGATTCTGGGCTACAAATTCCACAAACTTTTTCCCTTTGAACAGTTTATCCAGATCATCTAAAAGACTTAACTCATATTCTAGTTTCTGTTTTTTATTTAAAAGTTTTGTAAGCTGACCTATTTTTTCGTCTATATCCTTGACTTCCCTTTCAAGCTCTATTTTGTCTTTTTTCAACTTTTCTAAAGTTTCAGTATTTTTATCTCTAGTACTTTGTATTTCAATCCATCTGTCTTCACTTAAACTCCTGTCACCTATTTTTGTATTAAGGTTTTCTATAGTACCAATTATTTTAACACTTGCATTTCTATATTGTTCTATTTTAATATTAAGTTCCTCAATTTTATCCTTAGACATATAGTTATTTTTAGCCTCAACTATATTTTCAATTTTTTCTTCTGATAAGGCCTTCCTTAGATTTTCCAGGTCATCTGCACATCTTTCATTTAAGCTAACTAAATTTTTCTGAGCTGCTATTATGCTGCTGCTGCATTCATTGTACTGCTTTTCTATTTTTTTACTGTTTTTTTCTGTTTCCTCATATTCATACTCTATTTTTTTTATGTTACCTAATATCTCTCTTTTTAAATTTTCTAAGTCTTCCCTACCACAGGCTTTATCTTTTATACTATTTTCTTTTTCCACTATGCTTTTATTTTTTTCTACAAAGGTAGCACTGTTTTTGCTTAACTGTGTCCGTAAAGTCATTAATTTTTCATTTAAACTCTCTTTTTTTCTTTGCTCAATTTCTAAATCTTTTCTTAGATTTTTTATAATATTTTCAAGTAATGTTCTACTTTTCTCCTTTTCAAGGATTTCCTCATTCTTTTCTTTAAAATTACAGATACCAAGTTCTTGTTTTAATAATTCATATTCACTATTTACTTTTGCACACTTCTGGTCTATTTTCTGAAAACTTTCCTGTAACTTTTGAAGCTGAGAACTGTTTTCTACCTTTCTCGTAACTGATTTACTGTATTCAATTTCTATGACATTTTTATCTTGATTTAAAATTTTAATCTTATTTTCCAGAGTTATTTTTTTATTATTGAATTCATCCACAGCTTTCTTTAAATTATTAAACTTACTTTCAACATCTTTTAAAGGAAATGCTTTAAAATTCTCACCTAATTCTTTTATCTTTTTCTGTCTGTCTGCTGTGTTTTCTTTTTGTACTTTAATATTCGTATCTATTTTCACTATTTCATTATTTAGTTTATTACTTCTTTGAATTTTTGCATCCAAATCAAGTTTTAGCTCTTTCAAATTACTTGAATCTAAAATTATAACATTTTCTACAACATGATGAACTGATCCACATACAGGACAGGGCTCTCCTTCTACTAAAGATTTCCTCAAAGTATGTGCCAAATTTTCAGTTTCAATCTTTTTTACTTTTTTATCTATTTCTTCAATTTCATTTTCCAAATTACCTTTTTCACTTTTCTTGTCTTGAAGCTCAATTTTAAGCTTTTCTATTAAAGTAGTGCTGCTGCGCAAATCACCTTCATATTCATAATATTTACTCCATTTGTCTCTTGCATCTGTTAAATTTTTCTGCAAAGTTAAAAGTGAGTTTTGATCCCCAGGACAGTTCTCTATTAAATTATTCAATAACTTATTATTATCTTCTAATAAATTAGATTTTTCATTATTTTTTTTAGCTAGTATTTCACTTTTCTTTTCTTCAGTTTCAATATTTGATTTCAAGCTTTCTATATCCCTAACTGCACTTTTTTTCTGTTCACCAATACTTTCAAGGTTGTTCAAAATCACTATGCCTTCATTAATCTTTTTCTTATACTCTTCTGGGATTTTCAAAGCCTGCATTTTATTTTCACTATCTTTTATCTGACAGTTTATCCTACTAATGTCTACCTCACTTTTTTCTATATTCCTACCGTTAGTTTGCAAATCTTGTTTCAAAACTGCAATATTTTTTTCTAATTTTTCTTTATCATGAAGTAATATATTCAAAACTGACTTTTCTTCTATTGCCTCAATAGCCTTTTGTTCCTTTATTTTTAAATTAGGCAATTCATTATTTCTTTTATTTTTGGCATTCTCTAATTTATTTTCTATTTCATCTTTATTATTTTTTATAGATTTCATAGTATCATTTAAAATCAAAAGTTCTTTTTCTATACTTTTAATTTTTGAGATCGTATTTTCATATTCATCAATATAAGGTTTTACTTTTGCTGCACTTTCCCCTAATAAAACTTTTTGCTGAATTTCATTTATGTATACTTCATTTTTCTTAAATTTCTCCTGCTCTATAACTTGACGTTTTAACTCTTCTTGAAGATTCCACAGTTCTTTTCCATCATTAAATTTATTTTGCGAATCAACTAGTTCACTTTGACACTTATCATAATTTTTATTTAATTCGCAAAGTGTATTTTTCTTCTCTTCCAAAACTTTCTCATTTATATTTTCATAACCCTTTAACTCGCCTTCAATTAAATTTGCCTTATTTTTTTCCCTGCCAATCTTCTTTGACAATTTTTCAGAAAGCTCATAACCATATTCTTGAAGGTTAAAAAGTCTTTCAAGCATATTTCTTCTGTCTTTTCCCTCAAGCCTTAAAAATTCATTAAATTTCCCCTGGGGCAAAACTACAGTCCTTGTAAAATCTTCTAACCTAAGCCCAATAATATCCTCACATTTTTCAGTTACATTTCTAGCCCCTTCTTCTAATATCTTTTCCACATCATCTGTAACATCCACTATTTTAGCTAACTTACTTCTAGGGCTGCCTGTTTTATTGTCTCTTTTAAATTCTCTCTCAACTCTATATTTTTTTATATTTCTTCCAGATATCTGGAATTCAAAACTAACACTTAAAGTATTACAATTTATATTAATATAATTTGAACTTTTTCTGGATGTTTCACCATATAAGGCCAGAGTCATGCCATCAAGTATGGTCGATTTTCCACTTCCAGTAGGTCCAAATATTCCAAACAAACCTCTTTGGGTTAATTTTCCAAAATCTATACATTGTGATTCTATAAAACTATTTAATCCTTTTATTTTAAGTCTAATTGGCTTCATTGTTTTCGTCACCTTCCATAACAGACAATAACATATTAACTAATTCTTCCTGAGGTTCTACTTTTCTCTCTTTTAAATAAAACTCTTTAAAAATATCCTTAAAGGATTTCTGTGAAAAACTATTTATATCAAAATTGTCATTGCTTTTTTCAACTATTTTAGGCATAATTTCAATTATATCTTTCTTAGTAGTTTTCATTATTTTTATTTCATCTTCTCTTATATACCTGTCCGTAGTTATCTCCAAATAAACCCAACAATTCCTATCTTTATTTTCTTCACATTTTTCTATTGCATCCTGAATACTTTTACATTTCCACACCTCTATGGGCTTATATTTTTTAAATTCTATATCCTTTACTATACACTTTTCTCCTGCTTTTACATCTATAATAAAGCATTTCTTTTTAAAATTAATTTCCTTTTTATTGTATTCTAAAGGAGATCCCGAATACCTAGCCCTCTTTTCCGTAGCTGGTACTATTTGAGGTTTATGTACGTGACCAAGTGCAATATACTGGGCATTTTCAGGAAAACAGCTTGAATCTACTATAAAGCTTCCTCCAAGCTGGGCATTTCTCTCTGAGCCTGATTCTTCACTACCCATAGTAAATAAATGAGATACTACTATATTTATAGTATCCTCTCTATAATTTTCACTTAATTTACTAAACAATGCCTTTATTCTATCACCATAAGACTTAGCCCTTTCCTCTTCCTCATCCATATCTCCATACAAAACTTCATTTAGCCTCTTTTCACTTGGAAAAGGAACTGTAAGTATGACAGCTTTTTCTTCATTTATATGAATTTCAATAAATCCTTCTCCTGAACTCACAACTGTATGTCTACCATAATTTCCTATAGGCACTACAGATTTTGGTGTACCCACCATTATAATTCCATGATCTCTAGCTAAAGGTCCTGCTGCTACTAATCTGTCAGGATTATCATGATTACCTGCTATAACCAAAGTAACTCTCTCCCCATTTGAAGACAGTTTTTTTAGCGTATCATAAAACATTTTTTCCGCTCTTGCAGGTGGATTAGGACTATCATAAATGTCTCCTGCAATAATTATTAAATCCACATTGTTCTCCGAAACTATATGTACAAAATCTTTGAGGAAAGCCTCCTGTTCATCCATACGACTATGTCCCTCTAGATTTTTTCCCAAATGCCAATCAGAAGTATGTAAAATTCTCATTAATTCTCCTCCACATCTTTCATCAAAAACATCATAAATAATTGGCTACTTATGATGTTTTTTAACCATTTACTTACATTTACTATGAGCTCTAAATTTTACTATATTATAACATAAAATTATTTTACTCACCTAAATAGACCTGTATTTAATCCTTATGTAATTTGCACCATATAAGTTAAATTTAACTTAATACATATATTTCTATAAAAGCAATATAATAAATAGTATTAAAGTATTATTTTTGAAAGAAGTGATATTATTAGAAGCCGTAAATTTATTATATTAACAATTATAATTGCACTTACTGTTTTTACATTATTGGGTGCGATAATTTTTAAAAGCAGTATTTTTAATGTAAAAGGCAGCTCCAGCTATAAAAATTTTTCATTAGACAGCTTCGACTTAAAAAAAGCACCTATAAACTTAGTTTATGAAAACAAAAAAATTAAGATTGACTTACCTATAGGTGTAAAAAGCAACATATATTACATACCTGTAAATGAAATAGTATCTAATTTAGATGGAAAATTTTCAATAAAACATGGGAAAGCTGAATTAAATTTTCTCTCAACACGTTCTCTTATTGATACTAAAAGGGCTACTTATAAAATAAATGGAACAACACATAAGTTAAGACACAAAGTATTTTTAAAACAAAACATTTTATATATATCCCTATTTGATTTTACCAATATGTTTAACTTAAAAACTTATTGGAATGAAAAAAGTTCAGAAATTTGCTTTTACAAAAATAAGGATATAGTTACCTTAAGTACTACCCCTGTAAAGAAGAAAGCAGCTTTACTAAGATTAGAAGACATTTCTGCAGGAGGACTTTACAACTCCCATGAAACCTTAGAAAAATTGCGGATAGTAACTGATTATTTATATGCTAAAGGAACAATATTTTACGTTGCCTGGGTTCCAAGATATGTTGATCCTTCCATGAATATAGACAACAATTTATTGGAAAAAAATAATATGTTTAATGCTGACTTTGTATTTACACTGGATTACATGATAAATAAAAATGGTATTTTAGGACTTCATGGATACACTCATCAATATGGAAATACAAAAAGCATTGACGCAATAGAATTTCACCGAAGTAAAAAAGATAATATTCCAGCAAGTGCTGAATATGCTAAGGATAGAATTAGTAAGGCTATAGGGACAGCAAAGGCATTGGATATAAATTGTGATTTTTTTGAAGCACCCCATTATGCCATACTACCCGAACAAATGACAGCAATAGAAAAGTCCTTCAACTATATGTATGAACCTTATTCAATAAATGGAGGTTTTACAGAATCCAAACATATTGTAAAGTTTGAAAACAGTCATAGAAAAGCTGTTTACATTCCAACTCCCTTAGGATATGTAGATGGTAAAAATGATTGTAGAAATATGTTGAATAAAATAAGGGAAATAAATGACAATACGATTGCAAGTTTATTCTACCACCCCTACATTGAGTTTGACTATATAAATCTTTCAATAGAGAAAAATGGATACCCAACTTATACTTATTCAAGCAATTCACCACTGCACCAGATGGTAGAAGTACTTAATAAAAAGGGATATAACTTTAATAGTATAGATAATTTGTTAAGAAGCAAATAAATCAACTTATTTGCTTCTTATAATTTCAAATTAAAATTCTCGTTCTAACAGTTCTATTTTTTTCTCATCCTTAAAATCATCTATAGAATGTATATCCAAAGCATGTAATACTCCATGCATGCATTCACTATCTACAGCAACTTTTATTTCAGAATCTTGTGCAAATTTATTTACTCGATCCCTACCTTCATCCTTAAGTACAATTGCTTTGGGACCACCTACACATCCGCCAATGCAGCCCATTCCTTCAATAAAATTAGCTTTTATTTCTCCATTTTGCACCTTGGTAAGCATTTCTCTACATTCTCTAATGCCATTTGCCTGAATTGCACTAAATAGTTTATGCTTTTCAGGGAAAATTCTTTCCACAGCTTCGCTTACTGCAATAGAAACTCCCCCTGTACGAGCATATAATCTTCCACCCCTAGACGCATATTTAGAGGAAAAATCTCCTTCAAGTTTAGATGGAACTATATGAAAAGCATCAAATATATCTCTTAATTCTTCAAAAGTAAGTACGAAATCTATTGCTCCTTTTATGTCTTCTTCCTTTGCCTCAGATTTTTTAGCAATACATGGTCCTATAAACACTACCTTGCAGTAAGGGTTTAACTTTTTAAGTACTCTTCCTCCTGCAACCATTGGAGATACAGAGGGGGATACGTGTTTAACCAAATTACTGTATACCTTTTTTACCATAGCTACCCACATAGGGCAGCAGCAGGAGGTTATCATAAAATCTTTTTCATCTTTTACATGATTGTCAAATTCAATAGACTCCTTTAAAGTAAGCATATCTGCAAAAAATGCCACTTCAATCATATCAGTAAATCCCAGTTTTTTAAAAGCAGTCCTAAGTTGATCCATAGTAACATCTTCGCCAAACTGTCCTATTATGGCAGGAGCCACTATAGCCACAACTGGAGATTTGCTTTTTAAAATATCAGCAAGAGGAATGAACTGAACTTTATCCATTATTCCCCCAGTAGGACAAACATCTACACAAAAACCACAATCGGTACATTTTTCTTTATCTATGTAAGCACAATTTTTCTTATTGTCTATAAAAATTGCATCAAAAGGACATGTTTTTTGACAAAGTATCTCACCTTTTTCATCCACACATTCCATGGAACAGTCTCTAACTTTATTGACTACTTTACCTTCTTGTTTATAAGACTTTATTGCTTTTTTCAAATTTTCTATAAAATTGGAACTATAATCTATATTAGTGCCGCACAACGTAGATATAATCTTACACAATTCCTGTTTATCCATTTTAGACTCTAATAAAAATGACATCACTTCTTCTTCAAAATTTCCACTATAATATGCCTTTATTATGAATTTAAATAGATTCCTATAATCATCTCTCAATTTACACTACATCTCCTCTTAACCATTCATCAAAAACTTGCTCATTACAGTTAATTTTCTCTAATTCAATAGCTTCTAATAACTAATATACTTTCCTTATCTAAAGGATAATACTCACAAATTTTTGTTAAACCTAAAGGAGCATTTAAGTACACTATTCAAACAATGGAATATAGTACTGCAACAATAGACATTCATTTAATTTTATTATTTATATTAAAGTATGAAGAATAAATATCTTTAGCTACAGAAGCTGCACCAACTCCTCCGTGGCCACCATCGAATAAAACCACACATACTGCTATTTCCGGTTTATCACTAGGAGCAAATCCTATATACTCTGCATAGTCCGTTCTTCCAACTTGTTCTTGATTACCAAGACTTTGAGCAGTACCTGTTTTACCTGCTGTACTTTTTGGGAATCCGTTAAATACATGAGCTGCTGTACCATTTTCATTAACGGCATTCATTCCTTCTTTGACAGATTCCAAATTTGCAGCACTGACACCAGTTTTTTTCATAACCTCTGGCTTGATTTTTTCAATTACTTTGCCATCTGTATCTAGATATTGATCTACCAAGTGGAGTTTATATCTAGTACCTCCATTTGCAAGAGTTGCAACATAATTCACTATTTGAAGAGGCGTAAATTGATTTAATCCTTGACCTATAGCAGCATCTTCTATATTTGCAGGTACTTTTAGTTGTGCATTGGCATCTGAAATAGTAATACTATATATTTCATTGATTAAACTATTCATTTGGCTGTCACTTATATCCCTTTTATTATTAACATCCTTTGATGTAAGTTCTGAAAATAATTCCTTATATTTTGATTTGTCAAAAGAACTAGTTCCATTTTTTATACAATCTTTTATAAGATTTTTAATATAATTTTTAATTTGTGTTGTTTCTTTTGAATCATTATCGTTATCATATAAATCTATTGTAACAATTTTGTGTCCGTAGTCATCTTGCCCATTTTTAAGTACAGACATAGTTTTCCAAAGATAAGTACTAGCATAAGCAGTTTTATTCGACACAGTATTATATACCTGCCCAAACTTTTCTGGTATTTCTATTCCCGTAGCAGCTTTAACACTGCTGTTTGGATCTATACCCAATCCAAACTTCCATGCATATTTTGCCAGAATATTATCTCCCAACGCATTTCTAAGCTTTTCTGCCACTGTCATGAAATAGGGGTTACTGGATTTCTCTATGGCACTTATAAGATTTACAACTCCTTGAGGGCCATCCGACTTAAACTCTACTATTTTTCCTCCCTGATCAAATTTTCCTTGATCATCTACAGTAAAATCTGGAGTTATGACTCCAGTTTCAAGACCTGCAATAGCAGTTATGGGTTTAAAAGTAGAACCTGGAGGAATAAGAGATTGAGTAGCATAATTATAAAAAGGTTTTGGATATATATCATATACATCTTTTCTTATAGTGCTATTATTCTTTATGCTCTTATCAATTGGGAAAAGTTCATTTAGTACTTCATCCTCACTTTCTCCTGGATAATTAGCTGTAATTCCTCGTGTTTCAATATATTTTCTACCAAACTGTTCTAAATTAGGGTTAAAATATTCATCATACATTTCTGAAGACAATTTTCCTGGTACTGTAAACAAATTTGGATCATATCTGGGTACCTGAGCCATTGCTATTATTGCTCCCGTATTTACATTTACTGCGACAGCTTCTCCTCTTGTGGCATTTGAAGTATTTGATCCTTGCTGCTCATTAGGATTACTCCTAAGATATGCCAAAGTACTTTCAAGGGAATTTTCTGCTGCTTTTTGTACATTTGTATCTATAGTAAGCTGTACTGTCTGTCCAGGACACGATTCCTTTTTTCCAAGTTCTTCAGTTATTTTTCCATTTTTATCTAGCTTTACTATCCTTCCACCCTTTGATCCTTTTAGTCTGTCTTCAAGAGCTCCTTCAATTCCTGCTTGCCCTACGTAATCACTATTTACATTATATCCTTTTTCTGTATATCTTTCATAACTAGAAGATATTTTTGATATATACCCTAAAAAGTTTGATCCTAAATCTCCATTTGGATAAGATCTTATAGGTTCTGTGGTCACATCCATTCCTGGGAGTTCATTTAATATTTGCAAAAATTTAAAGGCAGTTTCTTTTTTTATATTGCTAGCCACAATAACAGGTTTATACCCTGAAAAGCTATTCATTTTTAAGGTGTCTTTCACAATCATGAGCCTTCTCTGTTGTTCTAGAGGATAAGTATTACTTATACCATATCGTTTCATAAGCTTTTTGAAGGTATCCTCTGGAGACATATTCAAAAGTTCTTTATTAACCTGCACTTTAAGTTCATCATCAGGTATATTCTTGCTTTTTTTCTTGATATTTTTTTCTAATTCCTCATTTAATCCCCGATCTCTTTTGAACTTGATTTCAAGATTTTTTCTTGTATCCTCATCATCACTTCTAAATTCAAATCTATAAGGATTCACTTTTAGTTCAAAATCATCCTGCTGACTTTCGCCACTGTCATCCAATATTTTAAATACCTTATTCATAGTACTAAAAAAAACTTTATCCTGATTATCAGTTTGATTATATATCAACATGTATCCCTGGGTACTGGCAGCTAAAATATTGCCCTTAGAATCCAAAATTTGTCCTCTTGGAGCTATGTCTGAAATTTCTTTTATAGATTTATTACTTGCCTTTTCCTTGTACTCAGCGCCTTGCACTACTTGAAGAAAAAAAAGCCTTATGATTATTGTGGAAAAAATAATTATCATAATTGCTATAAGAATAGTATATCTTGTAATACTAAATCTTTTCTTTTCATTCATAAAATATCTCCCCTAAATTTATATTTCCATACTTTAGTTTATATACAAAAATGATATAAAATGGTAAATAATAAAATTATTGTAACATATAAATTATAACATATAATACATATATTTTTTCCATATATGTGATAATTTATTTAGGGGAGAATTATATTATCAATTTGTAAATATATCTTGTTTAATATTTTCATTAAACTTTTTAGCTTTAAGCATAGCGATTTCATATTTATAGGGAGGTCTTTTTTCACCTTCAGTATTTGCTAAATAAGGTGTTTCTAAAATTTTAGGAACATCTTTTAAATCTTCATGATTTGCTACATAAGAAAGTGCATCAAATCCAATGCTGCCAAATCCAATCATTTCATGCCTGTCTTTTCTACTCCCTTTAGGATTTTTACTGTCATTTAAGTGAATTACTTTTAATCTATCTATACCTACTATATGATCAAACTCATTCAATATCCCGTCAAAATCCTCTGCTACATTATATCCGGCATCGTTAATATGGCAGGTGTCAAGGCAAACTGTAATTTTTTCGTTGTATTTTACTCCATCTATTATTTTTGCAATTTCCTCAAAATTTCTTCCACATTCCGATCCCTTTCCTGCCATCGTTTCAAGAGCTATCTGTACAGTTTGATCTCCAGTTATAACTTCATTTAATCCATTTACAATCTGTGCTATTCCAACTTCCGTACCTGCCCCTACATGGGCACCAGGATGCAGCACAAGCTGTTTTACTTTTTTTATAGCAGAAGACCTCTCTATTTCTTGTCTTAAGAAATTCACTCCAAGTTCAAAAGTAGCAGGCTTTATACTATTTCCAATATTTATTATATAAGGAGCATGAACTACTATTTCATCAATACCATTTTCATTCATCTTTTCTATTGCTTCATCAATTCTAAGCTTTTCTAAAGGTTTTCTAGAAGTATTTTGAGGTGCTCCTGTATAAAACATAAAAGTATTTGCACCATAAGAAAGAGCTTCTTTTACAGAACCTAAAAGCATATCTTTTCCATTCATTGAAACATGTGAACCTATCTTAAGCATGTAATCACCTTTTTCCATAAGTATTTTTATTAAAATTTATACCCTAAGCATTTCTAATACATAATTATACTACAAATCTCAATTATTGTACCAAAAGGATATGTAAATCTATCTTCACAAATGTAAACTATTTTATCAATAGTACTAAAGTACCTATTACAATTATTATTAATCCCCAAAATGACCTTTTCGTAAGTTTTTCTTTTAAAATAAAATATGAAAATACAATTGAAATAACAATACTCAATTTATCTATAGGTACAACTACGCTTGCAAGACCTTTTTGCAGCGCTCTGTAATAGCAAAGCCACGAAGCTCCTGTTGTAATTCCTGAAAGACAAATAAACAAGCAGCTCCTTTTATCAATATTTTTAATTTCATTTTGTTTTTTCGAAACAAAAACTACTGCCCACGCCATAATTAATACAACAATGGTTCTGATTGCAGTTCCTAAATTTGATTCAACTCCACTGATTCCCACTTTTCCAAGAATTGAAGTCAAACTTGCAAACACCGCTGACAGCGCAGCATAAAATAACCATCTGCTATCTACAATTTCTTTGTTTTTCACTTCCTTCTTAGTTATCATCATATATGTGCCTATTCCTATAGCACACATACCAATGAATTTTATCCAAGTAATCTTTTCCCCTAATAAGATAAAAGCTAAAATCATAGTTAATACTGTACTTGATTTATCTATTGGTGTTACTTTATTTACATTCCCAAGCTGAAGAGCCTTAAAATAACAAAGCCATGAAGCTCCTGTTGCCAGTCCTGACAATATCAAAAAAAGTAAACTTTGTCCACTTATTTGATAAATCGTATTTTTGGAACCAACAATAAGAACTATGAGCCATGAAAAAATTAATATAGCAATAGTCCTGATTGCAGTTGCCAGATTAGAATCTGTTTTTTTTATTCCGATCTTAGCTAAAATAGCTGTAATTCCAGCAAAAAATGCTGAACCAAATGCAAATAATACCCACATTAGAATTTCCTTCTTTCTACTTATCCTATTGCTTATACAAAATAATCAACATCTATAATTTTTGATATATAGATTATTTCTTATTGGATTCAAACCTTGAATTTTCCCGCAAATCCCAGAACACTTTAAATTCCAGTCTTTCAACTTCTCTCTGCTGTTTATAACTGATACGCAGCGTGGAATTATCAGGAACTTCTATATCTTTGTCAAGTTGTTTCAGAATTGATTTTATTTTATAACCATGCTCCTTCACTGTTTTCAGCATTTCATCAATTTTATCAAAGAGAGCAGTAGACTCACCCGAAATATCCTCTGAAACAATATATCGTTCATTTTGATTGATGTAATCCATAGAATCTCCAGACGCAATCCAATTTATCAATGCTTGTTTGTTGAAGCGCCATTCACGCCCGATTTTTCTGGCAGGAACATGTTCTTCACGCAATAATTTGATTAAAGTTTTTTCGCTGACTCCTAAAAAATCAATAGCCTGTTCAAGGTTTAATATATTGTTGTCCAAAACGTAACACCTCTCCTTTATTACTTACCTTTTAATAACATTATAGTATAGGTGAACAGCTATATCAACGTAAACTGAATTTAGCATGAATATAACTGAATTTAATCATTGTATAGCATTAATATAATTGATTTAATTATTATTTTCGTTTCTTAGCTTGATGACTATGGGGGTATTACCCCTATAATAAATAATCAAATTTTGTACATAATATTATATGAATCAATATTGATTCCTCTTTGATTAATTTGAGCAAGAAATATTAAAAAAATACCCTATAGAGTATATTAAAAACTCTATAGGGTATTTTTTTATATGACAAAATATAAGCTACTAAAACAATTTTTTTAACCAACATTATAAAAAATTTTATACCTTTATATTATACTTTTCAATCTTGCTGTACAAAGTATTTCTTCTTATACCAAGTGCTTCTGCTGAATGGGTTATATTCCCCTTAAATTTCTTCAACACTTTAATTACATGTTCTTTTTCCACATAATCTAATTTTAGACAGTCATCACTAACATCCACAAGTACCTCATTATCACAATCTTCTTCCGTAAAATAATCTGCAGGTATAGATCCTGTATTCACAATTAGTTCAACCAAATTTTCTAATTCCCTTATGTTCCCAGGCCAGTTGTATTTAATCATTTTCTTCAAGTATTCTTTTGATATAACTGGCTCCTTTTTATTTAATTTTTGTGAAATATTCTTAACAAAATATTGAATAAGAAGAGGTATATCCTTTTTTCTTTCTTTAAGTGTAGGTAAGAATAAAGGCAGCACATTTAATCTGTAATATAAATCCTTTCTAAATCTTCCAACTTCTACTTCCTTTTTCAAATCTCTATTGGTGGCAGCTATAATTCTTACATCTACAGGTATAGGCTTTGAACTTCCAATTGTCGTTATTACACCCTCTTGTACAACCCTTAGAAGCTTTGTCTGCATATCAAGAGGCATTTCTCCAATTTCATCCAACATTATAGTTCCACCATCTGCCAATTTAAATTTTCCAAGATTTCCACCTTTTTTAGCCCCTGTAAAAGCTCCTTCTTCATATCCAAAAAGCTCCGACTCTATAAGTTGTTTAGGGATAGCACCACAATTTAAAGCTATAAATGGTCCATCTACTCTGCTGCTGTAATTATGAATGGATTGTGCAAACACTTCTTTTCCTGTACCACTTTCCCCCATTACAAGTATAGTTGATTTGCTATCTGAAATCTTTTTTGCATAATTTATTACTTTTGTAAAGCTTTCATCCTGGCCGATTATATTATCAAAAGTATAATAAGCCTGTCCATTACTTCTTTTCTTTACCTTTTCGATTTTATCAAAAACATATACTATCTCAACATTATCGTCTTCACAGTTATATATACAGCTAGTAGTTAACTGATATCGAGTTCCGTTTTTCACTACTGCTACATTTGTTTCTTTTAAATCATCTTGCCCTAAACATATCAATGTCTTTATATCATTCCAATTTTCTATGATATCTTCTATTTTATATGTTTGTAATTTACTGTTTGTAATACTAAACATATCTTGAGCTTTTTTATTGCAAATTTTAATTTTTCCATTTATATCAGAACTTACTATAGCAATAGGACTAGAATTAAATATGTTCTCCATATATTTGTAGTTCATATTTTTAATCTTATTGTACTCTTTTACTTTAAGCATTTCTTCTATAGCATTTGATGCTGCTATAACCATACCAAGGGTATGGGAATGTACAAACTCAATATATCCAGTAAGACTCAAAACTCCTATAAGTTTTCCTTTATTATCTTTTATAGGTGCTGCAGAGCATGTCCACTTATGATATGCATTAATAAAATGATCATCTCCAGAAATTTGAACTGGCAGCTTACTCCTTATAACCATGCTCATAGCATTTGTCCCAATATTTTCTTCATCCATAAAAGCTCCCGGCACCATTTTCAAAGAAAAGGCTTCTGAAAGTATTTTTTCATCGCCTAAAGCATTTAATATACATCCTTCTTCGTCTGTAAGTAATACAAAAAAATTAAACTTCTTTACAAAATTAACCAAATGTTCCATATAAGGTGCTGCAGTCAATATCAAATTTCTGTTAGCTGCAAATCTTTTTTGTAATTCAACATCATATATTATTTTTTTACTAAATACCTGATGTGGGTCAATAAGGAACTTTTTGCACCTTTTATGTGAAAGTTCTATATCTGATTTGGATACAACTACATTGCCTAATTTGCAAATAGCTGCATTCATTATAATTCCTCCAATCATAACAACAATTCCAATTCCACTTTTCATTATTATAGGAAAATTCATCTAAACTTAGTGGGATAAACAAAACTCTAAATAGAAAGCGACTATCACCAAATCAAAGATTTGGGATATCTGCTTGCACACAGCGAAAGCGACTATCACCAAATCAAAGATTTGGGATATCTGCTTTTCCCACTAAGTAAGATTCATGGATAAATTTTTACCCAAGTGGAACTATTTCATACTCACTAGAGAGAAGATCCATAAAAGCCATCTTTTTTCTTAAAAGTTCTCCTCTTCCTAAAAGAATCTTTATTACTTCACTTACTTCAATTGAGGCTGCTAAAGCTGGTGTAAATGATGGATTACCCATTTCCTTTTCGATTCCTTTGGCTGTTTGTTTATCTACATTATAAATCTTGTTTAAGGTATCATCTCCTGGAAATATAGTAGTAACTTGAGCATACCATCCTGCTATAGCTCCATGAACCATTGGTATATTAAGTTTTTTGCAGCTGCGTTGAAGTAATAATCTCGCTGGTATGCTGTCAAGAGCATCTACTACCACATCGTGATTACTTAAAATACTGCAGGCATTATCTTCTAAAAGCATTTTTCCTAATGCTTTTACCTCTATTAGTGGATTTACTTTTTCCATTCTAAGCTTTGCTTCCAGTGCTTTACTAAAACCTATAGTATCTGTACTTGAAAGTATTTGCCTATTTAAATTAGATTCTTCAAATACGTCTCCATCTACTGCAGTAATACTTCCTATTCCTATTCTTCCAAGCATTTCAATAACATAACCACCAATTCCTCCACAGCCTACAACACAAACTTTAAAGTTCTTTAAGTTATCATTTTCTTCTTTTGACAGGGTTTTCATGTTTCTAACATAGCGTTCCAAATTTAACCGCCTCCTACTGGTGGGAACAATGATAAGACATCATTGTCATTAAGTTCTGTATTTGCTTTACCATCCCTACCATTTATAAGTAAAATAGCTACTTCTTCTTCGTTAATATTTATCTTTTTAAATATATCTGCAGGTGTTACAGGATCGTCAAATTCTAAAAACAATTTTTTATCTCTACCTTCTCTAAAGTAAGCAAATAATCTAACTTCTATTTTCAAGTTTCCACCTCCTTAGGCTAAGAAAATAGACTTCATATACAGAGACAAGATGTCTTTTTTAATACATGAAGTCTAATCTCTAATTAATCAAACTAAAGCTTACCTACGTATTCATCTAATCCTAATTTCTTTAACGTTTCCTCTGTAGGAATACCATTTTTATCCCATCCACGTACTGAATAATATTCAGGTAGTAGTACATCTAACTTATGAACTTCTCCTTTTGATGGTCCTTCTGGAATTTGTTCTTCAAGCAATCTCTTTGGAAGAGTATCCTGTGAACTATCTATGCCTGCCTTTAAGTTAAATATTTTTTCTAAAGTCCATATTCTATCTCCAGCTAACATTAAAGAATTTACATCATGTAATTCTCCACCAACTACTGCATTATACATATCAACATAATCCTGTGCACCAAGACCAAATGTTGTAAAAATACATAATCCAAGTGAATCTATAACAGCTGTTAAATCATGGAATACTCTAGCATATCCTGCTTTTCCTTCCACTGCAAGTCTATCAAGTTTTTCTGGATAGCCAAGTATTTCAGGACTTACCATATATCCCTTAATGTGACATCCTCCCCTATTGTTAACAGCATAAGTAATACCATGTCCCTGTATTCCTCTTGGGTCATATGCTGGAAGTTCCTGTTTTTTTACAGTCATTGAATACTCAGGTACACCGTATGAGTCACAAAGTCTGTATGAACCATCTGCCATCTTGTCTCCAAATCCTTCTCTAAGTCCCATTTTCTTTACCCATTCAACCATGGACTTAGCATCTCCCCAATTAAGTGACAATCCATCTGCTGCTATTTCTTCATCCTTAATATAACCTCTTTGATAAAGTTCCATAGCTGCTGCAATAGTACATCCTGCTGTAATGGTATCTAATCCATATTCATTACACAACATATTTGCTGTATTTACAGCATTTATATCGTATACATCACAATCAGATCCAAATGACCATAATGTTTCATATTCTGGTCCTCCACATTCAGTTCCATCATCAAGTTTTACCCATCTTCCACAGGCAATTGGACACCTATAGCAAGGATTTTTTCTAACTAAGCAATCTTTAGTTAAAGTTTCTCCACTGATCTTATCTGCTTGATCTGTATAAGATTTTTGAAAATTCTTTACTGGATGTACACCATTTTCATTTATAATATTAACAAGTACAGCTGTTCCGTATGTTGGAAGTCCTCCACCAGCTACTGGATCTTTTCTTAAAATATTTGTTTTCTCAAGTGCTACTTCCTTCACTTTTTGTTCATCAAATAATTTTACTTTTCCGCTTCCTTTAACTACAATAGCTTTTAAGTTCTTTGAACCCATAACAGCTCCAACACCACCACGTCCTGCTGTTCTATCAACATCATTCATAACTGCTGCCATAAGTGATAACTTTTCCCCAGCTGGTCCTATGCATAAAACCTTAGCTCTCGAATCTGTTTCCTGTTGAAGCATTTTTGTAGTTTCTTCTGTTAGTTTTCCCCAAACATGAGAAGCATCCCTAAATTCTACTTTATCATCTACTATATTTACATAAACTTCTTTATCAGATTTACCTTCAACGATTATCATATCGTATCCAGCTGCTTTGAATTCTGCTCCCCATTTTCCACCTGAATTTGCAATAGCAATAGTTCCTGTTAAAGGTGATTTAGTAACTACCATGAATCTTCCGCTTGTTGGAACAGGTGCACCTGTAAGTGGTCCCGCTGCTATAATAAATTTGTTATCAGGTGATAATGGATCTACCTTTGGATCTACTTCGTCAAATAAGGTTTTTACGCCTAACCCTCTTGCACCTATAAATTTTTTAGCTTTGTCAATTTTCAATTCTTCCACTATATAAGTTTTACTACTTAGATTAATTCTTAATACCTTACCCTTATATCCGTACATAAAAACCCTCCTAAAAAAATTGATTATTCAAACAATTATATATATAGCATAAACCATGCCAATAATAAAATATTGTGTTTTGAGGGTATTGCGCCAAGCAAACTGTTCCATCTTGGTGCAATTTTGTTCCATTTCAGATCATTGTTCTGTTTCGGAACATTCTATGTGATACTTTTCCATCTTCCTATATAAGGTGTTTCTTCCAATCCCCATTGCCTTAGCTGCTAAACTTATATTTCCTCTGAAGCTTTTAAGAACCTTTATAATATGATTTTTTTCTACATCTTCAAGCTTCATACTTTCAAAATTCATAGAACCTTCAGCAACTTTATTGTTTCCAACTACAAAAGTTTTATGTAGTTTAAGTATATAATCTGGAATCTTTTCTGTATTTACTATAAGTTCAACAACGTTTTCTAATTCTCTTATATTCCCAGGCCAATCATATTCCATAAATTTATTCATTACAGTACTATCAATTTTAAACTTATTCTTGTTTAGCTTCTTACTTACTTTAGTCATATAGTAATCTATCAAAATAGGGATATCTTCTTTTCTATCTCTTAAAGGTGGAAGCCATAGAGGAAGTACATTAAGTCTATAAAATAAATCCTTTCTAAAGCTTCCCTTTTTTACTTCCTCTTGTAAGTCTTTATTTGTAGCTGCTATAATTCTAACATCTACAGGAATCTGCTTAGAACCTCCAACTCTGCTTACAACACCTTCTTCTATAACCCTTAAAAGTCTTACTTGTGTCTCTAATGACATTTCACCTATTTCATCTAAAAAAATAGTTCCACCATGAGCTAATTCAAATTTACCAGCATTACCACCCTTTTTAGCTCCTGTAAAAGCCCCTTCTTCATAGCCAAGCAACTCTGACTCAATAAGATTTGATGGTATAGCGCCACAATTTACTGCAATAAAGATTTTACCTCTTCTACTACTTAAATTATGTATAGCTTGTGCAAAGATTTCTTTACCTGTACCACTCTCACCAGTTATCAATACAGTAGATGTACTATCAGATATTTTTTTTGCATATTCTATTACGCTTACAAAATTTTTACTTTTTCCTATTATCTTATCAAAAGTATATATAGCACAACTTTGAGATATCTTTTTTACTGATTTTCTATATACTTTTTCATTATCACTTTTCATATTATTTCAATTTTATCTCCTCTTTTAATCCATCCAGAACTTAACACTTTAGCAAATACGCATTCTCTAGTCATAACACAGTCATCTGCTAATTTTCTTCTTTCACAGCCTTTATGACACTGTTTTCCAACTTCAGTAATTTCTAAAACAGCTTCACCTATTTTCATTTTTGTACCAACAGACAACTTATATAGATCTAAACCAAAGGTAGTAAGATTTTCAGTAAATTTAACTGTACAAAAGCCATCTATTCCTGATTTTTTTATCTTATCAATGCTTTCCTGTCCCAGTAAACTCACCTGTCTATCTAATTTTCCTGCATGAATATCTCCTACAAGACCATGATTTATTTCAAAATATCCCTTTTCAATATCCTTCTTAACAACTCCTTTCTCCTCACCTATATTTATCAATAAAATACTAGGCATCCAAGTATCTCCCTTCATGCAACTTATCTTTTAAGACTCATATGTAACAGAATACAAATATTTGTCTTCTTTCACATATGAGTCTAATAATCACTTGATATCAACATTTTTCTCAGAATGATCTCTTAAATATATATTATATTACATATATCCGAGTAATCATAGCCTCCAAGTTCATCAAGCTTCTTTAAAAATTCACTGCTTTTCATAACCTTAAGCAGCTCTTTAATTATATCAAGCTCCAAATACTGTACGGGCACTGCAAAATCGTATTCCTCATTGCAAACTGGAATGAAATCAAGGCCCATCATATCTGCTGCGGAATATACTCCAAGGCCACAATCAACATCTCCATTAGCTACTGCTGCTGCCACTGAAAGGTGTGTAAACTCTTCTCTTTCATAACCATTAATTTGTTCTGGTGAAATGTGAAGCTTTTTTAAATAGTAATCTAAAAGTAATCTTGTACCTGCTCCTCTTTGTCTATTTACAAAACGCACATTTTTTTCTGATATATCTGAAATATTTGTAAGTGACAGAGGATTACCCTTTTGAACCATAAGTCCTTGAATTCTTTTTACTACTTTTATCAATGCTATATTTTTATTTTTTAAATACTTATTGATATAAGAAATATTATATTCTCCAGTTTCCATATCCAATAAATGAATAGGAGCAATATGTGTTTCTTCATTCTTAAGAGACATTATTCCACCCATACTTCCTGTATGAGCTGAAGATAAATAGTAATGTTTACTGCTTAAATGAAGCATATCTGACAATATATCCAAAATAGGATCATGGCTGCCTATACACACAATAGTGTTTTTAATTTCCTCCATATCCCTCATAAGACTTATTTCAACTTTTGTTCCTGCTTCAATACCTTCTACATTTTGAGGAACCTCTAATGTTCCATCGGCTCTAACAAGTGACATAGTGGCACCTGCTCCTCTTGATAGTGGTGTTGCAATAATCTTATTTCCCACATATCCAAGCTTCATTCTCACAAATTCTAAATGCTTTAAGGATGACATAATTCTTCTGGATAAAATTGCATCTACCTTTTGAGGTTCTTTTGTTTTCAGTCCTTGATAATTTTCTACTATTTTCTTAAGAACTTTTTCCATTATGATATGAGCAGAAACAGGATATCCAGGTATACCAAGAACAGGTTTATTATTAATCTGTCCCATAATAGTAGGTTTTCCTGGTTTTATAGCAATACCATGTACATAAACTTTTCCTAAATCAGCAATTAAATCACTGGTAAAATCTTCTCTTCCTGCAGAAGAACCAGCATTGATTATAACTATATCACACTCCGAAACAGCTCTTTTTAAAGTTTCCTTTAAAATTTCATAATTATCTTTTACTATGCCATACCTTTTTGGTGTTCCTCCATATTCAATTACTTGTGCACTAAAAACCCTTGAATTAAAATCAATTATATCTCCAACTTTAAGGTCACTACCTGGTTCCACTAGCTCAGTACCTGTTGGTATAATGCCTACTAAAGGTTTTTTGTAAACTTCAATTGTATTTACTCCTCCTGCCAGCATTGCTCCTATATCTACAGGTCTTATAACATGACCTGATGGAACAATAAGTTGATTTTCCACTATATCTTCACCTAAAGGACGTATATTCTGCCAAGGGGCTGCACTTTTATATATTTGAATTTTATTTTCATCTATGTTAACTATATCCTCTACCATTATTACGCAGTCATATTCCTTTGGAACTGGATCTCCTGTGTCTACTACTATATAATCCTTCTCTTCCTCCAGCTCAATAGGATGCTTTTCAGATGCTCCTATAGTTTTAGAACTATGAAGAGCAATACCATCCATGGCAGAACAATTATAAAAAGGGGAAGAAATTTTTGAATAAACCGCCTGTGCAATAACTCTGCCTAAACCTTCTTCTGTGTTTATTACTTCTTTATTAAGAAATACAGAACTTATTTCACTTAAATATTTATTTAATGCTTCTTTAAATTCATAATTTGATAAATATACTTTCTGTGCCATAATATCACCTCTGAAATTTATAAACATATACCTGTTGATCTTTAAAAATTCCCTCTACATTTTTATCTATCTTTACATAACCCCAAGCCTTGGTAAATCCACTGATTGCAGCAGACTTAGTTAAAACAGGTACAGCTATATATTCTCCTTCTATATTTTCAATTGTAACTGGAAGATATTCTTCCCTTCCTTTGGCCTTATGATAGTTAGTACTAAACTTACAAGGAATAGGATATTCAACTTCTTCAAATTTCATCATCCTCTGTAAAAAATATCTAACTATTATTCTATAAACTACTGCACAGGAAAGAGGATGTCCTGGCAACCCAAATATAGGTTTATTTTTAACTTTTCCTAGTATAGTTGGTTTACCTGGTTTTATTGATATTCCATGAAGAAGTATACCTGGCTTACCAAGTTCATCAATAATTTTCGCAGTTTGATCCTTCTTTCCTACTGAACTTCCACCAGATATGAGAACTATATCACATTCTTCATTAGCTTTTTTTGCAGTTTCAAATAATTTTTCATAATCATCTCTTATGACTCCATAGAATATTGCTTCTCCACCATCTTCAATGACAGAAGAATACAAAAGATATGAATTTATGTCTCTGATTTGACCAGGCTTTGGATATTCTTCTGGTGATATAATTTCATCCCCAGTAGAAATTATCCCCACCTTGGGTGTGCAAATTACTGGTACCTTAATAATTCCCAAACTGGACAACATGCTTATACTATAGGGTTTAAGTACTGTTCCTGCTTTAAGCACAGTTTCCCCTAATTCCACATCTTCATCTTCATTAAGCACATTTTCACCAAATGGGACTGGCTTATTCACAAGTATAGTAGTATCATCCATTTTATCAGTATACTCGATCATTACCACACTATCTGCACCCTCAGGAAGCATTCCTCCAGTTGGTATGTACATACATTCTCCTGGAAATTCCAACGATTTAGAAGGCATCTTGCCCATTATAACTTCTCCCTTTAAATCAAGCATAGATGGCATACTTTCACTAGCTCCCTGTACTTCCTTACACTTTACTGCATATCCATCCACAATAGATCTTTTAAAACCTGGAACATTTAACGGTGAAACAATATCCTCATATAATATTCTGTCATTACATTCTTTTAAATCTATTAATTCTTTCCCTAAACTTATAGAAAAATTAGAGTTAATTGTGTCTTTTACCTCCTCAACTGATGACACCTTATAAAAGTCCATACTTTATTGCCTCCTATCTTTCACCATCGAAGTGATGATTTTAGTATTTAATCCTATTTTATGCAATCTGCATTTAACCACATTTTAAGTTTTTCATTTGAAGGATTTGTAAAAAACTGAACCTTATCCCCATATTCGATAATTTTACCTTTATCCATATAAAGAACATAATCAGCTATTCTCTTTGCCTGATATAAATCATGAGTAATCATTATTACAGTTCTATCATTAAAACACATATTTTTTATTAATTTTTCAGCAACTAATGTGCTTTCTAAGTCCATGCTAGCAGTTGGTTCATCTAATAAAGTTATCTTTGTCTCCAGCATAGCTACTCTTAAAAGAGCTGTTTTCGCTTTTTCTCCACCAGATAAAGTTTTTGCATTCTTATCCATTAATTTTTCCATATCAAAATCTTTAATATAGGAACCATACTTTTGTAAAAGCTCTTCCCACCTTTTCTCTTTAAATAGAAGTCCTTTTATTATATTTTCCTTAACAGAAGTATTGAAAATATATGGTTTCTGAAGTAACATTGAAATTTTATCTTTTGTATCTTCAAAATCTTCATCGTCGTATTTTATGCTTCCTGAATTAACTCTATTTACTCCTGCTATACACTCAAGAAATGTGCTTTTCCCACTTCCATTTAAGCCTAAAATTATATATATTCCTGCTTGTTTAAAATTAAATTTATCTATATTTAGCACTACCCTATTTCCATATTGTTTTATAATATTTAAGACCTCAATATTCATCAATTTCACTTCCTCGAAATTTGTGTAAAATGACATTTATAATTAGAGAAATAGAAAGTAGTATTACTCCTATGATGATAGCTCCTTCAAAATTTCCTTTTCCTGTTTCTAATGCTATATATGTGGTCATTACTCTTGTATGATCTTTAATATTTCCTCCTACCATCATTACTGCTCCAACTTCTGAAATAGCTCTTCCAAAGCCAGTAGCAGCTATAGTAAGCAGCTGTTCCTTCATTTCGACAATTATGGTTAATAAAGTTTTAAATCTTGAAGCACCAAGCACTTCACAATTTTTTTTAATCTCCCTACCTTGCTTTTGTGTTGAACTAATTGTAAGGCCAGTTATTATAGGAAATACCAATAGTGTCTGTGCTATAATCATAGCTGTTGGAGTAAATAAAAGCTCCAGACTGCCTAAAACACCTTTTCTTGAAAGTAATAAATACACTAAAAGCCCCATGAGTACTGGCGGAGTACTCATAAGGGTTTCTAATAACCTTACCATAACCTTTTTCAATTTAAAATCTTTTAGTCCTGCTAAAATTCCTATAGTTATTCCTGATACTGCTGCCATAACTGTAGATGACATGGATACTACTAGGGACATACTTATAACAGGAAGTATGTCTTTTATAAGTATTAGCATTTTAAAATTGTCTCCCATTATAAATTATTTTTTAGCATTTGGAATAAAAAGTGCCTGACCATATTTGTCTTTTCCATATTCACCTATATTTTTTTGAATTTTATCAGACAAAATCCAATTGTAAAATTCATCTGCTTCTTTTTCCTTAAGCTTAGGGTTCTTGGCAGGATTTAATTTTATTACTCCATATTGATTATATAACTGAGGACTTTTCTCTGTAACAATTTGAAGCTTTAACTTGTTTTTCATAGATAAATATGTTCCCCTATCAGTTAACGTATAGGCTTTCATTTCATCTGCCATTTGTAATACTGCACCCATTCCTTTACCTGCAGATACATACCAACTTCCACTAGGTGTAATTCCTGCAGACTTCCATAAGCTTTTTTCCTTACTATGAGTACCTGATTCATCTCCTCTTGAAATAAATTTAGCATTACTATCCTTAATTATCTTCAAAGCATCAATTGGATTATTGTAAGCCTTTTCTTTAATCTTAGCAGGATCTTCAGTTGGTCCTACAATAATAAAATCATTATACATTACATCATTTCTTTTAAGACCATAACCATTCTTTATAAATGCCTCTTCCTTTGCCTTGTCGTGTACTAAAAGACAATCAGCGTCACCATTTTGTGCAAGCTTTAAAGCTTCTCCTGTTCCTTTTGCTACTACCTTTACATCTATTCCAGTGTCTTTTTTAAACAATGGAACTAGATAATCTAAAAGTCCCGTATCCTGGGTACTGGTAGTAGTAGCTAGTACCATACTTCTAGCTTCCTTTGGTTTAGAAGCTTCTTGTTGTTTAGTAGTACATCCCACTAAAAAAACAAAAATTAAACTTAATAATAGTGCAAGTTTTTTCTTCATAAAAAAGACCCCCTATTTAAAATTTGCATAAAAAAGAACACAATTAAATTCCTTCTTTTTAGTAGAATGTGTAACCTTTTATGAATCTATTCGTCTTAAATCTGTTAACTTATTTTTTAATTATTACTTAGAACTTTATAACTATTATTTCATGTATAATATCTTGATTACAATATTATAACTTTTTTACTGTTACTGTCAACAATTGTTTAAAAATAGGTAAAGTGTTAAAATATTGTAGTAGATTTACTATCTATATGTATAACCTTTAAGTATTTCATTTTCACAGCATCACTCTTGAACTTTCATACATAAATACTGTAATTCTCCACATAATATTATATGAATGAATATTTACTATTCCTTGATTAAATTTTGGAAGAAATGTTTAAAAAAATATCTTATGTTTAAAAAATATCTTATAAAGTATATAAAAAACTTTATAGGATATTTTTTATATACTACAAAATAAAAGATATTTTTTCTTAAAAGTTCCTATCTTTCTTCTCTGTATAAAAAATTTATATTTCTATTTCATATTTTTTTATTTTGCTGTACAAAGTATTTCTTCTTATACCCAGTGCTGCTGCTGAATGTGTTATATTTCCTTCAAATTTCTTCAATACTTTAATTACATGTTCTTTTTCCACATAATCTAACTTTAAACAATCATCACTAATATTCACAAGTACCTCATTATCACAATCTTCTTCTGTAAAGTAACCCGCTGGTATGGATTCAGTGTTTATAATTAGTTCAACCAAATTTTCTAATTCTCTTATATTTCCAGGCCAATTATAATTAATCATTTTCTTCAAGTATTCTTCTGATATAACTGGCTCTTTTTTATTTAACTTTTGTGCTATATTCTTGACAAAATATTGAATAAGAAGAGGTATATCCTTTTTTCTTTCTCTAAGTGGAGGTAAGAATAAAGGCAGCACATTTAGCCTATAATATAGATCCTTTCTAAATCTTCCAGCTTCCACTTCTTTTTTTAAATCTCTGTTTGTAACAGCTATAATTCTTACATCTACAGGTATAGATTTTGAACTCCCAATTCTCGTTATTACACCTTCCTGTACAACTCTTAGAAGCTTTGTCTGCATATCAAGAGGCATTTCTCCAATTTCATCAAGCATTATAGTTCCGCCATCTGCCAATTCAAATTTTCCAAGATTACCACCCTTTTTTGCTCCTGTAAAAGCTCCTTCTTCATATCCAAAAAGTTCTGACTCTATAAGTTGTTTAGGTATAGCACCACAATTTAAAGCCACAAATGGTCCATCTACTCTGCTGCTGTAATTATGAATGGACTGTGCAAACACTTCTTTTCCCGTACCGCTTTCTCCCATTATAAGTATAGTTGATTTACTATCTGAAATCTTTTTTGCATAATTTATTACTTTTGTAAAGTTTTCATCCTGCCCCATTATTTTACCAAAAGTATAGTAAGCCTGGCCATTATTCTTTTTATTTACCTTTTTAGCTTTTTCAAAAACATAAACTATCTCAATATTATTATCATCATCACAATTGTATATTGAGCTAGTAGTTACTTGATACTGAATCTTATTTCTTAGTGAAACCATAATTGTCTCTTTTGAATCACTTTCTCCTAAATATATAGGTGCTTTTATATTATTCCAATTTTCTATAATATCTTCCATATTGTTCGTTTCTAACTTATTACCTCTTATGCCAAACATATCCTGTGCCTTTTTATTGCAAATTTTTATTTTACCATTTATATCTGAGGTTATTATAGCAACAGGACTGGAATTAAATATATTTTTTATATGCTTGTAATTCATATTTTGAATCTTATTGTACTCTTCTACTTTAAGCATTTCTTCTATAGCATTTGACGCTGCTATAACCATACCAAGGGTATGGGAATGTACAAATTCAATGTACCCAGTAAGATTCAATACACCTATAAGTTTTCCTTTATTATCTTTTATAGGTGCGGCTGAACACGTCCACCTATGATATGCATTAATAAAATGATCATCTCCAGAAATTTGAACTGGCAGCTTACTTTTTATAACTACGCTCATAGCATTTGTTCCAATGTTTTCTTCATTCATAAAAGCTCCCGGTATCATTTTCAAAGAAAAGGCTTCTGAGAGTATTTTTTCATCACCTAATGCATTTAATATACATCCTTCTCCATCTGTAAGTAATACAAAAAAATTAAATCCCTTTACAAAATTAATTAGCTGCTCCATATAAGGTGCTGCAGTCAATATTAAATTTCTGTTAGCTGCAAATCTTTTCTGTAATTCAATATCGTCTATTATTTTTTTACTAAATATCTGATGTGAATCAATATAAAACTTCTTACATCTTCTATGTGAAAGTTTTATATTGGGCTTGGATATAACTACGTTGCCAGATTTGCAAATAGCTACATTCATTATAATTCCTCCAATCACAACAACAGTTTTAAGTTTATTTTTTCCATTGAAAGGTTGCCTTTTAACTTTTATCTGATGACTACCTACTGTAATACTTATTGCTATATCTTCAAGAGTTTATGCAAATATGATAATATCTATTTGGAATGGTACTTCTATATAGATCAGTAAATATTATATTTCTTGATTTTTCTATAAAGAGTGTTCCTTCCTATACCCATAGCCTTAGCAGCTAAAGTAAAATTTCCTTTAAACTTCCTTATTACATTTTCTATATGTGTTTTTTCTAAATTTTCAAGGTTCATATTAAACATAAAATCTCCATCATAATATATACGACTATTTTCCACATTATGTTCTTTAAATAAGCCTTCTGATTGAATAATATTTTCATCTATATGCTCAATATTTATAAAAAATTCAATAACATTTTCTAGTTCTCTTATATTTCCAGGCCATTCATACTGTACTAACTTATCCATTTGATCACTAGTAATTTTTATTTTTCTTTTATTTAATTTCTTACTTATTCTATTCATATAGTAATCAACTAATAAACAAATATCGTCTTTTCTATCCCTTAAAGGTGGAAGTGGAATAGGAAGGACATTTAATCTATAAAATAAATCTCTTCTAAAATTTCTATTTTCAACTTCCTCTTTTAAATTTTTATTTGTAGCTGCAATTATTCTAACATTTACGGGTATTTGCCTGTACCCTCCAACTCTTACAATTAACCCCTCTTCTATAACTCTTAATAACTTTACCTGCATCTCAACAGGCATTTCCCCTATTTCATCTAAAAATACAGTTCCACCATTTGCCATTTCAAACTTCCCTAAATTTCCTCCTTTTTTAGCCCCTGTAAAAGCACCTTCCTCATACCCAAAAAGCTCCGACTCTATAAGTTTTTCCGGAATTGCACCACAGTTAACAGCCATAAAAACATTTTCTTTTCTATCACTGTAATTGTGTATAGCCTGAGCAAAAATTTCCTTTCCTGTGCCACTTTCTCCTGTTATTAATATAGTAGACTTACTATTAGATATCTTTTTTGAATACTCTATTATGTTTAAAAAATTCTTATTTTTTCCTATTATTTTATTAAAAGTATATATGGCCTTTCCTTCTAATCGCCTTTCTTCTAATTTTCTTTTCTTTTTTATTTCTTTAAAAACAACTATGATTATCCTGTCATCCATTTTTTTTGTGTATAATGGATATATATTTAAATTTAATTTAAGCATATTCTTAACAGACTTTATGCTAGTTTCTACATTCTGCTGAATGCTTATATTATGTATATTACTCGTTATATTATTCCAGCTATATACCATATCTTGAATATTCATATTCATTATACACTCTTGACTATATCCTGTAATTTGTAGTAAGGCACTATTTACAAATTTAATTTCTCCATAAATGTTACAAATCATAATGCCTTCAGGTATAGATTCAATAAATGCTTCAAAGCTTTGCTTATTACTATTGAAGTTTATCATAACAACTAAATTTCATCTCCCGAACTTATCCAAGCAGAACTTAACACTTTTGCAAATATATAAGCAACTAATCTAACTTCTATTCTCAAATTCACATCTTTCTATTAAAAACAGACTTCATATATAGAGAGAAGCTATCTTCTTTAACACATAAAGTCTGCTTTCTAGTTTACCGAATCAAACTAGAACTTACCTATATATTCATCTAATCCTAATTTCTTTAATGTTTCTTCTGTAGGTATACCCTCTTTACTCCATCCTCGTACTGAGTAATATTCTGGCAGAAGAACATCTAGCCTATGAACTTCTCCCTTTGATGGGCCATCTGGAATAGGTTCTTCTAACAATCTCTTTGGTAGAGTATCCTGGCTGCTGTCTATTCCAGCTGCAAGATTAAATAATTTCTCAAGAGTCCAGATTCTATCTCCTGCCTCTAATAGTGAATCTGCATCATAAGTAGATTCTCCTACTACTGCATTATACATATCTACATAATCCTGTATTCCAAGCCCAAATGTAGTGAATATGCACAATCCTAAAGAATCAATTACAGCAGTTAAATCATGAAATAATTTGGCATAAGCTGCTTTACCATCTAATGCAAATCTATCAAGTTTTTCAGGATAACCTAATATTTCAGGGTTAATCATATATCCCTTAATATGACAGCCTCCTCTATTATTAACTGCATAGGTAATACCGTGTCCCTGTATTCCCCTTGGATCATATGCTGGAATTTCCTGCTTTTTAACTGTCATAGAATACTCCGGTGCTCCATAACCTTCACAAAGCCTATATGAACCATTTGTCATCTTTGCTCCAAAGCCTTCACTATATACCATTCTCTTTATCCAGCCAATCATAGATTCCGTATCACCCCACTTGAGAGATAGGTTATCTCCAGCTATTTCTTCGTCTTTTATATATCCTCTTTGATAAAGTTCCATAGCTGCAGCAATTGTTGCACCACAAGTAATAGTATCAATACCATATTCATTACATAACATATTAGCTTCATTTATAGCATCTAAATCATATGAACCACAGTCAGATCCAAAACACCACAGTGTTTCATATTCTGGTCCTCCGCACTCTGTGCCATCTTTTAGTCTAACCCATCTTCCACAACCTATAGGACAGCTGTAACAAGGATTTTTCCTTACTAGTTGGTTAGCAGTAAGAGTCTCTCCACTTATTTTATCTGCTTGATTCGTATAAGACTCTTGAAAATTCTTTACAGGATGAACTCCATTTTCATTTATTATATTAACCAGTATAGCTGTACCATAAGTTGGCATTCCCTGACCAGCTACTGGATCATTTTTTAATGTTGTAATTTTTTCTACGGACACTTTTTTTACTTTTTCTTTATCAGCTAAAGCTATTTTTCCAGTTCCTTTAACTGTAATAGCTTTTAAGTTTTTAGATCCCATAACTGCACCAACGCCGCCTCTTGCTGCAGTTCTATCTACATCATTCATAACTGCTGCCATAAGAGACAATCGTTCACCAGCAGGTCCTATACATAATACCTTTGATTTATTCTCAGTTATCTTTTCTAACTCTTTTGTAGTTTCTGATGTAACTTTTCCCCAAAGCTGTGACGCGTCTTTAATTTCTACCTTATCATCTACTATTTCAATGTAAACTGGTGAATCAGCCTTATCCTCTACTATTATCATATCCCAACCAGCTTTTTTTAAGTCTACTCCCCATTTTCCACCCGAATTTGAAATTCCTATAGTTCCTGTAAGCGGTGCTTTAGTAACTACCATAAACCTTCCACTAGTTGGAACCGGAGCTCCAGTTAAAGGACCTGTTACAATTATAAATTTATTTTCTGGTGATAATGCATCTATTTTAGGATCTATTTCATCAAATAAAGTTTTAACACCTAGTCCCCTACAACCTATAAACTTTTTAGCTTTATCTAAATCTAAATTTTCTGATTTGCAAGTTCTTTCTTTTAAATTAATTCTTAATACTTTACCATCATAACCATACATTGAAATTCCTCCTCATATAAATGTATTTATTTCAGAAATATTATAGAGCATAAATTGTGCCAAATATGGTTACAAAAAAAAACACTCAATAATCAACATCACATGCAATGCATTGATTATCAAGTGAATTCATAGCAAATAATTTAATAACGTTTTTTTGTTTTATAATAAAATGCTTAAATAATAAACAATACAGTTCTTTGTATTGCCAAAATGCTCAAAAAAATACAATATTATCATTTTATTTTTAAAAAAGTGATCAAATAACGTACAATACTATTTCTATTTTTTTAAAACGTTCCAATATGGATCACCAAGCATTAAAACCATTTGATTAATAGCACCAATAGTGCATCCAGCTTTAGAGACTTTTTCAGGTATATTTATGGTGTTTCCATCCATATCTATAATCGTTCTTGTGGTAGATTGGGATTTAGAGGTTGATGTTGGTTGTTTTTCCGAATTTGATTTAACACCGCACTCATTAAAAAAAGTAAATATAACTAATATCATAAATAAGACTAATATTTTTTTCATACTTTTCATAATAAGTTAACCCTTCTTCCTTATACTTTTAAATTTTTACTTGGACACATTTTAATTTCAAAACATGTCCAAGTAAAAATTTTATCATACTATTAAAAATTTAAGTTATAAATTATTCATTACTATTTTGCAGGAGATTGTGCTTTCAATATTTTATCTACCTCTTCATTAGTAAGATTATAGTTTAAAAATGTTTTATAGAAATTTTTTGTTTCAGCAGCTATATCTAAATCTTTAAATTTATCTGGATGAATTGTTTTAGCAGCCCATTGAACTTGAAGCGCTTCTTCACAACTGTAACGATCCCATAAAAATGCACCAGTAGGATTTTGATATACTTTCCCATTTTTAACTGCTGATATCTTCTGCCAATTTGGATCATTAATTAATTTATCTATAGAGTTAACTTTTCCACTAGCACCATTAGCCCCAAATATAATAATATCAGGATTCCACTGAATTATTTGTTCTAAGGATACTTCCTTCATATTTCCAGTAACATCCTTTGCAGCGTTTACTCCTCCAGCTGCTTCAATCCATTCATTAATAATAGTTTTGCTTCCATCTACACCAATTGGAGACAGCGACTCTACATGAAGAACTTTAGGTCTTTCACTATCTGGTATTTTTGAAGTAACATCTTTAACCATCTTAACCTTATCATCTAAATATTTGTTATATTTATCTGCACGCTTTGCAGCATCTCCACCTAAAATTTCACCAGTTAAAGATACACATTTTTTCATTGTGTCAAAAGTAGTAAAATTTAATTGAACTACTGGAATTCCTAAACTAGAAATTTTATTAGCATTTGCATCACCAGAAGATACAAATACTATGTCAGGTTTATTTTTCATTAAATCCTCTGTATTAAAATTTGCACCAAAAGTAGTAACTGCTTTTTTCATAGCTGGATTAACTTTATATAACCAAGGCATAGATTTTTCACTAAGCACTGTTTCCACAATTTTATCACCAGCGCCTAATACTGATAAAACTTCATTATGTGCCTTCCAAGAATCAGCAATCTTGTTTATTTTTGTAGGAACTTGAACTTTTGCACCAGAAGTATCTGTAATAGTTTTTGTTTTTGAGCTAGTTTCTTGTGTCGAAGAAGATTTGTTTGATGATTGAGTCGATTGACTTGAATTGCAAGCAGTAAAAAATATCATTAAGAAAATACACAGAATAATTATTGTTATTTTTTTCATTTTTATACATCCTTTCATGATAAAAATTGTACTAAATTATGTATTATTTTTGTTTTACCAGTTTATTTAAAATATTTCTATTAAGTATACTAGCTTATTAGAACTACAATAATTTTTAGTTTCATATTACTGCCTCCTTCCTTTAAATAAAATACTTATAAAGAATGGTGCGCCTATTAATGACGTTAAAATACCTAGTGGTATTTCCATAGAAAATATGGTACGAGAAATGTTATCAATTAAAAGAAGATAAGCGCCTCCAATTAATATAGAACCTGGTAAAAGATCTTTATAATTAGGACCTACAATCATCCTAGTCACATGAGGAATAACCAAACCTACCCATCCAATTATTCCAGCCATAGAAACAGAGGCAGCAGTTAATAAAGTGGAACAAAATATTAAAATAATTCTCATTCTATCTGTATTTATTCCTAGTGATTTTGCTTCTTCCTCACCAAAAGAAATAACATTTAACTTCCATCTCAATAATAAAATTGGAACAACTCCTATAATAAATGCAATTAAAAGAATATGAATTTCTTTAAAGGTTATGGTAGAAAGTCCACCCATAAGCCAGAACGTTATTGCTGGAAGTTTACTGTCTGGATCAGCTACATATTTTGTTAAAGAAATAAGGGATTGAAAAAGGGATGATACCACTATACCCGTAAGTACCAATATTAAAGTTGTATTATTACTACGTCCAATAACCTTACTAACAGCATAAGTAATAAGAACTGCTCCCATACCAAAGGCAAAAGCAAGAAATTGTACTCCTGCCATATTAAAAGATACTAAAAGTCCCATGGCAGCACCAAAACCAGCACCTGCTGAAGCACCTAATATATCAGGAGAAACCATAGGATTTTTAAATAGGCATTGATATGTAGTCCCAGCTACTGAAAGTGAAGAACCAATTAATAACGCAGCTATAATCCTTGGTAATCTTATTTTAAATAATACAGTATCAACATTTTCAGACCAGGTTTGAGGTAATCCAAATATCTTTGCATAAAATATATAAAAAAGATCTTTAAGCGATACTGAATACCTTCCCATAGTAAATGAAATCAAAAATATAAAAAGGACCAGCATGATAAGTATAATTTTTATAGATATTATATTGTTTTTTTTTACACTTTTTTCTTTTGATGCTTGCATGAAACAGCCTCCTACTCCTATCCTATTTGTAAAAACATCTCTTTAATGTAAAATATTTCAGTTAATCATAGGTACGCAGGCTTTGATTTGCTGTCCATTTGAATCAACTGTAGTTACAATTTTTACATCAATGCCATATGCTTTTTTAAGCATATCCTCTGTTACAACCTCATTAACACTGCCTACTGTAAATACATTGTTTTTTTCCATAAGTGCCACTTTTGTGGAACATAGAAAAGCATGATTTGGAAAATGTGAAGTCATAACGACTGCTAATCCTCTTTCAGAAAGCTTATTTATCTGTTCTAGTACTCTAATCTGATTTCCAAAATCCAAATTGGAAGTTGGTTCATCCATTATTAACATTTTGGGCTGCTGAGCAAGAGCCCTAGCAATTAAAACCATTTGCCTTTCCCCACCACTTATTTCCGTATATATCTTGTCTTTTAAATAGGATATTTTCAAAGTATTTATAGCCTCTTCTGCAATGCCAATATCTTCTTTCGTAGGAGAAGAAAACGTCGAAAGGTGAGCAGTCCTCCCCATCAATACCACATCAAAAACTTTAAATGGAAAGGGAGGTGTATGTGCCTGAGGTACATAGCCAATAGTTTTAGCTAATTTCTTTCTAGACCAATTATGTATATTCTCTCCATCCAAAAGTATTTCCCCACCCTTTAACTTTAAGAATCCTAATATAGTCTTAAAGAAAGTTGTTTTTCCTACACCATTAGGTCCTAACAAGCATAATATTTCTCCCGAACTTACATTCATAGATATATTTTTTACTACAATGCTTCTACCATAACCGCAAATAGCGTTTTTAATCTCTAATCTCATATCAGTTCTCTCCTTCCTGCAATAACTGGACATCCTTCCTTTTACCTAGGTGTCATTAATTTTGTCAAGTTTTTGCCAATACAGATATATAAAAAATAGGCATATGCCAAAAGCACATACCTTACTCTATTGATATTTGCAATGACCTTCTTCTCAAACACGGAAAGCACATCATTTTCATGACATACTCATTGGTTTTATCTCCATAGGCTTAGCATTAGGATCAAAAACTTGAAGTCCTGTAATATTATACTTGCTTATATATTTTTTCTAAAGTATAACGCCTTCTAAGTGCTGAATCACCAAAAATCCTGTTTATCACAGCGGAATTATATCATACTCAGTTGAGAGAAGATCTATAAAGACCATTTTTTTTCTTAAAAGTTCTCCTCTCCCTAAAAGAATTTTTATTACTTCACTTACTTCAATTGAGGCTGCTAAAGCTGGCGTAAATGATGGATTACCCATTTCCTTTTCAATTCCTTTAGATGTTTGTTTATTTACATTATAAATCTTGTTTAAGGTATCATCTCCTGGAAATATAGTAGTAATTTGAGCATACCATCCTGCTATAGCTCCATGAACCATTGGTATATTAAGTTTTTTGCAGCTACGTTGAAGTAATAATCTCGCTGGTATGCTGTCAAGAGCATCTACTACCACATCATTATTATTTAAAATATTGCAAGTATTATCTTCTGTAAGCATTTTTTCTAGTGCTTTTACCTCTATTAATGGATTTACTTTTTCCATTCTAAGCTTTGCTTCCAGTGCTTTACTAAAACCTATAGTATCTGTACTTGAAAGTATTTGCCTATTTAAATTAGATTCTTCAAATACGTCTCCATCTACTGCAGTAATACTTCCTATTCCTATTCTTCCAAGCATCTCAATAACATAACCACCAATTCCTCCACAGCCTACAACACAAACTTTAAAGTTCTTTAAAGTATCATTTTCTTCTTTTGATAAGGTTTTCATATTTCTAACATAACGTTCCAAATTTAACCGCCTCCTACTGGTGGAAACAATGATAAGACATCATTGTCATTAAGTTCTGTATTTGCTTTACCGTCTCTACCATTTATAAGTAAAATAGCTACTTCTTCTTCCTTAATATTTATCTTTTTAAATATATCCGCAGGTGTTACAGGCTCGTCAAATTCTAAAAACAATTTTTTATCTCTATCTTTTCTAAAATAAGCAAATAATCTAACTTCTATTTTCAAATTCACACCTCCTTAAAAACAGAATTTATTTAATGTTTCTTCTGTAGGTATATCCTATTTACCCAATTATATATATTTAAAGTAAAGCATAAATTGTGCCAAACATATTTATAAAAAATACTTAATAATCAGAACATATATGATATACTGATTATTAAGTACTGATAGTAAATGTAGCAATACTAGCATTGTTATTTCATTATATTATTCTATATTAACAAAATGCCCAAATAAAGATCAATATATTATTTTATACTAATAAAATGCTCAAATAAAGATCAATATATTATTTTATACTAATAAAATGCTCAAATAAAGATCAATATTACTTTATATCTTTGAAAAGTGTTCGAATATTATAAAAATGCAAGCTTTATGAAACCATTTTCACTTAGATTATTTTGTGATATAATATTCACACAGATAATTTCTACTAAATTTCGAAATAAATTTACTATATTAACCATTAAAAGTTTTTTCAATTGTTTAAATTATATTATTATATGGTAAGTTTAGGAATAAATTAAAAAATTTATAATTTAATTAAAAAGAAGTATACTAAGTTTTGGACATAATGTTAAACTGTGTAAAAGTGGAATTAAAAATACTAAGATACCTAACCTTAAAGAAAGGAGTGTAAGAATATGAAAAGTATACTAACTACTTGTCCTTATTGTGGAACAGGATGCACATTTTTCTTAAATGTAAGAGATGGAAAAATTGTTAGTGTAACCCCAGATGATAATGCAAATTCAGTAAACCAAGGGAAGCTCTGCTCAAAAGGCCGTTTTGGTTTTGACTTTGTACATCATAAAGATCGTTTAACTAGTCCTTTGATAAGAAAAGCAGGAAAGCTGGTTGAGGTTACATGGGAGGAAGCAATTGGCTTTATTGTTTCTAAAATCAAAAAAACTGTAAAAGAATATGGTTCTGACAGTGTTGCAGCTTTTAGTTCAGCACGATGTACTAATGAAGAAAACTATCTTATGCAAAAATTAATGCGCGCAGTGATTGGTACTAATAACGTCGATCATTGTGCCCGTTTGTGACATGCTCCTACAGTGTCTGGTCTAGGCACAGCATTTGGCAGTGGAGCAATGACAAACTCAATACATGAACTTGATGAAATGGGACCTGAAGATGCTATTTTTGCAATTGGTACAAATACCACAGAATGTCATCCTATAATTGGTATTAAAATGCTAAAAGCTAAAGAACGCGGTACTAAACTCGTAGTGGCTGATCCCCGCAAAACAGATGTGGCACTACATGCTGATGTTTGGCTGCGGCATAAACCAGGTACAGATGTAGCACTTCTAAATGGAATGTCATATGTCATATTGACAGAAGGACTAGCTGATAAAGCATTTATTGCTGAAAGAACTGAGAATTTTGAGGATTTCAAAGAAGTTGTAATGAAATTCACGCCAAAGTATACATCAAGTATAACTAAGGTTCCAGCAGACAAGATAATAGAAGCTGCAAGAATTATTGCTAAGGCTGATGCTGCTGCTTTGTATTATACTATGGGTATTACGCAGCATACTACTGGTGTTGATAATGTACTATCTACAGCAAATATTATGATGCTTACTGGTAATATTGGCAAGCCTAAAGGAGGAGTTAACCCTCTGCGTGGTCAGAATAACGTGCAAGGAGCATGTGATATGGGAGCTTTGCCTAATGTCTACACTGGTTACCAATCAGTAACTAATCCTGATGTGAAAGCTAAATTTGAAAAAGCATGGAATGCTCAGTTAAGCGATAAAGTTGGACTTAATATTCCGTCTATCTTGAATGCAATTGAAAAAGATGAGGTCAAAATGCTGTATGTATTTGGTGAAAATCCAATGCGAAGTGACCCTGATATAAATCATGTGGAACACTGCTTGAAACATTTGGATTTTTTGGTTGTTCAAGATATTTTCTTAACTGAAACAGCTGAAGTTGCTGATGTTGTTCTTCCGGGCGTATCCTATGCTGAAAAAGATGGAACTTTTAGTAGTACTGATCGTACAGTGCAGCGTATTCGTAAGGCTGTAGAGCCAATAGGTAATAGTCTTCCAGATTGGCAAATACTCAGGGATATCATGAATGCAATGGATTATCCAGCAGATTATAGTTCTCCTGAAGATATATTTGATGAAATGAGATCTTTAACACCAAGTTATGCTGGTATTAGTTATAAACGGTTGGAGGACGGTGGCATTCCATGGCCATGTCCAAATGAGAATCATCTTGGGACACCTATTTTGCATGTTGGTAAGTTTTCCCGTGGTTTGGGTAAGTTTTCCCCAATTGAGTATAGGGAACCTGCTGAGCTTCCTGATAAAGAATATCCATTAATGCTGACTACTGGACGTATCGTTACTCACTACCATACAGGGACTATGACGAGACGTTGTTGGGGACTAAATGGTGCGGATCCAGAAGGATTTTTGGAAATTAACCCTACAGATGCAAAAAATCTTAATATTGAAGATGGTGATGAAATTAGTGCATCAACACGACGTGGCTCATTAATTACAAAAGCACAAGTAACAACTAGGGTACCGGAGGGATTAACATTTATTACTTTCCATTTTACTGAGAGTCCAGCTAATATTTTGACTAATAGTGCCCCTGATCCTGTTACTGGAACACCTGAATTTAAAGTTTGCTCGGTAAAGATAAAAAAATTAGATTTTTCAGATTTTGGATGTCAAAAGCGCAAGATTTTCCGTAAAAAGAGTATGCGTAAAGACGCTTAAGGAGGTAATTATATTGAATACCTTTGTTGTTGCAAATCCCAATAAGTGCATTGGATGTAAGTCTTGTGAAATTGCCTGTGCAGCTGCACATTTAGATGTTAGTGTAATTACTGCAGGATCTGCAGGTGTTCCTTTTTCACCTCGTATCAATCTAATACGGGCAGAAAAAGTTACCGTGCCGATACAATGTAGGCAGTGTGATGATTCACCTTGTGCAAATGTTTGCCCGGTAGGTGCAATTGTTCATCAAGAAAATAAAGTTGTTGTAAAAACAGAATTATGTATTGGGTGTAAAATATGTATGCTTGCTTGCCCATTTGGCGCCATGGATATGGCCCCACAATACAAAAATAGCCATAAGCAAACACAAATCTTAAATGTAATTACTAAAGAAGAAAGTGAAAATAAGGAAGTTATGGCAGCACATAAATGTGATTTGTGTGCAGGCAGGCCTGAAGGTCCAGCTTGTGTAGAAGTTTGTCCAGCTGATGCTTTCGTCATAGTTAGTCCAGAAGTTATAAATAATAGTATCAAAAATAAACGTCAATCCAATGCTTTAGAGTTATTAGAAAATAAAAGCATATAAAAATTAAATCAGTTTTGGAAAAACGTACCTAGATTTGGGTAAATCAAATCTAGGTACGTTATTGTATAAAGAATAGCATTGAGATTATACTATTAATATTTAAGTAGGTAGTAATCAAACGAATAAGCGCATTGAGAAAGGATGAATAAAATGGGCAAAAATATTACATTGGAAATTATAGAGAGCTACTGCAAAATACATAAGGATAAGAAATGTCTAGCATGTTCTGATGCTTATAAAATATCAGAAAAATTAAAAATAAATATTTCGGATATAGGAAAGTTATGTAATGAAAATTCTATAAAGATCATAGGTTGTCAGCTTGGATGCTTTTAAAGTATTTGAAAGAAAATAAGCTAGCATACTGACTAGTTACTTCTTTTAAAATGCCTAAAATATTAATTGATAAAGAGGTGATCAAAAATAGTGACTAATAAGTATACTATACCCAATATGATTTTAATCGGTTCAACTGCTAGAAACAGTGGAAAAACTACTCTTGCTATTTCAATAATAAATAAATATAAATTAACTAAACCAGTGATAGCACTAAAAGTAACAACTATTCAAGATAAAAACGGAAAATGCATACACGGAGGAGAAGGCTGTGGGGTATGTTCAAATTTAAAAGGAAATTTTGAGATAACAGAGGAATTAAATGCAGGTAATAATAAAGATACTTCCCTATTATTAGCTGCGGGAGCAGAAAAAGTTTACTGGTTAAAAACATTAAAAAATAATATTTCCGAAGGATTTAATACGTTTATTAGCCAAATACCTGAAAATGCTCTTATAGTATGTGAATCAAATAGCTTACGAAAAGTTGTTAAGCCAGGTGTTTTCGTTATGATGAAAAATACCAAAGACAGTCAAATGAGAAAGTCAGCAAGTGAGGTTATAAATCAAGCTGACATAATTATAGAAAATAATTTTAATGATAATTTTGAAAAAGTAATAAAAGAGATAGCTAATATAATTAAATGATACTATAATTTTAAATTTACTAAAGCTGTAAACAATGTTTAAGATAAAGGAGACTATAATAAAAAGTCTGTAAAATATAGCTTTCTATGATAAAATCAAAATATCATAGGAGGCTATTTTATAATGTAAATATATCTTGACAAACGTAAACTATATTATTATAAAGGACTTAAATGAACAAATTATGAAAGGGATGTATTTATGACTGATTATTTTGATTTAATCAAGCAACGTGAAAGCTGCAGAAACTATAAAGAAAAAGAAGTAGAAAAAGAAAAGTTAGTTGCCTGTATAGAAGCAGCTAGAATTGCACCCTCAGCTTGCAATGGTCAACCCTGGAGATTTATTATCGTAAATAATAAAGACCTGTCACCTAAGATTTCTAAATGTCTTCAAGATCTAGGAATGAATAAATTTACAAATAATTGTCCTTCATTTATTATTGTACTTCAAGAAAAAACAGATATTAAAGCTAGAATTGGTGGTAAAATTAAAGATCAGGATTATGCCCCCATAGATATAGGAATTGCAACTGCCCATATATGCCTTGCAGCTACGCAGCAAGGACTGTCTACCTGCATAATGGGCTGGTTTAATGAAAAGAAGCTTAAGGATTTACTACACATACCAAATTCTAAAAGAATTAGGCTTGTCATAAGTGTAGGATATTCTGCAGATACAACTCTCCGCAGTAAGGTACGTAAAAGCATAGATGAAATTGCTCAATTTATCTGATGGCTAACTACTAAGTGACTATCACCAAATCAAAGATTTGGGATATCTGCTTGCACACAGCGAAAGCGACTATCACCAAATCAAAGATTTGGGATATCTGCTTTTCTATCAAAGTGGAAGATATTAGAATTCTTAGTCTTCAGCGATTTAGAGTCCTTATGCTGTTCATAATAGTAGCTACGCACCTAAATAAGTTCTTCTAAGGTTCTTAAATCTAATTCTTCTCATTTAAATAGAGCTGAGATTTTGTTCTCAGCTCTGGGGGTTTACCTGGTTTTTGTTTGAGTTTTGGATTGGTGGAATTCCTACCCAAATAGCAATTTCGCCAAAGTTTAGTGGGAATAATCAATATTTGATGGGAATCGGTAAAGTTTAGCAGGTTAATTCAACCGTTCACTATTTCTCCTCCATTTACATGGATAGTCTGACCTGTAATATAAGATGCATTTTCAGAAGCCAAAAATACATAAGCTCCTGCACATTCCACAGGCTGACCGGCTCTTGCCATTGGCATATCCTCACCAAACTGGGAAGTCTTTGTTTCATCAAAACAAGATGGTATAAGTGGTGTCCAGATTGGCCCTGGTGCAACTGCATTTACCCTTATTCCAGTCTTCCCCTTTGCAAGTGCAGTAGATAATGATCTAGTAAAAGCTACTATTGCACCTTTTGTCATAGAATAATCTATAAGTGTGGCACTTCCTTTAAAAGCCACTATAGAAGCTGTATTTATTATACATGCTCCTGATTTTAAATAATTCATTGCTGCCCTTGTCATATAGAAAGTCCCATATGCATTGGTTTTAAAAGTTCTGTCAAATTGTTCATCTGATAACTGCTTTATATCAGTACATTCATATTGGACAGCAGCATTATTAACTAGTATATCTATTTTCCCATATTCACTTATGGTTTTTTCTACAACGCTATTGCAAAAATTTACATCACTAATATCACCTGCTATAAGTGTGCACTTTGTTCCCTTGGTTTCCACAAGTCTTTTAGCTTCCTCAGCATCTTTTTGTTCATTTAAGTATACAATTACTACATCTGCACCTTGGTTCGCATAAGCTATAGAAACAGCTCTACCTATACCGCTGTCACCACCTGTAATTATGGCAGTTTTTCCTTTTAAAAGTTCTCCTTTTCTATTATACACAGCATCATCACATATAGGCATAGGATTCATTTCATACTGAAATCCCGGATGATGATTCTGATGCTGCTTTGGAAAAGATGTTGGAAAATTCATATTTACTCCTCCTTCGATTTACTATTTATTATTTATCCGATGGCTACCAGCCATAATACCCACATCGCACTCTGTGAAAGCGACTATCACCAAATCAAAAATTTGGGATATCTGCTTTTCTTATAAAGTGGGGGATAACGGCTGCTACGCCCCTGGATAACGATTTCTAAGTTTCAGATGGAGAAAAAACTCCACCTGAAACCAAGAACTCTGTTTATATAAACTAGTATTTTCAATTGAGGAGAAAATATTTATATATTAATTATAGGTGCTATTTATTTTTTCTCCAATACTCATTAATTTATCCTTTACCTCTATCTTATTTTTCCATCTTTCAGGAATACTGTCATATCCATAATAGGTACCTGCAATTCCCCCTGCAACTGCAGCCACAGTATCAGCATCTCCACATAAATTTGCAGCCTCACATATTGTATCTTCTAAATTTGAATTGTTCATAAAACACCAGAGTGCACACCTTAAAGTGTCAACTACATATCCTGAAGGTATAAGTTCTTCTTTTTTCATATTCATTACATATTTATAGTCTTCACTGCTGCCAATTGCCTCTGTAATAGTGCCTTCCTTAGTTTCTTCATTTAAATATTTATAAATAACGGTATTATATAATACACAGGCATCTGCTGCTTTTTCATCATAATGTGTCATTTTAGATTGCAGCCTGCTTATATCTATCATTTTGCTGTAATCTCTGTAATATAATGCAACTGGTATACATCTCATAATGGTCCCATTTCCAGCCGTCCTGCCTTTGGATATATGATGTACATAAAATGAGGCCTCTTTCCAATTGCTAGTTTTAATGTACTTTTTTATAGCTAGCTCACAAGTCATCCCTATATCCTTAGGATCACTATTGTACCATTTTACAAACCTATTACCTATAGATTCAATAGGACATTCAGGATTTTCAAGTATTCCTCCTGCTACACATAAAGTCATCATGGTATCGTCTGTAACCTGACCAGGCTTCAACTTCCAATGGCCTCTGCCTATAATGTCTTTTAGATACCCATACGTTTTGCGTGCTTCTTCTTGAGATAAAAATTCCAAAGTTGCCCCTAATGCATCTCCACAGGCTACTCCAAATAATCCTCCCAAAAGTTTATTTAATCTTTCCATATTAGCACCTCTATACTTTAAATCTTGAAACTATGCCCACTAATGAGTCAGATTTTTCTTTTGCTTTTTCAGTTAATTCTACAACGTGTCCTGCCATTTTAGTTATGTAAGAGGTTTCCCCTGCAATATTTTGAGCCCCACTTGCCTGTTCATTTCCACTATCGGATATCTCTTGCATTAGTTTTGATACATTTTGAACTGATACAAGAAGTTCATGAGAAGTAGTGCTAAACTCTGTTACTATATTATTTACGTCTAAGAAATTCTTACTGGTTTCTTCATGAGATTCTACAATTTCATTGTAATCAGGCAAAATCTTTTTATCTATAAATTCCAATATTTCATAAGCACTAGATGATAAATTATCTACCACTTCTAAAATAGTTTTTGTAACCTGCTGTATTCTATTAACAGTATCTTTAGAATCATCAGAAAGAGTTCTTATTTCATTTGCTACAACTGCAAAACCCCTACCTGCTTCTCCTGCTCTAGCAGCTTCAATAGACGCATTTAGCGCTAATAGATTAGTATCTTCCATAATATCAAGAATTGCTGAGGACAATTCATTAATCTTAGAAACATCTTCTGATTTCTTAATGGCATCTTCCAAACTTTCTTTTGTATTTTTGTATATGCTCATTATACTCTCCCTGGATTTCATTGCTTTTTGTTTCATTTTCTGTGATGCACTGCTTGCATTTGAAACATTTTCTGAACCATATTGTGCCTTTTTCGATATAGATTCTGCATCCTTTTCAATTTCCCTTGATATTGCACTTATTTCCTCAGTAGATGCTGCAGTTTCCTCAGTAGTATCTGACAGCTGTTCTGTAGTTGCAGATATCTCCTCTATGCTTTTATTAAGATTCTCCATTTCCACATTAATTTGTTTCATATTTTCAGTTACATTAGAAGATTCTTCTATTATATTCCTAATTATATTTCCCTGACTTTCCTGCATATTCTTTACTGCAACCGCAAGCACACCTGATTCATCTTTCATTTTTAACAACTTTTCAGGTATCGGCATTGTAAAATCACCAGACGCCACTATTTTTAAATGCTTTGTAATTACATTTATAGGTTTTGATATAAGTGAAGTAATGAAAAATGCTATTAATACACCTATTAATACAAAAATAATAGTTGTAATTGCCTGAAAGATTTCATTTTTTGTGAGGCTTTCCATAACTTCAGATTTGGGTACAGATATTCCCAAGGACCAGTTGGTACCTTTTACAGGTGCGTATCCTATATATTTTTTTGTTCCATCCCTGTAAGTATACCCATCTGCGCCACTCTTTCCCTCCATCATATAGGTTTCAAATTTCATTAGTTCCTGCAAACTTGGATCCTTTTTACTTTTTTCAATTACATTTTCCATTTTACGTACAAGGGATATATCTTTATTTGCTACTGTATGTCCAGTTTTACTTATCATAAAAGTTGTTCCAGTTTTACCATACTTGATATTATTAGTTAATTTACTCAATTCACTTCCATCACGTGTGGCAATTAAAACTCCCTTAACTTTACTACCATCTTTAATAGGAACAGCATAAGACATAACAAGCCTATTATCCGCTTTTCCTAAAATTGGATCTGAAACTGAACTTTTTCCTTGAAGTGCTTCTTTATAATTCTCTCTATCGTATAAATTTGCTTTTACTCCATCTGTAAATGTAACATTACCATTAACATCTCCTATACCCATACTTATATGTCCACTTCTTTGTACCTCATCTTTTAAAATATTTAATTTTTGATCTGTAGATAATACATCACTTTTTATATAATAGTTTCCTGCCAGCCCTTCCATTACATCTAATTGTCCTTCAATTTTAGTTTGAACAAATTTTGCAGATTGCTGAGCCATTTGAAGCAAGGATTCAGTAGCATTTGAAGCTAACGTATCATAAGATTCTATAAAAGATACTGTACCAAGTCCTATGCACATAATTAGAATCAATATTCCAAAGGATATAGCCATTTTTGTCTTAATACTCTTAAAGTACAAATTAATTCCTCCCATTCCTAGTAAAGTAATTTTGCTTAAATTGTATATTAATTAATAGCTATTGTTACTTACATTGTACTACAATTTAATAATTTTTCAACAATATATTTAAAATGGGTAGGAATTCACCTTTATAAAATTCACATTTAAGCACTAAATAATATAGTGTTAATCAACATAAGATGGAGTTTAAAGCCCCACCTTATGTCAAGATTCTATTTAAAATTAATTTAATCTCTCCAATTCCTGTTGTATATTCTGCATCTTAATATCTGTTTTTGATATAACATCTGCGCATTCCTTTAAATCGCTCTTTATATGTACTGGAGCCTTCCCTGCTGTTTTATAATATAATTTATGTTCCAAGCTTGCCCAAAAATCCATAGCAATAGTCCTTATTTGTACTTCTATTCTCACTGGTTCTACATGGTTTGAAAAAAATATAGGAATTTCCAGAACCATATGAAAACTCCTATATCCATTTGGTTTTGGATTTTTAATATAATCTTTTTCTTTAATCAAAGTTATATCATCCTGTCTTTTGAGCATATCTGCGATTTCATATATATCGCTTACAAATGAACAAATAACCCTTATACCTGCTATATCATTCAAATTTTTCTTTGCCGATTCAAGCGTTAGTTCTAAACCCTTTCGCTTAAGTTTTCCTATTATACTTCTAGGTTCCTTAACTCTAGATTTAATATATTCTATGGGATTTCTTTTCCTCTTTACTTTAAATTCTTTATCTAATATTTCAAGTTTAGTTCTAACTTCTTTTATAGCAGAACTATAACTCATCATAAAAGATTGAAATTTTTCTATTCCCTCATCAATATCCACTGATACGTCCAAAGGTAGTTCAATAATTTCTTTGGATTCCATTATAAATATTTCCCCTTTCAAAAACTCACTTTAAGTTCAATTCATTCACATAATACTACAGTTTATGAAATCATAAAAGTATTTTAGTTATTTTTCACTTTATGTTAATATTTATCCGATGACTACCTGCTCTAATCCCCCCTTCTTCAAGGGGAGTAAAGAGCAGCTACGTCCCTAGATAACGATTTCTCCTAAAGGATAACGCCTTCTAAGTGCTGAAGCACTAAGAATCCTGTTAATAATCATCAGGTGGAGTCAAAACTCCATCTGATACCAAGAACTCTGTTTATATATCTAATAGGTGGACCAATTTACAAATTTGTGAGTAAAACGGATGGTTTATTACCATCCGTTTAACTGAAAAATCTTGAAAAAAATCCTTTTTTAGGTTTTTGATTTTCTTTTGAAATAATCTCATCGTTATTTAATTCATCAACACCTTTTTCCAATTGTTCAGCTTCTTTTATTAAATCTCTTTGCTCCCTACTTCGATCCTTAAGCTTTGAAGGAACTCCATGTGTTGTTATTATCTGGCTAAACCATTTTAAACTTTCATCATTATTTCCCAATCTTCTATTCAATTCACCTATAATGTACATAGAAGTGAACTTATCCATGTTATATAAGGGAAACGCTTCATTAAAATAAGCATAGTTAAACCCTTCTAAAGCCTGTCTTAAAAATACAGCTTCATTTTCAGAGTCCTTCAATATTCGATACATCCAGGCTAGTTTTAAGCAATTCATTGCCTTCTTACTAGCTTTTGCATCTATCACATAATAATTTAATAAAGAAAGTTTAAACCTTTCTATAGCTACATTCACATCATATACCTCCGGGTAAGATCTAGGCTGCCACTTTGGTCTGATTTTTTCTTTTACTAGATCAATTTCAGAATCTCTAATTTTATTAAAGTCCCTTTTCATTGCGGCATATCCACATTTATCGCAAACCCATACATCATAAAAATAAGGATTTATAACATCAAATATAATAAATGAATCAGAATCTCTTTTTAAAATTCTTGCAGCTGAAGTTTTAACTGCTCTAGCTTTAAAATCATTATCACAAACCGGACATGTAATTTCACAATCATATAATAATTTTTTTTGTTTTTCTTCATCCGTTAATTGAAGTAATTCCTCTTTTTCTATTTCTTCTTTTTTGCTATGGTACAAATCTATTTCATCTATATCATCAAACCCTAAATCTTCTAAACCAGAAAATATATTTTTTGGCACTAGAACATCACCTTCATCATCTAAAAAATTTTATATAAGTATTATATCAAAAAAAGCAATTAAATTAAATTATATCAACCTGTGCCATAAAGATTAATGTCAAATTTCCTTGTAAGTAATGGTAATCAATTCAAAAGTCTGAAAAATTATCTTAACATCCGTTAGTGTAAAATAACTACATTTTTCTATAAAAAAAATTACAGACAAAACCTGTAATTTTCTTTTTACGAAATATATTTATTTAATTTGGGAAAATGGATTGAAACTTCAGCGCCTCTTTCATATTCAGATTCTATAGCTATATAATGCCCTAACTTTCCTGCAAGTTTTTGACTTATGTAAAGTCCCATCCCAGTTGAATGCCGCTTTACCCTTCCATTATAACCTGTAAAACTTTTTTCAAATACTCTTCCAATGTCTTCTTTCTTTATACCTATTCCATTATCTTTTATATATAAAACTTTTTCCTTTTCTTGTACTTTTGTATATATATTTATAATTCCATCTTTAGGAGTATATTTTATGGCATTATCTAAAATTTGTTTTATTATAAATTCAAGCCATTTATAATCAGTATCAACCTCTACATCTAGATTTTCTATCTCCATCTCTATTCCATACAATGCCTTTTCATTCTCACTGCTTAAGTTATTTTCAATAATTAGTTTAGATGCAGCAATAGGCGTTTTTATTTCATGAACCCAGGTAGTTAAAAATTCAACACTTTCATTGTTATTATTAACAAGTCTTTCTATTTGTATATTAGCACTTTCATACAGATTATTAATTACATCAAGATAAAACTTTTGTTCATAATTCCTTGGGCAGGGTAAACTATGAATCCACTCTAATCCTTCCTTAGGTATATTTCTAATTTTATTCATATTAAATCTAATTAAACTATAATCAATTGCAAGATATATTATGAAAAGTAAAAAAGAAACTGTAATTAAATACTCTGCATTAGATTTTAACATTCTTATAGAACTATCAAATAAAGTCATTCCGCCTATAAATACCATGAGTATGGTAAAAAAAGCAATTAAGTTTCTCCTATCTTTTAAATATTCTCTTAAACTCATGTTTTATCTTTAGTGAGAGAGTGTATAATAAGTACCAAGCCCTCACTAAAGTTCACCTCCATTCTTTTTATACTATTTTTTGTGTATAACATGTTAATAACTCTGTTGATAATTCGTCATATTTTTGATTTACGAACATAAAAACACTGTAGAATTCAACTTTGAATAATACAGTGTTTAGATAAATTGTTCGTTTTTTCAGTTGTTACGCTAAATAAGAATGTTGCGAACTAACTTGTTCTTTATTTTAATCCCTAAATTATTATAAGAAACCAATATCCTTAATCTCATTTTATAATTTCGAATTTAATCATGCTATTTATCGAGGTAATAATAGCTTCTTCGTTATTTGCAATCGGCTTCCAACCTAAAATTTTCTTAGCCTTTGTATTACTCACATTGCGGTTCATCCTCATTAGTAACGCTGTTGCTTCCGCTTGTTTGTTAGAAGAAGCGTTTGAATATATAACTGAATCAGGTAATGTCTCGACGGGAACCTTTTCTGTAATTTTGGGATATTTATTTTTCAACAATGCTGCAATTTCAGGCAAAGATATTTGACCGTCTGCCGATGCTATAAAACGTTGTCCATTTGCGTTAGAATTTGTCATGGCACGAATGTGTAAATCAGCCACGTCCCGAACATCAACAATATTTAAAGGAATATTTGGAATAGCTTTCATGGACCCGTCTAATAAATGTTCTAGAAGCCCAAAACTACCTGAAATGTGAGCACTCAAAGAAGGTCCCAAAATAGCAACAGGGTTGATGGTAGCAAACTCTAAATTGCCAGCGTCTTTCTTAATAAAATCCCAAGCGGCACGTTCTGCTAATAATTTTGATTTTTCATAAGCCGATAAACCTTTTTCATTTTGGTCAGTCCAATCTTCTTCTGTTGTAGTAGTATTCAGATTTTTATTGCTAAATCCAACCGCACCAAAATTAGAAGTCATTACAACACGTTTTACATTTGCATTTCGAGCGGCTTTTAGCACACGAATTATGCCCTCCACGGCAGGGCGCATCATTTCAGTTTCATCTTTTTGGGATATATCAGAAAAGATAGGTGATGCGACGCTTAATACGTAGTCACAACCTTCCATGGCTTTATCCCAGTTATCATCTTTTAACAAATCTGCTTCAACAAATGTAAGGTTGTCAAAGGTTTTAATACCGTTAGCTTTTAGTGTATCAATTACTTTGTTTTTACTGCTAATGGAGCGAAGTGTGGTTATTACACTGTAACCTTTTTCTAATAATTGAAGAATTATTTGCACACCAAGAAATCCTGTGCCTCCTGTTACTAAAACATTTTTTTGCATATCTTATGCCTCCATTAAATATTTATTAAATCCTTGAAAATTAATTTTTTATAATTTATACTTATGTTAACACCTAGAGTTATCTCTAGGTCAAGCTATTTTTAACGTATTATTTAAAGGAGATTTAAAATTGATTTATTCTATCAAAGATGTAGCAAAAATAACGGGTCTTTCCATATTTACACTTCGTTTTTATGATAAAGAAGGACTTCTACCATTTGTCTCAAGAAATAAGTCGGGAATCAGAGTGTTTACCGAATCAGATATAAATCAGATTAAGACTATTTGTTGTCTAAAAAATACTGGAATGAAAATTAAAGATATAAAAAAATATATTGATTTTTGTATGGAAGGTGCCGTTACTATAGATTCGAGGATAAAATTATTCGTGGAACACCGAAAGGAAATTATAAACCAAATAAATGCTCTTAATGAAAATCTCAAGCTCATTGATTCAAAACTTGAAATTTATACTTCTCCCAATGCTGTCGAAATCATTAATAAACAAATAAGTAAAGTAGATGACGAAAAACGTAAAAATTGTTTACTGAGTCCTTTTTCCAAAATTAACCGATAGTCATTTAGAGAATAGTCTAAGCTGTTTACATTAAAATAGAAGGCATATAGCTATGGAACCTCAACTACGCATTATTTTACCATTCTGTATTAACTTACATTAATTATATGATACGCCGTACTATTCAATTTTCAAAGATCAATTTTTCCTAACTAATTCGTAATAATATCATGTTACGACTTACTTAATACTTTTTAATTTTTCTAATTGCTCTCTTAATCTTTTATTTTTATCTTTAAGTTCTTCCATATCTACCAATTGAATAATTAAATTTTGCTTATCTTCTTTTAGCTTTTTAATTTCTTTATATAGTTGCTTTATTTTATCGTCTTTAGCCTTTATCTTTAGGTGCAGCAACTATACTATCATCAGGAACACCTTTCTCAATGGCTCTTAGGCTTAATATACGTTCTTTTAGAATATCATTGTTGTATAGAGTAGCCTTTTGATACTCCTGCTTCCTCGGCTACTGTTTTAAAGTTAATCTACTAATGGTTTTAAATACTTATATTTTACATACTGCCTTTCCCAAGAGCGTTGTTGTCCCAACTCCTTATATCTTATCATTTCTTTTTCCATAAGTTCTAATTCTTGTTTTAAGATAGGATAAAACTTAACCTCTGTAATATAGTTAGGACAGTTATAAAAGAAACAGCCATCGCCATCGGAACAGTTACCTCTTCTAAAATCATATAGGCATACACCTGTCGGTAATGGATTAAAACTCATAGATTTAGATAAATTAGATACTATATTATCAATTTCTTGTTCTGTTTTACCACGAAACTGTTCATTAAGTTTAGCCTTTATTTCTTTTGCTCTAAGTCCAGCAATTTTAGAATCTTTACCAAGTATCATATCTGAATATATTTCTTTAACTTCTTCTTCCTTTAAAGTAAGGTAGTACGAAGTCATCTCAATAGATACATGAGAAAATTGTTTCATGATATGTGCTATAGGTACTTTTTGCTTAATAATTCCTCTAACAAATGTTGCTCTAAATTGATGAGTTTTTAATGGATATAAGTTAATCTTTTTTACAAACAATATTTGTATAAGAATTTACAGTTACTATATTGTAAGGTTGAGAAGACGATAAAAAAAATCCATCCAATCAAAGCTCATATTTTATGAAAATATTGGCTTTAACTAGATGGTGCTTTATTTTAAAAACATTGCATAAAGTAAAATTCATTAATTTTACCAACTTCCTGAAGAACCACCTCCACTAGAGCTGCCTCCTCCAAATCCGCCCTGGTTACTTCCACCAAAGCCTCCGCCGCCTCCTCTTGTGCCTCCCCAAAAAGAATTCCAAAACAACAAATAAAATAAAAACTTAGTTATCCTTGCTTTATTAAGTAAAATATCCAATAGGAAAGCGCCCAGAATATAGTATATTACTACAGGATTTACAGAAACTGATTTTTTCTTCTGTGCAGTTTCATTACTTCCTTGCAAACTAACATTATATTCTTTAGCTATATCTCTTGCAAAAACTGAATAAGCATTTTTTAAACCTTCACCATATCTTTTTTCTTTAAAGAGTGGAATTGCTTCACTATTCATAACTCTAGAAGAATATATATCCGTAATTACGCCTTCCAACTCTCTCCCTACTTCCACTCTCCACTTTTTATCATTTATTGATAATAATATTAAAAGCCCATTATCCTTACCTTTTTGTCCAATTCCCCAGCTTCTGAAAAGTTCATTGGAATAAGATTCTATATCTTTTCCTTCAAGTGAACTAATTATAACCACTGCTGCTTGTGAACCAGTTTTATTTTCTAATTCACTTCCAAGTGATACGATATAGTTTTTAGAACCTTCATCAACAATTCCTACATAATCATTTATATACTTTAATTTAGTTGGTACAGGTATATTTGAAGCACCTTTCACAAAATAAGGCAAAGTCAAAATAAAAATTAACACAGAAAGTAATACACCTAAAGATGATTTGACCATCTTAAATTTACTATTCATTTAAATTTCCCATTTTAAGATTGTATAAAATAGCTTTTTTACAACTTAGTTCTATCAATGAATTATCTATATGATTCTAAGCTGTAACATAAACTATCTTGTAAAATCCACCTTTGGAACTTCCTGTGCTCCCTGGCTAGCCTTATAATATGTTTTTTGAGAAAAACCAAGTATACCTGAAATTACTGAATTTGGAAATCTCCTTATAGATGTATTATAGTTATTCACAGCAGTATTATAATCTTGTCTTGCTATTCCTATTCTATTTTCTGTACCTTCTAAAGCAACAGATAAATCTCTAAAATTTTGATTAGATTTTAAATCCGGATATCTTTCAACAATTACTAAAAGTCTTGAAAGTGCTGATGAAAGTGCTGCATCTGCATTTGCTCTATCAGTAATTGTTTGGGCTCCAGCAAGCTTAGCTCTTGCGTTTGCCACATCTGTAAATATTGTTTTTTCTTGAGCTGCATAACCTTTTACCGTTTGAACTAGGTTTGGTATTAAATCTGACCTTCTCTGCAGTTGAGTATCAATATTAGCCTGTGCTGCATTAACTTTTTGCTCTAATCCTACAATGGAGTTATAACTGCCTATTAAAGGCAAAAATATAATTAACAATACTCCTATAACAATTAAAGATGTTTTTAATCTTTTACTCATTTGATGCACCACCATTTTTTATAATAGTATATTTATTTTGAGGAATTTTTTTAATAAATATACTAGTGCACAAAATTTCTATTTTGTACTAGTGAATTCATATTTAACGCTAAAGTTCTGAAAAATTTAGTCTCAAAAAATAATAGAGTCAAGAATTTTTGAGATTTTAATCATAACCTTTCAAAAATTCCTGACCTTTTATCAATGTGTAATATCATTTCTTATTGTTATTAGTTTAAATAGCAGCAATGTCTGAAATCATAAGATTCTCGATATCCGCTTTTAAAATGTTTACAGCCATTTCAATTTCGTTTCTTTCCAAATAATCAATTAAAACCCTATGCAAACTCGTTCTGCTATAATGTTTTCTCTGTATAAAAAAAATAGTCTGTATATTCATAGCATCTTCCAAAAGCTTATACGCATACTGATTTCCATAAATAGAAAATAGTTTAAGGTGAAACTCACAATTATAATTCCAGCGAACCATAAAATCATCGTCAGGACAATTAGCATGGCTCATACAAATGTTTTTAAGCTCCTCGATAAAAGCTTCATCTATATACATATAATAATTTTCCAAAAAGGAGCTTTCTAAAACAGAACGGAATTTTACGATTTCCAATAATTGCTGTTTACTTGGCTGAATAATTTTATATCCCTGTCTTGGGATACTTGATAGTATATGAGTTCCAATAAGCTGTGTAAGTGCTTCACGTATTGGTGCACGACTAACGCCGTATTTCTCCATTAAAAACTTTTCAGTTAGGATGGTATCTGAAGAATATATACCATTAATAATATCAGAAAACAAAGCATTATAAATTTGATTTTTTAATGTATTATCATTTTTTTCACCCATAAAACTACCCCTTTTATTCCAATATTATTGTCAAGTCATTATACATTTTTAAAAAAAATAAGTCAATATAAAAGAATCTGATTTTTGAACAACATATAAATTATTGTTTGTAATCATATCACAATATAATATATATCATTATATTTTCCATTAAATTTTAAATTTTTCATAATATATTTGATGTAATCAAACATATTATATACATATAGCATATAATATTGATTATTGAAACTTATCGTGATATGATTAGTAGAAATACTAAAGTATAAATTTGCATAACATAGAAATATTGTTTACTGCTGTTATAAATATATTACATATTCTTATAGTCATATTATCTAGTAACAAAGGGGGCTTTTTGATGGATAAAATCCAATATGACAATTACGTTAAAATATTAAAAGAAGAGTTAATTCCAGCTATAGGATGTACAGAACCAATTGCTATTGCATTTACAGCTGCAAAAGCAAGAGAAGTTCTTGGACAAATGCCAGAAAAAATAGTTATTTGCTGTAGTGGCAATATTATTAAAAATGTAAAGGGAGTTATTGTACCTAATTCCGGTGGAGAAAAGGGTGTGGAAGCTGCAGCTATTTTAGGTGTCGTAGCAGGAAAAGCAAATTTGGAACTCCAAGTTATCAGTGAAGTGAAGCAAGAAGACATCGATAAAGCTAAGGCATTACGCAAAAAGGGAATCTGCATCTGTAAACTAGAAGAAGGAGAAGAAAATCTTTTTATCCGTGCAGAATTAACGGCTGGACATAATATGTCAGCTGTAGAAGTCAGAACAAAACATAACCACATTGCCAAGATCCAAAAAAATGGTGAAGTAATATTTGAACAACCTGACATAGTAACTAAACAATCTGGAGATAAATCAAAGCTCAACATCAAAGACATACTTCAGTTTGCCAATGAAGTAAACTTGAATGATGTACGAGATATTATTAGTAGACAAATTAAATATAATTCTGCCATATCAAAAGAAGGCTTGACTCATAATTGGGGTGCTCAAGTTGGACAAACTCTTATAAAATTTGGTAGTAATGATATACGTACCAAGGCAAAAGCAGCTGCCGCAGCAGGTTCTGATGCAAGAATGAATGGATGTGCCCTTCCCGTAGTCATTAACTCGGGAAGTGGTAACCAAGGAATCACCTGTACTATGCCAGTTTTAGTTTATGCTAAAGAAATGGGTGTGGATGAAGATATCCTTTACAGAGCTCTTGTTTTAACTAACCTTATATCCCTACATCAAAAACGTTATATAGGAAATTTATCTGCTTACTGTGGAGCTGTGTCAGCAGGGACAGCTGCAGCTTGCGGTATTGCTTATTTAAATGGTGGTGATTATGATACAATTGGAAAAACCATAATCAATTCTATTGGCACTGTTGGTGGTATTGTATGCGATGGAGCCAAAGCTTCCTGTGCAGCAAAAATTTCTAGTTCAGTAGATGCTGGTTTAATGGGATATGAAATGGCAAAACATGGTTTAGTATTTCCATTTGGTGAAGGACTTGTGGAAAAGGATTATGAAAAAACAATTCAGAATATCGGTCGTGTGGGACATCAAGGCATGAAATCAACTGACGTAGAAATTCTTAATATTATGATAGGTAAATAACCTCTTTTTATCTAAACTTAGCGTAAGAAACCAAACTCCAAAGAGAAAGCGACTATCACCAGATCACAGATTTGATGATAGTCGCTTTTCCTACTAAGTAAAATTCATTAATAATTTTTGAGAATGAGTTACACTGTACGCGATTAAATCATAAATATTACCTATAATAGTATCCGACACTTTGTTAAAAACTCCTTCTCCTCCTTGATTTTCTGAAAATATCTTTAAAATATTATAAGATTTTATGACTTTAGTCCCTACATCAATGTGACTATAGAAATCTATTTATATACAAAAAAAGGCTTTATAATTAGATCATCAAAGGAGAGAAATATTAGATTTGCCAACCTAATTCAATAACAAATTTAAGGAGGGGTACAAATGACAGTTAAAAAAAGCTTTTTGATATTTATTACAGCAATTATTTTCTTAATTTCCAACATACAATTTGCTGCAGCAAAAAACAATGGTTCTCCACCACCAGCTCCAACAGGATTAACTATTTCTAATATTAGTACAAGCTCTCTTACATTGAGTTGGTCTTCAGTATATGGTGCATCCGGATATTATGTTTATATGGCTTCACCAAATGATGCTAACTATACCAAAATTGCCACTGTTACTAGTACAAAATTAATAAAGTCCGGACTAACTTCTAATACTAATTATTGGTTTTATGTCACAGCTTATAATCGCTATGGTACTTCAGCAAGTTCAATTCATGTAACTGCTAATACACTGCAAATTCCTATAATACCAACTACAACTAAAAAGCAAGTTTTAGGTTTTACAACCTATTATTATTCGGGAGATCCATCCTCTTACAATTCAATAGCAGCTAATACTTCAACTATTGATGAAATAGCTACACAAACCTATACTACAGATAGTCTTGGCAATATTTCAGGATTAGTTCCAACTAACCAAATTAGCTATGCAAACAGCAATGGAATTAAAACCTATGCAATGCTTCAAAATAATTTTGATGGCAATATTTCAAAATCAGTACTAGAAAATCAAACAAACAGACAAAATTTAGAAAGCAATCTTTTAAATGCAATAAAAGTAAATGGCTACAAAGGCGTAAATGTAGATCTTGAAGGAGTTTTCTATTATGATAGAAACTACTACACAACTTTTGTACAAGAACTTTACAACTTGTTAACTCCACAAGGTTTTTCAGTAACCCTTTCAGTACCAGCTAAAACAAGTGATAGTACAACAAATACTTGGAGCGGAGCATACGATTATGCTGCACTGGCAAAGTATTCTGATCAAATAGCTATAATGACCTATGATGAACACTATCCTGGTGGAACAGCAGGTCCAATTGCCTCTATATCTTGGGTTGAAAATGTAGTTAAATATGCAATTACCGTAATTCCAAGAGAAAAAATTATGTTAGGTGTTGCAGCTTATGGATACGATTGGTCATCAAATGGTACAAAAGCTTACGGAATAAATGGCATGTACAATATTGCAGCTACAAACAATGCGGCTGTACTGTGGGATGATATATCAAAATCACCATATTTTAATTACACAGATACTTCTGGTATAGCTCACTCAGATTGGTTTGAAAATGGCCAGAGTTTAGGATATAAATTAGATTTAGTTAATTCCTATAATTTAAATGGCATTGCTATTTGGAGATTGGGGCTTGAAAACGCAGACTATTGGACAAGCATAAAAACAAAATTTAACAGATAAAATTATCATATAATGATATTTTCACTACCATAAATTATTTGATTAACTTTTATAGATGACATTTGACAGAGAACAATGAAGGTGAGTTTTCCTCCTTACATCAGAAAACTAATTTATTTTTAAGCCATGTTTTGCTAATGCAAAACATGGCTTAAGCAGGTCCTAAAATCTGTGATTTTCAGATAATTGCTTGCTCAGAAAGTACTTCTTAGAAACAAAAAACGTGAGTTTCTTTTAAATTGAATATTTTTCTTAGCATAGCGGAGAAAAATAATCCTTCACTGTCCTCTCAAAAATATTGCTTCGTAATCTTTTTACACTAAGTCATATCTTTGTATGTGTGAAAATTAAATTATTTACATTCTTCTAATTGCCTTATATAATCAATAGGAAACTGGGTACGCTTAGCTGTTTCTTCAGGTGTCAAACCTTCATTTAAAAATCGCTTTATAACACTTACCATGCTTTCTCCAACTTCAATAATATGTTTATCGGGATCATAAAACCTGATGACTCTCTGCCCCCACGGATATTCTTTAACATCATGAATATACTCTATATTATCGAAATTCTTTAACCTTTCCACAAATTCATTTAAGTCCTCTTCTTCAAAATAGAGTTCAAAATTATTTGACTTACTGGCAACTTTGTTTTTATTTATATCAATAAGCTCTGCAAAACCTTTTTGTATTGCAAAACTATTTTCAAAAGTAACATTTGCTCCAAAGTCCATGGTTACCTTCTGATTAAGTACTTTTTCATAAAATTTTCTTGAAATCTCAATATCACTAACAGCTATAAGTGGACATACAAATTTCATTTCTAACATCTCCTATTTATATACTTTTCTAACATTGTTTATTATATATCAATATTTAAAAAGTTCATTGTAAAAATCAGACATGTTTTTGAAAAATTCTTTAGGAGAAACTCCACATATTTGCTTAAAATCATGTATAAAATGTGATTGATCAAAATAGCCAAAAATTTGAGATGCATTTATGTAACTTTTATTCTCAGCTTTTTTTAACATATTTATTGAATAATTTATCCTAGAAATTCTTAAAAGCATTTTTGGATTTATCCCAATATACTCATTAAACAATCTATTTAAATGACGCTGGCTTACATATTCACTTGATGATAATTCTTTTACTGTTAGCACTCCATTTGCAACTTTAATTTTCTCTAAGCTAGATCTCATAACTGCATGCTGCTTATTATTTTTCTCTACCGCTTCCAAAAAAATCCTATTCACCATTGAAACCATATCATCTGCATTATTTGCAATCTCGGCAGCATGATTTAATGAATCATACAAACACTTGTCAACTTCATCTACTTGTGTTTGAATATCACATAATTCTGATTGTTTTATCCCAGTAATAGCATGCAGTCCTCCAGGTACAAACTCAATGAAAAATCTTATTTTTTTTAAGTTCACATCATTTTTTACTATAACCGTCTTCGTTGTTGCTCCCCAAAGGCTTAATAAAAAATCACTATTTTCATAAGTATATATAATACAACCACTGCAGTCAGGTATTAAAGTTAAATCACCAATATTATCGCTGCACCTTCCCATTTCTTTTGGATTGGGAAATAATATAGTATAGTGTGCAATATATTTTCTAAGTAGAGGATGAGGTTCTATGTATATGTAATTAGGTGTTTCTTTTATTTTTAAATGCTTCTTTACTGAAATATCATTAAAGAACAAATCTATTCCTCCTATGTAAAACTATTCTCCTATTAATTTCACATATGTTGGAACATGTCCTGTATATGGAAGAAACTTATCTATAATATATTTGGTCTCAATCTTAAGACTTGAAGTATTAATACAAGGATGACATCCCACATATTCTTCTCTTATTACATCCTCATCTATCAAAAGTTTTACGTTATGTTCTGCATCATTCATAAGTCCCATAACACTCACAGATCCTGGCGTGATATCAAGATACTTTTCCATATACTCCGCTGGTGCAAATGACAAACGGGAAGATTGAATCTGATTAGACAATTCTTTTGTCTTGAACTTTTTATCACCAGGCATCATAAGCAAATAAAATTGAGTTTTTTGGCTATTACATAAAAATAAATTTTTGCAAATAGTAATGCCCAAAAGCCTTTCTACATCATAACAGTCCTCAATGCTTGCTGTTACATCATGATCTATACGACTATAAGGAATATCTAGCTTCTCCAGTAAATCATAAACTGCCATCTCCTTGGATAATCGAGAACCTGATGGTTTTGTAGTATAAATAGTTGGATCAATATGTATCTTTGTCATTAGTTAAACCTCTCTTTCTTAAACATGGTTTTATAAGTATCAAAAATTCTTATAAAAAATTACCTTTATTGCGGTACCCTCTCCAACCTTACTTTCTATATCAATCCTAGCATTATGAATTTTAGCAATTTCCACACACAAAGAGAGTCCAAGCCCTACACCATTACTAGCCCTTGCCCTGGATTTGTCCACCATAAAAAATGGTTTCATTACCTTTGATATGTCCTCTTCTGGAATACCAATTCCGCTGTCCTTAACTTCCAATATTATATTAGAAGCATCATATTTATATGCCTTTAAGTATATTTTATCACCAATTTGAGATGCTTTAACGGCATTATCAACAAAATTAGTTATCATCACCGTCATTAACTCTTTATCCATCGATAAATTTAAATCTTCAGCTAAAATTTCTAAATGAATATTTTTCTTCTCCAATTTTGGCTGCATGGAATCTTTAATTTCAACTAGAAGCTTAAGAACATTTTCACTTTTCATTTTAAAATCTTTTTTTCTTAAAATAATTAAATCCATTAATTTGAAGGCTAATTTTTCTAATCTCTTGCCTTCGCTGTATATATAACTTAAGGAATTTATAAAGGTTTCCTCATCATACTTAGTAGTTCTAAGAAAATCAGCATAACCTATTATAGAAGTTAATGGCGTTCTAAGCTCATGAGCAAGATTATCAATAAATCTCTGCTTATCCTCTGAAACCATCTCTAGTTCATTTATTTTATCCTCCACAACATCTGCCATATCATTAAAATTTTTTGATAATAATCCAATCTCATCATCTGATATTACCTTTACTCTTTCACTAAAGTTTCCAGCAGCTATTTTTTGAGTGGTTTTAATTAATTTATTTATAGGATTTACTATAAACTTACTTAATGCTATGGTTACTATAATTAAAATTATACAAACAAATATATTTAATTTTAAAAGAAGATTCAACAAATATTTCTTATTTTCATAAATACTTGAAACATCTTTAACATAAGAAATTTTATAGTAATTATTGTCTAAATTTATTTTTTTAGTTATAAATAAATAGTTTTTTTCATCAATATCACGTATTATATACTTCACTTTATTAAGCTGAACATTAAGTTCCTCTCTTTTATCTGATATATTCATGCTTAAATTAGTAAAAATAACTTTATTGTTATTATCTATTACCTCAATATATATATCCTGTTTTCCAAAATTATTTAAATATGTACTAATCATTGAATCTATACTTTGTTTATCAAGTTCAGTCTTGTAAGAATTAGACTCTTTTTGAATTTTAAATAAAAATAAATTTGATTCTACAAAAGAGCAAAATCTTTGCTGCTCATTTATTCCAGAATCAATTTCTGTATTAAGATTTAGTTTAAAATTACTGTTAATTAAATATATTGATGAAGGAACAAAAAATATTTCAAATATAACCAGTGTGCATAAAAATATCTTTTCCCAGAATTTCATTTAACCCTCCAGCCTGTATCCTAATTTAAATACAGTTTTAATTTTATCCTTCCACTGAAGTTTTTTTCGCAACTTTTGTATATGGTTGTCTATAGTCCTGGTTTCCCCAACATAGTCATATCCCCAAATTTTTTCTATTAACTTTTCTCTGGTTAATACAACATTTTTATTTTGTACTAAAAACACTAATAATTCAAATTCCTTTAAAGTAAGCTCTACAGCTTCACCTGCTTTCCTAGCTGTCATTTCCCTTAAATTTATCTCTACATCTTCAAAATTTATTACATTAGTATTTTTATTATAATGTCTAAGCACATTATCAATTCTAGCTAATAATTCAATACCTTCAAAAGGTTTTGTTATATAATCATCAGCCCCAGCTCTAAGACCATATACCTTATCTGTGACAGAGGTTTTAGCAGTTAAAAATATAACTGGAATTCCTAGAGGCTTTATCTTTTCTAATAATGTAAAGCCATCAATTTTTGGAAGCATAACATCTAAAAGTATTAAGTCAAAGCTATCATTTTCAATTTCCTCTAAAGCATCTTCTCCATTAAAAGCTGTTTTACACTCATAATTTGACATATTCAAATTCAGCTTTATTAAGTTCGATATTGGAAGCTCATCCTCAACAACTAATATTTTTATCATTACATGATTGTCCTCCTGATCATTTAGATTTTTCAATATACCCAATTACTTTTTAGTTTCATAGTAATTTAATATTTTACCTAAATGAAAATAATCAGATTGAATAAAATCTATCTGACTATTTCCATTTTAGATTTATACAAAGTTACATTTCTTGGCTCAATAATAACCAGCAATTTTCATGTGCTGTTAAGAATTTTATTTACTAATTAATTTTAATTTGTCTAATTTGGTTATTAAGGTCCTTTTTCATAGAAGGCAAAAGCTTAATACTCTGTAGAGTATAATCTACTACAGAATAATCCTTAAGATTTATTTCAAATTCGGCATCTCTTCCGTCATCTAGCTCACATCTTACTAATAGCCTGCCAAAGTTAATATTTTTATCAACTTTTATAGTATTACCTTTAATTTTCTTTCCTATTTTTTTACAGAAGTTTAAAGTTGTATGTTTAATTCTATTATCAACAATTGCAGGCTTAAAATCCCTGTCCGAGTCATTTTCAGCTCTTACACCTACTATTTCACCTGTTTTTTCATCTATAGAAACAGAATAGTTACACATCTTATTTTCATCATAATTTTTAGGAGTGAAAAGAATATATATCATTCTCTGATCTTTTGCTTTAGCCATATTTTCTGCCTCTACTTTTGCATCTTCTGGATGTTCTTTTGAGTATTTTTCCCTTATTTCTTCAAATTTTTTTTCACCCTCTGAACCTTCTTTTTCGTCTTTCTTATTTAATTGTTGTGTTTCTTTTGCAATATCAGCTGATCTGTCTACTTTAATTTGTGAAAAATAGTTTGCATCTTTTCCCATGTAATTTTTCATTGCTTCTGCAGCTATTTTAATTGCCTCTTCATCATTCATAGTTCCCTGCTTTAAAGCATTACTATTACTCTTATTTTCTGCTGCTGCAACTACATTTTTAGTAGTATCCATTTTTTCACTTGCATAGGTAATTCCTGAAGCACCTCCTACTACTAATAATGTTAAAGCCCAAACTAATATTTTTTTTCTATTCATAATAAATACCTCCAAAATTGTATTTAGCTGTTTAGCATGCCAAAACATCTTTACTACAATATAAAGTATATATTAGAGATATGTAAAAACCATCCTTCACTTGTCTCCAAGTTGTAAAATCTATGAACAATTTACCATTGGATTTAGCACTATTATAACACAAATTAACCTCTAGCTTCTGATATAAATGCCCTCATTGCAGCTGTTACCCATTTATTCTTGTGATATAGTATTTGTGTCATCATATTAAATTTACAACCATCCAAATCAAACCCAATAAGTTCACCATTTTCAAGCTCCTTTTCTACAGTCATAACAGGAAGCAGGGTTATTCCAAGATTGCTTATGGTAAAGCTCTTAATTGCCTCAATACTTCCAACTTCCAAGGCTATATTAGGTTTTAAACCTGATTTTTGAAACATTTTCTCAAAAATATTTCTATAGCTGCACCCTTTTTCCGTTACAATTAAAGGCTCATCTTTAATGTCTTCCATTGTAACTTGTCTTTTACCAGCAAGCCTATTTACTGGAGACGTTAAAAATATCATTGGTTCATTATAAGATACACAGGATATCAAATCTGGGTCAACAATTGGTTTATCCAAAATAAATGCCAAATCAACTATATTGTTTTTAAGCATACTTCGCAAATCTGAACAAACACCTACTTTAATTATCACTTCCACTTCAGGATATTTCATATGATATTTTTTAAGCAGTTCTGGGAGTCTCATAGTGCATAGGGATTCAACAATTCCTATTTTTAGAATTCCACAGGGAACATCTATTTCACTTACTGCCTCTTTAGCTTCCTCTGTAAGGTTTATTATATTTTCTGCATATTTAAGAAGCACTTCACCCTTTGAAGTAAGGTGTATTTTTCTTCCAACCCTTTCAAAAAGTTTTACACCAAGTTGTTCCTCTAAAAGTTGAATTTGGGTCGTAATAGTAGACTGGGCATATCCCAATTCCTCTGCTGCCTTAGTATAACTTTTTAAATGTGCAATTTCAGAAAATGTTCTTAGATTTCTAAATTCCATATCATACCTCCACTTACTTCAATAAAACTGAACTGTACTTTCAAATAATTCAATTTTATTAATAGTTAATCTTATGCTACTATGAATCTATTGGAAATTCAATGAATTTTTTAAGGTAAGCTTTTGCAAAAGTATACTGGTTTTAATTGTTCAATTATGGCGCGTCTTTGAATCTATTATTTAAAATAATATTATACTATTAGGAGAAAACTTATGAGCAAAAATAAAAACATTGGAACAATAACACTTTGTGGTCTTATAGTAGGCCCGGTGCTAGGATCAGGAATAGTTCTGTTACCACCTCTTGCCTACAAGCTAATTGGAAAATGGGCAATACCAGCCTGGATTATAATAATGCTGCTTGGCATTATATTTGCCTATGTTTTTGTATTTCTAAGCTTGAAAAGTCCTGGAAATGAAGGCGTTGCAATCGCTATTGGAAATGTATTTGGGAATTTTTTTCGAGAACTGACTTCAAACTTTCTTACATCTGCAGTTTGTTTTGGCCCCACAGCAGTTTTAATTACAGCTGCAAACTTTTTAAAAAGCTTTAACATATTCTCAAATATTAAAGTTGAAATGATTGCATTTGGAATGGAAATTATATGTGCCCTAATTCTTATATGCGGTGTAAAAACTCTGGCAAAATTCACTTTAATTTTAACAGGACTCACAGCTGCACTATTATTTTGTGGAAGCATATATACCTTGATTTTTGCTTCAAATGTACATGCACCTGAAACATCATTTTCTTTTTCTAAGTTTGGATATACCCTTTTACTTTTATTTTGGGCAATCATAGGATGGGAAATCATAGGGAACTATATAGAAGACATAGAAAATCCAAAAATTACACTTATAAAAGCAATGACAGTAAGCCTTATAGTTATTATAAGCTTATATATTACTGTTGCACTTTCCGTACAAAATGTATCTTCAAGCAGTCATGATATACTGACAATCATGACCCCACTATTTGGTTCATTTTCTCTGCCTATAATTGCTCTTGCTGCATCAGGACTGTGTATGTGTACTTATCTTATGATAGTTGGAGGAGTTTCAAGAATGAGTGCAAAGCGTGCTGCAAACAATAAACTGCCCTTTTATCTCTCATATGTAAACAAAAACGGAAGTCCCATCAATGCCATAATAACACTTGTATGTATACATCTTGTAGTTTTATCTCTAACAGTTGCAAATTTTTTAAGTCTGGACAAGATTATAACCTGTGCTAACGTATTTTTTCTATCCAATGCAATAGTTGGTTTAGCTGCAGGATTTAAATTACTTCACAACATTAAACTCAAAATTGCAATTTCAATACTCATTGTATCATTTACACTATTGTTATTTAAAGCAGCCTTATGGAGTATTTCACTTTTAATTATAGTTGTGCTTTTATCTATATATAACAACAAAAGACTTAACAAGGAGAAAATCCCTAGTTCCTGCGGTTAAAATACAATTAACTCAACTTTCACACATATAAAATTTTGACTTAATATAAAAAACTTGCAAAGCAAAGCTTCGCAAGTTAAGAATTAATAATGGAAAATTAATAGTGAAGGATCATTTTTAGCTATCGCAAAAAATCTTTAAATTTACATAAGTTAGCAATGCCTCGCTTTAACGAAACAAATGGTAAAAAGCTTAATCAAAGATTTTTTATAGTGTAACGGAAAAAAATCCACATTAACTATTAATTCTTCATTCTTAACTATTAATTAGAAATAAACTTATACGTAGATATATTTTTACAATAAACAAGCACATTTAAATATTTTGTACATAAGTCTTAGTGGAAAATTTATAAAAAGGCTTAGATCTTTTGAATTGTTTGAGGTACGAGTTTTCAAAAGATCTTAGACTTTTTTAATTTTTTACTTAGACTTATCAATATATTTAACGTGACTTGTGATTGTAAAAAATATCCGGAGGATAAGTTTATTTTTTGATTAGGAATTTTATACTTTATTTAATCAAACTGCAAACATCATTTGCAAATTCCACAGGATCATCTACAGGCAGTCCTTCAATCATAAGTGCCTGATTATATAATACATTTGAAAGCATTTTAAGTTTATCTTTATCATTTTCAAATGCATCTTTTATTGATTTAAACATTTTATGATTTGTATTTATCTCTAAAATTTTATCTGCTTTTACATTTTGATTGTTTGGCATTGTATTAAGCACTTTTTCCATATCAATTGACAATTCACCACCATTTGCAAGACAAACAGGATGGGTCTTTAATCTGTTTGATGCCCTAACTTCTTTAACTTTTCCATTTAATGTTTCTTTCATGAAATCAAACAGTTCTTTATTTTCCTTTGTTTCCTTTTCACTTTCCTTGTCATCAGATTCAAATCCTAAATCTTTGCTTGAAACAGATTTAAATTCCTTTTCCTTGTATTTCATAAGCATCTTAATTGCAAATTCGTCAACTTCATCTGTAAAGTACAATATTTCATATCCTTTATCCTTAACGACTTCAGTTTGTGGTAATTTTTCAATTTTATCTATGTTTTCACCAGTTGCATAGTATATAAACTTCTGGTCTTCCTTCATACGAGAAACATATTCATCAAGGCTTACAAGCTTTTTCTCTGTAGAAGAATAGAACATGAGTAAATCTTGAAGTACCTCTTTATTACTTCCAAAATCAGCATAAACACCATATTTAAGCTGTTTTCCAAAGTTTTTATAAAACTCATCATACTTTTCTCTATCATTTTTCTGCATTAATAAAAGTTCACTTTTAATTTTTTCCTTTATCTTTTTTGCAATAAATTTAAGCTGTCTATCATGCTGCAAAAGTTCTCTTGAAATATTAAGTGAAAGATCTGCTGAATCAACTAATCCCTGTACAAAGCTAAAGTAATCTGGTAAAAGATCTCCACATTTCTCCATTATGAGAACGCCATTTGAATAAAGTTCCAATCCCTTTTCGAATTCCTTAGTATAGAAATCAAAAGGTGCTCTAGCTGGAATAAAAAGTAAGGTATTATAACTTACAACACCTTCAACACTCGAATGGATTACCTTAAGAGGTTTTTCATATCCAAAATGTTTATCCATGTAGAACTGATTATAATCTTCAGGCTTCAATTCATTTTTATTTTTTCTCCAAATTGGAACCATACTATTTAAAGTTTCATCTTCAAAATAGTCTTCATGTTCATCCTTACTGCCTTCTTTTAGTTTGCTTTTCTTTACCATCATTTTAATTGGATACTTTATAAAATCAGAGTATTTTTTAATTAATGATCTTATTTTATATTCATCTAAAAATTCGTCGTACTTTTCGTCATCAGTACTTTCTTTAATTTTCAATGTAATTTCAGTTCCAACTTCATTTTTTTCACAAGGCTCAATTGTATACCCTTCTACGCCCTTTGATTCCCATTTGTATGCTTCATCTGAATTCAAGGCACGGCTTTTTACAGTAACTAAATCTGACACCATAAAAGCAGAGTAAAAGCCAACTCCAAATTGACCTATGATATCTACTCCTTCTTTTGCTTCATTTTCATTTTTAAATGTAAAGGAACCACTTTTTGCAATAGTACCTAGATTATTTTCAAGTTCATCTTTTGTCATACCTATACCAGTATCAGTAATAGTAAGGGTTTTGTTTTCTTTATCTGCTGCAATTCTAATATAAAAGTCTTCTTTATTAAAGCTAACATTTTCATCAACTAGTGAACGATAATAACTTTTATCAATTGCATCACTGGCATTTGATATAAGTTCCCTCAAAAATATTTCCTTATTTGTGTAAATAGAATTAATCATTAAATTAAGTAATCTTTTGGATTCAGCCTTAAATTGTTTTGTAGCCATTTTATCATTTCCTTTCATCTAAATAAAAACGTTTGTTATATTTAATAAACAGAGTTCTTAGCATCAGATGGAGTTTTAACTCCATCTGATGCTTAAAAATCGTTATCCAGGGACGTAGCTACTCTTTACTCCCACTTGTAGAAGTGGAAGTAAAGAGTAGGTAGTCATCGGATAAAATCAATTTAAGAAAGCCTCGCTTATAAATGTAAGTTAGCGCGGCTATTTAACAGTAATCAAGCCGTCCTTACTACTTCCTTCTGTTTCGAATAAATAAGTATTAATCGGAACATAAAAACGCCTCTTTAAATTATTTTTATTAGCACTCATAATAACTGAGTGCTAATTTTATTTTAGCAATTATTTCTTCTTTGTCAATATGTTTTTATAAATTTCCCTAAAAACAACCTTTCAAATTAATTATATATATCAGAAAACTCTAAATTGATTTTTTCAATATAATTTTTCCTCAAACCATATTCGTTCTTGCTAGAAGTTTTACCATCTACTAATTTACATGGAATATGAATGATAAATTCGCTGCCATAACCTTCCTTACTTTTTACTGATATAGTTCCACCGTGTAATTCTACTAAAGCTTTTACTAGTGAAAGTCCTATTCCACTTCCTTCATTCTCTCTTGCAAGAGATTTATCAACTTGTACAAAGCGTTCAAATATAGAATTTAACTTTTCTTTGGGAATACCCTTGCCTGTATCTTTTACCTTTATAGAAATACTTTTATTGCCATCTTCTACATTAACCATAATATTCCCACCACGTGGAGTAAATTTTATAGCATTTGATAACAAATTCAACAAAATTCTCTCTATTTCTTCCGGATCACAGGCTATAATTTTTTCTTCCACATCCGTATCAAATACTATAGATAATCCTTTACTTTTTATATAATCAGCTATAGAAAGAGTCGTATCTTCTACAAGACTTACTATATTATAATTAACTTCATCTATATTAAAGTACCCCGAATCTATCTTCGTTATGTCAATTAAATTGTTTACCAACCTTAAAAGGCGATAGCAATTTTGTTCCATTATTTTTATATATTTGTATCTATCTGAACATGAATTCTCACAGATACATTCCTTTAACTTAAGTTTGTACACCTGTATGGCTGAAAAAATAAGATTAATAGGAGTCCTGAGTTCATGAGAAATATTGGCAAAAAAGTCCGTTTTCATTCTGTCATACTTTTTGATCTCACTTAGTCTAATTCTCTCTTTTTCTATGTTTTTTTGTAATTGTTCCATACACCTTTTTTCGGTTACATCTACAGCTACTGCTATTAACATATTTCGTTTATCAGTCAACTTTCCAATACATGCTAAGTAAAAATCCCATATCCGTATATTACCATGTTTTGTCTTTACAGAATATTCGCCGCTGTTTTGCTTTTCACTAAAGTTTGATAGCTTGTATATATCTTCTTTAAATACATCTGATATTTCTGCTAATTTAGATGTTGTAGGAATATCGTCAATAGTATATCCTGTAATGTAACTCCACGTTCTATTGATCTTTAATACTTCACCATCTTGTGTATACAACATTACAGGAACTGGAGCTTCTTCTATGGAATAACGAAATTTTCTCTCACTTTCTCTTAAAGCTTCTTCAGTTTTTGTGCGTTCAGTAATTTCTTCTTCCAGCGTAATGTTAAATTCTTTAAGTTCTTCAGTTATATCCTCTAACTGACGCTTTCCTTCATACACTTGTTTTTTCAAATCATCATTGTTTTCTTTCATTTCAAGCTGTATCTCTCTAATCTTTAGCTGATTATCAACTCGTGTAGTAACCTCTTTATAATTAAATGGTACAGTTATATAATCAGAAGCTCCAGCAGCAAATATCTTGTCTTTATTAATAGTTTCATTTTCATCAATGATAAAAATAACAGGAATTTTCTGAAGTTTATAACTAGCCTTTAACCTTCCACATATTTCATATCCATATATATTGCCTATATTAACTTTAAGTAAAATTATGTCCGGTATATTTTCTCTTACAGATTTAAGTCCTAATTCATAACTATAAGCATTCCTAACACAGTATTCTTTCTGTTCAAACATTGCTGTAAGTATTTTAACATTGTAATAGGAATCATCAATAATAAGTACATTAGAATTATTTAAAAGAATTTGCATATTATCCATATCCATGATTTGCTGCCCCATTTCATAAAATTTAATCTGTATATTCTTCTAATTATATAAATAATAATTCTTCTATATATTTGTTTTTGACTTAAAAACCAGCATAGTAGCTGTTTGATTCATGTGCCCTATAAATTCTTCACCATAACAAGAAAATCCAATTGTAGGAATACCTTTAAATATATCTCCATATTGTTCTTCAAGACCTTTTTTCTCCAGTTCACGGGTTCTCTGAACACAGTTAAAATTTATAATTCCATCAATTTTTCCAAATTCACTAATTTTACTTTCAATAGCTTTCTTTGTATCTTCAATAATATTTGTAGACTGAAGTAGTCTAACTTCTGTATCTTCCAATATATTGCAATAAAACAACATACTTGTACCTTTTACTTGCTGAGGACTTCTAACAAACACATCATTTTTCCCTATTACTAATCCAACAGGATTTATCGTAAAATAATTTTGTGCATCTTCAATTGAATGTGCCCCTACAGCATTTGAATAAGCCACAATAGCTGGTTTATTGTTAAATTCAATGACTTCCCTGTTGCTTTCATCCACTTTATTTGCCGTTAATACCGTATCTAAACACTTAAAGCTTTCCGTTTTAATAATGCTAAACTCAGCATTATCACTTATCTTAAGCATTATAATCACTGCTGAATCTGTATATGCCTTTCCATTTGCTAGTATATAGGTTTTTCTAAAATTATAATCATCTCCAGCAGATCCACCAATAAAAAATACATTGGTTCTATTGCCTATCAAATCCATAATATTTTCTTCTTTCTTACTCACACCATCTATTAAAACTATACCAACAAACTTTTTTGTATTCATTGTATATGCACTTTCATTAAAATATTTTTCTAAAGATGTAAAAGCCCTCTCCACATCTAATCCTTGTTTCATATTTTCAATTACTTCAACTTTGGCATCGGAAACAATATTTGAATTAAAAGCCATTGCCACTACAGAATTCTTTAATAACTTTCCACTAACTATTTCACCTGAAGTAGAACATCCCGCTACTAGACAATCTTTAAATGCTTCCTTCATTAAATTACTTAACTTATATTGATCAAATTTAGAAGAAGCAAAAAATATTATAAGTTTGGCATTACAAGGAGCTAGTTTATTTTTAATATCTTCTACTACTTCCTTTTCTAAGGATTTAGTTGAAAAAACTGATTTTATATTTATCCCCTTATATACTGAGTTTTTTACATCCATTTGTTCAACAATTTTAATAAGTTTTTCTATGATAATTGGATCATCATAGGAATTGCTATCAAATTTATTTGGATTGATTCCCTTTAAAATAAATTTAGTTTTAGTCATTTCTGCAATAGCAGGATTCCCTTTAGAACGGTGTTTAATCACATTATCAATAATTTCTTTTATCTTACCAGCCAAGAATAATTCCCCCTTTTATACTTAGTTAATTCTTCGCTAATATTAGATTTTTATGTAGAAATACAAAATTGTTATATAGTATATTAAGACTTAAACATATTTTTTAAATTCAAACTCGAATGGAAATTATGTCTTGCATTGTGAACTATTATACTTAAAACAACTAAAGCTGAAATAAGTAGAAATATAGGTATGAATATGAGGATTGCATTAGTTGAATATTTTATTGAAATCACCCCTCCTAATAAAGGTGCTACTGCAAATCCAGCATTTCCTACAGTTCCCTGGATACCAAACAATAAACCTCTTTTGTCCACAGGAGTATCTTCTGTAGTAATTGACATTATCATAGGTTCCACTCCACCTGTAATAAAAAATACAATACCTAAAACAACTGTAAATAACCATAATTTATTTATATAAACAAGTGGTATTGCAAATACCATACCTAATGTTAGGTATATCATTAATAATTTCATTTTGTCATACTTGTCACCTAGTTTACTTAAAATCAATCCAGACATAGCTGTCATTAAAGCCAAAATCCCATTTATTATACCTGTAATGCCTGATGCTCCTTTTGTTGTAGCTGTAACTTCTTGTACATATATTGGAATATATGGGTTAAACACAGTACGTCCTATTCTTATAAATAAAATAACTAATAGCATTGAGACAGCTGTAACAGTAAAAATAGAAAGTATAGATGTCTTTTCTTTTTTTTCAGTAGAATTAATGCTTTCCTTTACTACCTGCTTTTCTTCCTTTACAACAAATAAAACTAATAGGAAATCAAAAAACATAAGAATACCACCTATTATAAAACTTACACGATATCCAACAAACTCTGCCACTATACCTCCAATTACTGGTCCAATAGATTGTCCAATAAATGTTGATGAAGATAAAAACCCTAATGCATAAGAAATTCTATTTTTAGGTGTATTAGCTGCTACTAAAATTTGAGCTGCAGTAACAGTTCCCGTAAACACACCTTGTAAAAGTCTTAAGATTATAAGTTGATTTACATTAGCAACCATACCTGTTGCCCCAATTATAAACGATGCAAAAAGCATAGCCCTTATAAGCATAAGCTTTCTACCATATTTGTCTGAAATAATCCCCCAAATAGGGCACATAATTGCCATTGTAACAGCTGGTGCTGCATTTAAAATACCAGAATAAAACTTAATGTCATTTGGAGCTGTAATGCCAAGCTGCTGTATATAAAATGGCAAAAAAGGCATACCAAAATTAAAACTCATTATGGACAATATCTGGGAAAACCAAACAGTATAAAGATTTACTTTCCAATGTTTCATTATTATTTATTTCCTGACTTTAAAAAACATAACAAATAGTATAATATATTAATCTAAAAATTATAATGCTTTTTCTATTCGTCAAATATTATCAGGTTTTCACACTTCCTTTCTTTTATGATCATAATTTTTAAGCATATATTGCTTATTATAGCATCAATTATATAGATTTGAAAGTTATGGAATTTAAATTATTTATTTTAGGATTTGTAATATATTTATGCATCACATGTAGATTACCGTAGTAAATCATCTATAACTATTATCTTTTAATTTTTAATTGAAGCCCCCCTAAAACATATTTAACATCCGTATATTTTAGTGAATAGTTAAACGAGATTAATAAAAAAATGTGGTTCAAATTTATATATTTAGGGAGGACTATTAAAATGAAAAAAGTAATGATTTTAGTAACAAGTATAGTGGTAACAATGAGTTTAGGGAGCAGCGTATTTGCTTATGATGCAGCAACTTTAACAGGTCAAGCAGGTATAACACCAGACAGTATTTTATATTCAGCAGATAAAGCTGTAGACAACTTAAAGGTTACATTATCTTCTTCAGAAGAAGATAAAGCTAATACCTTATCTGAAATAGCCGAAGAAAGATTAGGTGAAAGTGAAGTAATGACAAGTGAAGATAAACAAGATCTTGCAAATACAGCCCTTACTGACTACGAAAATACCATGAATGAAGCTCAAACTAAAATTGAAGATGCAGTAGACAAAACTCAAACTTCAGGAGATGAAGATAAACTTAAAGACGTTGAAAACATAGAAAGCAAAATTATTGATAAGCAGAAAAACTCTTTAGCTGTATTATCCAAACTTCAAGATAAACTTCCAGATAAAGCAAAAGCTACAGTGGCAAAAGTTATAGAAATGCAAACAGCAAAAAGAAATGCCTTAATAGCTGTAAAAAAAGAACGTCAAGTTTACAATGATGCTAAAAAACAATATAATGAAGCCAAAGCAGCTCTTGAGACAGCAAAACAATCAGGAGATGAAGCTGCAATTAAAGCTGCAGAAGATTTGCTGCAGCAGAAAAAACTAGCATTAGATACAGAAAAACAAAATCTTGCAAAAGCTGTTGAAGCTAAAAAAGAAACTTCTAAAATAAACGTGGGTAAAGCAACAAAAGAAAATAAAGGCCAGACAAAGAAGGATTCAAAAAATAATAAAACTGCACAAAAAAGTAAAGAACAAACTTCACCGTCACCAACTACCACTACTACAACAAATACTACTACAAACACTGCAGAAACTAGCTCAACTTCCACTGACTCAGCTTCAACTCCAGCAAAATCTACTTCTGTAAATAGTGAAAATACAAAAAAACAAACTTCAACAGCACCAACTATAAAAAACGAGCCTAAAACAGAAGTAACTAACAGTAATAAAGAAAATAAAAAAGATGAAGTAAAGTCAAACAATGGGAATGGTGAAAAAAAGGAAAAATCACAACACTAATTTACTATAAGATTATATAACATGTCAAAAATACCTTAAAAATATTTTTGACATGTTATTTTTTGTTTTTGGTTATTTTTATACATTTTAAAAAATTACTACCATATATTCCTTTTAAATAATTGTTGGAATATTCTAAAAACACTTGTTCATAATATAAAAAGTGTGATATGCTATCGCTATAAAATGTCGAAAAATCACCAATTGATTAAATATTCAATATTTCATGGAGGGCATAAAAATGGATATTTTTCTAGTTATAGGTATTATAATAGGCATCCTTGCTGTTGTTGTAGGAATGATTGTAAAAGGCGCAAATGTAGCGGTACTATTAAATCCTGCTGCAGCAATTATAATTTTGGTGGGCACTACAGCAGCAGTAATGAACTCTTTTCCAAAGGAAGAGTTTCTTAATATTCCTAAAATATTAAAAGTTCTTTTTAAAAATAGAAAAACTGATGATCCCGTTGCAATTATAAATCAACTTGTGGACATGTCTCACCAAACTAGGAAAAATGGATTGTTATCCATTGAAAATACTCTACAATCTTTGGATAATGAATTTATGAAAAAAGGTCTTGAAATGGTTGTAGATGGAGTAGAACCTCAATATATAATTGAAGTTTTAGAGCTTGAAATTGAAAATAGAGAAGAAAGACACCGTGCAGGCGCTTCAACAATGACAACTGCCGGTGGTTCAGCTCCAACACTTGGAGTTCTAGGAGCTGTTATTGGATTGATTGGCGCTCTTGGTAATCTTGATGATACTGAAAAATTAGGACATATGATAGCAGCAGCCTTTGTTGCGACTCTATATGGAATTTTTTTGGGATATGTAATTTGTCATCCCTTTGCTTCCAGACTGAAAAGAAAATCGCAAGAAGAAATACGCACTATGCACATAATAATGAGCGGTGTTCTAGCCATACAATCTGGAAATAACCCAAAGAGTATTGAACAAAAATTAGTGAGTATGTTGCCTCCTAAGCTAAGAAAAAATATGGAAAAAGGCAGTGAAAGTAAAGGAGATTGATTATGGGTAAAAAGAGACAACACCATGAAGAACATGTAGATGAAACGTGGCTCATTCCATATGCAGATATGCTTACTCTCCTATTGGCTCTTTTCATAGTTATGTTTGCCATAAGTAAAGTTGATCAAGAAAAACTTGCCAAAATAAGCCAGCAATTCAATGTCATTTTTTCGGGAGAAAAAAGCATACAAAATAATGGTGGCAGCAGTACCAATCAATTTATTGAGACAGGAGAATCCACTGATAAACCCGATGAAAGTGCGGGCAAAACTGAACAAGATACCATGAATGAAATTAAGAAAACTCTAGATGCAAAAATTAAACAAGATGGATATGATGATAAAGTTAAAGTTGAAATTAGCAAAGACGGCCTGGGTATTTCAATACAGGAAGCAATTTTATTTAATTCTGGAGATGCAGAAGTTCTGACTCATATACATCCACTTCTCATATCTATTTCAGAAATGATTAGAAATTTAGATAATAATATTAGAATTGCAGGACACACAGATAATGTGCCCATACATAATTCAAAATTTCGCTCTAATTGGGATTTAAGCGCTATGAGGGCCATAAACGTAATGAATTTTATGGTAAAAAATGGTGGAATTAATATAACAAAAGTTTCAATACAAGCTTATTCTGAATATCAGCCAAAATCTACTAATCTTACTAAAGAAGGTAGAGCTCAAAATAGAAGAGTAGAAATATTTATAGTACGTAAATACCCATTATCCACAAATATCAAGTGATTCTTAGGTTCAGATGGAGTTTGCTTTATACGGATGACATTCTCCATCTGATACCAAGAACTCTGTTTATTTTAAGAGCTATACTTCTCATATAATTCTGTAAACAACTTTAGATGTAACTCTTCATCCATAATTATTCTTTTAATAAGTTCCTGTATATATCTATCTTTAATTATTGATATATGATACTTGTAATTTTTAATAGCCTTTTTTTCCGATTTAATATCTTCTAAAAGCATATCTTTAATGAAGGTCATAAAGTTAACGTAAGCAGGTGTCCATAACTGTCCAGGTGGACATGCAGAATCAATATAAACTGGCTTTATACCAAGAAGTTTAACTGTTTTTCCTATAAGCTCTAGATGTTTCATTTCAGCCATAGATATACCCCCTATAATCTTGGCATAATCTTCAAATATTCCTTCACTTACCATATGTTGATACACATAGAGGGAGACTGCAGTAAATTCACTTACTTCTCCTGCATAATCTTTAAGAAGAACATTCGCATATCCTATACTTGTTTTTTCCACTCTTGGCTTAGGATAAGGTAAATTAACAATATATTTTGTATGTTTTGATATATCGCCTGGCATACTTCTCTCCTAAAAAATATCATTATAGTTAATTCTATGATAAATTTAAAATTATATTACGTTTCATTATTTTTTTATGTATTATTGGAAACACTAATTAGGAATAGAAAATTCTAATTAGATTAGGAGAAATACAAAATGAAAATCTTAATTACTACCGACACATATTTTCCTATGATAAATGGTGTTGTCACTTCAATATACAATTTGTATAAAGAATTAAAGAATAATAATTACGATGTTAAAATTCTAACCCTATCTCCTACAGGAAATGAGAAAATCATAGGAGATATATGTTACTTAAAGTCCATTGGCGTTGGAATTTACCCTAATGCCAGAATTAAATTTCCCTTTCGTAATAGAATCATAAATAGGCTTATAGATTGGAAACCTGATATGATCCATTCCCAAACAGAATTTTCTACCTTATTTACAGCCAAGTACATCGCCAGCAAAATAAATGCGCCTCAAATTCACACCTATCATACAATGTATGAAGAATATTTAGACTATTTATTTGGTGGAAAACTTATAAAAAAAAGTGCTGTTGGGAAAATAACCCGTCTACTTTTAAATAGCCTTGACGGCGTAGTTGTTCCAACAGAAAAAACAAAGAAGATGCTGCTTCATTATGGAGTAAATAAACCTATTAATGTGATACCAACGGGAATTGATTTAAATAAATTTTGTAGACCTTTGCTTTTAAACGAAAAGAAAGAAATTCTTTCAACACTTAAAATTAAAAATACAGATAAAGTTATAGCTTATATTGGAAGGATAGGAAAAGAAAAAAATATAAGTGAACTCATAGAACTCTTTAATACTGTAGTTAATAAGGTTGGGGATGTTAAACTTTTAATTGTAGGAGATGGCCCTTATTTACAAAATTTAAAAGAGCAGGTACGTACTGAAGGTCTTGGAGATACTGTTGCTTTTACAGGAATGATAGATCCAAAAGAAATTTACAAATATTATAAAATAGCAGATATATTTGTCACTGCTTCTACCAGTGAAACCCAAGGACTAACCTATATAGAAGCCTTAAGCAGCGGGTGTCCTGTAGTTTGCAAATATGATCCGTGTATAGACGGAATCATTGTTCAGGGCAAAAATGGATTTTCTTATAAGGAGTCCTGGGAATTTAGCTATTACATAGATAAAATCTTAAAAAATGAAAATTTAAAAAATAAATTGAGTGAAGAGGCAGTTCATACTTCAAAGAAATATTCCAGCTGCATTTTCACCCATAGAGTAATTGAAACTTATAGTAAAATTTTAAATACAAAATGTCAAAACATTACTGTTCAATAATATCATTTTTTTAAACGTACATTTGGAAATGCTAAAATAAATATGCTTGACACTATAATAGACAGGTAATAAGTAATTATCCTCCATACAAAAAGGGCTATGACGGTTTTAGCTTTAAAAAACAAATTAAAAATTACGTAAAATCCCCCTTCTGCTCCTCCTTCTGCTCCTGGAAGAGGAATTGCAGTCATAAATACTGTTAAAAACACCTGGGCAGCCATAATTGTCCCTAAGTCTGTAGAATTAAACCCAAAACTTCTGTAAATACAATAAGGAATGCTAAAATAAAAAGCCCACTGAAAAAGTGAATAGATTAAAGCATGAAAACACATACCTATGTGTTTTCTTACTAAAAGTGCATTTTTATGAAAACTTTCTATTTCATCTTGAATTTTCCCTTGTTTTGATTCCACATCTTTCATAATATGAACCTTTCCAAGCAATTTCACAATAAAGTTTATTATAGCCTTAGTCATTTTTTTATTTATTACAATTGATATTGCTAGTAACATCACTCCTGCGTTAATCACAATACCAAGAATTGCAAAGTAAATAAAATATTTAATTTTTGAATTAAAATAGTTAAACCTAAAAAGCAGTGCTGCTATTAGATAAAATATGCTTACTATTTCATGTATCATAAACTTTATTATCAATATAGACCCAGAAAGTCCTGCAGGCATTCCTGCTTCTGTCATTGCATATAATTGAGAAGGGTGACTTCCTGCTCCTAAAGGTGTAATTGCTCCAAAAAATTGACCAACCATTTGAAATTTTATTGATTTGGAAAGCAAATGCTCCCCAAAATAGAGTTTTTTCATTACAGTATATAAAATCATTGTTTCAAATGTCCAAAATAAAATAACAGCTATTACAGCTAAAGATATCCAGTGGATATCCAGTGATTTTAACTCTTGAATCATAGAATGGATGCCTTTTGTAAAAATGAAAAATAAGAAAAAAATACAGGCAGAAATAAATACAACAATTATATTAAACATTTTATTTTTCATTTAAGTTTCCCTTAAGCTTTCTTCTTTTATTTTTCTCATAATATATCTTGTCATAAAATTGCTTCCACGTGTTTAAGATGTATTCCTTGGAATAAAACTTGTGACATTTCCATGACCTTTCACACCAAGTTTTATAACTTTCACCTTTATCCTGTAATCTTTCTATACATTTTACAAATTCATCTATATTTTTTCCTTTTAAATAGTCATCAAATAAAATGTTATGGTATATATCTAGATCCCTCAATAATACGGGAATTTTAAGTGCCATGGCTTCCAAAACAGACATTGGAAATAACTCATTATAGGAAGGCAAAAACATTATATCTGCAATATTATAAATATCATTCATATTTTTTCTATCAATGATACCTAAAAATCTTACATTTTCAGGTGGATTTTCTACAACCTTTTTTAATTCCTTATACCCATCTGTTATCACACCAAAGGAAAAACCACCTGCCCATATAAATTGAATTTGTGGAAGTTTTTTGGCAACTTCAATAAAATCTAGTATACCCTTTCTGTTCTGCACCTGACCTACTCCCAGAACAACAAATTTTTTAAGTGGAATACGTAACTCCTGCTTTATTTTTTTTGCTTTTTCCTTTTCATATTCAAAAAAGTTGTTTTCAGATACGAAATTGGGAATGTATACTACTTTTTCCTCTTCTATATTGTATTTTTTTAAGGTATCAATAAAATATGGATTCACAACTATCAAATAATCTACACTTTTGTAGAACAAAATTATGTACTTGTAAAACATTTTTTTTATAATATAAGGTAGTTTTAAACTATTATCTATAGTCTCTGGGACAAAGTGAACATAAGCAACACTTGTGCCCAATAATTTCGCAAAAGGTATACTTAAAAAGAACTTAAAATCAATGGTATGGTAATGCATAATATCACACAATTTAAAAGCATTTACTTTTATTTCATAATTATCTTGAAGTCCGTCTCTAACTAAATTAACTTGTTCAACGTAAGCAGAAAGTACTCCCTGACCTTTTACTTGTTCTGCAGAAGAGAGCATATTAATAACAGGCATATTAAAATTCCCCTTTCAAATAGCCTTTGTAATTTTTTTCTATGCTCTTGTAGTTTCTGCAAATTATTATAAATATATTCTTTAAGGCATTTGAAAAAATAGACTAGCATACTGACTTGTTATTTCTTTGAAAATGCCTAGATATACTCTTCTCTTTTTTCTACTATAATTGTACTTAATCCTAAAAATAATATAGACCATGCAATCATTATTAAGCTTGCAGATAACGTATTTATATAGTATGCCCCTGTATCTTGTACAATTCGCCTTGTTATTATACTTACAGAGCTTCCAAGGGCTATAAAAAATGCTGGCATAATATCTGACTTATCAGATAATGCAGGAATTTTTGAAAGTATCATGTAAGCTACTCCAAATAGTATGGCTGTAGATGTTGCTGCTGCATTGCTTTTAATTAAAGTAGATATTAAAATGCAAAAACTTGTAGCTGCAATTATAAAAATTATTTGTAAGATCATAAATTCAATTAAAAATTTATAAAGAGGCATAATACTTGACGTTCCTGGAATGACAGATATAAATTTATGCAAGTCCATATTTTGTATGCTGCTGTGTTTAAATTCAGGTCCTATAGAAACTGGATATTTGAAGCTGTCAAAACCATATACAATTTCTCCAAACAAAAAAAATATCAAATTGAAAATCACTACAAGTGCAGAGCTTGAAATGGCACAAGCTAAAAATTTGCCAAGTAGAAGTTTTGTCTTTGTAACAGGTCTTAAAAGCAAAAGCTTTAATGTAGGAGGTGCATATTCACTTGAAACACTGTCTACTGTCATAAACACTGCTACTAAAAATATCACTATCATGCCATAATCCAAAATAAGGCTGTAATCATTAAACAATACATATCCTGTAGCTTTAATACTGCTAACTGGCTTTATGTTATTCTCTAATAAATACTTCTTATAAGTAATTTCACTTTTTCTTTGTTCTTTTTTAGCATCATCCAATTTACTGTCATTAACACTTTCCATAAGCTTTACATCCTTTTTTAAAGTATCTTTCCATGCTAGTGGATGTGTTTTTTGAAATTCATAATCCTTTACCATTTTATCAACGTTATCGATATGTGTTTGGATTTCAGCAATTTTTGCTTTATCCTTTACTAATTTTTTTTGATCTTTATAGTATTGTTCTATACTTTTGTCTTTTCGCAGTCCCCTCTCTCCATTTTCGCTATTCACAGCTAATACTGAAAATGCAGCTACAAGTAGCAATATAATAGAACATATTAAAAATTTCTTTCTATAAAATATCTTAATGATCTCGTTTTTAATTATTGGAAAAATCATCTTCTTCTCCTCCTACAATTTCCAAATATCTTTTTTCAAGATTTCCCTTCATGTTATTTACATCCTCTATTCCTTTAATTTCACCTTCATTTAAAAATGCAACTCTATCACACATGGATTCCATTTCTCCAAGTATATGAGACGATATAAATATGGTAACTTTCTTTTCTCTAGAATATTTTTTAAACAAATTTCTAAAATGAATCATTCCGCTTGGATCTAGTCCATTAGTAGGTTCATCCAATATCCATATCTTTTTGTTTCCCATGAGAACCTGTGCAATGCCAAGCCTCTGTTTCATTCCAAGGGAATACTTTTTAAATTTATCATTTATCCTGTCACTTAATCCAGCTAATTTTACAGCTTCATCTATTTGACTTTGACTAATATCTCCATCAAGCCTTGCCAGCTGCCTTAAATTCTGAACTCCAGTTAAATATGGATACATATCCGGTGCTTCAACCATAGCTGCCATATTACTTATAGAGCTTATCCTACTATTTTTAATATTTTTTCCATTTATGTAAATTTTACCGCCAGTGGGTTTTAAAAATCCAACGATCATCTTTATAGTTGTGGTCTTTCCTGCACCATTGGGTCCTAAAAATCCAAAGATTTCACCTTCCTTTACACTCAAATTTAAATTCTTCACAATTTCTCTCTTTCCTATAGTCTTTGATAGATTTTGCAATTTCAATACTTCCAAGAAATTCACATCCTTTTTTATATGATGACTTCATTATAGTGTGCTCATATTACAAACCTGGTATATTTTGTATTACAAAATTGATACAGTTTATTAAGATTTTATTACAGTTGGCCAAAGCAATAAAAAAATGTATATAATAAATATAGGACAATAGGAAGGTGAATTTTTACATGGATAAAAATGTAGTTTTAATTGTAGACGACGATGAAAATATAAGAGAACTTTTAACTATAATGTTAAAAAATCAAAACATAGATTCCCTGTGCGCAAAAGATGGAATTGAAGCTCTGGAGATTTTAAAAAGCAATAAAATAGATTTGATACTTTTAGATGTTATGATGCCAAGGATGGATGGTATGATGGCATGTATGAAAATACGGGAAAGCTTAAATTTACCTATTATAATACTATCTGCTAAAGTTGACGATGCAGATAAAATAATGGGACTTACTATTGGAGCTGATGATTACATCGCAAAACCCTTTAATTCAATGCTCTTAATTGCAAAGATAAGATCTCACCTAAGAAGATATAAAGAATTTAATTCAAACTTTCATGACAATTCAAGCTTGATTAAAATTCAGGACATGCTTATAAATATGGATAAACATACTGTAAAAATAGATAACAGTGAGATAAATTTGACTCCTCATGAATTCAAAATTTTGGCTTTCCTTGCAAAGAACAAGGACAATGTACTGAGCATAAAGCAAATATATGAAAACGTGTGGGAGGAACCTTACATGGAATTTGACAGGACAGTTACAGTACACATAAGGAGATTAAGACAAAAACTTAAAAAAGATTACATAAAAACTGTATGGGGAGTTGGGTATAAAATTGAAAGTTAAAATAGCAGGTATTCAAACTAAATTCTTTATATCATTTATATTTTCACTAATTGCAAGTTTTTGTATATTTACGGCTGTGTATTCAACCTACATAAGTTTTGTATCTCAAAAGTATCCTTATAAGTTTCAAAATTACAACTATAGCCTTGGCAGATTGTCGCGTATTTCCAGTGATGTAAGTTTAAATACAAGTGGTGTAAATTTCAATAATAACTCCAAATATAAATCTGTATTGTCAAAATATGAAGTTAAATATTCAAAATATAAACTAGGTTTTATTGTAACTGATCCCCAAAATAAAATTTTATATAATTCATCTAAACTTGCTGGAAATACAAGCTTGGAAAAAACATACTCTGACTTTTTAAAATACTTTAATCATACGATGAATATAACCATGTATCATGATTATATATACAAAACACCTATAAAAACAGGTAATGATATTTCCATACTTTGGATTACTGCCTCTCCTATAAATACACCTCATGATTCAATAGGAACACTAGTGGGAGACAAAAACATTTTAATTTTGCTTTCCATATGTATGTTGATATTTTTCATAATAACCCATCATAGGATGAAATACATAAATGAAATGTGCTGCGGTATAAAAACTATTGCAAATGAAAACTTAAATTTTAAAATACGTCAAAAAGGTCATGATGAACTATCTGAGATATCTAAAAATATAAACTTTATGGCAGATAAAATAAATGAAAAAATCGAAAACGAGAAAAAAATTGAAGTTTCTAAAAATGCACTTATAACAAATGTAGCCCATGACATAAGAAGCCCACTTACAAGCATAATTGGATTTTTACAAATTATAGATAATAGTGAGTATGAATCTAAAGAAGAGATGCAAAGATTTATAAATATATCATTAAAGAAAGCTGAAACCATGAAGAAACTTACGGATAACTTATTTATGTTCACAAAGCTAAATGGTGGAGACTTAAAATTGCACCTGTCTACAGTATGCTTAAATGAACTCATTTACCAGTTAATTGACGAATTTTCAATTACTTTTGAAAATTCAAAGTTAAATATTGTAGATAACATATGTGCTGAAAACATAATGGTCACAATTGACATCAATTTATTTGTGAGGGCTTTAAATAATCTGATGTACAATGCTCTAAAATACAGTATAAAACCTTCAGATGTGAATGTATCTTTAGTCCAATGTGATAAAAATGTTTTAATCAGTATAAGCAATAAATGTAAAAATTTAAATATAGAAAATGTAAGTATGCTATTTGAAAAGTTTTATAGAGCAGATAAATCCCGTACAAATCCTGATGAAGGTTCAGGATTGGGTCTTTCTATAACAAAAAGTATAATTGAAAAGCATAATGGAATCATACTGGCAAATTATGATAAAGACACAATTACTTTTACGATATCACTACCAAATTAGACATTTTACCTAACATTCTAAAAAGGCACTAAATTAAGTGCCTATAAATTCATACTTGTTTAATTGCTTTTAATTTAACAATATCAGACCAATTGCTAGCTGTGATGAGTTCTACATTACTTAAGCTTTTTCTTATGCCTTTAACTTCTCCTTTAATTTCAGCAACTTCATGCTTCAAATTTTCCTGTTCTGCTGAAATTACATTTGTCTTATGTTCTAAAGCACTTAATAGCTGGGTATGTTCTTTTTGTGTAGATTTTATCGATGCTATATCTTGCTTCATCGAACTTATATCTTGTTCCACCGAATTTATGTCTTGTTTCATTGATTTCATATCCTGCTGCATAGCCTTTAAAATTTCCAGAATTTCTTTATCCATATATATCTCACCACCTATAATATATTATAGCAAAATATTTATCTAATTTCTATTATCAAATACTGGAAAAATCAATTATATTGATAGTTAATATTCTATTCTATAATAACTTTCCATTTTACTAATATTTTTTATTTTGTTATCATTTATATAATGGAATATAGTATATACTACACGAGATATATAAAGAGGTGATTTAAATGTTTGGTATGACTAAATCAAAAAACGAAAATCAATCTGTAAATAATCTATATACTGAAATCAAGGGAGATAATGTGCCTTATACAACAGATGCTAATGAGGAATTTACAGAAAACTCAAACGTAAGGCCTCCTATACTAAAAAAGATGAAGTCAAAAAAAAGTAAAATTGGCATTTTAGGAATAGTAGGAGCTTTTCTTTTAAAATTTAAAGGTGCATTGATATTTCTTGCGAAATTCAAATTCTTATTTGTGCTACTTAAATTAAGCAAGGTATTTTATACACTAGGTTCTATGACATTAGCTATTTTTATATACGCCAGCATATACGGTGTTGTTTTTGGAGTAGGCTTTATACTTTTATTGTTTGCACATGAGATGGGACACTATGCAGCTGCTAAAAAAATTCATCTTCCTATTTCAACTCCAATATTTATACCTTTTGTTGGTGCACTCATATCAATGAAGGAAATGCCTAAAACTGCAAAAGATGAAGCTTTTATGGCTGCAGCAGGACCAGTTGGAGGCAGCATTGCCGCCCTACTTTGTATACCTATTTATCTTTTAACTCACAATAATGTTTTCTTAGCACTAGCATATACAGGATTTTTTATGAATTTATTTAATCTAGTACCTATTCATCCCCTAGATGGTGGTAGAATCGCTACAGCTATAACACCTAAGCTATGGTTTATCGGTATCCCTGTTTTTGCTTTGGCTTGTATAAAATTTTTCAACCCTGTGCTAATCATATTTTTAATTTTAGGAATTGTAGAATTGTACAAGTATTATAAAAATCCTAAAAAAGAATATTATGAAATGAAAACCTCAACAAGAATTGTATTTACTTTAGTTTATTTCGGATTAGTAGCAATTCTTGGTGCAAGTAGTGAATACATTCATGCTTTTATTCCTTTAAACTATCAATAATGAGATTGGATTGGTTTTAAATATAGAAATTGGTAGTTTAAATATAAAAATTTAATGGTATTATATATATAATATTTTTAAATTTTTAGAAAGAGTGATAGAAATGCGCATTTCTATAGACAAAAAAAGCTCCATACCAATTTACGTACAAATTAAAAATGAAATAAGAAATATTATTTACTCTGGTATGCTTCCATCAAATTTCTTACTTCCATCTGAGCGCAAACTTGCAGAAGAACTTAACGTCAGCAGAAGTACAGTAATTAGTGCTTATGAAGAATTAAAATCTTTAGGCTTATTAGAGTCCCACAAAGGAAAAGGAACTATAGTAGCAAATAACACAAAAAATAAGCAGTTAAGTATTAGAAATCATACTGTACCACTTTCATGGTATCAATTTTTCGATTCAAATGTAAGTTCCGCTAATAATCATGACATTGTTGACATAATAAATTCAGTAGGAGGAGAAAAAAATATATCTTTTTCAGCTGGTATTGCAGATCCAATTTTGCATCCTCTTAAGGATATAGTAAAATTGCAAAAAGACTTATGGAAAAATTGTGGAAATGATATGCTGGCTTATATTTCTTCTTATGGATACTACCCCCTTAGAGAAAGCTTAAGTAGATTACTAAAATCAAGAAACATATCTGTTTCTCCTAAAGAAATAATGATACTTTCAGGCTCCATGCAGGGAATAGATTTTATTGGAAGAGCCTTTCTAAGTAAAGGAGATGTGGTTATAGTAGAAGAACCTACATTTATGAGCGCAATTGAACTATTTAAGTTGTCAGGGGCAAAAGTTATAGGAGTTCCTATGGAAAATGATGGTATAAACTTAGATGTGCTTGAAATTTTACTAAATAAATATAAGCCTAAATTTTTATACACAGTACCTACTTTTCAAAATCCAACTTCAATAGTTATGAGTTTAGAAAAAAGATACAAGCTACTAAATTTGGCATATAAATATCAGCTTCCAATTATTGAAGATGACCCTTACAGTGAAATAAACTATGAGAATATATACTTGCCATCTTTAAAAGCTCTGGATACATACGGCTATGTCATATATTTAAGTACATTTTCTAAAACTATGTTTTCAGGTATGCGTGTTGGATGGACTGCTGCACCTGCACAAGTAATAAAAAAATTTGCTTTATTAAAGCAAATGACAGATCTTCACGTTAACACAGCTTCGCAATATATATTAGATAAGTTTTTACGAGAAGGACTGTATGAAAATCACATAAAGCTAATATGCAAAGAATATATGAACAAAAGGGATTTAATGCTCAAAATACTTGAAAAAAATAAATCTCTTGGTATTAGTTTTAATCTTCCTAAAGGTGGTTATTACATTTGGTGCAAGCTTCCTGAAAATATTTCACAAACACAATTATTATTAAAATGTTCTAAGGAAGGTGTTTCCTATGCTCCAGGGAATGTATTTTACCCTGAAGGAAGCGATGGTAAAAGCTATATGAGGTTAAATTACACTTTCGAAAATGCAAAAAATATAAGTATTGGATTAAATAAGCTTATGAAAGCTATAGCAGAACTGCTTCAAAATACAAATTCTTCAACAGTTAACCAGGATAATTATTTTGGAAAACCTATTATATAAGGAGTGTTACTTATGAATTATACTAAATTTTCAAAAAGAAATAATTTTGTTAGGCCTTCGGAAATACGTGAAATTTTAAAAGTTACAGAAAGGCCTGAAATAATATCTTTTGCAGGAGGTCTGCCAGCCCCAGAACTTTTTCCTGTTAATGAATTAAAAAACGTATGTACAGAAGTTTTAACTGAATGCGGAGAAGCATCTCTTCAATACAGTACCACTGAAGGATATATCCCCTTAAGAGAAGCTATCTGTAAGAGAATGGAGAAACTAAGTATAAAAACATCTTTGGATAACATAATAGTTACTACAGGTTCCCAGCAGGCTTTAGACCTTTCAGGAAAGGTCTTTATAGATGAAGGTGACACTATAATTTGTGAAAGTCCAACTTACCTTGCAGCTATCAGTGCTTTTAAAACCTATCTTCCAAACTTTAAAGAAATTCCTATGGACGAAGAAGGAATGATTATGGAAGATCTTGAAAAAGCCCTTAAGGATAATCCTAATGCAAAATTTATCTACACCATACCAGATTTTCAAAATCCAACTGGAAGAACTATGAGTCTTGAAAGGAGAAAAAAGCTGGTAGAAATAGCAAATAAATTTGATATAGTAATAATAGAAGACAACCCCTATGGTGCAATAAGATTTGCTGGAGAAGATCTTCCACCAGTAAAGCATTTTGATACTGAAGGAAGAGTAATTTACTTAAGTACTTTTTCAAAGATATTTGCCCCTGGCTTAAGGCTTGGCTGGATATGTGCAGATAAGAGTATTATTCAAAAATATATTCCTTTTAAGCAAAGTGCAGATTTGCATACTGATATATTCGCACAAATGATTACTGCAAAATATATGGAAATGTATGATATAGAAGAACATATACAAAAAATCAAAGAAGTATACAGACACAGGAGAGAACTTATGATACAGTGTATAGAAAAGTATTTTCCTAAAGATATAAAACATACTCTTCCTGATGGCGGACTTTTCATATGGATTCAACTTCCTTCAAATATGGATGCTTCAGATATTTTTACTAAAGCAATAAAAAACAATGTGGCATTTGTAGCTGGAGAATCTTTTTTCCCAAATGCTAATTTCAAAAATTCCTTTAGATTAAATTATTCAAATATGCCAGATGATAGGATTATAGAAGGAATTAAAAGATTAGGAGAAGTGCTCAAGAAATAAATAAATTTTCGGAAACTAAAAACCCCTCAAATAGAATAACTATTTAAGGGGTAAAATTCATTAACTAGAGAACAGTAATATTTTCTGCTTGAGGTCCTTTTTGTCCTTGACCTTCGTCATAAGAAACTTTTTGACCTTCTTCAAGTGTTTTATATCCATCTGAATTTATTTGAGAAAAATGTGCAAAAATATCTTTTCCATCTTCTCCTGTAATAAATCCAAATCCTTTTTCTCCATTAAACCATTTTACTGTACCATTCATATGATGTGTACCTCCGAAATTTTATTATTCTTAAATTCATCGCAATAACTCACTAATAAAATTCCCATATCAACATACTATATCGTTAAGTACTAATTGAAATATATTTGTGTTTGATTATTAACTATTAATTTAAGTTCTTGTTAAGAATAACACAGTTTATTATATAAATCAAGTTATTTATGTTAAATATACTAAATTACTATTTGCAAATACTGTTACACCACTTTTTAGCTCTTTCTATATTTTCTTTCGTGTCATTTTTAAGAGGATCTTTAAATTCAATTTCTCCTAGGAATTCGTTGCCCTCAAGCTGCTCTTTCATATTTTTAAAAGTTTTTCCATTGCCCCCACCATTGCAGCTAAATAAAGCTATCTTCTTACCTTTTAAATCTGTATTGGCGAAAAAGCTCCTTATGGCAGGTGAAAAAGTCCATGCCCAAACTGGAGTTCCAATAAATAAAACATCATAATCCTCAGGATTTATATCATAAGGTAAAATTTCTGGTTTTTCCTTAGTTATGGCCTGCTTTCCACCTATAAAGTACCTCATTTTGCTGTGTGGATCTATACTTTTTTTAGGCTTTATTTCTAAAATGTCACTGGATATCTCTTTTGAAATAGTTTCAGCTATAAGTCTTGTGTTTCCCTCAAGTGAGTAATACACAACTAAAATCTTACCTTGCATAAAAAATCACTCCCTTTTTAATATTTCCAATTACCATTATTATAGTATAACTTATTATGAAAAGTTTATAAAATTCTAGAAAATATTTACTCCATTTCTGATTTTAATGTTTCATCGATCTTATAACCACTACCAATCAATTCTTTCTATATCAATTAGTGTAATTATTTTTAGCAAGGATTATGCTTAAAATTTTTGAAATAAAGAAGGTTATCTCAAATTTTACTTTAAGACAACCTTCTCCTGTTACATACCTTCTGTTAAATTTAACGCTGTATTCGTCGTTTTCATATCCACTTTAAACTGTTCATCCATATTATATGGATGATAATATCCATTTTTCATCATATAATCAGTAATTGTTTCATAAGTTTGGATAGAATCTTCTAATTGTTTTTTAAGTACCTCTTTCACATCCTCTGATATAGTTTCAGTTATGGCAATGGAATAGTTTCTTATTCCACTTTTAGCTGCTATTAAAAAGTCTGTGGCAATGACCTGATCACTCATCTTATCCATTCCAGTAAGGCTTTCTATTATTGAATTCATAAATTTACCTTCCCTCTATGATCTATTTTACATTACATGATCGTTCCATAATTTCTTTTAACTCCTGAATTTGTCGTTTTGTTGTAGATACATCATTTTGTAAAATTGTCTTAAGCTCACTATCTGATACTAGTTTAGCTGCAGTAGTTGATTTTGTAAGGCAAATATTTTTAAAGGTTAAAAGCTCATGCACTTCAATACTTTCATGTGGTGCTATAGCACTTTGCTTTGACATTTGTATCACCTCCATCATGGTTTAAGAACAACTTTAATGCAACCTTCTGTTTTAGTATCAAAAACTTCATATCCATGTTCTGCCTGATCTAAAGGCAATTTATGTGTAATAATATCACTTGGATCAACCTTTCCTTCTGCAAGCATGCTGTAGAGCTTTGACATATATGGAATGACGGGAGCTTGACCTGTTCTTATATTTATATTACGGCTAAATATATCTCCAAGTGGAAATGCATTGTACCTTCCACCATAAACACCCGTGAGTTGAATAACTCCCCCTTTTCTAACTGATTGTGTTGCTATTACCAAAGCACCCATAGCTCCTCCTTGCAATTTTAAACCAGTTTCCAAATACTCCATAGGTGTCATCTTTCCATCCATTCCTGCACAATCTATAACAATATCTGCTCCCCCATGGGTAATTTCCCTTAGATATTCTCCAGTATTTTCATGTTCCTCAAAATTTACTACTTCAACATTATTGTGAAGTCTTGCATGTTCTAATCTATACTGTATATTATCAACTGCAATTACTCTCTCAGCATTGTTAAGCCATGCAAATTTTTGTACCATAAGTCCAACTGGTCCACAACCTAACACTATTACTGTATCTCCAGCCTTAACTCCAGAATTCTCCACACTCCAATAAGCTGTAGGTACAACATCAGCAAGAAGAACTAGCTTATCGTCCTCTACTTCGCAGTCTTCTGGAATACGAAAAGGCGTAAAATTTCCATAAGGAACTCTCATGTATTCAGCCTGACCTCCGGGGTATCCTCCAAAGGTTTCAGTATATCCAAAATAAGCTCCTGTTTCTCCATGGGGATTTGAATTATTGCACTGGCTTGTAAGACCATGTTTACAATAATAACATTCACCACAGCTTACATTAAATGGTACAATAACCCTATCTCCTTTTTTCACTTTTGTAACATCGGGTCCTACCTCTTCCACAATTCCCATAGGTTCGTGCCCTATTATGTAATCCTGGGGCAAATTAGGAATCATATCATGAATTAAGTGTAAATCCGATCCACATATAGCTGTAGTTGTAAGTTTTACTATTATATCATCATTTTTGTGAACCTCAGGTTCCTTAACATCTTTAACCTTTACATTTTTTATACCTTGAAACGTTACAGCTTTCATTATACCTGCTGCCTCCTAACTATTTTTCTGGTGTTGCAAATGTTCCCAGTCTACTCGTGTTCCCATGGAAAAGCTCCATTTTAGAAATTTGTACTGCTGTGTTAGATGACTCTATATCTGTTTGAAATTGTTTATCTAAATCACAGGGATGAAACCATCCTTTGTTTACCATAAGATTTGATATCTCATCATGCATATTAATTGCATTTTTCAATTGATTATGTAAAACTGTTCTAACTTCTGGAGTAGCAGTTTCGGTTAGCGCAATGGCACAATTTCTAATTCCAGTTTTGGCAGATAGTAAAAAATCCAGTGCTGCAGTTGAATCAACAATTTTAGGCATACCCTCAGCATTTCTTATTTCTAAATAGTCATTATTCATATAATTTCACCTTCTCCTCTTTTATATTAGAAACCTTTTGCAGTAGTCCTTGTAAATCATTTATAGCACCCATTGATTGCTGCACATCCTTTTCCATAAGTTTCTTGAGATCTTGATCAAAAACTAAGCCTTGCATCATCTTGGACTTTACTATAGATACTGTTTTAAAATTTAGCATCTCATGTATTTCCATTGATTCATGTGGTGCTAAAGTTTGGTGCTGCATACTAAATCACCTCCTTATTTATTCCATCTAAGTTATTATTGCACTTTTTATCTTGTATTATGTAATCAATATATAAAAATTTTAGCTTACTAGAAGCATATTTCTTATAGCAACTTAAAAATTTGTTAAAATGAACAAATAATCTCCATATATGTCGAATCAAGTGTTATAATAAAAAATAATTGTTTATTATATAAATAGTATGAAAGGATTTGCCGCACATGAATAATAATTTTAAAATATCATCTGATACCTTAAAAAAAGGTAAAGCTAGCGACTTATGCTGTGTGTTTCATAACCAAAATCTCTTAGTAAAAAAAGAAGGAAATACTTTTGTCATTCCTACCTTTGACGATATTAAATTGCTAAATATTGAGTATCAAACTGAATTCTTTTTAGGCAGCATTGAAAAAAAATCTTGCTTTGCCATTGAATCAACTTCTGAATTGAATTTACCAATTAATTTCAACTTAATGGACTTGTACGACCTTGGTTCTCTACTTGATGAACAATCTTTTTTAATATCAGGACGGGCTAGCCAAATACTGAATTGGGATAAGACTCATAGATTCTGTGGCAAATGTGGCTCTAAAACAGAAAATAAAAAAGATGAAATGGCTAAAATTTGTCCAAACTGTAATCACATAATGTATCCTGTAATTTGTCCGGCAATAATAGTTGCAGTTACTAAGGGTGATAAGATACTTCTTGCACATAACAATGGATTTAAAGACAATATGTACGGATTAATTGCCGGCTTTGTAGAGGCTGGAGAAGACTTAAATAGTGCTGTAAAAAGAGAGGTTTTTGAAGAGGTTGGTATAAAAGTGAAAAATATTGAGTATTACAGAAGCTCCCCATGGCCATTTCCAAATTCCTTAATGATAGGATTTTTTGCAGAATATGAATCTGACCAGATAAAAGTTGATGGAAGTGAAATAAAACAAGCTGATTGGTTTACAAAAGATAATTTTCCTAACATACCTAAAAAATTCACTATTGCAAGAAGCTTAATTAATGAATTTTCTAAAAGAAATCAATAATAAAATTAGGCATCACAAATTTTTAGATAACTAAAAGCCCCTCAAATAAAATGATTATTTAAGGGGTAAATTTCATTAACTAAATAGTAGTAATATTCTCTGCTTGAAGTCCTTTTGGTCCTTCAACTACATCATAAGAAACTTTCTGACCTTCATCGAGTGACTTATAACCATTTGAATTTATTTGAGAAAAATGTGCAAAAACATCTTTTCCATCTTCTCCTGTAATGAATCCAAATCCCTTTTCTCCATTAAACCATTTTACTGTACCATTCATATAACGTGTACCTCCCAAATTTTATTATTCTTAAATTTATCATAATAACTCACTAATAAAATCTCCATATGTAGTTGATTTTATAATAAATTACTATTAGTCTATTTAACCTTTTAATATTGTACTAAAGTTTTGCTAAAAAATTCTTAGACTAATTACAAATTTAGTATGGCAGTAAAAGAATTTATTATGTATAATTGTCAAAAATTTATTGTTTACATTAATTTTAATTTACATAATATTTTAAATGTTAATACATATAAAAAATATTATCTGCAATATAAGTATTGAAAATTTATATTAAATGTGATATTCTAACATTAGATATTAAATAATAACAATTATGATTTAATATCTAATGTTCCCGCAATATTAACTTTTGAGATCTCAAGGGAAATTGTAAAATGTATAATTTTATTTTATATAATTTATACTAAAATGTAACTTAATCTAAACTACGAAAGAAAGGAAGCTTATACTATGTTAAGTGATAAACTTATAAAAGCTATAAACGATCAGATAAACTATGAAATGTACTCAGCAAATATTTACTTTTCTATGAAGGCATACTGTGATTCATTGGATCTAGATGGATTTTCAAATTTCTTTAAAGTGCAAATTGAAGAAGAAAACTACCATATATCAAAATTTTATGATTTTCTAAAAAGGACAAATGCTAGAATACTCATTGGATCTATAGATTCACCTGATAACAATTATGATTCAATAAATGATGTTTTCAACAAAGCACTAACACATGAAAAAAAAGTTACTGCAAGAATTTACAATTTGATGGATCTTGCTACTGAAGAAAAAGAACATGCCACAGCAAGCTTACTCAAGTGGTTTATAGATGAACAAATTGAAGAAGAAGATACTTTTAGTAAGATAGTTAAAAAGTTGGATAAAATAAGTGATAATTCTGCAGCACTTTATATGCTAGATACAGAACTTCAATCAAGAACTTTTGTACCGCCTGTAAATGCAAATGCCAACCAATAATTTTTAATATATAAAGGAGGGGGATTACTTACATGATCTTACATGTAGGTATATAAATTTATGATTGATAATAAAGCTTTTTACAAATTAAGTTATGGACTATACCTTGTAAGTTCTATTTCAGAAGGAAAGAAAAATGCTCAAATTGCAAATACAGTTTTTCAAATAACATCAAATCCTGCTATTCTCGCAGTGAGCATTAACAAAAAAAATCTTACCCATGATTATATACAAAGCAGTAAATTGATAGGTGTATCTGCCCTATCCATAGAAACTCCTATTGAATTCATAGGCAAATTTGGATTTAAATCAGGAAGGGACATTGATAAATTTGAAGGAGTATCATTTAAAACAATAGAAAGTGGTGTCCCTATAATATTAGACAACACATCATCCTATTTTGAATTAAAAGTTGAAAAAGAAATTGATGTTTTTACTCATACAATATTTATCTGTAAAGTACTAAATGCAGAACTGATCAACGATGTAGAACAAATTACCTATAAATATTACCAGGATATGAAACGAGGAATCTCACCTAAGGTTGAAGCAAACATCCCACAAAATAAAAATCAAACTTCAAAAAATATAGGAAAATATGAATGTACAGTATGTGGATACATTTATGATCCAGCTGTTGGAGATCCTGGCTCAGGAATTCCAGCTGGTACCCCATTTGAAAACATACCAGATGATTGGACTTGTCCAATATGTGGAGTTACTAAAGATAATTTTAAACTAATTGTATAGATCCACGATTATAGCCCAATTTTCGCAGTTTAAAAACTTTGCGAAGCAAAGCTTTTAAAAATAACAAAGTTCAAATAACAAAGAACAGATAAAGATGATTTCCATCGTACCTCAGGAAATCTATAATTTTAATATTTCCTGACGTTAGGAAGAAAATTATCCTTATTTGATATTTGAACTTTGAACTTTGTTATTTAAAAAATTGCTTCGCAATTTACTTATATTAAGTGAAAATTTTATATGTGCAAAAGTTAATTTATAAAGAGGTTATTTATCAAAAGTAACTATATAAGTATTTATGTTGTCTTTATTAAACGGATCTGAAGAACTTCCATAAGTAAATGACAGTGCGGTACTTGTACTATCCCAGGAAATATTTGAGATTCCAGGTTCTCTCTTAATCTTCTTTTCTTTAACATTACCATCCTTATCTTTAATCTTAATTGTAGTATAATTGTTCCCTTCATTTTTATCCTTTAAGCTCGATGCCTTTACTATCTCCTTTGTATCACCTGTCTTAGTATCTATGACCTTAATAGCTATATCAGGATCCTTATTATCCGAACCTACCTGATGACTAATTTCATTATTTCTCTCTACATAAGCAGCTTTACTTCCATCAGGTGATAGTATATATTCAGAAGTAGGTACTCCAGAGCTTATTCTACCTTTAGGAAGTTTAATATCTTGAAGTACCTTACCAGATTCATTCATAACAAGTGCTCCAAAAGTTCTGTTTACATAAACTCCATCAACTGCATCACCATTGTTATTGTAGTTGTCCATTATAATGGTCTTTCCCTTTTTATCTGCATGTAAAGAATATTTAGTATCATAAATATCTTTTATCTCTTTAGTCTTCACATCCATGGAACATAATTTTATTCCTTCTAGTCCTTTTTTGCCATTCTCCTCGTATTGAGTATAATAAAATTTGCCTTCTACACTACTTCCTAAATCCTTAATATCATCTACACCGGATATCCATGCATCATCATGTTCTCCACCATTGTAATTTCCATCAGCATATACTTTCCCAGTTGTATCAATTACTGCCCAATGATTAAAATAATTTGCCAAAATTTTATCCTTACTTACCCATATAAACTGGGCATCACTGTTTAACTTTTCCGTATTTACATCCGTAATCTGACCTGTAGACAAATTTAATAACTTTACATTTTTGTGGAGTAAGTCTCCTGAAGCAAGCGCATTTTTCCATTCCTGGGTTTCAACTGGAATATTCCTTGCTTCTGCATAAAGAACGAATTTATTATCTGGGGATATTCCTAAAAATTCATCTATATTTGCATTCTTAAAATCTTTAGAACTTTTTGTATTCAAATTATAAATGCTGCAATATCTTATCATTCTAGTAGAATCGGCATTTTTAAATTCACTTTTTCTAGTTAAAGTCAACACTTCATTTTCGTTAATCCATGCAGTGCTCTCAATATTTTCATATTTATCAATTTGATATCCGTTTTCATTAACTTTAGCAGAAGGTTTATATGCTGTTACTTTTATGCCCTGTGTAGATTTAGCAATTGCATGATGAGTTAATTGAAATGCACTTACACCTCCAATAACTCCTACAGCCAAAATCAAAGATAAAACTTTTTTACTCAACATTGAACTTTCCTCCTTTTTCTTTATAAACAGATTATCAAAACTTGTTCACAAAGTTATAAATAGATGTCACAATCTTGTAAACTTTATGTGGAAAATTCAACATAAAAAGTAGTACCTTCATTTAATTTGGAATTTACCTTTATGTTTCCCTCTTGTTTTTCAACTAATTTTTTAACTAAAGCTAGTCCAAGTCCAGCTCCTCCTGTTTCACGACTCCTGTGTTTATCGGCCCTATAAAATGGTTCAAAAATTTGGGGAAGTACTTCTTCACTCATACCTATACCAGTATCTTTAACACTTATAGTTATTTTGTCTTTATCATTTTTATAACACTCAATATATATACTGCCACCTGGCCTATTGTATTTTATGGCATTATCAATTAAATTAATTAGAATATGCTTTAAACTATCTTCATCCAAAGTAACAACAATATCCTCTGCATCATATTTTAAAATCAAACTATTTTTCTTGACTTTTGCCATCATTGTTTTACATATTTCATTCAATACTTTTTTTAAATTAACTTCATTTTTTTCTATTTCAAAATCATATTTTTCAAGGGCAGATAAGCTCAATATATTATCTACCATACTCGAAAGCCTATCACATTCTTTTGATATACTTAGAGTACCTTCTTCAATTAATTTTAAATCATCCGTGTACATTCCAATTACATCTGCATAGGCTTTTATACTGGTAATTGGAGTCTTGAATTCATGAGTTACATTTCCTATAAATTCTTTCTGTTGCTTGTCCATTTTTTTTAATTTATCCACAGCCCTACTTAAAGAATCTCTTTCAACTTGAAGTTCCTCAATATTTTGTTTTATAGTATTACTCATAAATATAAGACCACTGCTCAATTCTCCTAATTCATCATTTCGATTTACTTTATGTACTTTACTAAATTCACTCTTTTGAATGCTTTCTACTGAATCTTTCATTTCATATATGTCTCTAGTTAATCTGGAAAAATAAAAGATTCCTACAAATATACCAAGAACTAAAGCTAAAAAACCTATACCATAAAACAATTTTTCTATATCACTATAAAATAATTTATTTTCTCTAATTGAATATTCCAATTCTAAAATTGCTGCTGTACTGCCCTTATATTTAATGGGTGAATAAAAATATATCACATCATTAATTTCTCTATAAGATACTTTACCTTTGATTGCATAGTCTATCATAATCTTTTTCTCATCATTTTCATTTAACTTTGCATCTGTCTTAAACCCCGAAAGCAGTTCGCCTTTCGTATTATATATATTTGCAGGTATAGTTCTCAACCATGCTTTATTAAAAATACTACCTCTAGCTAAGCTGTCATCATAATCAGTATTTTTATTCAAACTCATGCGTTCACTAAAATATTCTTCAAATATATCCTTTTGCTTAAATAAAATAGCCTGTGTTTCTTTATTTTGATAACTTTTTATTCCATTAAGTACTAAGAAACTCAAAAATGATATTACAATCAATAAAAGTGAAGCTGTAAAAGATATGAGCTTGAATTTAATTCCCATCTTCAAATAATTCGTCAACCCCTTTATATCCAATACCATAAACGGTTTGTATTAAATCCTGATAGCTATCACCTAACTTTTTCCTTACCCTTTGAATGTGTGTATCTACAGTTCGCGTTCCTCCAACATAATCCATATTCCATATTATATTTAAAAGCTGTTCTCTGGAATATACTATGCCTGGATTTGAAAGGAGTAAATACAGCAGGTCAAATTCCATAGGTGTAAGCTCTACCAAAACATTCTTTATACTTACAGTTCTCTTTTTTTTATTAATATTAAGATCATTTATAGTTATGACACCGATATCCTTTTTTTCATCAATAGTTTTATTAAGTCTCCTTACAAGTGACTTGATTCTTGCAAGAAGTTCTCTTATGTCAAATGGTTTCGTCATATAATCATCTGCTCCAAATTCAAGTCCAAGTATCTTGTCCACAATATCTTCTTTTGCTGTAAGCATGATAATCCCAATATTTTTGTTTTCTAACTTTTTACAAATATCGTATCCGTTCATTACAGGGAGCATTAAATCTAAAATTACTATATGCGGATTAAAAATATCTACTTTATGAAGTGCTTCCTCTCCATCATAAGCTCTTTCTACTAAATATCCTTCTCTTTTTAATGCATAGGTCAGCACATCTAAAATGCTCTTTTCATCATCTACTAAAAGTATTTTTTCATTCACTTTTTATTCCTCCGCTCAAATTATCGTCCTTATACAGTGAAATTATACCATAAAGTAGACGATTATTTAGATTTATATTCACTATTCTCCAGATATTGAAATAAGAGTCTCTATAAAAAAGAAGCTAGAATATAAATATTGTTTTAGTTACAGATGGGATTTTATAGAACCTGATACTTGGAATATATTTCTGAATAATTAAATTAAGGGAGCTTATAGCTCCCTCTTTTTATAATATTACACTTAATATTGTATCAACTCACCTCAATGCAATTATATCATAATCCTATTTTCTATAAAAAGATAGCTGACCATCTCTATATGATTTCATCTTTCTGTCTATAACCTTTTCATCTCCACACAACTCACCTATCAGCAAAGGAGATTTTTTATTATGCTTCAATAAATTCTTTTCAGCAGCATCCCTATTAAAATTAGCATAGCAGTATAAACAAACATGGTTACATGTATTATACGCTCCTATATCAATGCTCTTTACACATCCACAAACCTTTCTTTGATTTGGATCTTTATCTATAGACAGCTTTTCCCCAGATATCTTAGAAATCAACCTGTCATCTATACATTTACCGTGATTAATATTGAACTTTGATAAATCTATTTCTTCAGAACAAGTTTCAATAGTCACATTATACTTAGAAGCTATCTTTGAAAACTTCTCTGCTAACTCAAACATATCATCCTTATCTATTGGTAAAATGTTTATTTCTTTTAAATTGCGCTCAGTTTTCCTGTATAAATCTAAAAAGCTGATAATACACTTATTTGTATATGGGCATAATCTTTTTGAAAGATACTCAAACCACTTATAATGGTAATCTTTTGTAAACTTATCAGTTAATATTATGGGATCATACCTCCATATAACTCTATCCTTACCAATTCGTTTTGATAATTCTATAAATGTATTTATCAAATACTTTTTCTCCGGAACGTTTGTCTCCAATGTCTTATCATACGAATTTAAAGTGAATTGAAAATAATAGTTGTATTCTTTAATTTCGTCCAATCTATTCATCATTTTTTTAGGATTTTTAGTCCAAAATACTATACAATCTATTACTTTAGGATTTAAAATCACTTTACTCACTTGCTTTGAATTAAACGGATTCTTGACTAACACAAATCCTTCCTTTATTCTATTGAAAAACCAATCACTATAAAAAGCTGGTATGTCTGTTCTTCTGCTTACACTTAATATCATAAAACTATCCTTCTAATCCAACATATATTCCTTTGCATCTGATTTTTTTCCCCATAACTCATTGATAAAAGTTGTCCCCAATATGAGAATACCACCTAGTACCTGTATGAACGTCATTCTTTCTCCTAAAAATATACTGGACATAACTATTGCCGATATGGGATCAATATAGCTGAATATTGCTATTGTCTGCCCTTTAAGTTTTAGTATTGCAGAAAAATACAGAAGATAAGCTATTCCCGTATGTATTATTCCCACAGCTAAAAGAAGTACAATGGACTTAAAACCTAACTGTGAAAGTGACACTTTTTCCGTAACAAATACATAAGGCAATAGAACTACTGCCGCTGCAGTAAGTTGTATCATACCGCTTTCCATACCTGATAAATTTTTTATAAACTTATTTATTATAATCACACTGGCATAGAGAGCTGCTGCTGCGAGACCATATATAATACCTAGCAATTGATTGTTTTCTGCCGCACTACTTCCAGCTCCTACTATTAAAAACATTCCCGCCATAGCGACTATGATGCACATAATCTTAACTGTATTCAATTTTTCCTTCAATATAAATGGAGACAAAAACATGACAATTACAGGTGCAAAATAATAACACAAAGTAGCTTTTGATACAGTGGTATACTTGTATGCTTGAAATAAAAAAATCCAATTGACACCTATAGCAGCTCCAGATATTATTAATGGAATTAAATTAGATTTAATGGCTTTCCATGATGTATTTTGTCTTGTTATGTAACTTGCTGTAAATAAAAAGATACTTCCTATTATTCCCCTTACCAATGCAATCATGCTAGAAGACAAGTCTATATTTTTGACAAACAGCCCAACGCTGCCGAATATGAGCATTGCAACTATAAGTTTTATTTTTCCATTTTCCATCATTTAACTCCTCATAACTATATATTAATATTTCCCACCATATATAGTGAAGCTCTTCCACTTATTTTAACCCTATCACCACAAAGTTCACAATATAATGTTCCACCGCGTTTTGACAGCTGTTTTGCTATCATCTTATCTTTATTCAATCTTTTTGACCAAAAGGGTATTAAATTACTGTGTGCAGAACCAGTTACAGGATCTTCATTTACACCAAGCTTCGGATAAAAACAACGGGATACAAAATCCACATCACTGCCCTTTGCAGTTACGATAACTCCTGAGCCAACTTCTAATTTTAACATTTTAGAAAAATCAGGAGCTAAATTTTTAACCTGCTCTTCTGTTTCAACTACTATAACTAAATCCCTTGATAAGTATGTTTCTATAGGTTTCACCCCAATGATATCCAAAATTGTTTCTGGTATTTGAGTTTTTTTAGGTTCTCTTGTAGGAAAATTCATTTCATATAAATCACTTTTACGATTGACTTCAAGTATTCCACTTGCAGTATGAAATATCATTTTATCTGTTCCAACATCTACATAATTGGAAATAACATAGGAAGTCCCCAGTGTAGCGTGTCCGCATAAATCTATTTCTGCCTTTGGCGTAAACCACCTTAGATCATATTCATTTTTATTTTTACCTTTAACTACAAAAGCTGTTTCTGACAAATTGTTCTCTGCTGCAATTTTTTGCATTACATCATCCTGCAGCCACTCATCTAATACACATACTCCTGCCGGATTTCCCTTAAACACTTCATCCGTAAAAGCATCAGCAACATAATATTTCATATACTTAGCCCCCCTCTTTGAATAATATTATATTACTATACTAACTATCTCTTGTAAACTAAACTATTATGCATCTTTACATGCTTCACAAATTCCATAATAAATATTACTCTGGCTGTTGATTTTAAAGTCATATATATTCTCAATAAACTTTTTCTGTTTGTCCAATTCCTTTAAAATTTCACTATCAAAGGCTCCAATTATTTTTCCACATTTTACACAAACTAAATGTGGATGCTCAAATTTTTCATCTGGAATTACCAATTCATATCTTCCATACTTCTCATTAGTTTCAATTTTCCTCAGCACACCAATTTTTTCAAAAGAAAGTATGCACCTATATACAGTGGCAATTCCAATCTTACTACAATAACTTTTTGAAAAATAATGAACCTCTTCAACAGTCATATGTTCATAGTTTTTTTCAAAAAAAGCCTTTAATACTGCACTCCTTTGACTTGTTAATTTACATCCCTTTTCCTGAATTACAGACCTTATTTTTTCTTGAATTTCCTGTGGTATCATATCTAAAACTTTCCTTAAAGATTCCTAAACAAGTGCTTAAGGTTGTCATCTGACTCATGATGATGTTTATGAAATCCATGATGTCTATGATGATCATGAAGTCCACATTGTAAATCACCTGAGTCACCTTCATTAAGTGATTTAGATAATTTTTCAGTAATCATAAGCATTTGTTTTACTTCTTCATCAGAAAGACTTTGAAATAGGGACCCAACTAACTTTTGAGTAGAAATTCTTGATTCCTCCTCAACTTTTCTTCCACTATCTGTAATATAAATATGCATAACTCTCTGATCTTTATCGTCTTGCTTACGTTCAACAAGTCCAAATAGTTCCATCTTTCCTATCATCACAGTCATTGATGCAGGTCTCACATCCATGATTTCAGCAAGCTGTCGTTGAGTAATACCCTCATTTTCTGCAACGATAGTAAGCATTCTCGATTGTCCTCCCATAAAGTGATTTCCTCCATGAGAAATTTTATGTGAAAAACGGTGCATTTGTCTTCCTAAACGGTGTAATTCTATAAATAATTTCATTGATTCTTCATTTGCCATTTAAAATTCCTCCAATATGTTTAGTTACCTAACTAACTTATTTTTAATATATCATTGCTTTTTCATATTGTCAATAACAATTTAGTTAGCTAACTAATAATTGTTAGAAATAAAAATATTATAAGATATATCCTCTATTACTTCATTAATTTACCATATATTATCTACTTGCAATGACAACTTAAATATGTTATTATAATCTCACAAAAGGAAAACGACTACATTCTTAGTTGATGATTTTTCTTTTTATTATGAATTTTATAGTGTACAACTTCTGAAATACACGTTAAGCTTTTATTTTGAACCTACATTTAAACATCGGGAGTTCAAATTTAGATGAGGATATGTACTTTTTTATGAGTCCTTTTAAGGCATTAAAAGCGATAGATACATCTGTGAGAACACCCACCTATCGAGAGATAGGTGTCAAAATTAAAGCACCGATATTTTGGATATAAATATAAAATTCAAAGCCAATGCTTAATTAAGCATTGGCTTTTTAATATTTAATAAAGTTATCCGATGACTACCTGCTCTAATACTTCCACTTCTCCAAGTGGAAGTAAAGAGCAGCTACGTCCCCGGATAACGATTTCTAACCACAGGTAGAGTCAAAACTCCATCTGATGCCAAGAACTCTGTTTATAAATAATTCACTTTTTACTTGATTTTAAAAATTTCATGTGATATATTTATAACATAAGTTACAAATATATCACATGAAGGAGATTATATTATGAAAGATAAAAAGATTAGTTTAAGAATTTGGATTAGTGCTAAAATAATCCCGGCTTTATTATTTCTCATATATTATTGGATGAGTGTAAGCCTCACTTTCAAACCCATTCATATATTAATAGAATATTTATTGCTGGGACTTACGCTTGTATTTTTAGCACTACTAAAAGGAAACTCAGAGATTTTTGATGAATTTGCAAAAGAAACCCTTAATAAAACAGATTCTATTTGTCTAAAACTTTCTTATTTATTTATGGCCGGCATTTTACTTCCATCCGCATTTATAACCCCAAGTGGTGTAATGACAGGCTACTTGATTGCTATAGGTATAGTAGCATTAACTATCCTGCGGGCAATTATTTTCTGTGTAATTGATATGCGAGGTATATAATATGCCAACTCTAAAAACAAAAGTAAAAGAATATAGAGAAAAAATGAATATGAAACAAAGTGAATTAGCAGAATTAATAGGGGTAAGAAGAGAAACCATTGTTCACCTTGAAAATGGTAGATACAATCCATCACTAAAACTAGCAATGGATATCGCAAAAGTATTCAATACTTCTGTGGAAGAATTATTTAAATTTGAAGATTAGATTATCAATTTGGTGGAGGTTATATACTCCACCAATTCATTTAAAAACAAATTATATGATAAATTTAAAGCTCTTTAATACGAAAATCCAGAAAGTTAGAGTAAAAGCTGATAATAAAGTAGTGGCTACAACAACACTTGAAGTCAAAACACCATCATTGTTCATGTTCTTTGCCATTATATAACAGCTCACTGTAGTTGGAGAACCAAGCATGATAATTAGAGCAACAAGTTCTTGATCTCTAAATCCAAAATATACTGCTAGTGGCAAAAATACAGCAGCTTGAGCTACCAGTTTTATAAAAGAAGCTGCCAAAGTTGGTTTTATCTTTGCAAGGGCTTTTGTTCCTTCAAAGCCAGCCCCAATAGTTACAAGTGCCAAAGGAGATGCCATAACTGCAAAATTTTTGAGTGTTTTGTCTATTATTTTAGGGAAATGAATATTTAATAGTGACACTATCATTCCTAGCAAAATTCCAATGATAATGGGGTTTTTTATAATATTGATGCATGCTTTTTTTATACTATCATTTCCTCCTCTGCTATCTTCACTTTCAAAAGTAAGTACAATAACAGAATATATATTGTAAAGTGGAACAGCTCCTATAATCATCATAGGAGCCATCCCCGCATTTCCATAAATATTTTGAACAAAGGCAATTCCCAGTATAGCTGCACTTCCACGAAAAGATGCTTGTACAAAAGCTCCTGTCATAGAAGAATCCTTCATAAATTTTTTAGTAAAAAACCAAATTGACCAGAAACAAATGGATGTAACTACTGCACAAAACAATATGTACTTCCCATCAAAATTTTTAATTATATTAGTTGATCCAATATCAGTTAATAATAATATCGGTAAAGTAACTTTAAAGTTAAATTTATTAGCTACCTCTATGAAATTATCATTCAACATTCCTATTTGTTTTAACACATATCCTACCACAATAACTAAAAACACAGGTACTGTCGCATTTAAACTGTATATTAAACTCTCCATTTTGCAATTTTCACCTTTCTAAAGCATATAGCTAAATTTGAGTACACATATTACATTATAATAGAACCTGTCTAATATACAACTTTTATAAAAAAAAAATGAGATATCTCATTTTTTTAATATACCTTTTTTAAAAGGTCCTCTTTTGTCATATTATTTTCTTTCACCATTTTTACCCATCCGTTATTCCCGTTAAGTATGAATTGTGATCTAGGCACCTTAGGGCTTACAAATACTCCTTTTTCATCGTCCTCTCTGCCGCTTTCTATACTATCTTTAAATTTACAAAGTGCTAGATAGATGTTCCTTTTTATTTCACTCTCAATTGGTATTATATCTTTTGTACCCTTAATGAATTCTCCTCCGCCTATACCTATTGCAAACTTGAAGTCAAAGCCTGTCTTTTTCGAAAAGTTATAAATTATATTTACAGCATTTTTATTTTGAATGCCTTCTACAAATCCACAATTAATAACACCATATAAATCTGGAAGTTTATTTTTATCAATCTTATTTTCTTTTATATAATTTTCAAGTTTCCATAAAAAATCAAGAAAATTAGATGGTATGCTATCAACATAAAGTGGGAAAACAAATATTACGCTATCTGAGTTTACAATTTTCTCAAAACTTTGATCTATCTTACCTGATTTTAAATCTTTAATTGCATAAACACATTGAGTTTCTATATCATTATCTTTAATTAATTTCTGCATTTCTCCTATGAAATAAGCTGAAGTGCTTCCACTTTCTCTAGGGCTTCCATTTACAAAACATGCCTTTTTCACTTTACCTAACCTCTCTTTCTTTTAAATAGACTTCAAAATCACTTATATATTCATCTATATCAGCATCGTTTTTGCACACATAAGCTTTTGCTCCATTTTTTTGAAGATTTATTCCATTAGCTGTAACAAGAGAACTAAAAGTTTCTTCTTCTTCACTAGAAACATCTTCACTATATCCTAAAGCAACTAGTTCTGGATACTTGTCATAACGTGGTGAATGATGCATTTCTCCATTCACTTCTTCAAAAAACGGAAGTATATTAGGTATTTGCCTATCCAGTGATCTTTTTATAACAGGACTGTAACATCCATATTTTATTGGGCCTACATACAATACAACATCACTTTTTATAAAATCCTCACATATTTTTCTTCCCAGGTCATCAAATACACACATACCAGGAGTCTTGAGCCAACAGCTAAAGCATCCAATACAATAATGTAAATCGTCCAAAGCTAAATTGTAACTTTTAAACTCAATTTTTTTAGTTTGAAATGTTTTTATAGTTTTTTCTATTATTTCCCTTCCAAGCTTGTTTTCATTTTGCCTATCATTTATAACCAATATTTTCATAAGTTTAAATTACCTCCTTATCATGTTTACAGCGTCAACTTATGAATATATAATACATTACTAAGTTTACATTGTCAACATAATTTAAATTTTAAGGAGGTGGAAGTTTAGTTTTCCACTAAAACTTTTTATTTACCACTCTCCTTAGACTTTTCCATTAAAAATATGTGAAATATATCTCCTCCAATATTTTTTTAACTTTCAGTTTGTTTAATGTATGAAAGTTTGTCTACTTAGCTCTCGATTATGTCATATTATATTAGCCCAATTCAATGCAAAAATGTATTCTTTCACAACTGCACTTATATTTATATTTAACTTCTTTGAAAATTCTGTACATTCATCCCATCTAGCCCTTTCATAGGAAATTATTAAATCAAGGACTTCCCTATATTTATTACCTTTTCCAATTAAGGCTTCCCTTACATCCTTCTCTAAAAACAGTTCGCTCAATAGACTCTCCATATTCCTTTCAAGTATTACATCGAGCATAGAAAGCATACCTACTATAAAAAAGTTATACTGCTTTTCCAAATCATCAGGGTATAACTTTGATCCAATTCTTTCACAAAATTTAGCTCTTACAATAGATGCCCTTACAATTTCACTTGACCTATAAGATCCCATACTTCCTAAAACTATAACATAAAGCCATTTGCAAGATTCTATTTCTCCAAGATAGGTTATTGCTTGATGCGGTGAAAGAATTTTACTTTTAAGCCCATACATAGATGAATTTATGAGCTTTAAAAATTTATATATTATAGACAAATCTTTTATTATAAGTGATTTCAATTTTACAATATCTACATTTTTTTTGCTTAATTCAGAAAGTATTTCTACATATATTAATTTTTCCTTTGGAATATCTTTAGCTGATACTATAGTTGGCTTACTAAAAAAATATCCCTGAAAAAGATCATATCCTAAATTTTTTGCTTTATTATAGTCTTCTTGCGTTTCAACTTTTTCCGCTAAAAATTTAATATTATTGTTTTTAGTATTATTTAATATGAACTTCTTTTCATATCTCGCCATCTTAAAATCCACTTTAACTATATCTGCCAAATCTAATAATTCTATGTACTTTTTATCAAATATAAAATCATCAAGTGCAAGTGTATAACCACACCCTTTCAAGTATCTGCACGCATTTACTACTCTTGGAGTTGGTTCAACGGTTTCAAGTATTTCAATTACTACATTCTTAGGTAACATCGGAATAACATCATCTGTTATGAGCTTTTTAGGAAAATTGATAAACGCCTTTTTACCCCATGTAATTTTATCTACTCCAACGAGAGAAAAAACGTTTGCTATAACATTACACGTAGCTTTATCTTCATCATTGCCCTTATAGTAATTTTCAAAACTATCCCTATAAAGCAATTCATAAGCTACAACTTTCTCTTTTTTATTAAATATTGGTTGTCTAGCTATAAATGCATCCAAATTATCACTTCCTTAAAACATACTTAACATATATATTAGGGTTTATTGGAATTATCCTATTATAAACTTATCGTACAAATTTGGGTACTTCATTATTGCTTATTTTTTAATAAAAAACTAGAAGAACATTTTTACTACTTAATAAATAAATTATACTATAAAAAACTATTATTGAGAGGATACAAATGCCACATAATCATAATATTTCAAAAAATATCTGTCCATTTGCTAAATGTTTTTTCAGAAATAAGTCCAACAGCGGAATTATCTTAAATACAGCAAAAATATCACCTGAAAAATTTAGCATAAGCTATCCATTCATACCAAATCCAAATAAGGAACAAATAATAAATAAGATAAATACTTCTATCATAAATGAAGTAAGTAAACTTTTTACATCTCAAGTCCTATTTCCAGAAAAAATAGATTTTAATGAAATTTTAGGTACTTATAAAGTAATGTTAAACAAAAGCAGTCTTTTAAGTATACTGTTTAATATGTATACTTATGTAAATAAAGCTGCCCACGGATTTACAGCTTACTCTTCCATAACATTAAACGTTAATACAGGACAAGTATACAACTTCAGCGATTTATTTAACCCTAAAATTTATTATGTAGATTCTTTAAATGAACTTGCTAATCAATATATTAAGGACAATAACATTACTCTGATAAATGAGTATAAGGGTATAACTCCAGATCAAAAGTATTACCTTACTCCTAATTCACTAGTGCTTTATTACCAAGTTTACGAATACACACCTTACTACTATGGAATTTTTGAAATTGAATTGCCTTATAGTAAAATAAAAAATCTTTTAAGTCCAACAAGTCCAATAAATTTACTTATATAATAAAAACCAGGGCCATACACCCTGGTTAACTATTTATTTCTATGAAATTTTGAAAATTAAGATATTATTGCAATTCTTTTTTACTTTTCTTTTCATATGATCCATATATCAATAAAGCAATTATAGTAAAGAATACTGGACCTATAATCATCCATATTGTATCTTTTAAATTTCCATGTACTGCTGGTTCTATTATTGTAAAGAAATTAGCAAAACCTATGGTAAAAGTAACTACTACTGTAGCAATACATGTCCACTTATAACTTTTGAAAACTTCAAAAGGTTTTTTGATTTCTGTTTTCTTTTTAAAAGCAATAAATGCAGCTGATAAAAACATATATGGTACAGTCATTGCTACGTTAGTCATCTTTATTAATATATTAAAAAATTTAGACGCTGCATCTCCTCCAAAAGATACTAGTGCTATAAATGCCACTACAAATATACATTGAACCCACATAGCATTCTTAGGCATTCCATCTTTAATTTCAGCCATTTTTCCTGGCCATAATTCCTTTGGTGTACCTTCCACTAATTGTTTCAATGGCGCATAACACAATGTAAAAAATGCTCCCGATAGTGCTAAAAACATAGATAACCCTGCATACCTAGCTGTCCAAGCTCCTATTGTCAATGAAGTTGCTTGACTGCATCCAAAGCTTTGTCCTATTTGATATCCTAAGTTTTGCATTACCACATAAGCAACATTGCCCATGTGCACACCTTTTACTGCTAACACTTCTTTCCAATTAGTAAATATGCCGCACAAAAATATACCTACAGCATATCCTATTGCAATAATTATTGCTGCTACAGTAACACCTTTTGGAAATGTTACTTCTGCTTTTTCAGTTTGGTCTACCAATCCTCCCACTGCTTCTATTCCGCCATAAGCAAATAATGCAAATACTAAAAATGCCAATACACTAATGCCACTTTGATAGTCAGGATTTGGTGATTGTGTAAAAGCAGCTGATGATACAATTGGCTGAGCTAAATGGCCGCCATTTCCTATTAAAACAGCTACTGCTCCAATTAATAATACAATATTAAGTAATGCTACTGCTGTACCACCTACTGATGTTACTTTTGTTATTTTTTCCAATCCCTTAGATGCTGTTAATGTTACAACTAAAATCCAGCATATCCCTAATATTCCTAAGACTTGAGTGGAATTTAATCCTAATAGTGACCAGGTTGCCGTTTTGTCACTTCCAAATATAGCATTTGAAAACGGTACCCATATTGTTGAAGATATATTAACCATCCAAATTACATAAGAAGCATACCACATGAATGTTCCTATAAAAGCATATTTAGCTCCAACAGACTTTTCCATCCACGAGTAGATTCCACCTCTTTCATTTTTAAATGCTGCTCCATATTCTGCCATCATAAATGCATAAGGAATAAAAAAAGTTATTGCAGATAAAATATACCAAGGAATTGCACCATAACCCATCAAATAAAATGCTCTGGGTATATTAGTGAATCCAAATACTGATGTAAAAATCATTAATACTAGTGCTATTAACGTCATCTTTTTTTGTTTTTGCTCAGTTGATTCCATCTTTCTCTCCTCCTTTATTAATTTATTGATTACATTTTCCCGTATAACTGGACTATTTTAAGTATTACTTCTACAGCTTTTTCCATAGAATACACGGGTATGTACTCAAACTTACCATGGAAATTATGTCCTCCAGTAAATATATTTGGTGTAGGAAGTCCCTTAAAAGATAAGCTAGCTCCATCTGTACCACCTCTTATAGGTTGAACTTTTGGAACTACATCCACCGATTTCATCGCTTCAAAAGCGATATCAACTATATGTTTTACAGGCTCAATTTTTTCCTTCATATTTTTATACTGGTCTTTTATTTCAATTTTAACTATACTTTTGCCATATTTCTTGTTTAAACTTTCTGCAGCACCAGTTATAAATTGTTTTCTTTTTTCAAAATTTTTCTCATCAAAGTCTCTTATTATATATTCAAGCTTTGTTTGCTCTACTCCACCATTAAGTGCAACTATATGATAAAAGCCTTCATAACCTTCTGTAGTTGATGGAGTTTCATTCTGTGGAAGCATACTCATAAATTCTCCAGCAATAAGCATTGAATTTATCATTATTCCTTTTGCGCTTCCTGGATGAACATTTATTCCACTAATAATTACTTCTGCACTTGCAGCATTGAAATTTTCGTATTCCAATTCTCCAAGATCTCCTCCATCTACCGTATAAGCTGCATTTGCATTGAATTTTTCAACATCAAAATGATCTGGTCCTCTTCCAATTTCTTCATCTGGTGTAAATGCAACTTTAACGTTTCCATGCTTAATTTCTGGATTTTCTATTAGAGTTTCTAAAGCAGTGATAATCTCAGCAATTCCTGCTTTGTCATCAGCGCCTAAAAGAGTAGTCCCATCTGTAGTAATAAGTGTTTTTCCAACATAGTCTTTTAATTCTGGAAAATCCTTTGGAGAAAGAACAATATTTTTTTCTCCATTTAAAACTATATCCTTACCATCATAGTTTTCAATAAATTTAGGATTTACGTTCATTCCTGAAACTTCTGGACTTGTGTCCATATGTGCAATAAATTCTATGGTAGGAACTTCTTTATCAACATTAGATGGTAACGATGCCATTACATATCCATTTTCATCTACTGAAACCTCTCTCATTCCTATTTTCTTTAGCTCTTTTGACAATTCTTTTGCCAGCACCATCTGTCCTTGCGTAGTAGGAACCGTATTCATTTCTTCATTTGATCTAGTATCAAATTTTATATATTTAGTAAATTTTTCTACGACCTTAGACATGTTCAGCCTCCTTATAATATCTCCAATTTGTTAAAACTATATATACATATATACTGTATCACTTTTTCAAAGTATGATAATCATCCTAAAGTATTACTAGGTAGGATGAAATTTATCATTTAGCTAATCATACTTTAGGATGATTGTATATTTAAAAAAGTTATGTGAAAAGTTTCTTATATAAAACTTTTCACATAACCTTCTCTTAAATAATCCCTATCTCTTTTGCCTTCGCTACAGCTTCAATTCTATTTCGCACACTCAGTTTGCTAAATATGTTTAATATATGACTTTTAGCAGTACTTTCTGTAATAAATAATCTCTTTGCTATTTCTGAATTTTTGGCTCCTTTTTCTATTAGCATTAACACTTCTCTTTCTCTTTTACTTATTATTTGGCTATCTTCCTTAGTTGAATACAAACTTAGTATTTTATTTAAATAATCCCCCATTTCATAATAATCCTTGTTAAATTTCATAGACTTAATAGTTTTTATCAAGATTTTTCTTGCCTTTGTCTGCTTTATTAAAAATAACCTGACAAAACCACTCTTATATCCAATTATTAAAGCTTGTCTTAAATCCTTTGTGGCATTTTCGTATTGATCCTTTTGTGAAAGAATTTCTGATCTAAAAATATAGGCTCTTATAATTAAATTCTTGTTATCTTTTTCTTTATCAGAAGCTAAAATCTTATTTAATAACATTAATGCATCTTCATTTTTCCCTTTACACATGAGTATTTTAGAAAACACAACAAGTTCTTCTGCAATTTTAAAATCCCTTTTTGCAATATACTTTTCTACACATTTAATTCTGCCATACTCTATAAACCTCTCCATTTCCAGCACTTTGAAATGATCTTTTAATTTATAAAAATAGTATTTATCTGCTAACTTATTGTTCTTATATTTTTTAGATAATTCTTGTACTTTTTCATAAATCTTATTTAATTCACTCTTTTGATTCTTCTTATTATTTTTGAGGGCTACTCCAGAATATACATAATACCCTATAAATGCCGTATAAAAATCCCATTCTTCAACAAGCTCTAATCCCTTAAATACGTACTCCTCTGCTTTTATAATATAATTTTTTTCATAATACACTAGTGCTAGTGCTACATAAAAAATTGACATCAGTGAAGATTTTTCTAAATCATTACTTATAGTGCTATTTAAGCATGTATTACATATATTTTCGCATTCATTTAATTCTCCTTTAAGTAACTTTGCAAAAATAATTATTCTATTAGTCATTAAATACAAAGTATTATCCTTATAGGATTGACTTAAAATTATTGATTCATGAAAAAACTTTTCTTCTAAAACAAAATCCTGTATATAAAAATATACTATACCTGATTTTAGATTTATTATTGTATGCCAAAACATGTCTTTTCCTAAATAATTCAAAGCATTTTCATAATATGAAATACTTTTTTTATAATCTAATTCGATATAACTTTTATCTCCTCTAATAATATACAATATACCTAAGCATTCTTTCTTGTAATCTTCATCAGTACAACTCTGCAGTGCTTTTTCCGCAAACTCTAAATATTTCTTATAATTGATGTCATCATATATATACGTATACATATATATGATACAAAACCTAGCATTTTTTACAATAACATCTTGTGGTATGTTTTTTAACCAATTTTCTACATAAAAATATTCATTGGTAAAAGTCTCCTTAATACATTTATCTTCAATTACTTCTATTGCTTGCTCATAGTTTTCTATGCTTATATACTGATTAACAGCATTATTTATACGTCCATTATTTTCATACCATTTAGCGGCCTTATTGCTAGCTTCACGCATTTCTTCCTTATTTATAACATTTGCTTTACTCATTAAAAATTTCTTAAAAAGTATATCATATTTAAATAATTTTCCATCATAATCCAATTTATTAATAAACAAATTTTTATCATATATTTTTTCTAAAATTTGCTGACTATTTTCCATGCAGCTAACAGCATTGCATAACTCAATATTTAATTCATCTAAAATACACGTTTTTAATAAAAACTCTTTAATTTCTTCTGATTGCCTATTAAAAATTTCTTCACAGAAATAATCCTGAATATACTTATTACTTTCAATAAATTTTTCATTCATTTCCGTTACATTTTTTCTTTCTTTTATAGATAATACCGTCATTTGAATTCCTGCTATCCAGCCCTCTGTATACTTATTTAATATTTGTACACTTTCCTTTGGCATTGTAATTTCCATATTGGTTTTTATAAACTCATCTGTCTCTTCTAATGAAAAACTAAGATCTTCTTTACCTATCTCCGTTACTTCTCCATCCAACCTTAACTTAGAAATATTTATGCTCAGCTTTGTCCTACTTGTTATTATAATATGAATATTATCAGAAATACCGTCAATAAAATGTTTTATTTCCACAAGTATATCCTCATTCTTTACAAAATGTAAATCATCTATTACAAGTATTAAATCCCTATTTACAGATGAAATACTAGCTAATGCCATATTTACTGCCGATTCACTTGATATGTCTTGGTCTTGGATAAGATCTGCTTGTTTGCAATCCATATCATTATTTTTAAACTTTTCAATAGCTGTAATAATTGATCTCCAAAAAATATCTAAATTGTCGTCCCTTTCATCTAAAGAAATCCATACTGTATTATGATTTAGTTTTCTTGAGTATATCCATGAAATAACGGAAGTAGTTTTTCCACTACCTGCTGCTGCAGATATAATTGTAAGCTTAGTTTCCAAAACTTCATCTAGCCTACTTAAAACCTTTTCTCTGTCTATAATCTTACATTTCTTTTTTGGAATTAAAAATTTAGTATTATTGTACTTATAATTTAATAACATTTTTCTCTGCTCCCAAACACTTTTTATGTTTCTGTAAATAATTGAATTATTTTCAATATCACTTCTACAGATTTTTCCATAGAATAAGTTGAGATATATTCATATTTGCTGTGGATATTATGAACACCATTAAATATATCTGGTGTGGGAAGTCCCATATAAGATAACTTAGCTCCATCTGTTCCTCCCCTTAGTGGTGTTACATCTGGAAATACATTTACTTCTTTCATAGCTTGAATAGCTATATCCACAATATATTTTTCCGGTTCAATTTTTTCTTTCATATTTCTATACTGCTCAGTTATTTCAAGCATCACTGTGTCTTTACCATATTTTTTATTTATAGTTTGTACTACATTAGAAATAAAATTTTTTCTTTTTTCAAAATTTTTATTATCAAAATCTCTTATTAAATAATGGATTTCTGTCTTTTCTACCTTGCCATTAATAAATGAAGGATGATAAAAACCTTCAACTCCCTCTGTATTTTCAGGGGTCTCTTTTTCCGGAAACATATTCATAAGCTCTGTTGCAATTCTCAATGAATTTACCATTCTCCCTTTAGCTTCACCGGTATAGGTATTTTTGCCATTTATAGTTATTTTAGCACTTGCTGCGTTAAAGTTTTCATATTTTAAACTTCCAATAGATTCTCCATCTATCGTATAGGCTAAATCAGCCTTGAATTTTTCTACATTAAAATATTCTCCTATTTTTCCTACCTCTTCATCTGTAGTAAATGCTATTCTTATAGGCCCATGCTTAATCTTAGGATTTTGTATTAAAAACTCTACAACAGTAATAATTTCTGCTATACCCGCTTTATCATCTGCTCCAAGAAGAGTAGTTCCATCTGATGTAATTAAGGTTTGTCCTATATAATTTTTTAGCTCTGGAAAATATTTGGGAGAAAGTACTATATTTTTTTCCTCATTTAAAATTATATCTTCACCATTATAGGCTTCTATAAACCTAGGTTTTACATTAGCACCTGAAACTTGAGGATGAGTATCTATATGGGCAATAAACCCTACTACTGGTACATCTTTAGTAATGTTTGCGGGAAGTGTTGCCGTTATGTATCCATGCTCATCCAAGCAGATATCTTCCATGCCAATATTCTTTAATTCCTTTGATAATTCCTTAGCTAACTCTAACTGCCCCCGCGTAGTGGGAACTGTTGTGGAATTTTCATCGGATCTAGTATCATACTTTACATACTTTACAAATCTTTCTACAACTTTAGACACTATCAATTTCCCCTTAAATAATATTGTTATAAATGCAATCCACCTAAAGTATGATTACATTTATAGGATTTCCTTCTAAAAAATTTTTTAAGTTTTCCACAGCAATATTTAGGAGTCTTTCTCTCGTTTCCTTTGCTGCCCAGGAAATATGTGGAGTAATTATACAATTTTCTGCTTTTAAAAGAGGACTTTCTTTTTCTATAGGCTCTCTAGAAGTTACATCCAATGCAGCACCATATACTTTTCCAATATTTAATGCATGAGCTAAGTCCTCTTCTACAATTAAAGGACCTCTAGCATTATTTACTATTATCACTCCATCTTTCATATGTTCTATAGATTTACTATTAATTATACCCTTAGTTTCTTCAGTTAATGGACAGTGGAGGAAAATTACATCTGATTTTTCAAATACATCATTTAGCTCTGCATACTTTACATTTTCACTCTCCAATACCTTATTTTTATGTCTATTATATGCAAGCACTTTCATTCCCATAGCCTGAACTATCTTGCTAGTTGCTTGCCCTATTTTTCCATATCCTATTATTCCTGCTGTCTTACTGCCTAATTCCATAAGCGGTTTTTTCCAGAAACACCATTCTCCAATTTCATTCCACTGTCCCTCCTTTACAGCCTTATTGTGAATTGATACATGATTTGTGAGTTCAAGCAAAAGTGATACTGCCATTTGTGCTACAGCATCTGTGCTGTAACTTGGAATATTTGTCACCACAACGCCAAATTTTTTTGATGCCTTTATATCTACAACATTATATCCTGTTGCAAATACTCCAAGATATTTTAATTTAGGACAACTTTTAAATACATTTTCAGATATTGGAGTTTTATTTGTAAATACTACTTCTGCATCCCTAATTCTTTCAATTATAAGATCATCATTGCTATTATCAAATATAGTTTTGTCATAGACAGTTAAATCTCCAAGCTTCTCTAGAGATGACCAACTTAAATCACCTGGGTTTAGTACATATCCATCTAATATTACAATTTTCAAATATACCACTTCCTCTATGTAAATTATACTTTTTAGTATAATACTTCTTCAAATTAGAATCACCATAATAATTTAATTTTATTTTGAAATACTATATTTGAAGGGAGTGATTTTAATGCCACTTACAACCGTAAAAGCTGTAGTTGAAAAAAAAGATGGAATAGCAGTAGAAGCACATTCTGGTGGATTTAAAGTATTGCTAGATAAAACTAAACAATCCGGCGGCACCAATAAAGGTATGAACCCTGCCCAACTTTTATTATGTACTTTAGGAGGATGTCAGGCAATGTCTATAGCATCCTGTGCAGATAAATATGGAGTAAATATAAAATACTTATCAATAGAACTTGAAGGTGATATGGATTCAAATACCTCTCCAGATTCTTCTACCTCAAGACCTGGATATCAGGACATAAGATTTAACGTTAACATAAGAACTGATTCTCCAGAAAATAAAGTAAAAGAACTAGTTGAATTTGTTGAAAAAACATGCCCTATGGGAGACAGTATAAGAAATGGCGTACCAATAGAACCAGCTAAAATTTCAATAGAAAAACAAATGCACTATATGGTTTGAATTAAGAATGAATGAAATTGGATTATTTTTCAATCCCTCTTGGGAAAATACAAGCACCACAGCCTTAATTAATGTAGCCGAAAATAATATTGGATTTGCTGTACTGCCTTTTCAACTAATCAAAGATCATATTGCCTCAGGTTCTCTAGGAGAACTGAAAATAAAAGATATGGATTTTAATAGGAAACTATCTATTGTATATCACAAGAATAAGTTATTGACGAGTGCTATGAAAGATTTTATAAAGATATGCCATGAACTATAAACAGAGTTCTTGGCATCAGATGGAGTTTTAACTCCACCTGATGCTTAGAAATCGTTATCCAGGGACATAGTCACTCTTTACTCCCACTTGCAGAAGTGGGAGTATTAGAATGAGTAGTTATCTGATAAAATATCATGTCCTTTAGAATTTCTAACACACATTTGTATCTTTGAAATTCTCAAGGACTTTTACTTACTTTTGGAACAACCTTATGTAGCTTGCAAAAATTTTATATAATTTATACAGCCATCATAACAGACGTGGCTTTAATAACAGCTTTTGCTTTGACTCCAGGTGCAAGTCCAAGATCTTTAACTGCAGCCATTGAAATAGTAGAAGTAATTGTATTTCCGTCATCGGCCTTTAAAGTAACAATTGCATTTACTGCACCTTCCTTAACAGATTCAGTTTTCCCTGTTATTTGATTTCTTGCACTAATAATCATTTTTTACCCCCATCTTGCCGCCATAAGCGACATAAAATATTAATATTTACTATGTTTCCATAATATCACATAGTCTATCATAAGTATAATTGTATAATATTATATTTATCATAAATAAATACCTATATATAATTGAATATTTTATCTTCCCTCTAATTATCACTTAACTGACTTTACAGCATTCTTTATCTCTTCATATTAATAGGTAAACCTCTAAAGAAATAACTCCGGTTTAAACCTAAACCGGAGTTATTTCTAAAATTCTCACTTAGACGGCTTGAATGTTGTACAGCAAGTATCATCACTAGTGTCGGGGTCTTTACCTTGCATTGGGTTAACTTCCAAAGACTTAGCATTACAGCAGTTATTTTTCCAATAGTGACAACAATCAACGCCACATTTAACTTCCATTTTTGGTGCATCCATAATTAAATTCCCCTTTCAATATATATATTATATATTTAAGTTATATATATAGTATGACCTAAAACATAAATACTATCCAAGCAATCCATTAAATAAATCAAACAATTGTAGAAAATTTTTCTTATGAATAACACCTTTATATTTCTATGTTCTATATTTAAAACTTCCAATAAATTTTACATATACACTGTTGTCCTGATCTTCTCCTATAGAACCATCATAATTAAAATTATATAATAATATAATTGAGTTATACTTTCTATCCAGTTTATCTGAAAACTTTTTGCTATAATCTGAAATAATATTTTGTGAAAAAGATTGATCTTTCATTATATCAGAAAACAAATCCGAATCTCTTTCAATAAAGTTTATTTCCTTTAGTTCCTCATCAAAACACTCAACGTTAAAATTTTTTTCAAACTTAGAATTTAAATAGTCACCAAAATTAGAATAATTCACTTGAAGATAATGCTGTAAATCTTTAATATCTTCACATTTTGCCAGCCATATAGATACTATTCCTTCATACTCCATTAAGACTTCTCCTTTACATTTCTAAATATACCTCTATTTTATCATAGGAATAAAGGAAAATAACTTATCTTACACACAATTAAGTAGAAGAACCTAATTTATACTTTTATTAGGTTCTTTTACTTTTGAAATAACACTATATTTATTTAAAAAATAATACTACTTATTTATATCAAAGGTAATTCTCTCTTCCCCATCCACATAAATATCTGTCTTTTTAGGTTCAGTTTTTGAGAGTATTTTTCCCTTTCTTATGGAATACAGCACCTCTGATTGTTTTCTTATAACATCATATTCATCTTTTCCATTGAGTATAATGAGATTAGCAGTATTTCCTTCTTTTATTCCATAATCATCTTCAATATGCATTGTCTTTGCACTATTTTTCGTTATGAGATCAATAGAATTTACAATCTGATCGTAACCCATGAGTTGACATACGTGTATACCCATTTGAAGTACCTGAAGCATATTACCTGTTCCCATTGGATACCATGGATCACATATATCATCGTGTCCAAAACATACATTAATGTCTGCATCTATCATCTCTTTAACTCTTGTAATTCCCCTCCTCTTAGGATAAGTATCAAATCTTCCTTGAAGGTGGGTGTTTACTATAGGATTAGATATGAAATTTATATTTGACATCTTTAAAAGCCTAAAGAGTTTATAAGCATATGCATTATTATAAGAATGCATAGCAGTAGTATGACTTGCCGTAACCTTTTCTCCTATTCCGTACTTATATGCCTCTGCTGCAACTACTTCCACAAATCTAGACTGCTCATCATCAATTTCATCACAGTGGACATCAACCAGTTTATCATATTTTACTGCAAGCTCCAATGCTTTTTTTACAGAATCCACGCCATATTCTCTTGTAAATTCAAAATGTGGAATAGCCCCTACTACATCTGCACCAAGCTTTAATGCTTCCTCCAAAAGTTTTAATCCGCAGGGAAAAGAATTTATGCCCTCCTGTGGAAAAGCGACTATCTGTATATCTACAAATTCTTTCATTGCTTCTCTTACTTTAATTAAAGCTTTTAATGCTGTAAGCTCTGGATCTGTAACATCTACATGTGTTCTTACATACTGTATTCCATTTGCTATCTGCCATTTAAGCGCAGTTGTAGCTCTTTTTATAACATCTTCTTCCGTAAGCATTTTCTTTCTAAGTGCCCAGGTTTCTATTCCTTCAAAAAGAGTTCCACTTATATTCCATTTTGGCTCTCCTGCAGTGAGAGTAGTATCAAGGTGAACATGGGGTTCAACAAAAGGTGGAAGTGCTAAATTTCCATTCCCCTCAATTATGTTTTTGTCTTCTTTTGCTATATTTTTAGAAATTTCCTTTATAACTCCATCTTCAATTAAAATATCATATATTCCATCTTTATTTCTAAGTCTTACATTTTTTATTAACATGCTGTGCTTCCTTCCTATATTATTTGTTCTTTAAAAATATTTTGCTACTTATAAAATACAAAATTGCCGAAATTATAATTATAGGATAAATGGCTCCTATGGTTTTGGTAAACATAGGTAAATTCTTCATAAATAAAAATATAATGACAGAAATTATCCACACACTAATGGTAACAAGGTTAAATCCAGATTTATACCAATACTTACCTTTTTCATCATCAAATTGTTCTACAGCATACTGTTTTTTTCTAACCAAATAGTAATCTGTTATCATAATTCCAAAAATAGGTCCAAATACCATGCCTATATAATCAAGGAACATTTCAAAGGAGTCCAAAAAACTAGAAGCATAAATTGGAACAATAGTTAACAAAGCTGCAAGTATCGTTACTCCAAAAAGAGCTGTTTGTGATTTTATTTTTTTATTTAAATTTGTAACAGAAATTCCTGCTCCCATAAGATTTATTGCATTTGCTGTAGTACTCGTCAATATAATAACTAAAAGTGCTATAACTCCAAGGCCAAGCTTGCTTACAATAGTGCTTGGATCAGAATTGTTAGGATCATATACTCCTGTTGTAACTGCTGTACCTATTGCTCCAATTATGCCTACAAAAGCAAACCAAAATAATCCAACATTTGCTCCAATTATAGGAGCTACTGTAGATGCTTTTTTACTCTTACTATATCTTGTAAAATCTGCAATAGCAGGAACCCATCCTAAACTAAAAGCAGCCATAGCATCAAAAGCAGAACCAATGTCCATAACCTTTCCAGAAGGAGGTCTCCAAGCTATAATTTTACTTAAAGGAACCTGTTTTAAAACAACTACCGTTTCCCATACTCCTAAAATTAATATAAATATAACTCCTATTTTTTCTACCATTTTTACAGACTTATGCCCTGTAGCAATAGATATAAGATGAAGTATGCTCATTACAGCAATTCCTATAAGCATCGTCTTTTCACTTCCATTTGAGCCATAAGCAGGAAGCCCAAATATATCTTTTAATATAAAGCTTATAGAAATTGCAGCTATAAAAGTATTTACAGCTGTCCAGCCAATAAATTGAGTTATGTTGAGGACAGATGGTAGAAAGCTTCCTCTAACACCAAAAGATGGTCTTGTAAGTGCCATGGTAGATGTTCCAACTTTGTAGCCTATAAACCCTATTAAAGCCATTATTATATAGGCAATAGGATTTGAAACCAAAGTTACCAGCACAGCTCCACCAAAAGTAGCCCCTGCTACAACTCCTCCAACATACCAGGTTCCGTTGTTTGCATTGGCACCAATCCAGGTTGTGAGCATGTCCAAAAAACTTATTGTTCTTTCACTCTGTGGTACAGTTTCAAGGGCAGCATATTCCTTATGTACTTTTTCATTTGTTTCCTTGTTATCCATCAATTACCTCCTAAATTAATAATTTTTTCTTCATATTATACCACGCTTTTCTAAAAAGCGCATATATTTTTTGATAATTTAGCAAAATAGTTCTGCAATTATCAATGAATCTTACTTAGTGGAAGTTTTATTTCTTCCACTAAGTTTAGATGAATTATCCAGTAGCTAGCCATCGGATAAATTTAATTTTATGAATTTTACATTCTATCATAAAAATTATGATATTATTAAGAGATAAATAATAGGTTAAAAGTACCATATTATAAAGGAGGACATACTTATGTTGGAATATAATATACAAAAAATATTGAATAATTTTATGATAGATTATTATGGAGTTGCAGATATAAGTAAATATGAAAATGAACTTGTAAAATATGGGGGATCTCTTGTAAAAGGTTATCCAAGAGCTATTTCATTAGGTATTGTGTTTCCATCTACTATTGTAGATCATTTAAATGATGACTCCAACGATATTGCAAAATTAGAATATGAAAATTGTTATAAAACTATAAATGCTAGGTTAGATAATATAGCCTCTATAATAAGTTCTTATATAATAAGAAAGGGTTATAGTGCTTTGCCTATATCTGCAGCAGAAAGAGTAAATAGTGATTATATAAATGCAGCCTTTTCACATAAACTTGCAGCAAGATTAGCAGGACTTGGATGGATAGGCAAAAGCTGTTTACTGATTACCCCAAAACATGGTCCGAGAGTAAGATGGGTAAGTATATTAACTGATTTACCATTAAACCCTACAGGTAAAGAAATAGAACAAAAGTGCGGTGAATGTATGGCCTGCGTGAAAATATGTCCGCAGAAAGCATTCTATGGTAAAAATTATATAGAAGGTGAAGATCGTGAAAAAAGATTTGATGTAAAAAAATGTGACAGCTATTTTAATGAAATGGAGCATAACAAACAAGTACCTGTCTGCGGCATGTGTGTGTATATATGCCCTTATGGTAGGAAAAATAATAAATAACTCAATTTTCGCACGCATAGAATTTTAATTAATAGTTAAGAATGAAGAATTAATAGTTAATGTGAATTTTTTCCGTTACACTACAAAAAATCCTTGATTAACTTTTCATTATTAATTCTTAACTTGCGAAGTTTTGCTTTGCAATGTTCTTAAACTGCAAAAATTAAGTAAATAATATATAAGTTTTAAATTTTAATATTAATAAAATACTTAACTTAAGTAAATACTATAAGGAAAGCAATAACCTTTATAGTGAACTGCTCCCTGTCAAGTAGACAGGTAAAAAAACAAAAATTAACAGACTAGGGTCTGATTCCGATATTCTATTGGTGTCAGACCTTTAAGTTTTTCTTGTAGCCTTTCTGTATTATAAAAATTTATATACTTATCGATTGAGTATTGTAATTCATCAAAGTTATGAAACTTTGTTAGATAGTACATCTCTGCTTTTATAATTCCCCAAAATCCTTCCATAGGACCATTATCAATACATTTACTAACACGAGACATGCTTTGAACGGCCCCGATATTATCTAATTTTTTCTTAAAAGATTTACTAGTATATTGAAAGCCTCTATCACTATGAAAGAGTGGACTAGCATTAGGGTTAGCTTCAATAGCTTTATCAAGTGTTTGAAAAACAAGATGGTTATTATTTGAATGTCCAAGAACATAGGAAACAATGCTATTATCGTGCAGGTCAAGTATAGCACTCAAGTAAGCTTTTGTTCCATCAGTTAACTTAAATTCGGTTACATCAGTAAGCCATTTTTTATTTGGCTTATCAGCATGAAATTCTCTATCCAGTATATTCTCGGCAGTGACTTGAGGAGTGCTGGGAACGTAGTTTTTTTTCTTCCTGCGAATTACAGATTTCATGTTAATAGACTTCATTAATCTATAAATTCGCTTATGATTATACTTCTTTTTAAGTATCCTATTTATATTCAAATTCATTCTTCTATACCCATATATACCTTGAACTTCAGAGTAGATTTCAATCATAATTTTAATTATTGTAGCATTTTCTTTATCTGACATACTTTCTATGCGCTTCAACCATTTATAGTATGAACAACGGGCTACGCCTACAATTTCACATAGTTGAGATATCGAAATTTTATTTTCTTCACTATATTCTCTAATAGCTATGTATTTGTCTTCCCATCTCGCCTCCTTTCCACCTCGTCTAATTTTTTTAAGAAGCTATTTTCTATTTCTAATCGTTTGTTTTCAGCCTCAAGCAATTTAATTTGAGCAGCAAGTTTTTCAGTTTCTGTTAGTTGCTCCAGACTTTTTCTTTTTCCACGTCGATCAACAAGGGCTTCTACACCACCTTCTTTATACTTAGATGTCCAAGCATAAACTTGCTGATACGAAACATTAAATTTCTCTGATGCTAGTTGATAATTATCGTTATTTTTAATGCAGAATGATACTATTTCAATTCTTTCTTCATAGTTTGTTTTTCTTCCAATGATCATAGTACTATCTCCTTTTGAGTTATGAGACTTAACTCTATTATGATCATTATACTTTTTTATCCATCGTTGGAGAATACCATGACTAGAAATATTGTATTTGTTGCATAAATTATTTAACGATCCTGCTCCTCTTTCATAATCAGAGACAGCCTGCAATTTAAGGGATTCAGGATAATAGGTATTTTTCTTATAACATTGCAGCCCTAGTTCTCCATTTAATTGATATTTTCTAACCCATTGTCTAAATGAACCTTTAGTAATTTCTAATTCAAAACAAATTTGCATGCAACTTTTTTTACCTATGAGGTAATCCTTAACAGCTGCTATCTTCCTATCAACTGTAACTTTTTCTTTTCTACCCATAAAAATATACCCCCTTTATGGAAACAGTTTTATTATTTTAACTGTCTACCATAAAGGGAGCATATCATAGTATTTGCTTTTTTATTTTTTATATATTTAAGCTTATCATTTATAGGAGGGACTTGTATGGATAACAATAAAAATAGGATGAAAGATAGGCCTAAGTCTAATGCTGAGATGAGAAAAATGCACTCTGAAGCAGGATCTGAAATAGGTATTGAACACGGTAAAAAGATAGGATCTCATTCAAATGGCAAAAAATATACAAAAAGATCAAAATTATCTCATAACAAATAGCACAAATACTTTATTATCTATACTAAAATGTAAAGATAAACAAGTTTATGAGAATCATTTAGCTGACCACAAACTTATTATATGATGGAGGTAATATTATGAGTAAGAAAAATTCTTCTAGTAAAAATTACAGTAATACACAATCTCCTACATCTAAAAATTATACTAAAAATGTAAAAAATAAAGCCATAAAAAACAGCCCTTATGGAAAAAATGAAACTTCTACCCATACAGAGTACAAATAAGCATTAAGTTGTTTTTCCTATGGAGTTTTTAACTTGAAAATAAACTTATGCATAGAAATATTTCACAATAAACAAGTACATTTAAATATTTTGTATATAAGTCTTGACAGAAAATTTGTAGAAAAATTTAGGCCTTTTGAATTATCTGAGGTACGAGTTTTGAAAAAGCCTTAGGTTTTCTTAAATTTTCTATTTATTCTGTTTAGACTTATCAAAATATTTAGCCGTACTTGTGATTGTAAAAATATTCGAAGTATAAGTTTATTTTTCATTTAAAAACTCTATATTTACTTTTGAAAACTCTTATACCAATTTTCATTTGAAGTGATTGAATATTAAAATTATAATATTTATATTATTATCTTCAAGAAAAGATGTAATAAAATGACTAATTATAGAATGAATACAAAATGTGTACAGGCAGGCTACAGACCAGGCATTGGTAAAACCATTACTAATCCTGCTCTTACCGTACTAGATATCGAGAAATTTGCAAATACTGCTCATACACATGGTGTTCCAGCAGAGTTAATCCATATAAGCTACGACATTGAAGACAAGGAAGATTTAATTTCTGATATTTCACAAGCACTAGATTGTATTAAATAATTTTAATCACAAAAGGGATCGGTCAAATGTATTAGCCAATCCCTCTAATCTTTATAAATTTGTTTTAACTATGTGAAACTACATACTTAAAACAAATTGGTACTTATTTTTGAAAATTCTTTCCTGAAACCTCCACACTTTGCATTACTATAAGGGCATCATCATCTATGTCATTTACTATGGACTTCAAGCGTGATATCTCAAGTCGTGACACTATTACAAAAATCACATTAGTAGGGAGATTAGAATAGCCCCCTTCTCCTTTTATAAGAGTTATTCCTCGTCCTGACTCTTTTAAAATCCTATCTTTTATTTCCTCATGTTCGTCTGAAATTATCATAACTGACCTTGACTCATCAATTCCTTGAGAAGTTACATCTATAGCTTTAGATGCTATAAAATAAGCTACTAATGAGTACATTGCTCTGTCCCATCCAAATGCAAAACCTGCACTCCCAAGTATAAATACATTAAAACACATTACTATTTCACCAACAGAAAAACCACTTTTTTTATCTAAAAATATAGCTACAATTTCCGTTCCATCCGATGACCCTCCACTTCTTATCATAAGTCCTACACCTATTCCAAGTATTATACCCCCAAATATAGCTGCAAGAAGTGGGTCATTTGTTACCCCTATTTTAGGATTAAATACTGATGTCATAACTGAAAGTGAAATTACTGAAAAAAATGTGGCAATTGTAAAATCTTTGCCAATATTTTTGTATCCTATAATGATAAAAGGAATATTAAATAATAGTATAAATACTCCAAGAGGTATTGATGTAAAGTGACTTACCATAATGGATATACCACTTATTCCTCCATCAATAACATCATTTGGTATCAAAAAGAACTTCAATCCTACTGCATCCAAGCACGCTCCCACTAACATTAACAATATTCTTATTGCAATAGAAGCTCTTCTATTATGTTTTTTTCTCATAGTACCCCTCCATATGCATTATTTTCTTTTGCCCTATAATAATTTTACCATTAATTTTATTAATTGCGCAAGTATAACTCACTATAATGTTATAATGGATATAGCTTAAATTTAGGAGGACGTCTTTGAATGAACATGATATTTTTTGACACAGAAACAACTGGTTTAAGGCCAGGAAACATATGCCAACTAAGCTACATTCTTGTTGACACCAGTGCAAAGCCAACCAAAACCATAGGTAAAAATATTTTCTTTGCTGTTGATTATATAGAGCCTAGTGCAGAAAAAGTACACGGTTTTACTGTGGAAACCTTGTACAAGCTAAGCAGCGGTATGAACTTTAAAGATCATTTAGATGAATTTTTAAATGACTTTCAAAATGCAGATATTTTAATAGGCCATAATGTAAACTTTGATATTAAATTTCTATCTTCTGAATTTAAAAATTGCAATGAAATATTAAACATCAAACATACCTTTTGCACTATGAATTACTATAAAAATATATGTAACCTTAAAAACAGATACAATAAATGCAAGGCTCCACGACTTGAAGAGGTTGTAAGATTTCTTCATATAGAAAATCCATACATAAATGCTGTAAGTAAAAAATACTTTAATGGTACTGGAAATTTTCATGATGCCAGGTTTGATACTACAGCCACCTACTTGCTTGTAACAGAAGGAATTAAAAAAGGATATATCCCTAAAAGATATTTTTCTCATATAATACAATAAAATTATAGAATTTCTATTTTCAAAATTAGCCCACCCAATAATTAAAGGGGCTATTACATTAACATATAAAAAATAGTTCTCCCAAATTTTTAGTTTGAGAGGACTTATATTTACATTCTAACCAGGGAATATAAGGCATGCAGCAAAAAGTTTTTCATAACCTTCGGATGCACCTAATTCCATATAATCTATTTGATGAGCTAATTGTTCAATTTCTTCTTTTACATTAGCAGACATAAGAGCCATATATGCACCTGTTTTAGATGAATTTCCTACATATACTAGCTTATCTTCAACCTTTTCTGGTAAAATTCCTATTCCTACCAAACTGTCAGCTGATAAGTGAGCTCCAAATTGTCCTGCTACAATAACTTTATCAAGATTATCCATATCAATGTTAGCCTTTCTTAATAAAGCATAAAAACCTGAAAGAATAGCGCCTTTTGCTAATTGCACTTGACGAATATCTCCTTGTGTAATTAGTATTTGATCTGGACTGCTTTCTAAAATAAACTGTCGTTTTCTGCCATCCAATTGAATCATATCATATCGATAATCTGATTCCTCTAACTTTTCTTTCTTTATAAATGCTCCATCCTTTTTTACAAGCTCTGTACGAAGCAGCTCTTTTACAACAGCTAATATACCACTTCCACATATTCCTATTGGCTTTTGATCCCCAATAACCTGAACTTCAACTCCACTTTCAGTAATTTTTACATCCTCAATTGCACCTTCTGCTGCTCTCATGCCAGAACTAATATTCATTCCTTCTAAAGCTGGACCTGCTGCACAAGAACATGATAACAGCTTTCCATGATTGGATAAAACAATTTCTCCATTAGTTCCAATATCTATAAATAGGACATTTTCCTTAGCTTTATGAAGCTGACAAACATATGCCCCCGCCACAATATCTGCACCTATATAAGCTGAAACTGATGGAAGGCAGTATAATCTAGCACCTGGTGCTGCCTTTAACCCAATGTCTTTTGCCAATATATTTTTTGATTTTGTAAATATTGGTGAATACGGAGACATTCCAATAGATGTAGCATCAATTCCTAGCAGAAGATGCATCATTGTACAGTTTGCTGCAATAGAAATCTCATAAATGTTTTTTCTATCTACTTTTGATTTATTGCATATATCTCCAATCATCTCATTAATAGAATTTACAATTGCATATTGCAGTTTTTCTTTTCCATCTTCAGGATGCTCCACTTCATAGGTTATTCTAGTTAAAACATCCAATCCAAAGTTCTTTTGAGCATTAATCATTGAAGCTGCAGCTAATTCTTTACCTGTCTTCATGTCAATTAATGCTGTTACAACAGTTGTAGTTCCAATATCAACTGCAACTCCATAGAGAATATCTGTAGTATCGCCGCACTCAATTGCAATTAATTCTCTTCCATTAAAAACTCCTGTAACTTCTCCAGTTATAAATTCATGCTGCTGAAGTAATCTCCAATCAAATTTTTCAACATCAAAGGTTTTACATATAAGTTCTTCAAAGGAACCTTGATTTTCTAATGTAGGTTTTTCTATTTCAAAAACCTCTTTATGAATTAAAGGATTAAACTCAAAATCAGGCGTATAACCTGTTGTAAGTATGTCATGTTTTCCTTCTTTTTGTAAAATTTCAATTACGATATCTTCTTGCGGTACTACAAAGCAAGAAAGTCTTATACCTGAATCAATTTCTTCCTTTTTTAAAAGTTTCTCTTCTGTTTCTCCGATATCAGGTAAATTTCCTTCTAAAAGTTTGATTTTGCATTTTCCACAGAACCCTTTTCCATTACATGGATTATCCACAAAAACATCATTTTCAAGTAAAATTTGCAACAAATTTTTATCAGGTGTATATTCAAAGCTTTTATTCTGTGACTTAATAGAAATCTTAGTCATTACTATCTCCATCTTCCTTTGATAAATATTTTAACATTGCCTTTACATTTTTTAAAGGAGATTTCATTCCAAGTCCGCAAGCTGGAGATATAATATTAGATCCATCTTTTACGCACTTTTCAGTTAGTTCTGCAATTTTCTTTGCTTCCCCAAATTCAATTGCATAAGTACTTACATTCCCCATTAACACCCTGTCTTTTAAATTTTTTCTTGCATCACTCATGTTAACTATAGAATCAAAACTTAGAGCATTACTTTTTACCTTATTTACTTCTAAATATACCTTCTTCATTTGTCCACATATATGCACAATTGTACCTTTATTCTCTTTTTTTACACTTTCAATAATTTTATTAATATATTTAACAGCAAATTCTTCAAATAATTTTGGTCCTAAAATTTCTCCTGTACCACTAGGATCAGAAATAGCTATTATATCAGCACCTGCTTCCATTTGTTTTTTTGCAAATTTAATTAATTCATCTGTAACAAAATTAAGAAATTCATGTGCTTCCTTATTGCTTTTTTTTAATTCTTTATAAAAGGTAGAAGGTTCCATTATAGAACTTGTTGTACTAATAGGTCCCGTTAAATTACCTATAATAGGAACATCATTTCTCTTTGATTTCAACAACTTAATTGCATCAATAACTACCTTTGCTCTTCCTTCTGTACAGTTAATTTGAGAAATCTTCTTCCATTCCTTAACAGAATCAATTGAATATTCTACAACATGAGGCTCATAAATCTTTGTTCCCATATCAACCTTTGCTCCAAAATTTTCCGCCTCAATGGTCATACAAAATGGAACTCCATAATTCTCAAAGCAGCCTCTTTCATACACTGCTTCTGATAAACCAGCCATCATTTGTGCACTCATATGTGCTTCAGGAAACTTTATTCCTACTTCTTCTATTAACTCTGTTGTGACCATATTCATCATGCCTCCAGGACAAATACATGGTGGTCTATCAACCTTTTCTCCACTAAAAACTTTGTCTAAGCGCTCTTTTGGTGACAACACAGCCTTCACCTCTTTCTATGCTATATTAAGTAATCCTTTTACTAATTTAACAGCCTCAGTTGCATTAGCAGAATACCCATCTGCTCCAATCAAATCAGAAAACTTCTTTGAAATAGGACCTCCTCCTATAACAACTTTAAGATTTTCTCTTATTCCAGCTTCCTTTAATAACTCTATAACAGTTTTCATTCCATTCATTGTTGTTGTCATCAAGGTTGACATACAAACAAATGAAGCATTAACTTCCTTAGCTTTATCTACAAAACTCTGAAGTGGAACATCTCTACCCAAGTCAATCATATCAAATCCAGCTGTTTCTAACATGATTTTTACTAAATTTTTTCCTATATCGTGAGTATCTCCTTCTACAACTCCAATTACTCCCTTTGGTTTTTCTCTATCCACTTCATCTGCTGGAAGGTGAGGTCTTAAAATTGCTAAACCTTCATACATTGCATCTGAACATAATAATAAATCCGTAACAAAATATTCTTCTTCCTCATACAATTTACTTGCATGATTCATACCATCTACAAGACCTTCCATAATACCATCAAGTATATCATATCCTGCTTCTACATATTCCTTAGCTGCTTCAATTGTATCTTCCTCTTCCATTTCAAATACACCATCAGATAATCTTTTTAATAATTCTTCTTTTGATAATGCCATTGTTTTCCCTCCATTTTTTCCTAAATTATCGATTTATCTTCTAAGAGAAATTTTTTGGATCTAGTGGCCACTTTCCATATTTTCTAGCAGAAGCCATAAACTGATCAATATTTTCTAGTGGAACTGCACCTGAAAGGTCGCAGCCTGATGCCAAAATATATCCACAAGGACTGTCATAAGCTTTTTGCATACAATTTTTTACTGCTGAGTCTACATCATTGGTATTTCCTAAAATCAATACTTCTACTGGATCTACGTTTCCAAGTATAGGCACTTTGTCTCCTACTACTTGTTTTGTATATGCTAAATCTACTCTATTATCTATACTCATCATATCACAGCCTGATTTAACCATTTCTCCTACAATTGATGTTGTATCTCCACAAATATGATAACAAACCATTCCCTTTGCCTCATGAATCTCTTTCATTAATTCCTGCGTATATGGTAAAACAAACTCTAAATATTGCTTTTTATTAAGAATAGTTCCTGACGCAATAGGATCACATAATAAAATAAGAACACCTGCTTTTATAAACTCCCTGCAAATCATTTTTAATGCATCATTACAGAATTTAATTAGTTGATGAAGTTTTTCAGGATTTTTTCTAGTTGCTCTAAGCAACTTTTCTATTTTGTAAATACTTGCAGCAGCAGTAAAAGGCCCAGATATTAATACTCCAGTTGGAACTTCATTCCCTATTTCATCCATTATGATACGTGCAGCTTCTAAATGTAATTGGAATGCTTTATCATTTTTTGGTTCCAATTTTGACATATCTAATTTATCTACATCATTCAAATCTTCTAAAGCATATTTCACAATTGCTGGTACTGAGTCTTCTGGGTCACTCATTTCACTGCCTAAAGCTGAACCTACACCATGCAATCCATATTCAACAATAGTTAAGTCGTTGCCAAATCTTTCATAGCAAGCAATCTGTGCTTTTGCTTCATTTAAAGCACTACTTCTTTTTTCCTTATGAGTCATTCCAAGTGCTAATCCAGACATAGAACAAGCAACTGGCATAGCTAAAATTCTGTCCATTGGTTTTCCTGTCATAAATGCAGCTAATCTTTCATTTGGCGTCATTTTATCATTCTTGTGCATGTTTTTTATCCTCCACATTTTTTTAATTTTTTATATTAATAATTAAAGTAAAGCAATTGTTTTGATTATTCCATCTTTTAATTCAAAATCTTTATTTTTAATACACATTTGTCCAACAAATTTTGCTTGCCCCATAACTTTTTCACAAGCTTCAGAATATTTTATAGATCCTCCTAAATTAATATCCTTCCACACAGCTTTATCTGTCCCTAATAATGCAAACGTAGTCTTAGGACAAAGTAATACTATCATTTCATCATCAATCATTTTTTCAATATTTTTTAATAATGGATAAGTAAACATTTCTACAGTCTGCTCAGCATACTTTGGTCCTAAAATATTTAATCCTCCAGAAGAATCAGCATAACTAATCATGTTAACTCCTGCTTTTTTAGCCTCTTCAACAAAGCGTAATGTTTCCTTTTGGAATTTATCAAAAATAGCCTTCATAGTATCTGGTTCTTTTCTAAATAACTTAAAAACATGACGCGGATCAATTAAAACATTCATAATTGTAAATGGTCCTGAAATATATAGAAGAACATTCTCTCCCTTATCCCGCAAATATTTACAAGCTTTTAGAACCTCTGATATACGGCCTTTCGAGTAATCGATTTCAGGTAGATTTAATATCTCTTCTGCTTTTGTGCAAATATAATCTTTTGCTCTTGGACCTGTTTTTTCATTTCCAAGATTAATTATGCCACCCATAGCTTCTCCCTCAACGGTATGACAGAATGGCAAGCCACAAAAATTTGCGTTATCATATTTCTTTAATTCTTCTGCCAACATAGCCATGCTATCCCAATGCTTATAGGCTTCTGGGAAATGTAAGCCTGTTTTTTCTGTAACCTCTTCATTAATTCCTACAGAATTATCATACGTACAATTAAAGTCAATAATTTTACTCATGTTAATCCCTCCTTATTAAGTTAGTAAATGACCAAAACTTAGCATTTTATATCAAGTGATTCTTAAGTTCAGATAGAATTTGCTTATTCGAATAAAAATTATAGATTAAATATACCTGTTTAAAATTTTGGATATCTGCTTAAAACTTTAGATACATGCCTACTTGTAAAACATTGTAATATTTTTTGTTTTTTTAGTTCATTTCCAATGAAAGCCACTTTAGCCTCTTTAAATTCTTCCACATGGTTCCACTGAAAATGATGTGGAGTGAAATCAAAATAAATAAATCTTTTTGTATCAAGCTCTAAAATTCCTTTAGCTCTTAAAATATAACCATAATCCTTACTTTTCAGAGAACTTAATATTTTATCTATATCCTTCTCTAGAAAAGTTTTGGGCCTGTCTATAGATAAAGTACTGAACACTTTATCTGCAGGTGTTGATACAGTTTCTTCTTTTAAATCAATTTCAAAATCTTCAATTGTATCTAATATTTCAATTATTTTTTCACTCTCATAAGAATACCAATTATCCTTAAGGATATATGCTTTTTCATTATTTAATTTTATTTTGGAAATTACTTCTTCCACTTTTTCGTCATCTATACTATCCATATGAGTTAAAAAGATAATATTGGCATTTTGAATTTGATCTAAATAAAATCCACCAAAATTCTCTAAATAATCATCAAATGCACTTATATCTACAATAGTTATAAGATGATTTATTCTTATATCACAATTTGAATTTTCAGAAATTTTCCCACAAACCCTTACGATATCTGATAAATTTCCTACACCAGATGGTTCTATAAATATATGTTCAGGTTTATATTCTAACGCTAATTCCTCTATGCTATCTTTAAAGTTTTTTACTAAACTACAACAAATACAACCGGCATAGATTTCTTTAATAGGTAGTTTGTCATTAATTAAGTCTCCATCAATGCCAATATCACCAAATTCATTCTCAATTAAAGCAATTTTACCTTTCATATTAGGAAGGATTTTTTTTAAAAATGTAGTTTTTCCAGCTCCTAAAAATCCAGAAATAATATTTACATTAATACTCAATGCAAACCTCCTTCGTAAACACTTTTATTTACGTGTTAAACAATTGACAATTTTGTTTAAAAATGGATTTATAATATTTTTAACTTTTATAGTTTAAAAAAATTAACAGCTGTTGAGTAATCTTTTTATATCATGTAACTTTGTAGACAACTCTATACTATTTATTCACATTTACTGAATCATTCTAACATTTAAAATACTATTGGTCTAATCATTATTAATTATTGTTTGTCACACATTTATAAACTATATTTATAGGAAAATTATAGTTTTACACTTTTAAATTTATATGCATATTAAAAATCCCAATATCGCCATCCTCAATTTATGTTACTTGCTGCCTTTAAAAGAGTTCATGACTTGTTAAACTGCAATTCATAATGTACCTTTTATAAAAAATGTAATATTTTTTATTTAATTTCAGATTACGAATTGCATTTGTTAAAATAGATCAAGTACTTATAATATCTTGATTTTATCTAAATAAGTTTCTGTAAAATTCTATTGTATGCCTAAGCATTTTCGCTGAAATCATATTCTAACTAATATTTCATTTATTTCCTCACTCACTTTTATTCTTTCACTGTAAACCCAGTCAACATCAAATTTCAAATTAAATATTTTAGAAAATGAATAATACATATTTATCTTTTGATAATATATTTCCAAGTCATCTAAATTACCCACAAAACATTGTGGTTTAAATAAACTATCTTGTTTATTTATAAATAATTCATCTACGTATTCCAAAAACCCATTCATTAAATCTTCTCTTGAAACATCAAAGGGAACCTTCAATAAATTCCACTGATCTTCTTCTTTTAGCTTATATTTTTTTATCTTATCTAAAATCAATATATATTCGCTGATGTCCATCTTTGTATAATAATCTAGTTTTTCTTCTCTAGTCCCCCACAAAGCTAATTTTTCATTTAAAGGCAAACTTTTAATCTTTAATATTGCATCTGATGGTCCAATAACTGCTCTTTTTATTTTTTCATCTCCAGCTTCTAATTTGGATTTAATAAAATCTTGAGTATCTCCAGCACTAGCTACATAACCTATATCATAAATACCTATTCGTCCCGCACGTCCACTTACCTGTTTTACTTCTTGTGATGTAAGTTCCCGTACTTCTTCGCCATCAAACTTTTTTATATTTATAAAAATAATTCTTCTAATAGGTAAATTGACTCCCATACCTATTGCATCAGTTGTAACTAGCACTTTTGTCTCCTTATTTGTAAATTGTTCATACTGCATTTTTCTAACTTCTGGAGGTAAATCTCCATATATCATACTGGCTTTAATGCCCTTACTTGAATATCTCTGTGCTATCTCCAGCACTCTTTTTTTAGAAAAAACTACAACAGCGTCACCTTCCTTGATGTCATCATAATTAAATTTCTTATTTTCAACTTCTAGAGGAATACTTCTTTTATATTCTTTTATCTCATACTCATCTTCACAATCATTTATAATTGTTTTTATTATGTCTTTAGCATTAAGAGCTCCACATATATGAATTTCATCACATTTTAACCCTAATAAAGCCCTGCTCCATGCCATTCCCCTTTGTTTATCACTAATCATTTGAATTTCATCAATCACAGCTATATCATAGTGCTCCTTTAAATTAAGCTTTTCTATTGTACAGGAGATATGAGTTGAGCCTATCTTTAATACTTCTTCTTCACCAGTTAATAAATCACAAATTATACCTTCCTTATTTAACTTTTCGAAATTTTCCAAAGCAAGAATTCTAAGTGGTGATAAATATATCCCTTTCTTCGCTGTTTTGAGGCGTTCTACAGCATTATAAGTTTTACCTGTATTCGTATCCCCTAGATGAATATAGAATTTTCGCTTCATGTGTCTAGTCTCAATATATTCATCCTTGGGATTATCAGGAAATGTCTTTTCAAACTCTTCAGCAATTAATTTAGGTATATGATTTTTAGTAAGTACTGTCATTATGCCTGAATTCAAAAAAGCATTGTAATTTTCTTTTATAATTTCATAAAAAGCAAAGTGTGTATTGTTCTTCTTATTGTAACTGTCAAGTATTCTCTTTGATACATTTTTCAGTAATTCTTCATAGCTTTCATATACATCTTCAAAGTCCTTTAATCCTTCATTTTTCATTTCCTTAAGTTTAACAAGCTTTTTTCTTATGGAACTTTCATGTTCTATAAGTGCTCCTGGTTTTGAATAATATACAATCTCTTCAATATTATTAATTTGACTTTTTAATTTTTTAAATTCTTTTTGTGATGAATTCTTCTTCATATGTTTTCCTCCGCCTACTATATTCAATTATTCAAATATTATATTCTCCTATCTTATTGAGTTTATAAATTTACTTTATTGCATCTTAATTATATAACTATTTCTCAAATTATTATAAATCAAATACACATTTTACGTTAATCACAAAAAATAAAATAGTAAACATGACATTTATCTATATTTTCTTTTATAAATATAATAAAGAAAACTTTGTTTTAACGCCCCACTCACTAAGGCTTTTTCCTTATCTTTTTCTTTAATATCTCCTCCTCATTTAAAATCAAAATATACATCTTCATAACTTCTACACAACTATTATGTAATATTATATCTATTAAATGTATTTATCAAATGACTACCCGCTGTAATACTCTCCTCTTTTTCAAATCGGAGGTAAAGAGTAACTACGTCACTGGATTCGTTTAACTAAAAATCATGTTGAGTTCTAAACTCCATCTGATTCAAGTTTTCACTTCATACTGTGAGGACTGTACCAATGATCTAAACAAAGTTCCAACTGAAAGTCTAGTTAGCACTGCTATGTAAGAAAATCCTTCAATAATTAATTTTTATAACTTCTGAATTTCTTCATAACTTCTTTATATGTACACTGTATAATTCAATTACGATAAAAATTATTAAAATTACTTTGGAGGGATATACTATGAATTCTCATGGAAATAAGAAAGAAAAACAAGGAACTCATAATCATAGTTCATTAAAGCATACGCTGCATATGGCTATCTGCTGTGGATTACCTATAATTATCATAGGATTATTACCAATTATAACGAAACTAAACCCTAGCGCTGGTAGTGTAATTGAAAGAATAACACCTTTTTTATGTCCAATAATGATGATCTTTATGATACCCATGATGATGGGTATCAATAAAAAAGGAAGTTGCTGCAATACTAAGGAAACTAATTCTAATAGTAAAGAAATCGTATAGATTTAAAGCAATAAAATTATTTTTAAGGAGAGGCTCTCAATATTTAAAGAGTCTCTCCTTAAAAAATAATCGTAGAATATAATAAATTTAGTTATGAAAATAGGTATATATAAATCACATCTAGGTATTTTCTCATTTATTTGTACTTTTTCTTGACATATCATCCGCCTCTTTTTACTTTACACAGTTTCTAACATATCTAATAATTCATCAAATCTCTTTATAGTATCCTCTAACGGCTTAGGTGAAGTCATATCCACTCCTGCTTTTTTCAATACATTTATTGGATAATCACTGGACCCACTTTTCAAAAATTCCTTATAAGATTCTACAGCTTTTTCTCCATTCTCTAGTATTGCATTGGCAAAAGAATGTGCTGCTGCATAGCCTGTAGCATACTGATATACATAAAAGTCCCAATAAAAATGAGGAATTCTCGACCACTCCATATCTATTTCTTCATCCACAACCATATTCTCTCCAAAATATTTTACATTTAATTCTCGCCAAATTTTACATAAATCTTCTCCTGTAAGTGGTGTTTCATTTTCTATTTTTTCATGAGTTACTTTTTCAAATTCGGCAAACATGACCTGTCTAAATACAGTAGTCCTAATTTGCTCTAATTCTTGGTTTATGAGATAAAGTTTTCTTTTTTTATCCGTCTCATTGTCAATTAAATAATGTATTAATAAGCTTTCATTAGTAGTTGAAGCCACTTCTGCACAAAAAAGAGAATAATCTGAATATATATAAGGTTGATCTTTTCTCGAATAATAAGAATGTATGGAATGACCCATTTCATGCGCTAAAGTAGAAACATCTGTAAGCTTATAGTTATAATTTAAAAGTACATAAGGCATAGTATCATAATCCCCTGTGGAATAAGCTCCTCCTCTTTTGCCTTTGTTTGGATATATATCTACCCATCCATTTTTTATTCCTTCATCAAATATATCTAAATACTCTTTTCCCAAAGGCTTTAATCCTTCTTTTACTATTTTTACTGCTTCATCAAATTCTATATGTTCTTCTACAGTATCTATTAGTGGAACATACAAATCGTACATATGCATTTCATGAAGTCCTAAAAGTTTCTTTTTAATGCTTACATATCTGTGCAGAGACTTTAAATTATTATTTACAGTATCAATCGTATTATTATAAACATCTAAAGAAATATCATTAGGTTTTAATGAACATTCCATTGAACTTTTATACTTTCTAGTTTTTGATATAAAAATAAAATTTTTAATATTTGAGGTAAGTGATGCAGCTAAAGTATTTTTATACTTTTTATAAGTGTTAAATAGTGATTTAAAGGCTTCTTTTCTAACAGATCTTTTTTTAGACCTTATAAAACCTGAATAATTTACATCAGTAAGTTCAACTCTTTTTCCCCTCTCATCCTTTATTTTTGGGAAAGTCATATCTGCATTAGATAACATACTGTACACTTTCTCTGGGGCATTTAAGCAATCTGATACTGAAGCTATAAGTTCCTCCTGTTCCACACTTAAAATATGAGGTTTCTTTTTCAAAATTCTTTCTAATAAAAACTTATACATATTTAATTCGGGAACAGCCTTCATAAATTTATCTATAGTTCCTTCTGGCAAACTCAATATTTCAGGAATAAAAAATGCTTCCATGCTTTTTATTTCAGCACTATATGCATATATTTTATCTCTTAAAACTTGAAAAGTAGGATTAGCAGTATCTTCATCATTTTTCATGTGTGCAAAAATAGCTAGTTTTCCTGCCAATCTTGAAACTTCTTCATCCAGTTTAAAATATTCTAAAAGCTTCTTGCCTTCAAATAATTTACCAGCGTATTCACTTAATTTTGGTGCCATGGATTTTAACTTTTCAAAATCCTTTTTCCAGCTTTCTATATCTTTATATATTTTCTCTACCTTCCATTTATCTTCTTTTAATATTTCATCTCTTCTTTTTGTCTGTACCATATAAAATTCTACTCCTTTTCTATAAAAATAATATTTAGGAATTTTCAAAATTAGTTTTCCTACATTTTACTTTAATTATAAAGATTTTCACTTCATATTGCTACACTATTGCTTTTACAATACTGTTGAATAAAATTATGAATTATACGATAAAATAATAATTATATTAGAGGAGTTAATGCCAAAGAAATTAATTTTTATATGCTTGTTAAAATCAAATAAAAATGCCCTCCTTTCCAGTAACAGATTTTTAATTTTTTAATCTGCCTGACTCAAGGAGAGCATGCCAATTTTGAATAATACGGTGTTCTTCAAAATTGTTCGTTTTTTAGTTCAGTCAATTTAATTCTATGAAAAATCCCCCTATATACCGATTAGTATAGAATACTCCCTCACTTACATCGTTAACTGTAAAATTTATTTTCTTAGATAACCTACTGCAATCACAACAGGAACAGTAATAGCAACTGCTGCGCCTGCTGAAATTAACCCATTTAATGCCAGGACTAAAAGACTTTTTACTGCAATACTATAACTTACATGAAGAGCCTTCATATAAGCATCTATATATATTATGTAAATAAGTCCTAAGACACCTAAGGTATTAGTGAAGGAGCCAATTACTGCACCTATAGCAATATTCATGCTTCTAGATCTTGTCCTAATTAATTTATATCCGTAATATGCAGTAATTCCAATCATCATCCTCGGAAGCACCGCTATAATCGGGTTCATAAATATAAACGAAACTGGTGAAGGAGTATTAATTGCTTGAAAAATACTAAAAACACCAAAAAAAAGCCCAATCATAGCACCAACTACAGGACCCTCGACTATCCCTCCAATAATTACTGGGATATGCATAATAGTTGTTTTAAAAGGTGGTATAGGAATAAATCCTAAGCCTGTTACACCAAGCACAATTGTAATTCCAAATAGAGCTCCAATTACAGTAATCTGTGCTGTAGAAAATTTTCTCTTTACTAATGTTATTTCTTTCATAATAGTAACCTCCATTCTTATTCCTTTATGGATATAAGTCGGAAGACTTCTATAAATTGATAAAGGATTAAACATAGATTAGAGTTTGGTTTCCTTATGAAATACCAACTCTTTAAAATTATAGCATATCTTATTAATATAATAAATATAATTTTACCATGAATATATAGTTCCATCAGTCCTCCAATCAGTTCCTCCTGATAAAACTCCATTTTCATCTCTCCAAATTATCTGACCTCTTCCAAAATCAGTCTCATCAATAGCATAACTTATTTTGTGCCCTTTATCGTACAAAGCTTTTGCCAAATACTGAGGGAAAGCATGCTCAATACTAATATTTTTTTCCTCATTCCACATCCACCTTGGAGCATCCAGTGCTGCTTGTGGATTTAAATTAAAATCAATACAGTTCATCAATACTTGTACATGGGCTTGAGGCTGCATAAAGGCTCCCATAATTCCAAAAGGTCCTACAGCTTTGCCATTTTTCATTAAAAATCCAGGAATTATTGTGTGATATGGCTTTTTTTCAGGTTCCAGTGCATTGGCATGATTTGGATCAAAGGAGAAATTTTTTCCTCTGTTATGCAGAGCAATACCTGTTCCAGGTATCACTAGTCCTGAACCAAAGTCCATATAATTACTCTGTATGTATGATACCATATTCCCATATCCATCAGCAGTAGCAAGATAAACAGTTCCACCTTTCGGATTTTTACTAAATTCAGGCTTAAAAGCAGTTTCTTTTATTCTCTTCCTTTTTTCATCAGCATAAGCATCAGACAGCAAGTCCTCTATTTTAATTGTCATTTTATTTCTATCTGTTACATACCTTAAAGTATCTTCAAAAGCCAATTTCACTGCTTCCATTTGCTTGTGATAAGTATCTACAGAATTTTTTTCATTGAATTCAAAACCCTTTAATATATTAAGAGCTATGAGTGCGGTGATACCCTGTCCATTTGGAGGAATCTCACACACATCATAACCTCTGTAATTAATACTTATAGGTTTTACCCATTCAGCATGGTATTTTTCTAAATCCTCTTTTCTTATATATCCACCAGTTTTCTTTGAAAAATCATCTATTTTTTCAGCCAGTTCTCCTCTATAAAATGCTTCACTTTTAGTCTCAGCTATAATTTTTAATGTTTTTGCATGATCCTTTAAGGTAAACATTTCCCCTATTCTTGGAGCCCTTCCCTCTGGTGCAAAAGTATCAAACCAGTATTTAAATTTTTCATCAGTTAAGTTTCTTTTGTATAACTCATAAGCTCTTCTCCAAAATTTTCCTACTGTTGGGGTTACAGGGAAACCTTCCTCTGCATACCTTACAGCAGGCTCTAACAGCTTTTCAAAAGGCAGTTTTCCAAATTTTTCCGAAAGTGATGCCCATGCTGCAGGAATCCCTGGAACATTAACAGGTTCCCATCCAAACTGTGGTATTTGATTATATCCTGCTTTTTTCAAAATCGGTATAGAAATTCCTTTTGGCGATGGTCCACTTGAATTTAATCCATGCAATTTACCATTAAACCATACTGTAGCAAAAGCATCACCACCAATTCCATTTGATGTTGGCTCACATACAGTCAAGCAGGCAGCTGTTGCAATAGCAGCATCTACTGCATTGCCACCCTTTTTTAGAATTTCAAATCCAGCTTCTGCTGCAAAAGGTTGAGATGTAGCCACCATTCCTCTTCTCCCATAGGCTGTGCTTCTTGCTGAGCTAAAAGGATTGTATAAGGCATTAAAATTCATAATATCCACCCTCTATAATACTAATATGAAATGAAAGTAACATATTACACATATTATTAAAGTCATAATACAGCAGTATAAAACTTATGTCAATATATTCCTCTATCCCTTATCCGATGACTACCTTCTCTAATACTCCCCATCAACCTTACATCTTATTTAATTGCTTCGCAATACATTGATATTCTTTATCCAATGCTTCTTTATCACAATCTTTTAAGGACATTCTAGAAACAATTTCAGTAAGCTTCATCTGCAAAATTGATTTTTCTATATATATATTTTCTTGATTTTTTGGTACGTTTTTACTTTTTTCAAATTGTTCCAAATTTCCTTCAAATTCCGTTATTTTTTCATTTTCAAGTATAAACAGTCTATCTGCTACAGAATTTATAAAAGCTCTATCATGAGATACAAAAAGTACAGTTCCTTCATAAACTTTTAGGAAATCTTCCAGTGCCACAATAGACTGCATATCAAGATAGTTTGTAGGCTCATCAAGAAGCAATACATTAGCCTTTGATGCAAAAAGCTTTGCAAAAGAAACCTTTATTTTCTCTCCGCCGCTTAAAACTCCAACTTTTTTACTCACTGCATCACCAAAAATCAATAATCTTGCCAAAATTGTTCGAACACAGCTTTCACTTTGAATGCTACTAACCATAACATTTTGGAGTACAGTTTTATCAAAATCAAGATCTTCAAAGTTCTGATGAAAATATCCAATAACCGCTTTTGGAACAGTATAAATTTGCTCATCCTGCATATTTATAAGATTTAATAGTGTAGTTTTTCCAGAGCCATTATCTCCTACAACTGCTGTCTTCATTCCATTGTAAACCTTAAATTTAGCATTACGAAAAATCTCATTTTTATTATATTTAAAACAAAAATTAGAACTAACCATAATAATTTTATTTTGTGGAGGATTGGTCAAAGAAAAATCAATTTTTACTTTTAAAATTTTATCGGGTTTTTCCTTAACTTGCAGCTTTTCAATACGTGACTTTATGCCCTTTACTGCACTATCCAATTTTTTCTTTCTTTCATTGACTGCACGTTTGTGAAGTCTTGCTTCAGAATTCCCCATTCTCTTTGGAGTTTTTTTCATGGATTTTGATTTACTCTGTACATCTCTTGTTGTTTTTTCAAGCCTTACTTTCTCCTCTATATATTCTTCATATTCCATCTTCTGTTTTTTTATTTTTAAATCTTTTTGCTTTTTGTAAAAAGAATAGTTTCCTTCGTAAAAGAAAAGTTTGCCATTTCTTATTTCAATAATTTTATTACATAGGGTATCCATAAAATCTCTATCATGGCTTATTAACACAATAGTTTCTACCTTACTGAACTTTTCTTTCAGTACTTTAATGCTTTTATAATCTAAATTGGATGTAGGTTCATCTGCTAAAAGCAAGGAACTGTTTTTACTTAACTCAGCTGCAATACTAAGCTTAGCTCGTTCACCTCCACTTGCCTTCTGACAATCAATCTTATCATTGACTCCAAATTCTTTAAAAAGCTTACCTTGCGTATTCACATTTTCATCTGAAAATTGTTTTATATACGCTGTAGAACAATACCTTCTAATAACACCTGTATCTGCATCTGTCTCTCCTGATAAGATATTCAAAAGTGTAGTTTTACCTGCACCGTTTTCTCCTACAATACCAATTTTATCTCCTCTTCGTATTTTTAAATCATTAGTAGATATGATTAATCTATCTCCATAATATTTTTTCAAATTCACAGCTTCTAAAATAAGCATAAAAAAAATCTCTCCTTTGCAAACGCTGGAAAGATAAATGAATCCATAAGTATATAGCTATGCCAAAAAAGCATAAACGTCTATAGTAATTATTATTTCATTTAAACTAACCCAGCAAAAATAAAGACATAAAAAGCCTTAAAAATAAATCTCAATTGATTTTAAAAAACGCTGAATTAGTTAATCTTCATTAATTACATACCTTGCCCTTTCTATAATATATCTTATATATTACTATATTTAGAATAATATATCAACCTGTCTCATTTCACATAACAATCACTGTTTATCTCATCTCTTGAAACCTCTTTTCCATCTTCATAAGTAACTTTATAAGCTTTTGCCTCACATACCGCCTTGCCAGATCTATTTACTGTTTTCACACTATTTACAAGCTTATAGGTCTTTTTAGTCAACTTAGAATTTGAATAAATATTAAATGTAAGTTTCTTATCATCAGTTGTACATTCTATATATATGGGATACCCCAGTGTATTTTTAAATTTATAATCTATGTTTCCATAATCCACAGTAGCATCCATTCCAATACCTACATAACTCACGGTCATATTGTGGTGATCTCTTTCTGTAGGCACTATACCTGCTCCTACTACAGCATTATGAGGGGTACTTGATACCTGACACACTCCTCCTCCTAATCCAGATTCCACTTTATCACCTACAATAACATGTACAGCTTCATATCCTCTTTCTGAAGTTCTCTCTCCTACTACTTTGTTAAAGCTAAAGGTTTCATTTGGCATAACAACATATCTATTAACTAAAAAATGTACCCAAATTCTTTAAAAAGCTTACCTTGCGTATTCACATTTTCATCTGAAAATTGTTTTATATACGCTGTAGAACAATACCTTCTAATAACACCTGTATCTGCATCTGTCTCTCCTGATAAGATATTCAAAAGTGTAGTTTTACCTGCACCGTTTTCTCCTACAATGCCAATTTTATCTCCTCTTCGTATTTTTAAATCAGCACCACCCGTAAAACGGGTGCTGATTAATGACATAAAGCTTGTATCATCTTTTTTTTGTTTTCATATTATATAGCGTACTAAATTTTGAGGAAGTGATTATATGATAACTGTAAGTTTATGTATGATAGTAAAAAATGAGGAAGATACTATAGGAAGATGTCTGGATTCTGTAAAAGAGGTAGTAGATGAATTCGTAATAGTAGATACAGGATCTTCTGATAATACTAAAAATATGATAAAAAAATATACTAATAATATTTATGATTTTAAATGGATTGATGATTTTTCAGCTGCAAGAAATTTTGCATTTAGTAAAGCAACTAAAGATTATATTTTCTGGTTAGATGCCGATGATATACTACTTCCTGAAGATATAAAAAAGTTTAAATTCTTAAAGAAAAATTTAGATACCTCCATAGACTCTGTAACAATGAAATACAATATAGGCTTTGATGAATATGGGAATATAACTACAAGCTATCGACGTAATAGATTAGTCAAAAGGGAAAAAAATTTTAAATGGATTGGATTTGTCCATGAATATTTAGAAGTGTATGGAAATATAATTAATAGCGAAATTAGCATAACTCATAAGAAAATAAACTATTCTCCTAACCGTAATCTTGAGATTTTTCGAAATAAATTAAAAGAAGGTGTAGAGTTTACTCCTAGAGATATATTATACTATGGAAATGAATTATACGAACATGAAATATTTGAAGAAGCTTTAAAATATTATAATAGTTTTTTAGATTCAAAAAAAGGATGGTATGAGGATAACATTTATGTTTGTGGAAATATATGTGATTATTATCAATCAATTAATAATGGTGAGGAAGCTCGTAAATATGCATTTAAAAGCTTTGAATATGATGCTCCAAGAGCCGAAATATGTTGTAGACTTGGATTTTCATTTTTACAAGAAAACAAGATTAATCAAGCAATATTTTGGTATGAAACAGCTGCAAACCTAAAAAAACCAAAAGATAGTTTAGGGTTTTTTAATGATGCCTGTTGGACATGGATTCCGCATTTACAATTATGTGTTTGCTATGACAGAATAGGTAATCATAAATTGGCTTATGATCACAATGAAATGGCTAGTAAATTTATACCTAATAATAAAAAAATACTTTATAATAGAAAGTATTTTAAAAGTATAGGATTAAAATGATAATTTACTTTTTTCTCTAAATTGGTATATTTAAAAAATAAACCACGGTGAAAAAAGTCTGTAAGTATAGTTTTCTATGATAAATCAAAATACCATAGAAAACTGCTTTATTATTGTATAAACAAAACTATAGAAGCTATTCCCACTTTATTAATCTTGGATTTTCATCTAGGATAGATTTATATTGTTCTAAAATTCCATACTTGCCTTCAGGATCTGCTTTTAGATATCTAATATATTTAGATTGCCTTAATTCTTTGGTTGACCAACCCAAATGCTTTAATTTTACATAACATATACATCCAGGCAAGCTAAATATATTTTCAGGAATCCTTCCACAATGAAGAGGTTTTTCCTGCCAATTATAATTAAAATTAGGCTGATATCTTATTAAAAACGGTCTATAATACTTATGTGATTTCCAATAAAAATCTTCTCTATAATGATTCTCATCCCACATATCGTATAGCCTAAAAGCATAATAATCAAAATTTGGTTGATTAATTAATTCTCTAATAACTTTACATATTCTATCTTCAAAAATTTCATCAGCATCTAAAAATAATATCCAGTCTGGATTTGTACTTGCTGTTATTTCCCACAATTGTTTTCTTAAAATGACTTCATTATTAAATCCATGTTTTTTATTTTGCACCAACGTTAGAGCCATATTTTCAAATACTTTTTTACATATTTCAACCGAATTGTCTTCACTAGCATCATCTAAAATTACAACATTATCTACATATTTAGCTGCATGTGTTAAAACTCTTTCTAAAAATTTTCCACTTTCATTTCTTATAAGCATGGCAAGTGTTATCTTATTTTTTTTATCTTTATTTATTCTTATCCGTTCCTCTAATAAATCTAAAATATTGTATCCAAAGAGAGGTTTGTTATCGTTATTTGTAAAATTTATATTTTCTATTAGCATAGTTTGATTATTTAATTGTAAATTGCAAATAAAAATTTTTGTAGAATCTTCTGTGATACTTTTATTTTCTAATTGAAATTTACATATTATATTTATTTTGTTTTCGTTAATATTGATTTTATCAGTATTAATATCGAGTATATTTATATTACAAATAAGCTTTTTCTCTAATATATACTTTATAATATTATTTTTGTCCTTATTAAATTTATCTGCATAGGCAGAACATAAATATTTATTTACATCAAATTTATTAATATTGTTATAATCATATGAATAAAAATTTTTTAAAAAATTTCTTGTAAAATTATCTATATACAAAGATTTGTTAATATCACATATACATTTATTTTTAAATTCTTCGATTTTTTCTAAATTATCTTTTCTATATATATGATAGGCTGGATAAGTGGTGTCAACATATAATTTTAGACCTAAAGCTGCTGCTCTTATGCAAAAATGTCTATCTTCTCCCCAAAATGATAAATTATAGATTTTGTTAAAGTTAACTCCCTTCTCAATAGCTTCTTTGCTTATCAAAGTACAGGCGCCTAAACCACCTACTTCGTATACACCTGGCTTTTTTAGTTTTTCTATAAAGTCTGTATATTTTTTATTAAATTCATCTTGAGATAATATTTCATTTCGTTCTTTATTAACAAAAGAGTATTCGTCACACACCCAAACTTGTGGTAATTCACCGGAATCTTTTTGCCACCTAGTCCAAAATATTTCAGATATTATATCTTTATTACTATTGATTAAACTTAATAATGTTTTGGGATGCACCATTATATCTGAATCTATTAAAAATAAATAATCATAATGATTTTTTTTAGTATAATCTATAATTCTATTTTTATATTCTGCAATTTTCCAAATTAAATTTTCTTTCCAATAGTGCATATTGTCAGTACGAATATAATTGTCTATTTTATCTCCTTTTTCAATTATAACTTTGTCATTTGATTCCAAAGAGAAATTTTTTAGCAAATTACTTGAATTAACATCATCATTATCATCTATAAAAAAGTAGTTTATTGAAAGGTTTTTCTTTACTATATTTTTTAAAAAGCTTATAAAATTAACTAATATATCACATGATTGTCTTATAGGACTTCCAATTAGAATCTGTCTATTTTTATCCATTAAATTTCCTCCTATATAATTTCACTATAAATTTATAGGGTCATTACTTACTAAATTATTTTCATTTATATATTATTCATAAACTTCAATTTTGCCTATAAATAAAAGTCGATATGATTCAATACTATAGATTTATTGATAAATAATTTATGATTAAAAGTTAATTGTATATAAAACTTAACTAAAATTATTACAACTTCATATAATGTAGTTAGAATTTATATAGATAAGGGGTCGATTGTAATGAATATTTATATGCTACCGTTTTTAATAAATAAAGAAAATTATGGTGAAGAAATAACTATGGCATCCCAATGTTTGAAAAGTTTATCCTATTCTAAAGATGTTAATATGTTGATTTTTAATCAGGGATGCTTGTCCAATAAAGAGCTGGAAGAAATTTTGAAGAAATTCAATTTTAACTATAAAATAATTGGTATTGGTGAAAATGTAGGAATTACATTATCCAGATATATAGGACTTAGATATATTATAGAAAATTATTCTAATATTAATTATGTTATAGAAGCTCATATTGATATGATTTTTCCTCCTAATTGGCAAGAACCATTAATACAATATTTGAATTCATCTGAAGAACCAATGATATCTCCTGCAATAATAACTAATTTTTCAGATAGCGCTTTTCCAAATAAAAATACTACTCTAGAAGATAAAATTAAATATTTGTCTACAATGGGAGAAAATAAAATTACTAATGGATTTGTGCATCCTGTTATTCATAAATTAAGCGTATTAAAAGAAATATGTCCATATGACGTTGGTTTTTTAACAGGTACCCAAGGTTATGAAGATGATAGTATTTTATTAGGATATAATTATTATATGGGTACCAATAAAAAATGGGCGCCTAAAATTTGTCATAAATCCTATGTTTACCACAAGACATTATTTCAAAGATTTAAACTCCAAAATGTATCCGAATCCTTTAATAAAAATTATTTAGGATTAAAATCACAGTATGGAGCATATGGATTAAAAGAATTAAGTAGAATTTATCCAAACAATGATTTTTTCATAGATGAATATCGTAAATCTATAATAAATCCAGATATATATAAGAAGTATAATATGTATATTGAAAAAAACAGCTCTAAAACAAAAATTCCTATAGACAAAAAATCTTCAAGATTTATAGTTACTACAGATGAGAAAAAGACAAAATGCTTATTAAAAATTCCTAGTGACTGGTGGAGCAGATGTTATGAATATGCCTGGGCATCAAACTTTTTAGAAAAAAATGATACCTGTTTAGATGCAGCTTGTGGTGCTCCTCACCCTTTCAAATTTTATTTAGCCAGCATATGTAAAAATGTATATGCATGTGATATTGATACTGACATTTTAGATAAAAATAGAACTTTATCAAGGGTTAGTCAATATTTTGATGAAGAAGATGTTAAAGAGGCTTCAAAATATATAGATAAAATAAACTTTTCAAATAGCAGTTTGACAAGTCTTCCCTATGAGGATAATAAATTTGATAAAGTTTATTGTATTTCAGTACTTGAGCATCTTTCAAATGTAGATAAAGGAGAAGCTATTAAGGAGTTTTACAGAGTATTAAAAAAAGATGGCTTACTTGTATTAACTGTTGATTATCCAACTGCGGATTTAAATTTATTAGTTAACAATTTAAAAACTGCAGGATTTGAATTTGTAGATTCAGTTGATTATAAAATATATCCTAATGCTGTATATTCTAAATTATTAGGCGGCTTATATTGTTTCAGATTATTATTAAGAAAATAATGTAATAACTTTAATCGGGATGAAGATATAGCTAATATTATGATTTGGATACAGTAGAACTAGCAATTTACCCTATATATAAATGCAAATATCATGAATGTGCTGTAAACTTGTACTAATGGTGCATAAGGAATTCAAGGAGTTGTTGAACTTATTGGCAATAGCTCCATTATTCCATTTGCATCAGGAAATGAAAAAAACATCTTTTAAATCTCAATTGAGAAAGTTTATTTTAAATTTGCATATATTAGTATAGCGAATGCAATAGCTTTTTTCCGCATATTTTTAAAGAATGAATTCTATAGTCGTTAAGGATACGATTATTTATATGTTCTGAACAAGTTCTAGTTTTATAAATTTTTTTCCACTGTTTTGAGACGCGCGGTATTTTTGTAAATAATCGTAACTCCAATACAGGTTTAGTGTGGATTACCTTATCATATGGTAAAGGCGAACAATGTTTAGAGCAAGAGCAACTTTCAATTTTCACACAAGCTATAGGGCAAAGCCATTTAAGGCGCTAACGGCTTTTTCAAAATCATCATAAACCATTTCATGGTTACCTATGCATATGGAACACCCTTTCTATTTTTTATGACCATAGTAAGAAGAATAATAGTGAACACAGGTACCATCACCAGCAACTGTAAGATTTTTTTGTTGGATTAAGTTTAAGTTAAATGAGGGTTTAACAGCAACAAGAGAGAAAATTTTTTGAAGTAATTTTTTAGCTCTAAGAGAGAATGAATGATTATTTTCAAAAAAGTTGCATATTCTTTTTACAGAACCAAGCTTTTTATTAGGAAATTTGTTATTCTTGCCAGGAGTTTTTATTTTGGATGGCTTTTTCTTATAAGAGCGTACAAATTTGAGTTTATTTCTATCAGATGATAAATCAGATAGCCCCAATCTGGAAATAAAATCGTAATGGGCACCAATGGAAAGTATTTTATCGTTAGTGCAACTGGTACATACTGCAAGCAGTTCATCAGCATGAGAAGACCAATTTTTAAGTATAAGACATACATCTTCTACTATGTTTGAGAGAGTTCTTACAGGGGTTTCTTTCTTTTTGTTTTTTATCCGATAACTAACCACACTAATACTCAAACTTCTTCAAGTGGGGTAAAGAGTGGGTACGTCCCTGGATAACGATTTCTATAATTCTTTTTCATATAAACTATTCATTGTAGAAAGTTTCAAATTTGTTTATTTGTTTTTAGGCAATATAAGCATACCAAATTTGAGACTTTTTGCATATAATTTTTTAGGTAATAATTATAAATCTTATAAACTTAATGCTTTTTTGTATCCTATTTTAGTACAGAAACATATATTGTAATAGCATAATTATAAAACAGCATAATGACAAAAGAGAATAAGAGGAGGAGACGAATTTATGACATTTATACAAGTTAATCCTAGTGATGATGCATATATATCTATGCTGAATCCTAATACAAATTTTGGAACGTCAAGTCTTTTATTTACAGGGAGATTTGTTCAACCAAATGATATATTTAGAAGTTTATTAAAATTTGACTTATCTGCTATTCCTTTAGTAAGTAATGTATTACAAGCTTCGTTAGAATTATTTGTTTTCAGAAAAGATTTACCAGATGCAGTATTGTCACCACAAACTGTTAGTGTATTTACGAACGCAAGTGACTTTTCTGAAAATACGGTTACGTGGAATAATGCACCCGCAATAAATCCAACATCATACTTTGTAAATATAACAGATGCTGATGTTGGTAATTTTGTAAGCATTGATATAACTCAAATAGTAGCTGGGTGGGTTAATGGTTTAATCCCGAATAATGGAATTACTTTAACTGGAATAGAAAATGTTATTGATTCTATAATAGGCTATTTTTCAAAAGAGTGGGTTGTTTTAAATCAAATTCCATTCTTAAATATAGAATATACTGAAGTAGTTCCTACAGGAGCAACTGGAGTAACAGGCCCAACCGGTCCAACAGGTGAGACAGGCCCTACCGGAGTAACGGGACCAACTGGCGCAACGGGTCCAACTGGAGTAACAGGTGCAACAGGAGTAACCGGTCCAACTGGAGAGACTGGTCCAACCGGAGTAACGGGTCCAACCGGAGAGACTGGCCCAACTGGAGTAACGGGTCCAACTGGAGTAACCGGCCCAACTGGAGTAACCGGTCCAACCGGAGAGACTGGCCCAACTGGAGTAACAGGTGCAACCGGAGTAACGGGTCCAACTGGAGAGACTGGCCCAACCGGAGTAACGGGTCCAACCGGAGAGACTGGCCCAACTGGAGTAACCGGTCCAACTGGAGTAACCGGCCCAACTGGAGTAACCGGTCCAACTGGAGTAACCGGTGCAACCGGAGTAACGGGTCCAACTGGAGAGACTGGTCCAACTGGAGTAACGGGTCCAACCGGAGAGACTGGCCCAACTGGAGTAACGGGTCCAACTGGAGTAACGGGTCCAACTGGAGTAACCGGAGAAACTGGCCCAACTGGAGTAACAGGCCCAATCGGTCCAACAGGTGAGACAGGTCCAACCGGAGTAACGGGTCCAACTGGAGTAACCGGTCCAACTGGAGTAACTGGCGCAACCGGAGTAACGGGTCCAACCGGAGAGACTGGCGCAACTGGAGTAACCGGTCCAACCGGAGAGACTGGCGCAACTGGAGTAACCGGTCCAACTGGAGTAACCGGCCCAGCTGGAGTAACCGGTCCAACTGGAGTAACCGGTGCAACCGGAGTAACGGGTCCAACTGGAGAGACTGGTCCAACCGGAGTAACCGGTCCAACCGGAGAGACTGGCGCAACTGGAGTAACCGGTCCAACTGGAGTAACGGGTCCAACCGGAGAGACTGGCGCAACTGGAGTAACCGGTCCAACCGGAGAGACTGGCGCAACTGGAGTAACCGGTCCAACTGGAGTAACCGGCCCAACTGGAGTAACCGGTCCAACTGGAGTAACCGGTGCAACCGGAGTAACGGGTCCAACTGGAGAGACTGGTCCAACCGGAGTAACCGGTCCAACCGGAGAGACTGGCGCAACTGGAGTAACCGGTCCAACTGGAGTAACGGGTCCAACCGGAGAGACTGGCGCAACTGGAGTAACGGGTCCAACTGGAGTAACCGGTCCAACTGGAGTAACAGGTGCAACCGGAGTAACCGGTCCAACTGGAGAGACTGGCGCAACTGGAGTAACGGGTCCAACTGGAGTAACCGGTCCAACCGGAGAGACTGGCGCAACTGGAGTAACCGGTCCAACTGGAGTAACCGGCCCAACTGGAGTAACAGGTGCAACCGGACCAACTGGAGTAACGGGTCCAACTGGAGAGACTGGTCCAACTGGCCCAACTGGACCAACTGGAGTAACAGGTGCAACTGGAGTAACGGGACCAACAGGCCCAACCGGAGCAACTATATTGTCTTCTTTAGAAAATAGTGCAGCTAACGCAGTCACTGCTGCCCCAACCGTACTTCTTTCTCAGACAATATCTACGACTGGACAGGAATTAAAATTGGATTCTATGGTAGAATTGAATATAATAGTAACTACAATGGGTGCTTTTTATAATTATTCAATTTTATATGAATTACGTGAGGATGGAGCTACTATCGCTTCAGAAATAATTAGTAATGCAGGTGTTGGTAATTCAAATTTAGAATCACACACAGAAATTCCTAATTTGACATGGACTCAAACTCCTACAGCAGGTTCCCACACTTATGATATTCGGCTTACACTTACTAGTGCTACTAATATCACAAGTGTTACTGCAAATACTAAAGCTTTGAATATTATAGGATAGAGTAAAATATAATTAATACTGGCTATTTTTTTAAATGGCCAGTATTCTAGATACAAAAAAATCTCTCCTTTGCAAACGCCGGAAAGATAAATGAATCCATAAGTATATAGCTATGCCAAAAAAGCATAAACGTCTATAGTAATTATTATTTCATTTAAACTAACCCAGCAAAAATAAAGACATAAAAAGCCTTAAAAATAAATCTCAATTGATTTTAAAAAACGCTGAATTAGTTAATCTTCATTAATTACATACCTTGCCCTTTCTATAATATATCTTATATATTACTATATTTAGAATAATATATCAACCTGTCTCATTTCACATAACAATCACTGTTTATCTCATCTCTTGAAACCTCTTTTCCATCTTCATAAGTAACTTTATAAGCTTTTGCCTCACATACCGCCTTGCCAGATCTATTTACTGTTTTCACACTATTTACAAGCTTATAGGTCTTTTTAGTCAACTTAGAATTTGAATAAATATTAAATGTAAGTTTCTTATCATCAGTTGTACATTCTATATATATAGGATATCCCAGTGTATTTTTAAATTTATAATCTATGTTTCCATAATCCACAGTAGCATCCATTCCAATACCTACATAACTCACAGGCATATTGTGGTGATCTCTTTCTGTAGGCACTATGCCTGCTCCTACTACAGCATTATGAAGAGTACTCGATACCTGACATACTCCTCCTCCTAATCCAGATTCTACTTTATCGCCCACAATAACATGTGCAGATTCATATCCTCTTTCTGAAGTTCTCTCTCCTACTACTTTGTTAAAGCTAAAGGTTTCATTTGGCATAACAACAGTTCCATTCAGTGCTTTAGAAGCTACCTGTATGTTATTAGCTCTGTTTGCTGTAGAAGAAGAAAAATCCGTAGCAAAACTGGATATTTTCGTATCTATTTTCTGCAAATCTACTTTTTTTATAGCAGGCTCAACTTTTTTTATTTTAACATCAACTATAATATCCTTAATATCCCTATTTCCTATTTCCCTATCAATATCCCTAAGAAGCTTGTCCTTATTAACTTCATATCCTACTTTTTCTTTAGTAATTTGAAATTTATCGTTTTTATCTTTAGTCATACTTGCATTTACTGGTTTTTTATCACATTCACCTTGAATTTTTGATATAGTTTTTTGAATTTCTTTTTTATCATAACTGTATTCTAGAGAAAAATTTTTTTCTTTGCCACTGCTTATGATCTTATATTTGTAAGACATATCTCCACTTTTACCATAGTCAAAAGCATTTTTTATTGTATCTTCTAGGTTATAACTTATATTTAACTTTGAATAATTTATTGTATACATCTTATTGTCAATTTTAATCACTATATTCTTCTTTAATATCTCATTTATGTACTTATTCCTTAAAGTACTTACCGCTTCTTCTTGTGTTTTTCCGCTTAATTTTATACCTTCAACTTTAACTCCTGGATATATGAGCTTATTATATCTATTAACTAAAAAATGTACCCAAATTACATGTAAAGCATATATAAATAAAACTAATATACAAATAGACCTTACTGCTTTCTTTTTATTAATTTTTAATTTTTGTTTTTTTATTAATCTTTCTTCTCTGTCTATACTTTCTACCATTTACTACTATGAATCCTCCTAAAGCTCAAACTTACTTTTAATAAAAGTTAATATATACTCGAAAATGTACCCTCTTATTCCCGAATATATATTAACTTTTCACTTAGTATCTATTTAGAAGCTTTTTCTTTAAGCTTGTTAAATTCTTCTTGGGACGGATAACCTGTATTTAAATTCAAACCTTCTTCTATGGATTTTAGTGCTGATTTTTTATCTCCTGCTTTTATTTGTGAATCTGCTAGATCATACCAGTAAAATCCTACCTTTGGCATTTCTTTTACTTTCTGCTCATAATAAGGAACCACTGTCTGCTTAAAGTAATTAGGATAGAGTTCTTCTGCTGATTTAAAAGCTTTTCCATTCCACTTTAATACATCAACCATATAGGCATTGCCAGTATCATGGTTCCATGTAGCTATTGCCTTCATATTTTTTCCTGGGATATCTACTATGTCTAGTTTAGAATAATATATATCTTCATTTGATATTTTACCTAATGCCTTATTATTCCACTTATAAACGGAAAGTTGTCCTGTAGTTCCACCAATTCTTCTGCCCAGAAGCACTTCATCTTCTCCATCACCATCTATATCTGCTGTCTGTACAAAATCTATTTTAAAACCTTCTACAGGTTCATCCAAAACTTTAGTCCAATTTCCCCCTACTTTTTTTAAGGCCATTACATTTATTTTTTCATTTTCTTCATTTAACTTATATGAAGTAATAATTTCATTCGTGCCATCCCCATCCAGATCCTTTAAAAAAACATTATCCTCTTCTTTGGTATTACCCCAAGTTACAATTTGTGCATTTTTAGGCAAAAAACTTTTTACTATATTTACATAATTTGTTTTACTTTGATCTGTTTCTAATGATCCACTTTTAGTTTCTTTTTTATTACTGGATGTCGTAGTTTGTGAACTTCCAGTTGAAACTTCCTTAGCTATATTGGGATAATTTATTTTACTCTCTTTTGGTTTTAATACTTCATCATTAGTTTTTAGTCCCATAGCTTGGGCAGGTATATTAGTTATACCAATCATGCACACAGCAGCTAAAATTGAAACAGGTACTCCTATCCATTTAAACGGATGTTTCTTAAAATTTTTTATCATAATTACCCTCCTCTTTATATTTGACCCTCTTTTAATTATTCCACTAGTTCCAGGAATCCACTTAATACCTGAAATAAATTGGGCAAGTTTTATAATAGTTTCACCGTATTTGTTTTGCTCTTCTTCCTCTAAATAGGACAATACATGAGCATCACAGGCTAATTCGGAATCTTCTCTCATCTTGCTAAAAGCAAACCATATTACAGGATTAAACCAATTAATTGTTTCTAAAAGCAATATTATCCAGTTTACAAAAATATCTTTTCTCTTAAAATGAGAAAGTTCATGCAAAAAGATACACTTTTTTTCCTCAAGAGAAAGTTTCTGCACTAAATCCGAATCAATTAAAATCTTAGGATTAATAACTCCAAAAAGTGAAGGAGTCTTTACATATTTATCATAAATAATAGGTATAGATCTAGAAATATTCATAATAGCTTTGGATTTTTTTAAAATTGTAATTGTATCTGTATCTTCGCAATGAGACTGCTTTCTTACCTTTAAAAAGAATATTCCATTCATAGATAATATAATAGATAAAATTAGGATAACACCTAATGCCCATATTACACTTGCTACGTTAAAATAGTAATTAAAATCCTTAACTTTTGTTTCTTTGAAGTCATTGTTTTTTTCTAAACCAGCTTTTGGAATTTGGCTGTCACTCTTAATATTATTTTCTTCATAGTTAGTATTTCTAACTATACTTTGAGATGTCTGAATTCTCTGAGTGGCATTTGCAAATACATTAAACTTACTTAGCGGGGTATCGAATTCAGTAGGTATAATCAACCTAATGATAAGCAAAAACCATATAAAATATTGCCAAGAGGCATTAAGTTTATTTTTTAATAAATTTTTTAATACAAGAATTATAATTGTAACTATACTACCTACAACTGACGATAACACAACCATTTTAAATATATAAGAAAGCTGCATAAAAATTGCCCCCTACTTCTTTTTTTCATCTAATATTTGTTTTAATTCTTCTATTTCCTTCTTCGATAATTTTTCATCTTTTATAAAATTGGAAATCAACAAATTGATTGAGCCGTCATAAACCTTTTTAATAAAAGATTTTGTCTCCACTTTTTTACATTCTTTCTCGGATATATTAGGGGAATATAAATAAAAAGGTTCATCTTTTTTTACATTGATAGCATCTTTAGTTACCAGTCTGCTAATAAGAGTATGAATAGTTTTGGGATTCCAAGAACTATGCTCCTTTAAAATCTCAATAATTTCGCTGGAAGTAAGGGGCGATTTTTTCCATAAAACTTTCATCACTTCCCATTCTGAATCCGATATTTTAGGTATTTTGTTCAATTTTTTCACCTCCTTCTGTACTACATTTGTAGTCTTTAATATCATACTACATTTGTAGTCTCTATTTGTCAAGCAAATTTTATACTTTCATAAAAAAATATAGGATAAATAGTATTTAACTATCTATCCTATAACAAACTTACTCTGTTTATTCAGCAGCCAGAGAATCTTCAAACTGACTATTATAAAGGTTAGCGTAAAATCCTTTCTTTTTCAAAAGTTCTTCATGATTTCCCTGTTCTACAATATCACCATTATTCATTACAAGAATTAAATCTGCATCACGCACTGTAGACAACCTGTGTGCAATAATGAAACTAGTACGATCTCTCATAAGATTATCCATTGCCTTTTTTATTCTAACTTCTGTACGAGTATCTACAGAACTGGTTGCCTCATCCAAAATAAGAACTTTAGGATCTGCAAGTATAGCCCTTGCAATTGTTAAAAGCTGCTTTTGTCCTTGAGATACATTGGAGGCTTCTTCATTTAAAATCATATCGTATCCACCTGGCAAGGTTCTCACAAAGCTATCCACATGAGCTGCCTTTGCTGCAATTTTGACCTCTTCATCAGAAGCATTAAGTCTCCCATATCTTATATTTTCCATTATACTTCCATTATAAAGCCACGTATCTTGGAGCACCATACCAAATATAGATCTCAAGTCATTTCGCCTAAAATCTCTTATATCATGTCCGTCTACTAAAATAGATCCACTATTTATATCATAAAATCTCATTAAAAGTTTCACCATAGTAGTTTTTCCTGCACCTGTTGGTCCTACAATTGCAACTTTTTCACCTGGCTTTATTTTAGCTGAAAAATCATTTATAACAACTTTATCAGGATTATATCCAAAACGAACATTTTTAAATTCTACATATCCTTCAACCTTTTCAAGTTTTACAGGATTGCAAGTCTCAGGTACTGCCTCTTCCTCTTCTAAAAATTCAAATACACGCTCTGCTGAAGCAGCAGTCTGCTGAAGTATGTTTGATATATTTGCTATTTGAGTAATTGGTTGGGTAAAGAATCTTACGTACTGTATGAAAGCTTGAATATCTCCAACTTCAATAGTCTTTTTTATGGCAAGCCATCCTCCAAGCACGCATACACCTACATAACCAAGATTGCTGACAAAATTCATGATTGGCATTATCATGCCTGATAAAAACTGTGATTTCCATGCAGATTTATACAGTGTATTATTTAGTCCATCAAACTTTTCAATGCTATCTTCTTCACCATTAAAAGCTCTCATAACTATATGACCACCATACATTTCCTCTACGTGCCCATTTACGTGTCCCAAGTAGTCCTGCTGCTCTTTAAAATATTTCTGGGATTGTTTGATTATGAACATCATAATTCCCATAGATAGTGGAATTATGCAAAGTGCTACTAAAGTCATAGTAAAGCTTATGCTCAGCATCATCACAAGTACCCCTACTACAGTAGTAATGGAAGTAATTATCTGAGTCAAACTCTGATTTAGAGTCTGACTTACCGTATCCACATCATTGGTAACACGAGATAGTACCTCCCCTTGATTTGTTCCATCAAAATATTTAAGAGGTAATTTGTTTATTTTTTTTGAAATTTCCTTTCGCATCTTGTAGCTTACTTTCATGGAAACCCCAGACATAAGCCATCCTTGAATATAACTAAAAAGTGTACTTAATGCATATAATCCTGCAAGTATTATTAATATCCTAGCTATATAATCAAAGTCTATTCCAGAGCCTGATCCTGAAATTTTACCCATAATTCCCTCAAAGAGCTTAGTTGTAGCCTTGCCCAATATCTTAGGTCCTACTATGGAAAACACAGAACTTGCAGCTGCAAATATAAATACTATAATAACAGCTAATTTATATTCATTCATATATGACATGAGTTTTTTCATAGTACCTTTAAAGTTATTTGCCTTTTCACCACCATGTATCATACCGCCAGGTCCATGCTGATGTACTTTTTGTCTTTTTATTTTATATTTATCACTCATGCCAATTCCTCCTTTGAAAGCTGTGAAAGAGCAATCTCCCTATAAGTTTCACAATTTTTCATAAGCTCCTCATGAGTACCTATTCCTACTACATTACCATCATCAAGAACTATTATTTGATCTGCATCCATAATTGTAGAAATACGCTGTGCCACAATAAGGAATGTACTTGAAGTAGTCTCTTTTCTAAGTGCCTTTCTAAGAGCAGCATCCGTTTTAAAATCAAGAGCAGAAAAACTATCATCAAATACATAAATTTCAGGTTTCTTTACAAGGGCACGGGCAATAGAAAGTCTCTGTTTCTGACCTCCAGATACATTTGAGCCTCCCTCAGAAATTTCACTTTTAATTCCCTTAGTTTTTTCATTTATAAATCCTTCGGACTGAGAAACTTCTATAGCATGATTTATACCATCATAACCTACTTTTTTATCTCCATATTTAAGGTTGGATTCAATTGTGCCACTAAATAAGTACCCTTTCTGTGGTACATATCCAATTTTATCCCGAAGTTCATGTTGAGTTATTTTCTTTACATTCACTCCATCTACAAGCACTTCACCACTTGTTGCATCATAAAAACGCATAATCAAATTTACAAGAGTTGTCTTTCCAGAACCTGTAGAACCTATAAATGCCGTTGTTTTTCCAGGAAGGGCTTTAAAACTTACATTTTTTAAGGCATCTTCACCTGCTCCAGGATATCTGAAAGATACATTATTAAATTCAACAAGTCCCTGTATATTGTCTTGAAAATGTGCCCTATCTTCTGGATCTACGATTGAAATATCTGTTTCTAAAACTTCTTCAATACGCCCTGCAGAAACCGATGCTCTTGGTATTAAAATAAACATCATAGCAAGCATTAAAAATGCCATAATTATCTGCATTGCATATTGCATAAATGCCATCATGTCTCCTACCTGCATATTTGAATTTGCAACTTCATGGGAACCAACCCATATTATGAGCAGTGTAATTCCATTCATTACAAACATCATTACAGGCATCATGGACACCATCACACGATTTACAAACAAATTTGTCTTTGTCACATCTTTATTTGCCTTGTCAAAACGCTCTTCTTCAAATTTTTGTGTATTAAAAGCCCTTATTACCATCATTCCAGAAAGATTTTCACGAGTTACAAGGTTTAGTTTATCTATTAGCTTTTGTATAATTTTAAACTTTGGAAAAGCTACTGCAAATACTACAAGTATCAACCCTAAAAGCACTATAACTGCAAGTGCAATAATCCATGACATGGATTTACTTTTTCCCATAGCTCTTATTACACCACCAATTCCCATAATTGGTGCATAAAATACCATTCTTATCATAATAACCATGAGCATTTGTATTTGCGTAATGTCATTTGTACTCCTTGTTATAAGAGATGCAGTTGAAAATTTATCAAATTCCGCATTTGAAAAGTTCTCAACCTTTTCAAATACATTTTTACGTAAATTTCTGGCAAGTCCTGCTGCAGTTCTTGCTGCTAAAAATCCAACTGCAACGGTACACACACCTCCAAGAAGTGATATAAAAAGCATAGTTACTCCAACATTTATTATATATTTGCTTTGGATTTTATCCGTATTCATTCCAAGTGCCTTGTATTCTGCTTTAATTTTAGAGGCAGTCAATTGGATAACCATATTATCATCCAAACTAGATGCTTTCTTGTTTATGTCTTCAATTATTCTTAAACGCTGCTTATCTGGCATTTTAGAAATCATATCAAATAAATCTGCACTAGCCGGTATTTTCATGCCATTAAATGAAATTATCCCATTTTTCGCACTGGACTTAATCTGTTCAACACCTGAAGCATCTATTATGGATCTTCCCATTATAGAACTTAATTTGTTCATTTCATTTTTATCAACATCCTTAAGTACAAAAATAGGTTCATTTTTGAGATTTGGATACTTCTTTAAATACCTAGTATAGTCTGCATTTGATTTATCAACAGGAACATAACTTTTAGAAACTTCCTCTAAATCGCTTTTATTCATAAATATTTTTATCTTTTTCATTTGACTTTCTCTTATTGCCTGAGGTACAGAACTTACAATACCACCTTGCTGTATACCTTTATTTACAATATTAGATGTATAATCAGGAAGTGCAAGATCACACATGGCCTGTACGAACAAAAGCATTACAGCTGCAATAATCAGTCCTACAAAAGGCTTTAAATGCTTTATTAATTTAATCATATTATTGTATATTCTCCTTATATAAACACCATAATTTTACTTCAGATTATTTCTTCTTACTAACTAAATTTTTTAATATATGAAGTCCATTAAGTATACTATCAATTTCCCCTGGGGAAGCTTTATTCATCATATTCTCAAATTCTTGCTCAATTTTTTTAAAATTCCCCTGGAATCCATTTTTAAACTTATCAGTTACATCTACATAAACTACTCTTCTATCCTCATCACTTCTAGTCCTTTTTACTAGTCCTTGTTTTTCTAACCTATCTACAATCCCGGAAACAGTGCTACTTGATAGTCCCATCTTGTTACTCAAATCACTTATTTTCATCTCACCATATCTGCACAATATTTCAATAAGCATTCCTTGAGGTGCAGTAAGATTAAAATTATTAAAACTATTTTTCATGTTCTTTTTTAAAAAACATAGTATTGTTTTTATTTCCCTCATTATTACAATACTTTTATTATCATCCATGTACTCACCTCTTTTACATTTTTAATTAAGTATTCCATAATATTTTGTATTGAAATCTTTCGTATGCGAACCTTTATGTGTAAAATATTTTACTACTAATGCTTTTTTTTATCAATATCTTTTTTATTACATTATTGTTAACAAAAAAATAAAGACATAGCCTCTCTAATATCTCCCCTTTAAAAAGTAGAACTATTAGAAGGGCTAGTCCTTGGATTAACATGTTTTGCTTACTTCCATTTTAAAAATTTAAATCTTAAATTTTTTAATTGTACTATTTAAAGTCTCAGCTAATTCTGCTTGACTTTGCATATTTTTACCAAATTGAGCCATTTTCTCTGTTGCATCATTTATAGCATTTCGAATTTCATTGGTACTTTCCGAAGACTTTTGTACAACTTCAGACATGCCGCCAATAGCCTTTGTAATCTCATTTACTGTAGCTGCTATTTCTTCAGCCATAGAAGCCACTTGTTCTATATTATTAGCTGTAAGTTTAGAGTTTTCATAATATTGTTGTCCTGTACTCAAATAGTTATCCAATTGCATATTTACGCTTTTATCAATAAATTGCAGCAAATTATGACTAGTTTTTGAAAGATTATCAAAAACTTGCTGAACCTTTAATACCGTACTTTGAATTGTAGAAACTGTTTCAGAAGACTGTTCTGCTAGACTTCTCACTTCTTCAGCAACTACAGCAAATCCTTTTCCCTGCTCACCAGCCCTTTGTGCTTCAATAGCTGCATTTAATGCTAATAAGTTAGTTTGATCTGCAATACTTTCTATTACATCCGCCATTTCTTTTATTTGTAAAACTACTTTTCCATCATCTATAGCTTTTAATATCTTTTCCTCCTCATCCTTATAGATATTTTTACATTGGTTTATGGCACTTTGAGCATTTTGTTGAACAGAGAGAGCATTTTGTTGAGATTTACTTGCGGTTTTATTTTCATTTTCAGTCCTATTTGTAAGCTGTACTGTACTGGAATCTATCTCTTCTATAGATGCAGTAATTTCTTCTACAGAAGCAGTTGTTTCCTGAGATCCATCTGCTATACGATTTATGGAATTATTTATATTTTCAAATTTTGACGTCATTTCCTGAACCGTTGCAGAAAGCTGCTGACTTGAAGCATTAATATTTTTAAAATTTGCAACTATTACTTTAACTAGTGACCTTACATTTTCTTGAGCTTTGTTTAAGGAATTAGCAGTATCTGCAAATTCATCATGTCTGTTCATTTTTATAGGAGTAGTAAAATCACATAAAGATAACCTTTTGGCAAATACCTGTATCTTTAAAAGCGGTTTACATATGTATTTTGCAATGAATATTCCACAAATCACTGCAGCTGCTAACATAATTATAAGAACTATAAGGCTTATGCATTCACTCTTATTTAAATCCTGTGCATAATCACTTTGTGGAAGAATGGTCACAACTATCCATCCTGTTGCTTTGGATTGGCTAAATCCAATTACTTGAGATTTTTTCCCTAAACCACACTTAAAGTTACCATTTTTCTCATCTATAATTTTTTGTCCACCCTCAACTTCATTTTTTATACTGTGCATTATGTTACTATTATTGGAGTCTGCAATTATTGTTCCATCACTTAAAGTAAGTATGGCATATCCAGTTTCTCCGACTTTAGTTTCCGTTAACTTTTTCTGCAAAGCAGATAAATCCACATCTGCTCCCACAGCACCTTGTTTTCCATTACTAAAAGTTACTTTTTTTGCAATAGTTATAATAATCTTACCAGTAAATGCATCTTTATAAGGTTTAGTTACAAATACTTGTCCATCTGCAGCCATGGTATCTTTATACCACTGTCTACTAGTTGGATCATAACCTTCTGGCAGCTTAACACTTTCAGGATATATTAACATCTGTTTTGTTTCATCTGCTACATAGCACTGCATTATATCTTTATTGCTCTCATTTACGCTCCCAAGAGCATTCATTACATCAGCTTTATTTTCACTTATTATATTATTATTAATTGATAAAGACTGTATATTCTGTTTTAAGGAATTGTTATGTAAATCAATAAATGAAGCTTTTTCTCTTGCTATTTGACTAGTTAGTTGATAAGCCTTGTTACTTACAAGTTTTGTTTCCATGTAAAAAGATAAAAATGATATTACTAATAATGGTACTATAACAAAAAGTATCAATATTCCCACCAATTTATGCTGTAATGAAATTTTCCTTACCATAAATGTCACTCTCCCTTATTTGTAGTCATAATTATTAACAATAATGCATATATTTACACATAATTGTTGACATTATTACTAATATTATTGTTAATAATAACATTATTCGTAAAAAAAATCTATAAGCATCTTAAGCTATGAAATTTTTCATTGTACATCACTTCATTTATACTTAACAACCATATTTTTAATCACCTGATTGTTATGTCATTTATTCTCTATATTATTTAAATTACATGTTAATTTTTGTCGTATTTTACGGTACAATAAATTTATGCTATAAAATTTATAGAAATGGAACATATTATGTTGAATATGCATCTAGTTAAGGATAAAATAATAAGGTATGAATAAAATATTTTCATTAGACTAAATTTTAAATACTATATTGAAAGTGAGAAACTATATGTTAATAAATTTATTTAAAGGAATACTTATAGGATTGATAACAGGTATGCCCTTAGGCCCCATTGGTGCAATGTGCCTTAGAAACACTATCACATTTGGACGTAAATGTGGTTTAGTCTCCGGACTCGGTTCAGCACTTACAGACACTATTTATGCAACAATTGCAGCATTAGGTTTTATATTAATAGAAAAATTCATTCTTATTCATAAATTGTATTTTCATATAATAGGAGGGATTATATTAATTTGTTTTGGTGTCTACTCTTTTATTAAAAAAAGTCCGAGCAAAGATATAGATAAAACAGGAAATATAAAATCTTATTCACCTAACGGTTCTATGTTTAAAGCTTTTATATCAACATTTTTTATTGCTCTAGCAAACCCGGCAACAATTTTTTCTTTTATAGCTGTATTTACAGGGCTGCGCTTGGCACATATCGGACAAGAACCAGATCATAAATTACTTTTGATAATAGGAGTATTTATAGGAAGCATGTTGTGGTGGATTCTATTAGTATTTACCATGGGTAAATTTAATAATAAGCTTAATGTAAAAAATGTAAAATTTATAGATAAAATTTTAAGCTCGATAATAATTTTTTCAGGAGTTGTAATAATTTTAGCAGGCTTCAAATATTTTGGTCCAATGAAACCTCATTTTATATTACATTCCAAAATATTTAAAATATTTTTAAATATTAAATATAATATGTCAATACATCATTAAAAGTGGAGAATATACCTTATCCTCCACTTTTCATATATCTAAATAATAATTTTTCAAAACATTTACATTAAATTCTTAATCTTAAATAAACAGTCCTTTACTTACATTTCTCTATTGCAACATTTACTCGAAATGAAAGACCATCTATAATCATTTCCACACATATAGTCTTATCTGCATTTGATGAAGCTTTAAAATTTCCATACATCAATGTAGGGGTTGATATATCTATCCTAATACCTTCATTTGAAAATGATGTGGATGCATTGGCTGTAAGCATATTTGTAAGCTCTTCAATTGCACTTTGTGCCATTTCATCTAATTCTTTAACTGGAGCTCCCATCATCATCTTAGAAGCTATAGCTTTTGCATTTTCTATAGTAGTTTCATATATAATGTTACCTTTCAAATCGCCTACAATTCCAATAATAATTAAAACTCCCATACTTTCTATAGTCTTTCCCCTAAGACTAATCTTTCCTCTTTTTATATCATTTATTCCAAGTTCAGGCATAACATTTAAAAACGCATCAAAAAATGGATTTATATATTTGACATCCATTCTCCAGACCCCCTTTGAAATCCTACGTTTACATAGATCTCACCAAATTCAGTATTAGCTACAGAAGATGTAGTTGTATCTAATTCTGCTTTAGATATATTTATGGAATTTCCATAAAATATACTTGGAGGTGCTACACGCAGTCCTAACAATTTATCTTTTCTATTGAGTACAGAGGATGCATTTCCTGCTACCATGTTGCAAATTTCTCCCATAATGTTTAACATTTCCTCTGCATCTTTAGGCTTTCTCCTTAATGCAAATTCAGAAAGTTTCTCTGCAGTATCATAAGACATGTCTAGCAACATTCTTCCTGAATACTTACCTATAATGCCCATAACAACTGATATCCCCCTGGATACTAGCTCTACATCCGAGTTACTCTCTTCGCCAAACTTTGGTACTGTTTTCATTAATTTATTAAAAACATCCATAAAGGACTCTTTATAAACCTTGTAATAAACTTCATCAAGATCCTTAAATAATTCATCATCTGCCATTATTCTATTTATCAATAAAGTAAGTTCTTCAGGGTCAACCGGTTTTTGAATATATCCACAAGCATGATTTTTTTTAGCTTTTTTCACTATTTCATCATCCATCATTGAACTTACTATTATGACATTTATGTTTGGATCTATAGAATGAATTGCTTTAGTACATTCAATACCATCTGTACCTGGTATAGTCATATCCATTGTTACAATATTTGGTCTTAATTTACCTACCACTTCAATAGTCTCTTCAAGGGAAGTAGCTTCACCAACAACATCAAGTCCATTATCAGTAAGCATATCCCTGAGTAATGCAATTGAAAAAGGTGAATCATCCACAACTACTACTTTAATATCTTTCATAATTCCACCAACTTTCTTAATTTAAATGTTATTCCTTTATTTTCTACACTTTAGATAATCGACTTACTTATAATTATATTAACATATTTTTTGTAGTGTTTCCAAAAAACTTTTCATTTATGTTGAATTTACTTATATTAACTTATTGACATTTAATGTTATATAAAATTTCATAAAAATTCATATAAATAAATTTTAAATAATACTTTTTTTGCAAATTTATTTATATTCTCCAATAGAAAAATAGAGCTTTTATCCCAAATATCTTTAAAGCATAGAAGCTTGTACATTTAATGTGAAAATTCATTAAATTCTGAATTTTAATTTTACAATATAAAAATCTTTTAATTTTAGTGATAATTTTAATTGACATTTTCTTTTTATGAGTATATAATAATAAAGGGGTTGGTAACTTTGAATAAACTAAAAGATAAGGAATCGATATTAATAACTTCTGATGTTATTGAAGAATGTTTATCTGAATCTCTAGATATTATTGAAAAAGAAACTGCATCACATAATAAAAGTAAAAAACAAGTGAAATAACTTTGTATACCCTATTCTATTTTTATTTTAAAAATAGAATAGACTATACAAGGTTTATCCTTACTACATATAATTATCAAATGGATATCTTTATATAATAAATTTTCAATTCAACTTTGACCTTTCTTTTCTCATTTTATTTACCATGCAAATAATTAACTCAACTTTGTTAGTTAATAGTTAAAAATTAGGAATTAATAGTTAATGTGGATTTTTTGTAATAGCTAAAAATCATTTCTCACTGTCAATTGTCCACTTTCAACTAATCAAAATTTTATATGTACAAAAGTTGAGTAATTAATATAAACTGTCATAATATTATCTAGGACGCTATATAAAATAAAATCAAATTCTCGCTAAAAATAATAGAAGAAAAAAATATGCTATCTAGCCTATATCGATTAATATATAACATAATACAACAGTTATAGACATAAATAGCATTAAAAAATGCAAATGCACTTTTGATATTAACTAAATGAATAAATTTAAAGAAGTGATCTCATTTTAGACAAGCATTAATTATAAGAATAAAGATTATCCCAAATAATTTCTTCTGAAATATTTTTGATATACCCTTTTTAATTTAAAGTAAATACTAAAAAGTAGGTGTAATTTTGCCCGTAACCTCGTATATATTTATTTTAGGGTATGAAGATCGTGTAGTTCCTAAATTTTGATAACTTAAATCACTGACTAGAAATTTTATAGCATTTGGATCTATAGTTCCGTAACAAACTACATCCGAATTACAGAAACATACAACATCCGTACAGCATAGAAAAGCACAATTTCCACTTGGATCTTTAAATCCTAAACTTGCAAATACCTTAACACTTCCAGTTACTTTTGCACTATTCAATGCTATAGTACATCCATTGGAAAGTGTCGCCGTACATTTACCACTTACCTGAGTAACAGTAAAATTAGTGTGCTGAGAAACACCAGCATGTAAATCCCCAGGTACAAATGTAAAATCAGTAGGAACACTAATTAAGCAGCTAAAAGTTCCCGGAGTACAGGATGGCGGTATAGCCGAATCACAATTACAGCAAGTATAAGGAACGCTTTGTTGTAAGGTTTCCCCAGAACCAGATTCAATTAACCCCTCTAGTTCCTTTTTTTCATCTTCACTTAAATCCACAGCTAATTGATTTTTAGTTATATTATCTACTTCCATCACTATTTTCTGAATGTCTTTCAATTATTATCTCTCCTTTTAAAAGTACTTTTTTCTACACTAACATTTTACATATCAAATTTTTAATCATTACAATTTCAAATATTTTTTGTTATAATACTACAACCTTCAAGCATATTTTATATATATAAAATAATTCTCCACAAGAATTATTTTCATGAAATTTAGCGGTAAAAAATCTGCATATATATAGTTAACTTTAAAATTAAGCTTATAAAAATTCAAATTGTAATTTTACTAAAAAAACTTCTAGCACATAATTTATGTTTAACATCATCTGGGTGAGCTAATGTGTTCCTTTAGAAATCAATAACCATATCTAAATTCATTATTATTGCTCACAATTAATACGACTTGCTACATAAACATTTTGATTTTGAGTTAGTCTTATAGTTAATATCATAGCCATTTTTTGGCTGATTGTTTTAAAAAACGTTTTTCCGTTAAAATTATTGTAAGTACTTTGAATATCTTTTATGTTTATTTCCTCGAAACTAGCATGAATAAGATCGCATGATATTTTAGACGGTTCATTATAACTTTCATAAAAAATTTGCTCACAGTTTTGAGCATTAGCTAATGCAGATTTATTTTTATAATTTTTTTCAAACATCAACGGGTTGACAATATATTTAATTTTAGTAACACAATCAAAGGGAACTTTTATTACAATATTCTTAATTTGTCCATTCAAATCAGTATTATCTACCATTGATTCTGAGTACTCAATACTCTTTTTTACAATTCCACTTAAGAAAAGTTTCCCCATATCAGGAATTAAACTACATTGAGTAATAAAAGCTGTTCTCCTAATAGACTTTATATAGGCAACTGGTTTTGAAAAACTCACAGTATTTTCAATATTAATTCTAATAGCAGATTCTGATATTATAACAGGCAATCTTACAGGAAAAAGCCCATTATTGACAAAGGGTTTTACTATATTGCTATTACATTCTACAATCATTTTAGATTTGCACATATTTGATTTTAAATCAGTAGATTTCGTTTCATCAGTTTTCATCTTAACATTAACTTTTAATTTCTCCTTATGGAGTTCACTATTTTTTCTAACCTTAATTTTATTTTTAGAAGTATCCTTCTGTTTTGTTTTAACACAGTATTTATTATGTTGATTTTTTTCTGCATTTGAAGAAGTTAAATATTTCTTGTTTTTAAATTTACTTTTTCGCATATTCTTGCTCCAATTTTGCTTTCCATCTATAATATGCATTTTAATATATTTTGTTGACTTAAAGGACTGGTTATAAATAACCAGCCCCTTTATAAATAATTACTATTTTCTTTGAATAAAATCATTAATGGAAAAATTCCAATTAGATTTTAATGGCATATCATCACTTCTAGTTGATTTTTTAATATCATTTCTACCACAGCACTTGCCAGTTTTATCATCTAAAGACCAAACTTGCTGCTTTTGCAATAATTTTAAGCATAGATATACTACTGACTTATCAGTAAACTCTTGAAATTCTTCTTCATTCCTAAATCCTTCAATTGGCATGCCCTTATCGTCAATATCTGCATCAAAAATTGCAGACCATTCAAGTTCACAAAAAACAGGCTCATTAAAAATTTCAATATTTCCCCTGTCTGCTTCTCTTATATTTTTTCCTTTTCTTTTTGCATCAAAATATCTAGCTACTACTGGAGGAAGATTTGGAAAAACTCTTGGTAAATTAGTGAAATTTACTTGAGTGTATGCTTTAATTGGAATATGAACGGTAGTATCCCTAATAGCTCCACTTATCCCAGAACGAGTTATGCATTCTTTTGCAGCATATTCTATATTTTTTCTTATATAGCCTTGAATAAAAACTTTATCTGTTGGAGCGATATATCTGCATTCAGTTAAAAATATTTGTTTTTCTATTCTTTTTATTTCATAAGCAGGCTCATTGAGTCTGATTTTTGATTCTGAATCCAATTGAACTACAAATTCTGCAAGAACCTTTGGAACCTTGTATGCTCCTCTTGGTAAAGGATAATTATTAGCACCTGATAGTGTATCTGCACTTATAACTCTAGCACTACAAGTAGGTTCAGGACAAAAATTAGCATTATCCATTTTATTATCTCCTTCTTAAAAGTTTAGGATATTACTACAATAATTTATATCCTGATATTATACTATTCTAAAATTTCTAAAAGTTACACTTATTAAATAAAAATATAAATTCTTTTACTGTAAATATATGTTATGAAATTTTCTTAACTATAGTATAATATAAAAAATCACAACTATAATTTTCAAGCATAATATATAATGTAAATATTGTATACTTTTTAAAAGGAGGAAGGTTATGTCAATAAGCTTTAATAAATTCGTACCACGTCCCGGACGTGTAAATAAGCAAGGATGCCTACCAGATCCATCAGAATTAGTCTGTGTCGAGGTACCTAAGGTTTTTGACCAATGTTTGATTAAAAAATGTCTATCCTACTGTGAAGGACCTGACACAAATACTACAGATTGTGAATTAAGGAGTAATCCTTTAGAAAATCCTAAAATATTTTTAGGATGTAGAGATTTCAAAATTTCATTAAAATCTGTAGAAAAAATACCTATACCAAGAAAGAAAGATTATAAAAAACTAGTAATATGTTATGTGATATCATTTTATGCTGATTATGTTGATTGCAATGCAGTAAACAAAAGTGAATTTTTTGAAATTAACAGGGAAGATGTAATTTGGAATTTTTATTGTCCTGATTCTGTTGCTAAAATGTCAAGCAGTAGAATGCATTCTAAAGGATTAGAAGATTGTGATACAAGTATGATAAAACTTGAAATGGTAGCAGATGCACTTCATGGAGAGATAACTAAATGTGATGATAACAAATTTTTAGATATCACTTTAGGTTATTATATAGTAGTCAAATGCCAAATAATAGTTCAACTTTTAATACCCGCTTATGATTATTGCCCAATACCTAAAGAACCTTGTCAGCCTGAACCAGAAGAAAATATCTGTAATAGATTTAATAAATCTCCTGTACCTAAATTTTATCCAAATCAAAACTTAGAGCCTCTATTCCCAGAATCTGATGAAGGTGAAGACGAAGCAAATGACGATGAAATGAATGGATGTGATTATGGAGAGAATGACCCTATGGAATGATTGAAAATCTAGTGTACAAGTAAACTTATGGATAAAAGCTTACTTCAAAATAACGTTAAATTTTAACTTTACTTATTATAATATTCATAATAGAGTAAAAACAATCATTATGGATCATGTGTAAATTATTTTTAAAATTAAACTTACCATGTAATTTTCCAAGAGAGCATTTTTTATCCTTATGATTAGATACACTCAAACTAATATAAAAAATCATATTTATCACCACAGTGTCAAACGGCATTTAAATAAAGATGGGATTACAGATATTATGCCTTACTAAAAAATCCACCTAGGACCTTAAACTCTAGGTGGATTATTTTATTATTTCTTTTTAAATAACTTATCTACAATAGATTTATTTTTTTCAAATTTCAATTCCTGTTTTACTTTTAAATTTTCTTTCATTAAATAAGTAATTTCTTGTTTCAATCTATTATTGTTCCTTTCTTTCTTGTCCAAATTACCTTGTAACTTATTAATAAATAGTTTATAATTTTCCAATTGATTTTTTGTATTTTCAAGTTCTTTTTGTATATTTTCTTTTACCTGTATAAAAAAATCATAATTTTCTTTCAGTACCTTTTTTTCTCCACCAATTTTAATAAGCCTATTTTCATATTCATTTATATTAAGTTTTTTTTGTTTTATTTCCTTATTTAAAAAATTTATTTTTTCTTTAAGAATATTGTTTTCATAATATATGGTTTTTGATTTTTGTTTTAGTCTCTCAACATATTCATCATAATTAGACATATCAGATTTTTCTTTGCTTAATGCTTTAACTGTATTTTTTGAAATTTGTTCAAAGGAAATAATTTTTAAACTGGTATTTTCTATCCCATATACTATATAAGCATCATTTAACTTTTTGTTGTCTAAAAAAACATATGCATTAATTGATTCCTTTAAATCTTTATTAATTTCAATAGGCGTTTCCCACTTATCTAGATTATATTTTGAACAAAATACATTATCTTCTTTAAGCCAAGAAGTAAATAAAGTATCCTCTACCGAAAATATAATTGGTTCAACAGGTTCCTCTTTTCCTGCATAGATTTTATAATTTTTCATATTCATAGTATCTTCTTCAATACATACATGCTCCAATGAATATGTAAAATTCTCTTTCATCTTATTGATTATATTTATAGTATAGTGAGTTTTTAAAACTTTAAATGTTACATTACTGCCATGAATTCCATAAAGTCTCTTTGAATCTGTCCATAGTCCTTCCTTATATTCAGAATAACCAAGAGAAAGTTCATCTTTGTTATTTGAAACAAAAAAAATTTTGATTAAATTTTTTTTTTCAGCATAAACTTGATAATATGTCTTAATTCTATCTGACAAAACAATATATTGTATATTATACTGCTTTACTTTTTTTCCATCCCATATGCAATGTTTTAAAATTCCACGGTTACTACTGCCCTTTGATTTAAGCAAATAGAATATATGCATTTTATCCTGTGAAATCAAAGCTTTTAAAGTCTGAATTTCAAAATCATTTTTTTGTATATCACAAATTTTTTCTCCAAACCACTTTTCATCTTTTCTAGTACAATATCTCAATTCACATTTTTTATTTGCATATACTATATGGATAGTTTGGTCTTGTATGCATATAGAAAACTCAACTACATTAGTATCAATAAGTTTTTCCTCTGTCCATTTTCCATTCTCATATATTATTTTATACATCAACTCACTTGAACTATTTAAATAAACTTTCCACATATTATTATTACTGCCAATAAATACCCACGGATAACTATTTCCCATATTATTTCACCTCTTTTATTTCCATAAAAAAATTTATTAAATCACAATTATGTCAATAAAACATAATATATAAGTGATAATTATATATTTTTCTATTATATTAATATTTAAAAGGAGGATAATTTATGTCCATTAATTTTAATAAATTTGAGCCACGACCTGGTCTTGTAAACAAACAAGGACAATTACCTGATCCTTCCGAACTTGTTTGTATCGAAGTTCCAAAAATATTTGATCAATGCTTAATCAAAAAATGTCTTGTATACAGTGAAGGACCAGATACAGATAAAACAGATTGTGAATTAAGGAGCAATATCATTGTGAATCCAAAAAGATATATAGACTCCAGAGATTTTAATATAAAATTAATTTCTATAGATAAAATTCCTCTAAAAAAGAAAGAAGGTTTTAAAAAAATAATTCTTTCTTATATAATTTCATTTTACGCCGATTACGTAGATATTAATGGTGTGAATAAGAGTGAATTTTATGAAATTAATAGAACAGATTATATAGAAAGCTTATATTGTCCTGATCCAGTTTCTGAAGCTTATAGCAGCATAAAAACCAAAGATCAGGATTCCAATATTATTAATTTGGAAATGGTTGCAAATGCATTAGACGGTGAACTTATCAAAGATAACGATGGTAATTACGTACTTGATATAACCTTAGGATATTATATTGTTGTAAAAAGTGAATTTGTTGTACAGCTTCTTATACCAGCTTACAGTTACACCGTGATTCCAAAAGAAGCTTCTGGAGAAAATGCTAAAGAAAACCCACGTGAAATATTCGAAAAATCTCCTGTTCCAAAATTCTATCCTGAGCAAAATTTAGAACCGCTATTTTCCTATTATAACAAAGAAGTTTCAAATGATGATTTCGACAAAAATCATATGGAATAATAAAAATGATAGAATAACACTATCATAAAACAAATAAATTGCAAAAACTATCATCACCATTTTTTAATGAAATCATATATTATAGTAGAAGATAATAGCAAGATTGCCAATATATTTTGATGTTATTTTTAATCAACTTATTTCATTTTTTAATATAAAAAGGAGGATTTTATCCATGAATTCTATGTCAAGATATTATTATAAAGACGATTGCAACCCTTGCAAAGAGGATTTTGATCCTTGTAAGCATCACTTTGATCCTTGTAAAAGCAAAAAAATAGGTGCTACCATTATAAAATGCAGCTGCCCTAATTCAATTACAATACCAGCTGCCACAGTTTTAGGAACAGCCTTTACTCTTACTTCCTTAACAATAAATGGTTGCAAATTCGATAATCCATGTATTAAGCTTGAATTTGCCAGTAACCTTGTTGCAGCCGTGGCATTTACTGGTACTATAAATTTCCAAGTGTTTAAACAATGCAGGAATCAAATTACACCTACTCCTGTTGGACCAGCTTACACTTTTAACTTAGTAGCATTACTTTCTAGTCAAACATTTTCCTTCTTCGTTTGCGATTGCGACTGCAGCTGCTTTAACGATTGCTGTACGTATACCGTAGTGGCAACTGTTACTAGTGCAGTTACCGTTGGAACGCTTTCTATAAACAATGCTATGCTAGGAGCAATAGTTACATCTGGATCAGAGTCATGCTGCTAATAAAATTACTATATAACTCAAGGGCAACCTTGAGTTTTTTCATATAAACAAATTTAATATACACATACTGTACTGTTCAGTGTTACAGGTATCCCTAATAATCAATTTACAATATTTAAAAACAATACTCTTGTGCCCAGCACAATTATGGTACACTGCCTTCATTTTTGCCCTCAAATCATGTAAATAGACGATTATTTTAACAAATAGAAAGTTTACTTAGTATCTGTTAAATTTGTTACTAATAGTTTCCCAGTAATCAGAGTTTTCCAATCCTAATCTCCATATAGAAACTCCACCTAAATCATAATTATTTACAATGTCTAGCTTATATGAAATGCTTGTACTATTTTCAAAATATACAGTATGATATACACCTAAACTATCAGTATAATTGAAGTATGGACTTTTAGCTGCAGAATCCCATTTAACTTGAGCACCTTTTTGTGAAGCTATATTATATGCTTGACTTATGCCATAAGATTTTGCTTTTGCTCCATTTGATGGCCAATCATAAGCATAGGCTGCTAATCCCAATAGTATTTTATCTCTAGGAATAACTGTAATTGCATAATTTATTACATTTTGCACCCATCCTATAGATGCTATGGCACCAGGTGCTCCGCCAGACCAATGTTCATCATAAGTCATCAATATAATCTTATCTGAAACCTTTGCAAGTGCAGCATAATCATAAGCTCCAATCCAGCTCTGCCACATACTATCACTTGTTTTAGCAGGAAGCGCTATTGTCACTTCAAATCCTTGTGGATTCAGCGTATTATATAGTTCGGTCATAAATGTGGTAAAATAATTTCTATCATAATAGTAAACATTCTCTATATCAATATTTACACCTTTATAATTGTTTGCTTTTAAACTTTGTAATATATTATTTATAAGTTTTTGCCTATTTGTTGAATTTTCCAGTACACCTTTTGCTGTATCTGCATTAAAACTATTTGATACCATGGCATATGTCTTAATTTTGTTATCATTTGCATAGTTTACCTGATTATATGGTACTAAACCTTTTATATTACCTGTACTATCCATAATATAAGTATCTGTAGCAATTGAATCAATTGCCTGTGAATGATTTATTATAGAATTATAGGAAGAACTATCTCCTACATAATAGTAAGTAGTATATCCTAGTACAGTTTTATTTGGATACAAAATAGATTGTACTAAAGTATCTGGTATAGCAAATGTACCACCTAATATCTTTAATGAAGCTATTGAATCTATCTTTGATCTGATTAAGGACTGTGCCTTAGTATAACTTTTACTAACTAAAACAATAGGTGCAAAATCTTTTGCTGCTGCAGCTGAAGCACATAAAGCATCTGGAAAATCTCCCCCATATGCTAAATATAGATTGTTAAAATTAAAATCTTCCAAAAATTCATTTATTACATTTAAATTTGTTTCATATCTATCTATTCCACTAAGTCTTTTCATATTAGGTAAATCTTTAACAACATTAGCATTAATTACATCAGTACCACCAACTACATAACTTTTAGAAATACTATTATTACTTATATAATATTTAACACTATCAGGCAATATCTTACTTTGTGTAAGAAGTATTGGCATTTGTTTTGCCGCTGCTATAGAAGCTATAGATAAAGCATCTGGGAAATTTTCTCCTGAAGCTAGTACTACTCCATTACTTGTACCTATATTTTCTGCCACCTTAGTGCTCGTTTCATATCTGTCCTGTCCACTTATACGTGTAACTTGAATATTTAGGGCAGTTAATTGTTCTTCAATATTTTGGGATACTGCGCCATTACCGCCTACTATAAAAACATTTTTAGCTCCTAATCTTTTAATTTCTTCATCTACATTAGAATTTAAATTAGTACCTTCTGTTATTAAAATAGGTGCATTATATTTTTTTGCAAGAGGTGCTGCAGAAATAGCATCTGGAAAATTTTCTCCTGAAACTAAAACCACATACTCTGATTTTTCAAAATTACTTTTCGAAACATTTACCGAAGTTTCATATCTGTTCATTCCACCAAATCTGATATTGGACGGAGCTGCTGCTGAATCTTGCGCTGCCATAAAAAATGTTATAAATAAAAAACAAAATAAAATACATATTTTTTTCAATTTATCTCCCCCCAATATCAATTAAATATCAATTAAATTATCGAACACAATATGCATAATTTGAAGAAGTATGTTCATTCCTGCATATCATATTAATGGGATTTTATAATGTGTATTCCACTTAATAAACAGAATTCTTAGCATCAGATGGAGTTTTGACTCTATCTGATGCTTATTAACAGGCTTCTTAGTGCTTCAGCACTTAGAAGGCGTTATCCTTTAGGAAAAATCGTTATCCAGGGGCATAGCTGCTCGCAACGTAAACTTGGAAAAGGGGAGTATTAGAGCCGCTAGTCATCGGATAAATGGGGGGATTATAGATTATCATTCCTTTAGTTAGATTTGTTTCAAAAGCTAAAAAGTCATTTTGAGAAGTGCTTTTAATCGCGTAAGAAGGTTGTCCAATCCATCTAATGCCGCTATATTTTTCTATATCATTACGTAAACTGCATGTACTGCATAAAGTTTCTACAACGTCACCTCTATTACAATTTTTATTAAATAATGTAAAATTATACTGCAATTTTTATATATTTGCATAACATTGTGAATATTTTTATGCTTAATTTCTACATGAAATAAATTTGATGTTCTCACTCCCCCTGGGAAATCATATATAATAATATTTTGTTTTTGTAATATCATATAATTTACAGATTTCTTTTTTGAAATGATCATAATATTTTAAATATGCATAGTATATATAAACAGAGTTCTTGGCATCGGATAATGGGATAAACAGATTTTTTAAATAGGAGTGAAGAAATATACAATGAAAAAATTTCAACCTTTCCATGGTGTGATTACCATGATTAATGACTTTTTCATAAGTAAGCGTGAAGAAAGCGCAGGATGTTATAAATTAATATCTGTAGAAAACAGACTAGGTGATTTGGTAAATTTTATTGTAGGACCATCAACTTATTTTGTAGATCATGTAACAGTGTCAGTTGGAGATACAATAACTGGTTTTTATAATGCGAATGCAGCTGTTCCTCTTATTTTTCCACCACAATTTAGGGCAATTGTTATAGCACGAGATGTTGAATACCAAAATGTAAATGTAGACTATTTTAATAGTAACTTAGTGAGCAGTGACAATAAGTTAAAATTAAACATTGAGCCAGATACTGAAATAGTTCTGGAAAATGATCAAGACTTTACTAAAAATCCTGCAAATCGTAATCTAATCGTATCTATGGAGCTTCTACGAAGAGTATACCAGCTCAAACAACGCCTTATAAAGTTGTTGTTATTTGTCAAATATAATATTTAACCAAAAATACTGCAGTTACTTAAAACTACAGTATTTTTGATTTATTAACAATATTTAATATATTTCTATTATTAATTGCAACTCTTGGAATCTTAATTTGATTTTTTGATACTCCTTTATTAAACAAGGATTCCTTTACTAAGTTAAAAGTGTTTGGTGCCAAAAGCATTACTTTTACCCTACCTAATCTCTTATTATTCCTTGCTCTATCATAGGCCAAGTTTGATTTTCTTATTTCATAATCCAATGTCTCTTCTAATAGCTTGACTTTATAATTAGGTATATTATTTTTAAATTCAAAATAAAAACTGTACCTTCCAGGTGTAATTGAGTTATCTGGTATCGTAGTATAATCTACTAGGTTTAAGTCTAATTTTTTCATTGTATTTCTTATTGCATTAGTCAATTGTTCTTCATTAGTCTTTTCTGCTGCCATATTAAGTACTTGATTTTTCCTATATAAAAATTCAATTTCTGGACAATTATTATAAAAATCCACCACCTTAATAACATCACCCATTCTGTATCTATAAAGGCCTGCATAATTAGTAATAACTATTTCATATTTTTCTCCTATTTCTAATTCATCTAAGCAAAAGGTATCCTCGCTTTTTTTATTTTTCTCTTTAATAGGAATAAACTCATAAAAAACAGTGTCAGGAATAATTACATATCTTATCTTATTTACATAAGGATTAATTCCAATCATAGCTTCCGTAGCAGCATAACCTGGAGAATAGATTGGGAGTGAATTAGTATAATAGTTAACTTTATCATCATATATTGAAAAGTTTGCTCCAGTTACTGTAGCAATATAGGCCATATTAGGCCATATTCTAACGCTTATCCCCTTAAATCCTTTCTTAAATTCTCTCTCTAATTGATCAGCCCTACTGGCATTAGGTGAAAGATGCTTATTTAAATTTATTCTAGTATTTTCATCAATATTTAAGCTGCTCCTTATGCATCCTCTTCTTATATCCCTTACTAAACTTTCATATTTACTCTCCAAGACTCTAAATAAATCTAAAATATTGGAGATAAAAACCCCACTTATATATAAAAGTTTAACTTCTTCTAACGCAAATAATAAGTGAAGGTAAAGAGCATCTTCCCTATCTTTTATTGTCATAACTTCTAGTGGCGAAGTATATAAATATGGCAATATATACTTTATACCATTCATTCCTCCAGAAGTAGCAGAGCATATTGGAATCCCACCTTTAGTGTAAGTTGTCATAACTATATCAGCTATCATTAATCCTTTTCCATAATTCCAATTTTCCTTAAAGTTATCATAAGAATATTTATTAATAAGAAGTGCCATATACTTTGAAGCAATTTTTCTACCTCTTTTAGTACAAGGAATTAATTTTTGTTTACCTGTAGTTCCTGATGTATGGCCAAAGTATTCCACATTGTCACTTGTTAAAATATTCTTTTGACCATTTGCCATTCGCTCTATATAGCTTTCATAATATCCATATTGTGTTAGTGGAACTTGTTTTTTAAAATCATCTATGGACTTAATATCTTTAAAATTAAACTTAATCCCTATTTCACTTTTAGCATTTGATTTTAATATTTTAAATAGTACTTTTTCATTCACCTTTCTACAATTTTGTGTTTGTCTATTAAACCTTTTTTTTACTATTCCTCCACCTTCTATAGAAATTCTATAAAGTACCTTGCTTATTATACTCGTAATAATGCACTTCCTAATTATTTTATCTTGGTTCTGGCACTAACATAACTTCTAAAGCTGGAGATTTTCCAACCAGACCAACTGCATACAAGGTATAGTAATTATTAGGATCCAATTTAACATTTGGAACAGTTAATACTATATTCTCCCTGCCAGTAGGACTAACTGTGAAAGTATACGTTCCTGTAGGAACACAGGCATAATCTGTAATACCTTTATAACCAACATCAGTAAATACCTTTGTGCCATCAGACAACTTTATATCAACAGCTGGTGCATTTGGAGAAAGATGAACAAATCTTACACAAGGTCTGCCAAAGTTCTGAGCAGTAGTTGGTTCCTGTATAGGGTATAAGCTAATATTAGGAAGAGTTCCTATTACAGCTGCATTAAATACAGTATTTCCAGGAATATTTAAATTAGTATTTATAACAGGGTTTGTCATTTGTCCTGAGGGATAAACCATAATATTGTAGCTGCCAGAAGCAACAGAAATATACTGTGAGAGTTCCTTATAGGAAAGATTTTTTACGATAAGCTCTCCATTGGCATAAACATCTACAGCTGGTGCATTAGGTGCAGCATGAAATACCCTAATAGAAGAATTCATTTGATTAGCCCTATAATAATTATTTATTCTACGAGCATATGGACAATAAAACATAAACCTTCTCCTTATATTTTTAACCACTATTATAATACTAAATAAATATTGAAATGTTCACTTAATCTTTCTTACTTGATATTTAGCAAAAATAATTTACCTACTGTTCCTTACTATACCAACTTCTGATAACTGATGTACTTTCTTCACTAGGATAATAGCTTTTTTCTCCCTCTTGGCTACCTATTGCAAATACAGAGAACCCTAGAACCCACGGTTCATTCTCAAACTCTATCTTGTAAGCCTCAAAGCACCTAGCTTGCTCACTGTTATTTACAATCTTATTTTTTCCTGAATCCCATGGATGAATAGAAGCCCCGTTAGTCTTAGGGAATCCAAGTTCTCCAAAGAAAATAGGTTTATTCCATTTATCATAAAAGTTTTTTATTTCTCGTTTTATATTTTGATTTCTGACTTGTCCTTTATTAGGTTCTGCCTGAGAACATTCTATTGCGCTTACAAGATTTTCAACGGTATTTGTATCATTATTTGTAAGCTCAAAATAAGCTGCAATAGATATAAAATCTAATTTTGAAAACAGCTTATTATTTAGCTTATTTTTATAGTCAGTAATACTTTTAGGATCAAAAGATGCTGTATCCCACCTATTAGTTCTATAAGTTACTAATCCTTTATAATATGTTCTAACATAATCTATAGTATCACACCAATTCTTTTCTTCGGGTTCTATATTTACAAAGTTACTTCCTATGTTTAGTGCATCTACATTATATGGATTTGCAATATCGTCTATTAATGGTTTGAGTACATTTACCTTCCAATTTGAAAAGAAAGTGCTTATATTATCAGGATTCCACTTTGTCTCATTTTGTGTGCCTTCAGCGATCCAAGGATAGGGCTCTAATATTATGTTTATATCCTTACCTTTAAGGCTTGTTTAATGTTATAATCTGTAGATAAATTACCTGATTTAATCTTTTTTCCGCTCAACATCCTATTTTCATTACTCTTAATGTTAAAGTTCAATTTGTATTCTTTATTCAAAACCTTACCTTTTGTAGAATGTACCTTATTTCCAATGTTCAATATATAACTTTTCCCTGCTGTATATCCACCTTTTGGAGCTGTCACTGTAATTGTTCTGCCATCTTGTCCCAGCTGTAATCCTACATTTACTTTAGTGCCTTTACTGTCTGTTACTGTTATACCTTGTTTAGTCAAATCGTCAAATCCAATATCACTTGTAAATTTAATTGTCCATGTTTTATTAGAATCTACTGTTTGATTATCTGTAAAGCTTGCTGCCTGTACATTAAAGGATATTAGAAAAAAAAGACTAAAAATAGCTGTCATTAAAATTACATTTTTGAATTTGCTAACCATATTATAGTTATTTACATATTTAATAATTTTCATTTTTCCTCCTTAACCTTCTTTAAATATAGGGACAGCTAATTAGCCATCCCTATATATAATGCAATAGTCTAATAAGCTAATACTCGGCAATTCTTTCGGATCCAATTACCTTTTCTATCATCTATATAATATGGTAATTCCAATTTGTCTAATAATAGACTTAAAACATTTACATTAAGTATTTTCTTTCCCTGATCCAATGAATTAATATTAGGTTTGAAATTTGGACAACATTTTTGATTATCAACTTTAGTATAAAAACAATAAGCACCATCATTTCGTCTGTCCATGCCTAATACAGCTTCTGCTACTGTGTTTAGTTGTCTTTCACTAAAAACTGGTTTTACAACAATTTCCCTTTTTAAAAAATCATGCTGTTGGCCATCTTTAGCAAACCACTCAATCCATTTATTAATAATTCTAACAATATACCTTCTAGCATAAAATGGAGAACTTAAGTCATAATTTGATTGCTCCTCAAATAATTCTTTTGCATAGGCTAATGATAAAGGATACTTTTTGCCTAAACTTTCTTCAATGGTATTAATATGTTCATAATAGTTATTAATGAATTCATATATAGTATTTATTATATTAAAATTTTCACTTGCTATGCTTGACTCATTGTATGACATATCCATTAAATTAGTAAGCTTAGATTTAAAAAATTCTTTTTCACCCAATATATTTCTACGCCTTTGCTCATTCATTATCCACTTATGCTGAGTTATACCATTTAACAATAATACCAAAGACTTACTTGTCTCATCAGCATTTTTATCAAAAGAAGTTAATATAGGTAAGGTGCCATTAGCTGCAATATAAACATGTAATAATTCATGAGAGAAGATATAATCTGAATATAATTCTGGAGTAATATATATTTCAAAATTGCCTTTATCATTATGAATATATTGAGCTTCACTGTTACCAATAGGAGGTCTTTGCATTACTACTTGCAGCGTTCTCCCTTCTAAACTCTTTGTTACTTCTTCGTATAACTTCAAGATTTCACTACTTAAATTTTCTTTCTGCAATTTCATGATAAACATCCCCATTTATATATATTTTTTATATCTAAGGAAATTATAGCATATTTTTACGTGGTAATGCCTAAACTAAAAAGCATATTTAAACATAAAAAAAGCTCTCAAGTGCATCACTAATACTCAAAAACTCTCCCTATCTATATTTTCTCTTCTAAAAAATCAACTCTCCTGGTTTATAGCCCTCAGGCAATTCTTCTTCACTTAAAAATTTAAAATTGTCATCACGCAGTATTGGTAAAAATATCTTGTATGGTATCCTAGGAAACTCACAGGCATAGTCACTAGCTCCAAACCACTTGCCCTCTTTGCTGCTCAAGTTTAAGCCTCTGGCAAACTTTGTATGATTTGAGCAGTCATGAACTGCTAAATCCCAGTTTTCTTCATCGGCTATTTTCATAAATTTCAAAGTTAATTCCCTACTCCAAATTGGAGATATATAGCCCTGCCTTGCAATATACATGTTTTCCCCATAATAATTGTCTATGTTATTCTCATTTAAATGTAATTCTGCACAATTTATAAAATCAAGTTTTGTATCTAAGATTGCTTGCTTTTTCTCAAAAAAAGCTTTGAAAAACTCAGGAGTCATTGGAGTTTCAATACCCACATTTTTAATATATTTTTTTGCTATTGCAATATTTTCAATAACTTTGTCTGAGCAATTAGTGGCACCCAGGTTAAAACGTATCTCATCAAGACCAGCTTCACCTAATGCTTTCAATGTCTCTTCCGAAGCTAAAGTACCATTTGTATATAGATGTTGATAAATCCCTGCATCACTAAATTTCTTTATTATAAAATAGTATTTTTCAATTTCCATAAATGGCTCTAAATAAACGTAAGAAATGCCTGTAGGTTTCTGGTGGATGGAAAGAAGTAAATCTATATCCTTCTCATAAAATTTTGTTCCTCCAATTTCCCACATACCTTCACCAATTGGAGGCATATCTTCTATCTCTCCATAATCATAACAGAACTTACACTTTAAATTACATTTGTTCGTTTTCCTAATTGCACTCAAACCAGTTCCAAGCAAACAAGAACGACATCCTTTGGGAAATTTGCTTTCACTTCCCACAAAAAAAGTTCTATTCTTTAAAGTTTTCAAACCTCTAATTTCCGACATTAACGTATCATTTCTATGATCAATTGCTGCTTCAATTTGTGCAAAGGTAGCGTAAATGATTTCTTGTTGTTTTGTCATAACTTCTTCATCCTCTGGTAATATCGAAAAAAATTCAAACCATTTTAGTGCATCTTTCTTTGAAATTTTCATAATGTATCCCCCTCTAATTAATCTTCTTAAAGATTCAATTCAAATCCTCTTGCTGTCCTCTTTCACATACGAAGGCCCTCGAATGTATATACATTCAAGGGCTTCAAACCATTCGTATTACTAACTTTTGTCTATAATATGTTCTTATACAATAAAAAAATCTATTGATTTTTTCAAGCTCTTTGCTTAAGATTTTCTTCTATATCTTCTTCACTTTTTTTATTTCAGTTTTTGTCTACTTTTATCCGATGACTATTTGATAATACATTATTTCAAGTTTTATTTCAAGTTTTTTCCTCATTTTGGATATAACCACAAGAACGTATCATTTATACATATTAGTGCACATATTTTACTCACTTAACATAAGATGATAAAAAGTCTTTGAAAGGAATTTATAATATGCATAAGACACATTCTTACTACTTTAATACTCCATCGTATAGTTCTTCCACCATGTGTAATAGTTGCAAAACGTATTCATGCCCTTACTGCGTTAATACCCCAATGTATAACCGAAACTTCTCGAGACAATTCTCTAATTATACAAATGCTGAGGATACAAAGATAACAGGTTTTATCTCTACATTAGAAGACAGAGGTTTTATTGTTCAGGAGGGTAAACTGAAGTATTTTGATATACTAAAGCTAGTCAGTGAAGGTATAATTGACACCGCATTTGCAAACAATGCAGGTGCTCCATATGCAACCTATCTCCTTCCACCGGCACCAAACCAAGATCCATCTCCGGCTCAGAAACCTCCAAAAGGCTATAATCCTAATAATCCTAATAATTATCCAGCTAATATAGAATACGCAGCACCTGGTTTAGACTATAAGCTGCGTGCTGATGAAGCTATTGTATTAATTGGAAAGACCCCTCCAACCGCATATAACTTTAGTTACAAAAGCTACCTTGGATTTATAGAAAACGAACCGTCAAAAGATTACAGTAATACTATTACGGTAGGCAATGACTATACTGGTTTTTATCACAACATCGGTGCCAGCATGGGTGATCAAATCAATAACCATAATATCTGGACTGATAATACACCTTATGGTTCCCCTGGAGATCCGTTTAACAGCTCTACTATCATCATTACAACTGCAGACAAAGGCATTAACGAGCAAATGCGTGATGCTCTAATTAAATCAGGATTTAATCCCGGTATTATGAATGACGACAACATTCCTATGGGACTTACGAACATTGGGCTTGAAAAGGGAAAAGATACTTTCTCGTTTATAATGAGAGCTGCAATTTGGTTAGATCATGATGCTGGCTGGAATTATATCAATAACCTTAAAAACTATGTGAAGGTATTACGTATTACTCCAAAAACTCCTTATTCCTATACAAATCTCTGGCCAATACCGAACCTTAAAATGCATGAAACTGGTACCACTGAATTCCAGGTAGTTCCTTATGCAAGAAATGAACTTAATTACCTGCGAAATGAGATAATTGAGAAATATCAAAATGAAGAATATAAACCTGTGGATCTGGATTCAAAACTCTGGATACTTGATGGTTATGAGGGAATATTACAGGATGTTCCTGTGTATTATGACAACAGAGATGGGCTCTATATAAGAACAGACAATTTCCAATTAGAAACCGATGAAGATTTTGTGATACTATATGGCGTTGATCACGTACAAGCTGAATTTGCAACATTTTTCAACATAAGTTTTTACGGCGAAGAATACTGGAACGGCGTTGCAGGAGCCAATATTACAGATGAGTTAAAGTATCCTGCTACCGAGTATTTTCCTAAAGATTATAAAAACTCGAAATGCTATTATGCAGTAAAGATGGCAAGAAAAGTTGAGGAAGGTAACGAAGTTATAATACCCTACAGTACCGGTAACCCCTCTGGATCAGCATATGGTGTTGATAACAATGAGGACGCTTATGTAGGCTTCAGGATTTATGCAAACCCGGAAACAAATGTTGCCCCAGCTATCTTTGATGTTATCTGGAGCCGGGCAATTTTATTTAGAAAAAAGAAAAAATAATAATAGAAATATGTTATAGAAAATGATAACAGAATTCAATGCTGTGGCAATGTTAAATATGGGATTCTGTTACCTAATCCTTTAATCATATACTATATCAAATATCGTATTTTCTCAACGCATTCTCTCAATTCATCTAAATTATAATAAATATCACTAATTGATGGCTGTATGTCATTATTTTTTCGTTCGGAAAAGACGCCTTCAAAAATAATTCCTCCAACAAATAATACTTTTATTATATTATAGACTAATACATCACTTATATAAACAATTTTTTACTTATCAGCCAAAGTAACAAATTTTCAATGTTCTTTTTATGTTGCGTAATTACTGTTATTAACATATTTACAAAGGAAGGAACTGTGTTGCTGTTTTATCATAATTTTCTTACTTAACATTCTAGTAAATTTATTATCAGTTGGTTTCTCAATTACTTATATATAGTACTATTTGTCAAAAATATAACTTAATGCACAAAAGGGAAGTTATATTTTCCAACTTTCATCCCCCTTTGTGCATTAAATTTAAAAAATTTGATTTAAATATAATTGGTATAGAGTTTTTTTCTAGACCTTAAATCTGTCTACTAACACTCTTAATTCTTCTGAAATTGTAGCTAAGCTCTCTCCTGCTTTGGCAATTTCTTCAATTGTAGTGACTTGTTCTTGCACAGATGATGATGCTTGTTCTGTTCCAGCAGCATTCTCTTCAGAAATTGCAGATAAATTTTGAGTTACCTCAATGATTTTGTCTTTATTTTCTGTCATCTTATTGGCAGAAGTATTAAGTTTATTAACTACAGTTTTTATAGAATCTATCGCCTCTGCTATTCCTTCAAATTTTCCTTCAGTTTCTCCAACACTAGAAGCTTGTTCCTCAATTATCTGCTTAGTTTGTTGCATCAAATCAACTGCATTTTGTGATTTTACCTTTAATTCAGTTATTACTGTTTTAATGTCATTTGTAAAATTATTTGATTGTTCTGCAAGATTTCTTATTTCATCAGCAACAACTGCAAAGCCTTTACCTGCTTCTCCTGCTCTTGCAGCTTCTATTGCAGCATTTAAAGCTAAAAGATTTGTCTGGTCTGCAATACTTTGAATCATAGTGCTAGCATTTTGAATTTTTTCTGCACTTTCATTATTACTCATTATAATATGATAAACACTATTTGCAGAATCATTATTTTTCTGAGTTTTTTCAACAAGCTCTTTCAAAATTGAAAAACCTTCTGATTTTTGCCTTTCTATTTCAACTGCTGCAACATTCAATTCCTCAATATAATTTAAATCTTTTTCTAATAAATTACCTAAATCCTCTACATTATGAGCTGCCATTTGAGTATCTTTAGCTTGATCAGTAGCTCCTTTCGCAATTTCCTCAATAGCCTTACTTACTTCATTTGATGCAGTAGCTGCTTGTTCAGAAGTAGCAGTTAACTCTTCCGATGAAGCTGCAACTTTTTCTGTTGAATCCGCAGTTTTCATGATGAATTCTGATACATTCTTTCTCATACTTACAAAGGCTCTCACCATATCTCCTGCTTCATCTTTTCTGTTTAAGTATTTTAGTTCATCTGACTCTTCACATACTGAAAAATCCAAATTAGCAAAATCTTGTACTTTTTTTGTCACTGCTAAGATAGGCTTTGTTATACTGCTCGAAAGAAAATTAAATAAAATAATTGCCAATATTAACATGACCACTGCAGAAACTATCACTATATTTACTATTGCTTTTGCACTGGCTCCTAACTCTTTTTCTGTCATAAATGATGCTAATATCCAATCAGTTCCTTCAACTTTATAGGGATTAACAATATACTTTTCACCATTAACAACAACATCAAATGATTTTGGGTCTTTAGCTAAAAGCTTATCTAATCCATTAATACCAACTTCTCCAACCTTTTTAAAATTGTTTTTAGAATTTTTTCCATCTGCCATTATAAGTCCGTTACTATGCACAATCATTGAATACCCTGTTTTACCAATTTTCATTTTATTTAACATATCGCTAATATTAGTTTGCTGTACATCCACTCCTATGGCACCTATAATTTTGCCATTTTTATCAGTAAATGTACGAGCATTACTTGTAAGCAGTTGAGACTTATAACTGTATGGAGCTGTTCTAATAACACTTTCCTTTTTATTCATTGCATCATTAAACCAAGGTCTTTTTGAAGGATCGAATCCTGCTGGTATATTCTCTTCTGGCCATTGTATATATCCTCCATCTTCTGTTCCTAAATATACATAGCTTGTACCTTTGTGGCTATTTGCATATTGCTCGAATACTTTATAAATTTCCTGTTCAATTCCTGCCTTAGCTGAAGGTTTCATTGGAGTATCTTGAGTTGTATTTTTATAAGTCGTAACACTATTATCAACTGTCATTATCACAGGATTTTTTGCTAACATATCAATATTTTTGTCAATTTGATCATAAAAAATGTTAATTGCTTGAGAAACGATTTTCATTTGCTCGTTAGAATTAGTAAAATAATCTTCATAAGCCTTTTTATTAATTTGATAAATTATAATACTACTAATACTTACTAAAGTTATCAAGAGAACTACCATTGAAGATACTAAAATCCTTGCCTTTATTCCAATAACCTTTTTATTCATAATACCAGCTTCCTTCTTTCTCTAAGTTTTTACATTTCATCTTTTTGTTGTATTTCTTATATTCAATAAATTCAGACAATTAAAATTTTAAAATGCATGAGCCTAAAGAAATGCTTAAGAATACTCAATATATTTTAACCAAAGTAAGTGGATACTTATGTTGTTATTTAAAATTATAATGTTGATATTTGTCTTTGTCAACGCAAATATGTCATTTTCCTGAATTTTCTTTCATTTTTTGTAAAATGCAAGATTTGAAAAATTCATATTCTTTTTATTGTCAAATACTATTCAATTTTTAAGATTCATAAGTTATTTTGTAAGCTAATAAATATATCTTTAATTACCATAAAAAATAAGATATAAACCGTGTCATTTTAGGTAAAAACTATTATTAAAGGCAGAAGTTAACTATGTATCTTCTTCCCTACAATAATAACTCTATTGTATTTCAATTGCTTGTTCTCTTGTAATCCTAGTTCTGGTTATCTCTATACTTGAAATCATTCCAATCCATACCACTAGTTGCGTCATCTACTAACCAACATCCATTTTCATAAATTAAAGTAAAAGTACAATCAGAAGGACTTTCCTCTTCAGTATTATCGTCCTCATGATAACAATTTAAAGTTACATTTATTTTATTATTATCTACGGTTTTATTTTCTATTTTAGATTGTAAAAATAAAGGTCTTGTTCCAGGATTACAACCAAGAATATAAAAAATATTATTTGACTTTATAAATAAATCTGTATTTATAAAGTAATTTGATTTTTTTTCTGAAAAATATTTATTATAATAATTAAATAGCTTATCATAGGTATTTACATTGTCTTTTAGTTTATAATAAGTTTCTCCTTCTCGTTCAGTAGGTATACTGTCATTCTCATCATATGATCCAAGTGAATGAATCTGAATATATGCTTGATCTGCATTATATATTAAATTTTTTATTTCATCATCGCTTATGCCTGGTATAAAAACCCCACTGACAATACTATTTATTACTGAATCTGTGACTACTCCAGTACCTCCTAAAGCTACTACATTATTATATTTTTCGTGTTGAGCTTTTATTGAAGATTCTACTGAAGGATCAACGTAAGATCCTACTAAAATTAAAGGTGAGTTACTTGAAGCTGCTAATACACTGCCAGATAATGCATCTGGATAATTTTCTCCTGACGCAATATAAACTTTATCATAACTAAAATCATTAGTAAAATGATTTAATATAGCTGAATTTGTGTCATATCTACTATTTCCTCCAAGCCTTGTAACATTGTTCAACTGTGAGGATATTTTGTCACTTATAACTCCAGTTCCACCAACTATATAACTTTCATTATAAGAACTATTATGCAAAAACTCCTTAATTGGTGTTGATAAATCATCCTTGTCAGTAAGTAATATTGGCATTCCCTTTTTTGCTGCTATAGGTGCTATAGATAAAGCATCTGCAAATCCAAATCCATTTGTTACTACCACACCATTAATGTTTCCTAAAGCCTTAGCTACCGCTAATGATGTCTCAAATCTGTTTTGTCCATATATTCTAGTAGTTTCAATATTCATATTTGTTATTTCAGATTTTACATTATCAGATACGGATGCTGTTCCACCAACAATAAATACTCTTTTTACTTTAAGTCTTGTTAATTGTTCTTTAGCCTCTGAACTTAAAGCATCCCTGCTAGTTAAAAGTATAGGTGCTTTATTTTTCTCAGCTAAAGGTGCCGCACATAGTGCATCTGCAAAGCCTTCTCCACTTGCTATTACAACATATTCTGATGATGTCCAACCTGAGTCTACAATTTTAGAATTAGTTTCATATCTATTATTACCACATAATCTATCTTGTAGTGTTGCTGCACTTACAACATTTGATGTGAGAAACATCCCACAAAATATAGCTGCAGTAAAAATAATTCCTGATAATTTTTTTTTCATGTTGATTCCCCCTACTATAACCAGTATAACCATTTTATATCAATAATGCCACTTATCTTATGTCATAAAATTTAAGTAAATTAAATCATTTTATTAAGTATTGTATTTGCAGTTATAATATCACTATCTGCTGTATATATGGTTATTAAATCTCCTACTAAAGATTTCTCCAAAGATGTTTTCACACTGCAGTTTTCTGCTTTCATGCTTTCTATAAAATAATAAGAAAGGTCATAGAAGATATGCTTTGCCCATACCTTAATCACATTTTTATCATCGCTGCTTTTCTCTACCTTAAAAGATACCACACTTACCATAAACAATTTTACCTAAAAAACAATTTCATCTCAAAATCCTTTACCAGCTCTAATTTCAATATTTTTCATAAACTGCTTTACCTTATTTTTAAATATTAAACCACTCAAAACATACTTTTATTTGAATAATTTTCTCCCCAAAAGATAAATCTATAATAAGAATAAATTTTAGGAGGTGATTCTATGAACCTAACAAGTACACCCAATAGATTAATAAATGAAAAATCTCCGTATCTCTTACAACACGCACACAATCCAGTAAATTGGTATCCTTGGGGAGATGAAGCATTTAAGAAGGCAAAATCAGAAGATAAACCTATATTTTTATCCATAGGATACAGTACATGTCACTGGTGCCATGTTATGGAAAAGGGGAGTTTTGAAGACACAGAAGTAGCTGAAATGCTAAACGACAGCTTCATCTCCATAAAAGTGGACAGAGAAGAAAGGCCTGATATAGACAGTATATATATGAATGTATGTCAGTCCATCACTGGAAGCGGCGGATGGCCCCTTACAATTATCATGACACCTGATCAAAAACCTTTTTTTGCAGGTACCTATTTCCCCAAAAATAATAGAGATGGGCTCATGGGGTTGATGTCTATTTTAGACTACATTAAAAAGGCATGGAAAAATAATAGAAGTGAACTTTTAAATGCCAGCACACAAATATTAGATTCCCTAAAAAATTCAAATGAAACCTCTAATGAAACCATTAATGAAGATATCTTTCAAAAAACTTTTTTAAATTTCAAATATGATTTTGACCCTACATATGGAGGCTTTGGAGACTTTCCCAAATTTCCTTCAGCACATAACTTGCTTTTTCTGCTCAGATATTTTTACAAAACCAAAGATTCCTCTGCTTTAGAAATGGTTGAAAAAACATTGGACTGCATGAGAAAAGGTGGAATATATGACCATATAGGTTTTGGCTTCAGCCGCTATTCTGTAGATAGAAAATGGCTTGTTCCACATTTTGAAAAAATGCTATATGACAATGCGCTCTTAATTATAGCCTATATTGAAACCTTTCAAGCTACAGGTAATAAAAAATACTGTAAAACAGCAGAAGAAATACTGAGTTATGTACTAAGGGACATGACTTCAAATGAAGGTGGTTTTTACTCTGCAGAAGATGCTGATTCTGAAGGCGAAGAAGGTAAATTTTATGTCTGGTCAGAGGAAGAAATAAAAGATATACTTCAAGAAGAAGATAGTGGCAAATTTTGTTCTTATTTTAATGTAACAAAAGGCGGAAATTTCGAAGGCAAAAATATTTTGAATCTAATAAATAGTTCTATTCCAGAAGATGATATGCAATTTATAGAAAACTGCAGAGAAAAATTATTTGCTGAAAGGGAAAAAAGAATACATCCTTATAAAGATGATAAAATTTTAACCTCCTGGAATGGTCTTATGATTGGTGCTATGTCAATAGCTGCCAGAGTTTTAAACAACTCCAAATACACTAAAGCTGCCAAAAAAGCTGTAGACTTCATTTATAAAAACTTAGTTAAATCAGACGGCCGTCTCCTTGCAAGATATCGTGATGGAGAAGCTTCTTTTTTAGGCTACCTAGATGATTACTCCTTTTTAATATGGGGACTTATAGAATTATATGAAACAACCTACAGCACAGATTACCTAAAAAAAGCACTGGAACTCAATGAAGATTTATTAAAACTTTTCTGGGATAAAGAAAATGGAGGCTTCTTCCTATATGGAAATGACGGTGAGAAGTTAATTACAAGGCCAAAGGAAATATATGATAGTGCCATTCCCTCTGGTAATTCCGTAGCCACATTAAATTTGCTGCGATTGTCCCATTTAACAAGCAGTTATGATTTTGAAGATAAAGCTAAACAGCTATTTGACGCTTTTTCAAGAGAAATAAATAGCTTTCCAAGAGCATGCTCATTTTCTCTTATATCACTTTTATTTTCAAAATCACCTATAAGGCAAATTATTGTATCTGCAGGAAGCAACATTGAGGAAGGTAAGCAAGTAGTTCATATGATAAATGAGAAATTTAATCCTTTTACAATTTCAATTTTGTACTGCAATTTAAATAAAGATTTGAGCACTATTTCCCCTATTATAAAAAACTATATAGACATCAATAACAAAACTACCACATACATTTGTGAAAACTTTACCTGCAAAAAACCTATAACAGACATTAATTTATTGAGGAAAATATTATAATCAGATTTCTAAGTATCAGGTTGAGTTTTGACTCCACCTGATGCTTAAAAAAACTTAATGTGCCTGTTTAAAAATAATTTTATTACAGTAACCTTTTTGTAATAACCTGCATATTATATTATTATGTATAATTTTATCAGGAGGTAGCTCATGTATTGTTACACTTACATGAATCAATTTACTTGCGTTTTCAACGAACTTCAACTGTGGTCTCATATTTCAAGTGACCATCCAATTTTTCTCAAAACTGTGGCTTCCCTTTCTAATATTAAACTACCAAAGCCTATAGTAGATGGATTAAATAATATTCACAATGCATTTTTAAAATTATATAACAATGCAGTTCAGCTGAAAAAATCTACAAGCACCAATCCTGCTCAATATACTATGCATATAAAAAAATTAATTGATGAATTTATATATTACGATACCCGTGCCCTATCTTTTTATCCTCAATTGCTTACTTTCGCAAAAGCAAATAAAGCTTGGCAGGAACTAGTTAGACACATAATTAATGAACAAGCCTTTATGCTTGAGCTATTTAAAAATTTAAGACAGCAAATAAGATAAACTTTTAAATACAATTCCTAACATATTAATTAAAAATGCCAATAACGTTTTTATTCAATCTTCTCCTTTAGTTTTTTATATATTGAAATTACATCAACTATGAGATGTATTATATCTGTTCATTTTGTAAAAACTAAATTAGATTTATGAATATAAATTACAAAATGAAGGAGAGGTTGATATACTAATGTTTAAACATGAGAAACCACTTTTAAAAGAAGTTAAGGTAGAAAAACCTAATCCACAGTATGCAGTACTAATGCAAGAACAATTAGGTGGTGGAAATGGCGAACTCAAGGCTGCCATGCAGTACTTATCACAGAGTTTTAGAGTAAATGATCCTGCAATAAAAGATTTATTTTTAGATATTGGTTCAGAAGAACTCAGCCATATGGAAATGGTTGCTCAGACTGTAAATTTGTTGAACGGTCATTCAGTTGATTTCAATTCAGTAGGTAGTGGAGAAATTGAAACTCATGTATTAGGTGGATTAGCACCAGTATTAATGAACTCTTCTGGCGAACCATGGACTGCAAATTATGTAACCGTTACAGGAGATCTTGTTGCAGACTTGCTTTCAAATATAGCATCCGAGCAAAGAGCAAAAGTAGTATATGAATACCTATATCGCCAAATCAACGATAAATATGTACGTGAGACAATAGATTTCTTACTAAATCGTGAAGAAGCTCACAATGCATTATTTAGAGAGGCCTTAAATAACGTTAAGTCTACAGGTTCAAATAAGGATTTTGGTGTAACCCAAGATTCTAAATTGTATTTTGACCTTTCAACACCAGGTAGATACTATGGAGACCCTAATCCTACAGAACCTAGCTTTGCAAATCCTAAAAGAGAACAGGAATTGACAGGGAAACATTAATAAATTTATTAAAAAAAGGGTTGTTACACTAAGAAATTTACATACAACATATTATTTTGTAATTTGCTTGCTAATACCATATGTTGTAAAATTTATTCTCAGTGTGACAGTCCTTATTTTTGTATAACAATATAATGTATTTAAATACAATCATATTCAACTTATACCAACATATTATTAAACTTACCTATTGAATAAACCACACTTTCAATATTTTCTACAGGCATAGGCTTACTAAACAGGTATCCTTCAACTTTATTGCAGTTCATAGATCGAAGTATTTGAAATTGTTTTACAAACTCCACTCCTTCAGCAACTACACTTATATTCATCTTGTGAGATAGATTTATTATGCCATCTACCACAGAACAATCTCTGGAATTAAGATGAATTCGATTAATGAAAAACTTATCAATTTTCAGAGTATTTATAGGAAGTAATCTTAAATAATTTAATGAAGAATAGCCTGTCCCAAAATCATCTAGAGCAATGCTTATTCCAAGTCTTCTTAATTTTTCTAAGGCAGCTATATTAGACTGTAAAGATTGCATAACTTCACTTTCTGTAATTTCAATTTCCAAAAGCTCTGGTGGAAGATTACTTTCATGTAAAACTGTTTTTACCATTTTAAAAAAACTGGGATGCTGTAATTGAACCTTTGAGACATTTATTGATATAATACCAAAATCATACCCTTTATCTAACCATTGTTTATGCTGCTTACAAGCAGTTTCCAGTACCCACTTACCAATAGGAACTATTAATGATGTGTCTTTAGCTACGGGAATAAATTCAATTGGAGAAACGAATTCATTTTCCCCAACTTTCCACCTTAATAGAGCTTCCATAGCCTTGATTTTTCCAGTTTTACAGTCAATTTCAGGCTGATAATATAACTGAAATTGATTATTTTCTAAAGCAGTTCTAAGCCCCTCTTCTAGTTCCGCTTTTCTCGAAACCTCATAAGACATCCTTCTATTATAAAATTTATATATGCCTTTACATGAATCTTTTGCTTTATACATAGCTATATCTGAATTTTTCAGTAAAGAATCAGCTGTAGTCCCATCCTGAGGATACATGGAGATGCCTATACTAGCACTAATATGAATTAAATTTTCGTTTATTTTAAATGGTGCTTTAAATGCAAATATTATTTTATTACAAACTTTTACAATATCATTCTTATCCTTTATATCATGCTGTATTATCAAGAATTCATCTCCGCCTAATCTAAATACAGTATTATCTTCTTCCATAATATTTTTTAATGTATTTGCCACATATTGAAGAAGCTTGTCTCCACATTGATGACCTAAAGTATCATTTACCCTTTTAAAATTATCTACATCTATAAAAAGTAATGCCCCTTTTTTATCATTTTCACTAGAGCTTTTCAATACCTTATTTAGCTTATCTTGAAACATTTTTCTATTAGGAAGATCTGTTAAGCTATCATAATAGCCTAGATATTTATTTTTATCCTGTATAAGCTTTTGTTCTGTAATATCAGTAACATAGCCTGCTATTTTTAAAGCTTTTCCTTTTGCATTCCTAAGTGCCTTTGCTCTAATAAAAATCCATTTTTTCTTTCCACCTTTAGTTGTTAATTTAAACTCGCATTCATAAAAAGGAGTTATCCCTGCTAGGTGATTCTCCAAATAATTTAGCATTATCTTTTTATTTTCATCTGGTAACAATTTTTCTAATATGATCTTAAGATTATCATTTTTACTAACTTTGTACCCAGTAATTTCTTTCCACTTATCTGAAGCAAAAAAATTATTTTTCTCTATGTCATATTCCCAAATAGCAATGTTAGAACTTTCTGCAGCTAATTTATATCTTTGCTCCATTAAATTTCTTTTTTTTATATTTATATAAAATATAATTACAAATGATAATAGTACTGCAACTATGGTTACTGCAATAAAAAATACTGTTTTATATCTACTATAAAAAGAAACATATCCTGCAATTTTCAAATTTTCAATTATGGAAAATAGCTCTTTTTCTAAAGTACTCACCATAAATATAGCACCTTCCGTCCCAAACTGCCTATAGTTGCTATTATAGTATTCTCTATATCAAAAATCAATACAGGTACCATAATATAAATATAACAGCTCTAGTATGCCCTATTATACCTAGTCTTCAACATGATATTGACCGAAATATAAAAGTAAAATAGTATAAATAAACATCTTTTTCATCTTATTCAAGAGATTATTTTGTCTAAAGTTTGTAATAAAAAGAAGATTATAAATTTAAAAAATTCATAGTCTTCTTTTATTGCAAGGTAAATTACTCTACTCCCCAGTTATCAAACTTATCTATGAGCCACCTATTTCCATCGTAAACTAAAGTGGCATTGGCATAGGATAACTCTCCATAATAATAACCCTTTAATGTAATATCCGCTTTATTACCATCATATTTCTTAGAAACTACTTCAGAATTTTCAACAGTAAGTTCAGGTTCAGGATTTCCATATCTCATATAAACTTTACCATCAATATCCTTAAATACAAAACTTATTAGAGCACTTACAAAATCCTTCGTATAATAATTGTTCAATCCATAGTTTTCATTTAAATATTCACTTATAGAACTGTATTCCCCTATGTTATCTGTTACGGGAGCATAGCTTATGCCTGATACATCCATATAGGAGTTTCCATCCACATTAATTTTTAATACTTTCTTAAAAGCATCGTCACCCTGAAGCAGCAATTTTTTAGCATCCCCATTTGAAATAACAGCTTTGCCCTCTAAAGCATCTTGTACATCTTCACTTACAGCTACAGTGCCACCTACTAAAATAACCTTTTCACAGTTGGATCCATCCAAATATTGTTTTTGATCTGATATATTAGCTCCATCTGTTAATATTATTGGTGCATTGTTTTTTGCAGCCAGTGCACCTGCAGATAACGCATCAGGAAAATTCTCACCACTTGCAATGACAGCTTCATTTGAAGTTTGATTAAAGTATTTACATACATTTAAGGATGTATCATATCTGTTCATGCCCCCTATCCTTATTATGTCATTACTATTGAGTGATGGGACAGTTTCCTTTAACTGACTTACTATATTACCTGCTACTGATGATTCTCCACCAATAATAAATACTTTAGATGGCTCTATATTTTTCAGTGTTTCTTTTGTTTCATCAGGTAAGTTAAATGAATTAGTCATGATAATAGGATATCCTTTTGACGCAGCAATACTTGAAACACTTAAAGCATCTGCAAATCCAAAAGCATTTACTATAACTACTGGAGTAGCTTTTGCTGTCATTAAGTATCTGTCAATTATAAAATTTGTGCCAAATCTATCTCCTCCCCCTAATCTTTTAATGCTGCTGTATCCTAATGAATTAAAATAACTCTCAAAATTTTCACTTACAGCCGATTCTCCTCCTAATATGTAGATAGTTCCCTCTCTACTTAACTTATTTTTTATAAAGTTAATAGCATCTCCACTGGAATTTACGTCTTTTCCTACTAACAATATAGGAGCATTCTCTTTTTTTGAAAGCACAGAGCCTCCTAATGCATCTGGAAAATTACTTCCACTTACAATAATTACATTTTTCAATTTATCACTGCTAAAATTATTTGCTATATTTACAGATGTTTCATATCTATTTGCCCCACTTATTCTACTTACACCATAAGCAGTTTTAGCATATACAAATTCTCCTCCACATGTTGATATAACTATTGAAATTATGAAAGCTATGGTTTTCTTCACTAATATCCCCCCTATTTTTAATATATTACTATTTATAGTATTTACATATTAAAAAAATTACAGCAGAATATTTAATTATTAGTTATATCGTAGTCATATTTTAGGCTATATAACTATATACTATATATTGTTCCAGTAAAAGGATGTGTTTTTAAATAATTTAGTTGACATATTCCGTTTACTAGAATATAATTAAGTCTATTAAGTAAAAGGAGGCGGTAATTTGAAAAAGGAAAATATATTAATAACACCTGATGTTATTGAAGAATGTCTAAGTGAATCCCTAGATACTATCGAAAAGAAAGCTTGTTCTTACAGCAAAAAGCAAAAATCTTTAAAGTAATTTTCATATCTAAATATTCTCTTCCATTAATATACTTTGTCTATTAATGCATGAATCTCAATTTTCAGTCTGAAATAGTTATCATAGTCACCTAATATGACTGTGATAACTAGATAAAACTCAATCCATTTTTTTTATACTATAAATAGCATAAATAACAAGTGCTGCTCCAAAAACTTGAAGTAGTGATAAAGGTTCCTTTAAAATAAGAAATGAAAGAAACATAGCTGTTGGTATTTCTAAATTACCTATTATTGAAACTTTTAAAGATCCAATATGTTTAATTGCCGCGTAAAGCAAAGTTAAAGGTATTATCTCACAAAACACTCCTAATATTATAATGCAAACAATTAATTTTCCATTCAAATCCTGTCTAAACACGTCCACTGGAAACTTAAAAATTATTAATGATAAAAATGAAAATATAATGGAGTAAAAGTTAACTGCAAGTGGATTTAATTTGTCCATTTTTTTCTCCGTATATATATTCATAAAGGCATAAAATACTGCTGCCAGAATTCCATACATAAAACCTTTTGTTGAAAATGTCTTTATGCTCTGGTTAAGACCCAAAGCTAAAAAACAGCCTATAAAAGTTGCAATAAGAGCAAAAATCTTATTAAAACTTACCTGCATTTTTTGAAATACTACTGAATAAATAAAAACCATAGCGGGATATGTATAAAGCAGTATGGTAACCATTGAAACATCAAGATAATTAAAAGCCATATAATAGAAAATAGTCATGAAAGTATTACCCACTATACCAAGAACTGCTGTGTGGTATAAATCCTTTTTCCCTATTTTTAAAGCCTTACTATCTATTATAAGTATGCCTAGAAACATAATTGGAATTGACATCATATATTGAAGTGTCAATATATTTATAGAATTTGCCCCTTCCGAGAAAGCAATTTTTATTATGATTCCGCAAGTTCCAAATAATATAGCAGACAATGCGGAATATATGTATCCTTTTTTCAACAAAACACCCCTATCTAAGTAATTAAATTTAGCAGTCAATGTTTTTATTCTAACATAGTTTTTCATTTTAAAGTAACAAAAATCATTCTGAAAAATAATCTAATATTGTACATAGTTTTATAATAATATCAACGGAGGTTATTTACATGTATTGTATTGATGCAGGAAGTGACTATTGTCCATGCCACCTGGCAGAGACTCTTGACTGTATATTATGCTCTCAACTTTCCGGTGAAGAGTTTTGCCAATGCAAAGACTGGTGTGGAGTTTGTATATATGAACAATATATTTCCAATGGTAAAAAAGCAAAAAATTTAAGAAAAACTTATGATTGTCCTATATTAGACAAAAAAGTAGCTGAAGATTCTCTTTGCATGTTTACTTTAGAAGCACCAGAAAACCTAGTAAGAGAATTATCCAATGCTGGAAGCTTCGTATTTTTAAGAAATAAAGAAAGTGTAAATTATTACGACGTACCAATTTCTATTATAAATGCAGATAATACGAATAATACCCTAGATGTTGCAATAAAATCAAGCGGCACAAAAACTAAAGCTCTTTTTAAATTAAATAAAGGCGATAAAATACTTCTTAGAGGACCGTTTTCAAATGGAATAATGGGACTTTCAAATATTTCTAATGCTAAAGATGGTACATCATTAATTATAGCCCGAGGTATAGGAATTGCTCCTTCTATTCCAGTTATGAAAAAATTATATTCCAATAAGAACAAGGTTATATCTATTATTGACACACAATTTAAAGAAAATTTTTATGAGGATTATTTTAAAGAATGCAAATCAAAAGTGTTAGATTGCACTATATTAGACGAGGGAAATCTCTCTGAGAAATTCAAATTAATGCTTAAAAAAATTCTGCGGGAAAATTCCATAAATTTAGTTCACTGTGGGGGCCCGGATATAATGAGTTATGAAATTATAGATTTTATAGATAAAATGAACAATTCAAAAAACAAATCCATAAATTTTTCCTGCTGCAATAATTCCAAAATGAGCTGCGGTGAAGGAATATGTGCAAGCTGCACCAAACACTATGATGGTGACATAGTTAGAAGACTATGTAAGGTGCAAATGGATCCAAGAGATTTATTTAAAGGTAGAAGATTATTATAGGGGGTATTTTTTATGAAAATAATAGTAATTGGTTCAGGATGGTCTGGATGTGCCGCAGCTTTATCTGCTAAAAAAGCAGGTGCTGATGTAGTTATATATGAAAAAACCGACATGGTACTTGGCCTAGGAAATGTAGGAGGAATAATGAGAAATAACGGCAGATACACTGCTGCAGAAGAAATCACTGCACTTGGAGCAGGAGATCTAATAAGCATCACAGACAGCCTTACTAGACACAAAAATTTAGATTTTCCCGGTCATAAGCATGCTCCACTTACAGTATTGCGATCTTATTAAAATTCAAATAAAAGCAACATGTCAAAAGGTCATCTTTCTAGGATGTTTTGACATGTCTATAATAAGTATCCATATGGTTTCAAGAACTCTGTTTATTTTGCCGTACTTAAAATTCGGGCACCTTTGATATTTACCTGACAATTCATACATAACATTTTTCCAAATTTTTTATTGCTATAATCTGCTACTTTTTCCGATATGATGTTTCCACACTTTTCACAGTGAAGTTCATTTTTATTTATTACGTCTTTGTTGTCTATAGTAACTGTTTTACTCTGGTCACCAGCAGCTTTTCCTAAAGAATATCTTAATCTATAATAATTATCTTGAATTTCCAACTGATTAATTTCCCTATTCTTATTGTATCCTATTGACTTAACTTGAAAATGTACCCTTGGCGACAGAGTAACTTTACCATCTTTTTCAGCAAATTCTCCCTGCTGTAAACCGATCCATATAAAAGGAGCTGTATAAAGTTCTCTTCCTATTCCAATATTAAATCCTGCCCTTTTAAAACTATCACTAGCTTGACCTTTTTCTTTTTCCGTATAACTTTCCACTCCCACATCTTGCTTTCTAATCCACTGTTTCTTTTCATCATCCCAAATATCTATATTACAAAATAGTCTTCCATTTATAAGTTCATGGGTTCTTTTCCACCCTGTCATTCCAAAGGTTTCATCAAGTATTTTCATATCAACTCTTGCATCTTTATATAAGAGCAAAACACACCCTACACCATTTGGAGTTTTCTTTAAGCTCTGTACCCTTATTTCAATTTCATCTGCTTTTAAAAGCCGTACCTCCTTATTCATATTGCTTCACCTCCTCTATCTAATACTTAAACTTGTGGATTGTTTAATTTCCACACCATCTATCTTTATTTCTTGTTTTGAGTCTTCTAATATAGCCGTTTTATCCAGTTTATATGGTTGAGGAATCTTATACCTTTGTGGAATAGCATCTTCATCTATTACATTAACAGAAGGTGGATTTTTTCTTATTGAAAGAGTAAATAGTTTACCATTTATTTTTTCTTTCTTTAATATCTTCATATGGTCAAATAAATAACTTTTTAAATTTAAGACTTTATTTTCTGTTACTTTTTTTCTATCTTGAAGTCTTTTAATTTCCTCCTCCAAACCTTTAATGTCCGTACCTTTCGATTTAATTATTTTAGCAATATTTTCAGCTTTTACATTAAATTCCTCGTTAATTGAATCTAAGGATCTTTCTATATCACTTTTGGCATTTTCTAACTCCGGATTGTCCAATAAATCTTCCAAATTTCTGTATCTCTCTGAAATCTCATATAGTTTACTCAAACTCATTCCTCCCCTACTACTTTTTAAATATATATCCATACTATTAAAGGATTTTTCTTATCTATAATATATTTTATAGTTCTAAACTCTTTTAACTGCTTATCTCTCTGTTCTATATTTTCAAATCTCATTTTAGTTTTGTTTTCCATCTTATACCTCCTCTGAAGGTACACTCACTTTTTTCATATTCTTAATTTTAGTTTGAATGGTTTTCAATATGTCTATACTTATTTATTTCTTCCATGTTTGTCTTTCTTTTAATGTTTTTATGAGTTCATCTATTTGTTCAACACGTAATTCGCTTATAAGTGCTCTTGCAAAAACTCTTGCCATTCTTGTTTCCAGTTCATCCATTATTTTAGGGTCTTTTGAATAATGCATTCTTACTTTTATTAGCTTGGCCATAAAATAACATCTCCCAGCTATTTTTTAAGCATATTTACCTACAATATTATATGCACCTCAACTTATTGTGTGATGAAAATTTTTAATTTAAAAAGGAATAAAAAGTTAATTAAGGCCATGTAATTTAATATAGGACTATATTAATTTTTGAGGATGTGATTTTAAAAAATGATAGCAGCTGTATACAGCAGAAAATCCAAGTTTACATGCAAAGGTGAGTCTATAGAAAGTCAGGTACAAATATGTAAAGAATATGCAAAGAATAATTTGAAAATAAGCAGTTTTATAATATATGAAGATGAAGGTTTTTCTGGCGGCAATACAAATAGACCTAGATTTCAAGAACTTTTAAAAGATGCTAGAAAAGAAAAATTTAATTTTTTAATATGCTACAGGTTAGACAGGATTAGTAGAAATGTTGCTGATTTTTCTACTACATTAGAATTATTACAGAAACATAATATATCTTTTGTAAGTGTAAAAGAACAATTTGATACAAGTACCCCTATGGGTAAAGCCATGGTATATATAGCTTCTGTATTTGCACAGTTAGAGCGCGAAACTATTGCAGAACGTGTTCGAGATAATATGTTAGAACTTGCAAAATCCGGACGCTGGCTGGGAGGTCAAACTCCCCTTGGTTTCAACTCTAAGAAAGTAACTTATTATAACTCTGAAATGAAACAAAAATTTATGCATAAACTTTCTCCTATACAAAAGGAATTGGATAAAGTTAAATTGATATATGGTAAATACATGGAATTTGGTTCTATATCCCTAGTTCTTAAATATCTACTTACTAATAACATAAAAGGCAAAAATGGTGGAGACTTCTCATCTATGTCAATAAATGATACTCTTAGAAATCCTGTTTATGTAAAGTCAAACGATTTAGTTTTTAAATATTTAAAAGACTTAGGTATAACTACCTGCGGCATACCTAATGGCAATGGAATCATTACATATAATAAACGCAATTCAAAATATATAACTAGAAGTACAAGTGAGTGGATTGCTGCTGTTGCCAAGCATAAAGGAATTATTGAAAGTACTACCTGGCTAGAAGTGCAATTTCAATTAGATAAAAATAAAAGGAAATCTAGTCCAAGACAGGGAACATCTAAAAAATCTTTATTATCTGGAATATTAAAATGTGCTTTGTGCGGTTCACCCATGCGTGTCTCTTATGGAAGATCTAAAAAAAGTGAAAATAAAAGAACTTACTATTATGTGTGTACAATGAAAGCCCATTCTGGAAAAACCAGATGTGTTAACCCTAATGCCAACGGTCCAAAAATTGAAAAAGCTATTGCTGAAAATATTAAAAAACTAAATATAAATAAGCTTTTAAAAGAACTACAATATCGTAAAAATGAATCAACTTCTTCTATTAAAAATAATTTTGTTGAAATGCTAAAAAGAGAAATTGAAGATAAAAGTACCCAAATGAACACATTGTTGCAACAATTATCAAATATAAATGCAGATGACTCCCCTGCTTCTGAATTTATCCTAAATAAAATAGAAAACTTAGCAAAAACAATAAAGGATTTAAATTTGAAATTAGACAAGTCTAAAAATATTGAAGAAGAAAATGTAGATCTAGATATAATAGAAAAAGCCTTAGAAAATTTCAATTCATCCTTTGCCCTAATAAAAAATGTGTCAATCAAAAGGCATATCTTAGAAAACATAATTGACAAAATCTACTGGAATGGTAATACAGGTGATATTGATGTTTACTTATGGGGAAGTGAAAAAGTACACAAGTTTCATCCTAGTATTCCCTAAATCTGCTGCAATACCATAAATCATGTTCATGCTTGGCTCTATGATGTAAATAAAATCGAACCAGCTGTTAGAAAATATATTTTAAGTAAAGGCATAAAACTAAAGCTAATATCAAGAGTAGTGGATGTAAAAATGGAAGGGACTAAAATAAAAGGCATATATACCTCAAATGGAGATTATGAAGAAGCAGATGCCTTTGTTGAGACTACAGGTTCCACAGGTCCTATGGGAAACTGTATAAAATATGGTAACGGCTGTTCCATGTGCATACTTAGATGTCCTTCCTTCGGACCTAGAATAAGCATAAGCAAATGTGCTGGAGTAGAAGATCTTCACGGCGAGAGATTAGATGGAACTTACGGAGCTTTCAGCGGTTCCTGTAAACTTGCTAAAGATACTATAGATAAAAATCTCTTACATGAAATTGAAGAAAAAGGTGCAGTAGTACTTAAAGTTCCAGAAGAAGATGTAAATATGGATAAGTTAAAGGCTAAAGTATGCCAGCAGTATGCTTTAAAAGAATTTGCACAAAATGTAATACTTTTAGATACAGGCCATGTAAAGTTAATGACATCTTATTATCCTTTAGAAAAGTTGCGTAAAATACAAGGTCTAGAAAATGTCAAATTCATAGATCCGTATTCTGGAGGTAAGGGAAATTCCATAAGATATCTTTCCATCGCACCCGTTTCTGTGGACTTAAAAGTAAATGGCATAGATAACTTATTTTGCGGTGGAGAAAAAAGTGGTCTCTTTGTAGGTCACACAGAAGCTATATGTACAGGATCTCTTGCCGGTCATAATGCCGTAAAATGTGCACTCAATATTCCTACTCTAACACTTCCAACTAATACAGCTATTGGAGATATCATAAGCTATGCAACTTCCAAAATACACACTAAAGAAGGAAGAAAAAATAGATATACTTTTGCTGGTGCAGAATTTTTTAACAGAATGAAAGAAAAAGGTCTATATTCCATAGACAGAGAAGAAATACAAAATAGAATTAAAAATACTGGTCTTTCAAATATATTTAATAAAAAATTAGTTTAATAGCTCTAAGTAGGCTTCTGAACAAAAAATAAACTTATGCTTCAAATACTTTACAACCACAAGTACGGTTAAATATACTTGTTTATTGTAAAACATTTCTACGCATAAGTTTATTTTTTTATAAGCATACAAATATTTTTCAAACATAAAATATTATATTTAAAAATGTATCCATTACATCTTTAGATCGTCTTAAAATTATATTCAATGACAAGATAATAAAAAGGGCTATAGTAAAAACTACTGTCCACCCTTTAATATCAATACTTTTATTTAAAATTCTATATTATAGTTTAAGTGAAATTTCATTTAATTTTTCTGACATAGAAGTAACTTCTTCTATACTAGCTGTGATTTCCTGTGCAGCAGCTGCCTGTTCTTGACTTGACGTTAATGAATCTTGACTCATCTTGCTAGAAGACTCAACCTTTTCCTTAATATTATCCGTTAACTTTGCAATTTTAGGCACTGTGCTTCTTGACTGTTCCGATAATTTTCTAATTTCCTGAGCAACTACTCCAAAACCTTTTCCAGCATCTCCGGCCCTAGCTGCTTCAATTGAGGCATTTAATCCAAGCATCTTAGTTTGATCTGCTATGCCCTTTATAAGTGAAGCTACACCATTTATTTCTTGTGATAAATCTGTTATTTCATTAATACTATTATTAAGATTCTGCTCATTTTCATGTATAGTAGATGCCGATGCTGCTAATTCTTCAATAGTAGAAGTTATTTGGGCAAGACTATCTTCTAAACTCCTGGACATTTCTTTCAAATTATTTGCTTCAACTTTAGGAATCATAAGACCAAAAGTTCCAATTAATTCACCTGTATCATCACTAAATAAAGGATAGCAAACTGATAAAACTGGTACACCATACATTGAATCATCATGCTCTACAGACACTGGTTTTCTAGTTTTCACAGCTTCAGCAACTGTAGTATCTTTCTTAAAATTATCTCCAACCTTTAATTGAGACAGCTTAAAATCTTTTGAATCTTGTATGCTTATAAATTTATTTAAGTCTGTAGTAAAAATAATAGCACCATCAGAAAACATTTCAGATAATATTGGTGCAAAATCATCAAATGCCTTCATTAATGGATGCTGCACTGGAAATACAGTAGAAAACACTCCTACAGTTTGTCCTTCATCATTCACTATTGGTTCCGACACAATCTTCAGTCTCATTCCATATAAAGAACGTGGGACATTTTCTATAATCATTTTATTTTGACTCATAGCTTTACCAGTTATACTATTTGAATTCAACTTTTCACCAACTTGAAATATATTTAAATCAAATTCCTTAGACGCTTTTCTCCAAGTATAAGTAGTTCCATCACTGGTTAAATATATAACACCACCTGGTATCATATCTGCTTGCGTTTGGCACATATCTTTTACATATTTTACTCCATTTATAGAAATCATATTACATTCTCCTTTTCAAAATTTAATATCATTATATATCATAATATTACATTTTTATATACTTTATTCGATACTTGTCCAATTTGTATAAAATTTTGCCTAACTCCATCCTAAATTTAATACAAAGTTACTTATATGTATTATACAGTTAAATATTTCTACTCATAAGTTTATTTTTTAGTTAAAAACTTCATAAACATATACATAATTGTAAAATTAGCTTGATACCAAATGTAAAGTGTACTATACTATAATTGTAAAGTGTACTATACATTTAGGAGATGAATCTTCAAAATATGAAAAATAAAATTAGGGAACTTCGGAAAGAAAGAAAAATCACACAAGAAGAATTAGCAGATTTCTGCAATGTAACAAGACAAACAATAATATCACTGGAAAATGGTAAATATAATCCATCCATTTTTCTTGCTTATAAGATAGCAAAGATATTTAACATGACGATTGAACAAGTATTTATTTTTGAAGAGGAGGAATAGTTTTATGTATCATGCTAAAAGAAATCTTATATATTTTATATTTCAAACTATTTTCGGTATTATTGCACTGTTATTTTTTATATTTGGAGATTTTGCAAACAATCACAGTAAAGATATACTTTCAGGAATTGGCATCTCTTTTACAATCGCTGGAGTTATTGGCATTGCCACCAGCCTAAAGTTGTTAAAGGATCCTAAAAAAGCAGCAAAAATTGAAATGGCACAAACAGAAGAGCGTACACAATTCATAAAAGCAAAGACAAAATCTTTTGTTTACACTATAATGATTTACCTTGAATCAGCAGTTATTATTGTAACTGGACTTTTAGGATTTAGAACAATTTGTATTACACTTTCAGCTATTGTGCTTTTAAAAGTTATATTGAATCTCATCTTTTCCAACTACTATATGAAAAAATACTAATCTAAAGATATACCGTTTTACTTCATAATACGGTATATTTTTATTTTCTACTTCACATAATAGAAATATACTTATCAATAGTTTAATATTTACAAAGATATACGTTCTAAAACATAACAAAATATTACCAAAACTGATTTGCATAATCCATATAAGTATAGTATAATCAGTTAGATAATATTTTAACAATCTTTTTAAAAAATACTTTATGTATTTACAAGGAGGATAAAAATGGCAAGATTTACTTTACCAAGAGACATTTATTTTGGAGAAAATTCATTAGAAACCTTGAAAGACCTAGATGGAAAAAAAGCTGTTATTGTCGTAGGTGGTGGATCCATGAAACGATTTGGATTCCTTGATAAGGTAGTAAACTACTTAAAAGAAGCAGGTATTGAATCAAAATTAATAGAAGGAGTTGAACCAGATCCATCTGTAGAAACTGTTATGAATGGCGCTAAACTAATGAGAGAATATGAACCAGATTTAATAGTATCAATAGGTGGAGGTTCACCAATTGACGCAGCAAAAGCTATGTGGATATTCTATGAATACCCTGAGTTTACTTTTAAAGAGGCTGTGGTTCCTTTTGGTCTTCCTAAATTAAGACAAAAAGCAACATTTATAGCTATACCTTCTACAAGTGGTACTGCAACAGAAGTAACGGCATTTTCTGTAATAACAGACTATAAAGCTAAAATTAAATATCCTTTAGCTGACTTCAATTTAACACCAGATATAGCTATAATTGATCCAGCATTAGCTCAAACAATGCCACCTAAATTAACTGCACATACTGGAATGGATGCACTTACCCATGCTATTGAAGCATATGTTGCAGGACTTCATTCAGTTTTCTCAGATCCTCTTGCTATTCAAGCTATAGTTATGGTAAATCAGTATTTAATTAAATCTTACAATGAAGATAAAGAAGCTAGAAACCAAATGCATTTAGCTCAATGTTTAGCTGGAATGGCATTTTCAAATGCACTTCTTGGAATAACTCACAGTTTAGCACATAAAACAGGTGCAGTATTCCATATCCCTCATGGATGTGCCAATGCAATATATCTTCCTTATGTTATAGATTTCAATAAAAAAGCTTGTGCACCAAGATATGCTGAAATAGCTAGGAGTCTTAAACTTCCAGGAAATACTGATGATGAATTAGTAGATTCATTAACCAACATGATTAAAGATATGAATAAGAGTATGGATATTCCTTTAACATTAAAAGATTACGGAGTAGATGAAAAAGAATTTAAAGATAGTGAAGATTTTATAGCTCACAATGCCGTATTAGATGCCTGCACTGGATCAAATCCTAGAAGTATAAATGATACTGAAATGAAAAAGTTATTAGAATACATCTATTATGGTAAAAAGGTTGATTTTTAATCTATTTTATTCTATAAAAACCAGAAGTTTAAAAGCTTCTGGTTTTTTGTACAATAACTATTAACTTTTCATTCTTAACTATTAATTAAATTATTCATAGGGGTATCCTCCCGAGTAATCATGGGATAAATATAAAAAAAAAGAGCATACTAACTATATTATTAATGGGGAGGTGAATAAACATGCAAAACACAGAAACCGCAATTGATTCTAACATTGATAATATAAAAAATTTGGTTGGTAACAAATCCGAATTAGTAATAAAATATATATTTATTGGAGATAAAAATAGTTTAATAGCTGCTGTTATATATTTGAATGCTCAAACAGATAAGAATATTATAGATAGAGATATACTAAATCCTCTAATGCTTCACGTACATGAAGATATATCAACTATTAAAAATGTGGATGACTATTTATGCAAAAAGTATATTGCTGCAAGTAATACAAGTATAGAAACTGATATAAATACAATCCCAGATAGTATAAATAGTGGTAAAACTGTAATAGTACTTAATGGTATTTCAAATTTTATTGTAATAGATACTTCAGGTGGTACTTACAGGCAAATTTCCGAACCAGTTAGCGACGTGTCATTAAGAGGCCCAAGAGAAGGATTTGTAGAAAATATTGAAACAAATATAAGCATACTACGAAGAAGAATAAAAGATAAAAAGCTAACTTTACATAAATTTAAATTAGGGAGAAGAAGCCAAAGTAATTTTGTTATTATGTACATTGAAGACATAGTTGACAAAGACTTTTTAAGCAGTATAGAGGAGAAAATAAGTCAAATAGATAAGGATTTTGTAGCCGCAAATAGTACAATTGAACAGCTCATAGAAGAACATACCTACAGCGTTTTTCCCCAAACTATAGGATCTGAAAGACCAGATATAATAGAAGCTGCACTGATGGAAGGCAGGATAGCCTTCTTATTAGAAGGAACCCCCTACGTTACAACTTATCCAACTACATTTATAGAATTTTTTCAAACACCTGAAGATTATTATGGAAGAACGATTCAAGCATTTTTTATAAGAATAATAAGATTTATAGCTGCTTTCATAGTAATAACTTTTCCAGCAATTTATATAACTTTTATTAAATTCAACGCCGAACTCATACCTGTTGAGTTTATAGAGTCACTTGTGGAATCTAGAAAGGGAATAGCTCTAACCCCTTTTATGTCACTTTTAGCTATGAATTTAACTATAGAGTTTTTAAGAGAAGGTGGTCTAAGACTTCCTGGTAAAATTGGCCAAACTCTTAGTGTAGTTGGTGGTATTATTATCGGAGACGCTGCTATTAAAGCTAAAATAGTAAGTTCCACTACACTATTTGTTGCTGGTATTTCTACTGTTTCCTCTTTTGTAATATCAAATTATCAAATGTCTATTGCAATAAGGTTTCTTGCGTATCCCATGCTTATACTTTCAAATTGGCTTGGTGTACTTGGGATAATTATAGGATGGTTTTTTATATTATCCTATCTCTGCTCCCTTGAAAACTTTGGAGTACCTTATTTTGAATTCAATAAAAGTGATATGAAAGATACTTTTATAAGAGCACCCATTAAAGATATGATTAAACGACCTAAAATTATACCTAATATAAATCCTATAAGGCAGCATTTTAGGGGGAAAAATAAATGAATAAAACTCAAAATACATTTATAACATCAAGTGAATTTACACTTTTTTTACTTTCATCTTTTATTGGTATTGGAATTTTGTATTTACCTAACTCTGTTATAAAAGATGCCAGACAAGACGGATGGATAGGTTGCATAATAGGTGCAGTATATCCCCTATATATACTAATATTATCAAATTATACCTGTAATAAATTTCCAAATGATGACGTATTCGGCCTCAGTAAAAAATCTCTTGGTAAAATCTTAGGTAGTATTTTGAATTTTATATTTATAACATTTTTTATATTTGTAACCTCTACAGAACTTGCCGGCCTAGCTAATGCATTTAAAGTATATGCCACACCATTTTTAAAAAATTACCAAATATTTTTATCCATATTAACTGTTACAGCCTACACAGCTTATAAAGGTATAAAACCCTTAGGCAGATTATGTAAAATAACCTTTTATTTAACCCTAATACTACTTTTGCTACCCGTTGCAACTTTAAAATACGGAAGTTATTTGAATTTAATGCCTGTATTGGGTTCAGGTTTTAAAAATATATTAATATCTTCAAAAGAAACAACTTTTTTTTATTGCGGTGCTGAAATTACTTTTTTTATTTACCCCTTCCTTGAAAATAAGAAAAAGTTACTAAAATATGGATTAATAAGCACTGTAATTACTATGTCTGTTTATACGTGGTTTGTTTTTTTAGCTATATATTATTTGGGTATTGAAATTTCACCTAAGTATTTATGGCCAATATTAACATTAGCTGATAGTATAAATATACCTATTATCAATAGTTTTAGGTACATATTTGTATCATTATGGGCATTGGTAGTATTGAGGTGTATATCTATTTATTATTTTTCATCTTGCTATGGCATGAATAGACTTATAAATGAAATATCCCCCCAAACATTTACCTTAATTTTATACCCTATAGTTTTATTTTTATCAAGCTTATATGGACCTCCTACTAAAAGAAGAAATTATACAGACATGGTAATGTCATTTTATTTGATATACAACTTAATTTATATTTCACTAATAGTAATTTTAATAACTTTTAAAAAAGGTGGTAGTTTTGAAAAAAAATAAATTTTTTATACTGATTTTAATCATATTAATTTTTGTAATATCCTTTATGGGCACAAAAGGAGAACTTGTTGAAAACCTACAAATACCTGTGGGAGTTGGATGTGATATAAAAAAAACTTCTTCATATACTACTTATATTGTACCAATTCTTATGCACTCATTTGAATCTGGTAATAAAGTAGTAAGCAATGTACTTACAGGAGAGGGCTCAACTGTAGGAAAAACTAGAGAAAATAGACAACTAAAATCCAGTAAAAAATTTTTACTAGGTATTAATAGAATATATATTTTCAGTGAAGAAGCTTCTAAAAATGGCATAAAAAATTTTATAGATATTATTCTTAATAATGCAAATACAAATGACAGAGCATTTTCTGTAGTATGTAAAGGGAAAGTTGAAGATATATTTAACTATAATGTAAAAGGTTATGCTAGTTCTGCGGAATATATTTATGAAATGGTAAAGAATTTAAATCAATTTAATTTTTTTCCTTCACAATATACTATAATGGATATTATGGTAAGGATAGATGCAGAAGGTAGAAATACATTGCTCCCCTATGTAGAAATTGCAGGTGATGAAAATGGTGGAGAAGGTACCCTAATTAAAACTACAGGTGTTGCTATATTTAACAAAGATAAAATGATTGCAAAAACAAATGTTAAAGAAGCTAAAATCATAAATCTTCTAAAAGAAAATAATGTAAAAGGTATTTTAACATTACAACAAAATTCAAAAAAATATATAGACTTTTACGCAACATCTAAGAGAAAAGTCAAATGCTATAGGGAAAATGGCAATTACAAATTTATAATAAATTTGGATTTAAAAGGTGATATAATAAGTAATGAATTATATAAAAATATGTACAAAAGCCCAAAAGATATACAAGAATTTGAACAAAATACTGAAAAATTAGTAGTAGAAATGTGCAACAGAACCATAAGCCAAATAAAAAACAAATATAAAGTTGATATTTTGGATCTTGGAAGAGTTGCTGCTGCTAAATACGGCAGGGAAACAGGCACAGATTGGAATGAAGTAATAAGCAAGTCTGATATACAGGTTAATGTAAAAGTTAAAGTGGATACCCAAGGAAGAGGAGAATATTAAGCTCTATACACTTTATGTTGAATATTTAAAAAGGAGCACATTTTACTCCTTTTTAATCATCAAAATCCTTTATATCACTTTTGTTAATCAAAATTTCATATTCATACTTTGTATTGACTTTACCACTCCAGTTTTTATATGAAGCCGCAAAAACAGAAACCGTATCATTTTTTCCTAAGTTATTCTTAAAGACATCCATGGATTTTTTTGCAATTGATTTATTTGCAATTTTTAATATTGATTCTTTTTCTCCCTCAGTATAACTTTCCTTTATAGTTACTCCTTCTGTAACATCTACATTGTCAGATAAGGTTTTAGATTCATCTATAGGTTCTACTTGAAATACATATTCCATCTTGTCATCATCATTAGTTCCTTTACCCAGATAATATCCATCAACTTCATGCAGCTGATAAGTTCCAACATAAGATTTACTTACAAGTTTTTCATAATTTTTCACATGTATAACGATAAAAAGAACTAACATTATGAGAGAAATATAAATTATAACTCTTTTTTTTCTACATTTTTTATTTTTACTTTCTTCATCTATATATTTTCTATTTTTATTTTCGCTATTTATTCTTTTCTTATTCTTTTTTTTCTTATTCATCTTCATACCACTCCATCAATATATATAGGCATATATATGCAGTTTTCTCTAGTAATTAAATCTCCTAGCCTGCAGTACATTCCAATAAATTCACTTTTGCTATAAAAACATCCAAGTATAGGAAATAAATTTTTTCTTTCTTCACCAAATGTTGATCTACATATATAGTTTAAAGTTTTTATATTAATTCTCTCTTGAAAAATATAGTTATCCAGATTGTTTATATCCTGACAAGATAGCTGTCCCCTAGTGTATATCCCCTCTCCTTCCCTTTCTAATATGGGTTTACAGATATAATCTATGGTTTTCATAGATTTATTACTAAAATCAGTATAGGGAATATATTTTAGTATTATACCTTTTTCACGCTGTGTAAAAAAATCTGTTCCAAGCATTTCATATACCACAGCAAAAATGGACTTACTTTGCCCTATCATAGTTACAGGTTGATTTATACAATTTCTATTATTTATCCACTTTCCAACATCCTGCATATTGAATTTTTCAAACCAATTTAGTGGAAAATACCTATAAATCATATCAATCCTGTCATCAAAATAATACAACTTACCATTTTCGACTCTTAGATTATACACATTACCTCTTATCACTCTAATTCCATATTTGTCACTTATTTTTTTTATTATGTTATATACAATATTTATATTATAGTAATCTTCATAATAACATGTACTAAATATTCCTATAGTCTTTGGGGAATATTTTATTATATATTCTTCAATATTTTCACTTAAAATGTTTTTGAAATTATTATTTGGATTTTGTACATTACGTTTATATCTATTTACAAGATAGTCATTTACAATAGTACTTTCATATAATCCAGCAGGAGTTTCATTATTTAGCTCCATAAGTTTCAAATTGTTATCCGTATCCAGAGCCCAGTCCATTCTTCCCAAAATACTCAAGTACTTAAAATCTTTTGATGAATATATATTTTCACTTACATTTGATGTTCCTAAAATTTCATCAAACCATCCCTTATTTTTATATACAAATTCAGAAACCTTCCTAAATATGTCCAAGACTTCGCAGGAAGCATTTTTTAACTCTTCAAATTTATCACTACTTAAGATGACTTCATCTAAAGATATGTACTCCCTTGCATTATTATAAGCACCTGTAAATCCTAATTTTACGAGATCTAAATTTACCTTTTTAAATTCATCATGTCTATCTTTTATATTTTTATTATATTTTAGATTTAGTTTAGGATTTCTTATTCCTATTGGAGTTATAAATGTAGTTTCATTATTTGTAAGATAGTCATAGTTCCATCTGGAGCATATTCCCCTTATTTCATTACATGTGAGATAAACTCCCAAATTGCAAAAAGCATCAACAGTATGAGGATATCCCCTTCTTAATTCAACTATATTGTCTTTTCTTATTTCCTTAAACTCTTGAAGAACGTAATAATTCCTATACTCTTTAATGTCATCTAAAATACTTTTCCATTCTTCTTTTGAATACAGCTTTCCTATAAATACATCTTCGCTATAACGTCCAAGTATAGGCTTTATTACATATTTATCCTTATTATATCTAGCCTCATCAAAATTCGTATCACTTAATAACTCTGTATATGGGATACATTCTCTTACGACACTTGCAGTACCTTCATCTAACCTATTTTCTCTCAATAATTTGTGAAAATAGGCAAATATACTTTTACTTTGAAGAATTATTACTCTAGGATCATTTAATATAAGCACCTTATTTTTTTCATATAAATTTAAAAGAAGTTTAATGTCATTAACCTCATATAAATTTTCACATGGAAATTGCCTCAAAATAACATCTATGTGCCTATTAAAACAATATACTTCTTCATCTTTAATGTATATATTATTACTTCCGCCAAAAATTACATTTATCCTATCATCTTCAAGCCATTTTCTATAGAGCATTGATAAATGGACTTCTTCATAATGACATGGATCCGCCAGAACTAATACATTGATTTTTTTGCTGCCATAATACTTTTGAATTATTGAATTAAATTTTTCTCTAAAATTTTCAGAAAAGCCTCTATTTACATTATTATTGCAATTAAAGTATTCACCTACTGCGAGCTCCCTTTGGGCACAGGGCTTGTCATAGTTGCCTTCACTAAAAAATATTTTGCCATCATACTGGAGAAAGCAATCATATCTTGTCCAAAAAATATCTGGAATTTCTCTATTCAAATGCATTATTTCATCTTTAAGAGGGAAATCAGGAATCATGCTGCCATAATCATTGTATTTAATTTTGAAGTTATTTAACACATCTAAAGACAGTCTATTAATTACATTAGTGTAATTCTTTATTTTATTGTATTCAATTTCTGTTAAATAAAAAGGATATGGAGAATAGACATCTCCTTTTCTTCTGCAGTGTATTGAGTAATATTCAAAAAGTAATTCATCTACCACATTGTTATATTTCATCCTACTAAACTCCTTATTATAAGTCTCATACTTGCTGTCCTGTTTTTAGCCAATTTTTACTACAGTATATAGTCTATCCAGCCACACTACCAGCATGTACACCACTATAACCAGAAGTACTTATATGATCTGAAGAAGATGTAACTCCTCCATTGCTAGTTTTAATGCTGCTTATATTAGAGCTTGTATATGGACTTACCACTCCACTGGTAGAATTTGTCCAACTGTGCCACCCATAAAAATCCACATTTGATTTACCTCCATTTGATACCTTATATCCTTTAAAAAAACTATTAGGATAGTATACAAAAGGTGAAGTGCAGCCAGACTGCTGCTGTGCTGCATTCTCCTGATCCTGCTCAGTTATATAATTTTGATTGTATGTATATATTGAGCTTCCAACCAAAGCTGATATAATTAATCCTAATGCTGCTTTTTTCTTATTCATCTAACTTCAATTCCTCTTTTCCTTTAACTTACTCACATTAATTCCAATATTGTTAGCCTTTAAGTAATTCAAATACTCCTTTACATCTTCTTTTATATTTTCATCGCATACATATAGTACGTTATGGATTTTTAAAAAATTCAACATTTCAACTTCCGGCAAATCCTCTTCTGTTATTTCATATTGATTATTATATTGATTTACACTGTTTATTTCAATATCCACATATCGATTATTATCAAGTATAATCATGTATTTATCATAATTTTTTAAACGTGTGCTTGAAAATAAAGCAAGCTTTTTTAATATAGGCTTGCTTTTAACTACTCCAAAATCGTGGCACACCATATTAAAATCTGGTACTATAGTATATTTATCTCTATACTTATAGCCGTATTCAAGTCCCCTGCCTCCTGGTATATCCAGTATAACTAAACTTTCTTCATTTCCAACAGATTTAATTTTAGTCATATCTAATTGTATGTTACTTTCAATATCTACATTCTCTAAATTTACAACAGATGTAAAAACAAGAGATTTTATAAAGCAGGACATTTCTCCTGCATTTAAATAAAAATTTTTATATATGTTGTAATAATATTCCTTAATAGCTTCATCTATCAATACCCAAGGCTCCCTTCCCTTTCAACTACAACAGAAAAACATTTTTTTAAATTTATACAATGAGAAAGTCCTCTTTCGTCTTCTATTTCTATAAAATCATCTGTTACTCCCATAACAGTTACATCCTTTAATGACGTATCTTCCTGTTCATTATTATAAGATTCTATACTAGCATAGATATATATATTAACCTTAGCTCCCAAATATTTTTGTAACCCAACCATTTATGTATCCTCCTATTTTATTTATAACTTAATGATACAATTATATTATTATTTTCCTATAATGTTAACTACTTTTTTAAAATATACAAATTTGTTTCATTTACTATATTTTAATTAGCATAAACAAATATACCCTATAAGCAAACCTTTAAAAGTCTACTTTATAGGGCATAAATCATATATCAAATTTATTTTAATCAAGCTTTACTAGGTTTTTCTGAACCTTGTAATTGATTATGTTTTTTTTCATTATCACTGCTTTCCTTATCATCAGTATGAATACTATGGTCACCAGATTCAACATCATTACTAGCAGCATTAATGTCATCACTTATATTTTCCTGACAAACTTCAGCTGGAGTTAATAATTCTAAGCATTTTGAAACTTTTTTATTTATCATATTAATAGCTAATAAAACAATTGAAATACCTCCATATAGTGCAATTGGTTCAAATATCCCTGGAAGCAATTGTGATGAAAGCAGCTGTTTAGCAACAGTAGCAGCAGAATATCCTTGAGCCACATATTGATTAGTAGCTTGCCTAAACAAATAAATGTTATTAGCTAATGATGCAATTCCAAGAACTGCCACAACTAAAGCAGCAGCATTCAAAATTTTTGAAACATAAATCTTGTTTGATTTCTTTAATCCAGTTTTATCTTTAACTTTCATAATAATTTATCTCCACTTCTGTCTTTAACGGTTATATTATAAATTTACCGTTATTTAATTATTTAGTAACATATTATTTCATTGACTTATGTTACTAAATAATTGTTTCATTTAGGTGGCAATATTGTTAACAATTTATAACTATTTATAATTTTTCAATGCTTCAAACATTCTTTTTGAAATGGCCTCATAACCTATAGAATTAGGATGAAAATTATCTGCAGCAAAATAATTTCCTGAATTATATTTAAAAAGGTCATATGTAGGAATATATATGGCATTATCATCTGACGATACAAGTTGGTCTGTTTTATAGTTCCACTCATTTAAAAGTTCCAATTTATCTTCAGTTAACTCGCTTCCAAAAGGATTATACAATCCAATAAACACAATTATACTATTTTGATTTCTACTTCTTATTAATTTAAAAACATCTGATAGATTTTTCATGTATTTATTTTCAACTGTCTTCAAACTATCTGTCTGAACAGCAGAGGGAACTGTACTTGAATTTTTAAAATTTTTTATTTCATTTCCACCAATAGAAATAAAAATCATATTTGAATCCTGTACATACTGTAAGGTCTGTTTACTTTTTACTATATTTAAAAGTCCAGAAGATACATCACCATTAACAGCAATGTTGGTAACGTCTATAGATTTTTTAGTTTTACTTTTCCAAAGTTTAGAAAAATCATTTGCAAATCCACTATTAGTTTCATCCCCGGTTCCTCTTGCCAGTGAATCACCCATAACTAAAATATTATAGGAATTACTGTTTAATTTCTTTATTTTAGTATCCACAGCCTTATTCTCACTTCCCTTATTTGTAACTTTACTACTGGTGATGCCCGATGCATTAGTAATACTAATAGAATATGCAAATCCTGCTGCAAATACTATTGTAAATATACATGCAGCAATAGATAAAATTGTAAATCTTGATTTTTTATTCATTACACTTTTCCCCCTCTGCCTCTAAACCAACACATCTTGTCTTTGAAATACGCTGAAACTTATAACTAAAGCTGCAATCGACCATAAACACAGCACTGATGCAGAAAAAGAAAGGCTCATTCCAGAAACAGGTTGATAAGATGCCGTTAAATATTGTGTTAAATCCAAATTTACAGCAAAGAAATATTTAATCATCGGCCAATCCTGCAAAAACATCTGGAGGAATCCCCCTCCTATTAAAGTTGCCAGCATTATACCCACAGATGTGACAGTATTTCTCACTATTACAGAAACCATAAAAGATAAAGTTGCAATATTTACAGAAACAAACCATCCAAGTGAATATACTAAGATAGCATACTGCCATTGGTAAATTCTTATTACATTTGAGGAATCCAGCTTATTTCCTATAACTTTAAATCCCGTTGCCATAGGTTCATTCCATCCACCGCTGTGAAATGCAAAGCTTGATATTATTACACACATAAGTGCTGACTCTAAAATTACTATACATGATAAAATCAAAACCCCAATGTACTTGCTAAGTAATATCTTCCACCTTGGAACAGCCCTAGTTAACAATACCTTTATTGTTTTGGAGGAAAATTCTCCAGAAACAGCATCTCCTGCTAATATAATTATGAGCAGCGGTAAAAACAAATAGATTGCCTCATCCATAAAATCAATAGTAAATTTTGCACTAGTTGGAGTTATTGGATTTATGTTGTGATTTATATAATACTGCAGCTGTTCAATCTGAATGTTTATTGAATTTTTTCTGTCCTCTTTTATATATTGGCTATTCATAGTATTTTTCAAATATAATATCTGCTGATTCACTATTGACTTCCAATTATAATTTTGAGTTTGTCCCGGTGTACCTGAAAATCTCATTATCGTATGTTTATATGATGCATTTTCTCCATAACAAAAAAGGGATACAAGTACAAGTAAAATTACAGAAATAAGAACTAATTTCTTCTTTGAAAGCATCTTAAGTACTTCATTTTCAATTAATCTTATCAAATTTTATGCCCCCCAATTAAATAATTTGATTTCCCTCTGTCAGATTCAAAAACAAATCCTCTAGTGTCTTGTTTTTGTTGTCAACATACTTTATCATAAGTCCTCGTTCTACAAAGCAGGAATTTATCTCTTGAAGTTTTTCTAACGAGACATTTGCTTCAAGCCTTTCTTCAACCACATTGCCTTTAACCTTCCAATTTTTTTCTAAAATTTTTCTTCCCTTTTCATTGTCACTTAAAACCCAGAATACCCCTTGATTACTTAATAATTTATCTACATCTGCACTTTCCAAAACTGTTTGCCCGTTTTTAATTATGGTTACTTTGTCACACATAAGTTCAATTTCAGAAATAATATGACTTGATACAAGTACGGAAATATTTTTTTCACTTGCCAATAGCTTTACTAAGTTTCTAAGTTCACTTATTCCAGATGGATCAAGTCCATTAGTTGGTTCATCTAAAATGAGAAGTTTGGGATTATGCATTAAAGCCTGTGCAATTCCAAGCCTCTGTTTCATTCCAAGAGAATAGGTACTTACCTTGTCTTTAATTCTATTTTTCAAGCCTACCAAATCTACTACATTTATTATATCCTTTTCTGTAACATCTCTACTCATGGATGCCAACATCTTTAAATTATCTATTCCACTAATATAGTTATATAAATCAGGTCCTTCTATGATACAACCCACATTTGACATAGCTTTTACATAATTTTTAGTTATAGAGTATCTACATATATCTATTTTCCCGGAAGTAGGCTTTGAAAGTCCTACAATCATACGAAGTGTCGTTGATTTTCCTGCTCCATTAGGGCCTAAAAATCCCATTACTTCTCCTTGCTTCATTGAAAAACTTATTCCTTTAATTATCTGCCTGCCCTTTATTGTTTTTGTAACATTATCCAGTAACAATACTTCATCTCTCATCTTTATACCTTCTTTTTAGGAATTGTATGATATATACTTTATTATGAGTAAATTTATAGTATATATCAATATCAATTGATGGAATTTAATATTTTATTAATTTTAATAAGCTGCTTAAAAAACAAATATACATTTAGAACATATAATAAAAAGGAATTGCTGAACTTTTACTGTGCTCGGCAATTCCTTATAAAAATTTTAGATAATATTAAACATTATATTTTAATCTAGCTTATTTTCTTTTTTCAATTCATCGTAAGTTATAACACAAAAGTTCGAATCACTTCCTTCATATTCTTCAGTTTGATCTACAATCGTTTCTTTTTTGCGTCCTGGACCGGCAGCCCCTGGTACCCTAAATTGATTTTTATCAAGCTTTTCTATCGGTTTCTCTAAAGGTTTATCAAGTTGAGGTATCCAACTATAGGGTACTCTATATGATCTATAGACCATATTCATCTTAGTAGAACTTTTTCCATCATATGGGCTTATATATTCCCATACTATTTCATGATCCTCTGTAACTTCTATACTACGTCCATCTGAACCTTCTGTTATAAGTGTATTTCCATTTGGCAAACGTTGAGCATTACTTATAAATGGGCTATAAAATCTTGCAGCGTCCAGTGGATTTATAAAACCAGCTTCTTCTGGAGTATACTGCCATATTATTTTCAAAGTTATGGGATCAAATTCGATAACTCTGGAATAATCTCTTAAAGCATTCCTATTTCCACTTACAGAACCTGGATTTGGAATACCATAACCTCCCCATCCACCATTATCAAATACAAGTATATTTCCTTCTCCTGGAAGGCCCCTAGGTATCATATGTACATTATGTTGTCCTATTATCCAACCTAGATTAATGAGCTCCTCACTTGTATCATAACGAGGTCCTATCTTCCAGACAATTTTTCCTGTTTTCTTATCTATAATAGCTAAAATATTGGCTTCTCTGCTGTCTAAAATAATATTATCTGAATTAAATCTTTCATCTCCACCATCAAACCATTTGTTAGGTCCTATTAACGATATAGAATTTATGTGAAGCCAATCTCCTATGCCGCCGCCTGCTGTCCTCAGGTTTGGATTACGATATAATATATTTTTAGCTGCTTCATCAAAGCCAAATTCATCAAAATGATCACTGGCATTCCACTTCCATATTATATTTCCATCCCAGTTAACTTCAATAATTTTGTCATCCAGTAATATTTTATCAGATATTCTATCATTTTTTATATTTTCATGACATAAAATGAGAGTATTCCCTTTATCAACTTTTGGTTTCATACCAGGAACATAGTATCCTACTGGATTTCCCTCTCTTTGATAATCATGATGCTGCCTTGCCATCCACTTTGGCTTTTGTCCGGGATCTTCTATATATTCATGCCTATTAAATTTCCAAACTATGTTTCCATTCCAATCCACCTGTACAAGGTCAGTCATATCCTGAAATCCATACCTTGAATCCCTTTCTCCTGTACTTCCTATAACATATCCACCTGGTAGTATTTTATTAGGAAATCCATGAAGATTTTTCCAAAGTTGAACCTCCTGGCCATTCATATCGATTAATAATGCTCCTATATCTTTTGCTTGAAAAATAGTATAACCATTCCAACATTTTTCAGGATTGTATATTGTAACTCCTGTTGGATAAACACTTGGGTATCCCATAATTATCCTCTCCATTCATATTTATAATTATTTTATAGCTTCTTGGTAATATGACTTATCTGCCCAACTAGCAGTATTAAACTTGTTTGTTATTAAGTTATGATCTAACAAGAACTTTTGCGTTTCATCTAATCTTTTTATTGTATCTTGATTTATCTCCGTTTGTAATACATTAAAATTAGGTGATTCACCACTGTATTGTTGTTTTACAGCCTCCAAACTTAAGCCAGCTTTAGTTAACAATTTATAACTCTCCTCTGGATTTGATTTAAAGTAGTTTCTTGCTTCAATCAACGCTTTGTCTATAGCAACAGGTACTTTGGAATTTTGCTTAATATAACTATCTCTAGCAACTACAATACTCTGAGCACTTATTTCTGGATACTGTCTTGAACTTACAATATTCCTTGCTACTTTTTTAACAGCAGTTAATTGAAGTGCTGAATCGTCTGTTAATACAAGTGCATCTAAATTTCCTGAAATAAGTGAAGATTCTGCATCTGTAGTAACATTTACAAGCTGTACGTCTTTATCTGAAAGTCCACTTTTACTTAATATTTCTAATAAAAATTTCTGAGCATATGTTCCCTTTGCAAATCCTATTTTTTTACCTTTAAGATCTTCTACTGTCTTTATTTTAGAATTATTTTGTACAACAATAGTAGAATAAATTTTATTTTGACTTATTCCAATTAAATCTGTTTGCACTCCTTTTGACTTTAACACAACTCCAGGAAAATCTGCATATACTGCAATATCTATTTTATTACTAGTAAGTGCTTCATTTACTGCAGGGCCTTGTCCTGAAAAAGGATTATATTCTACTGTATAACCTATTTTTTTTAATTGTTCCTTAAAAAACTTTTTTTGCTGTGCTATAGCAGCTGCTCCACCTAAAGAATATTGACTTCCAGGATATCCTATTCTAACAACTTTCTTTTCACTATCATTTGTTGAATTACTTGAACTGACTCCACCTTTAGAACATGCTGTAAGTGTAAATATAAAGATCCCTGCAAAAATTACTGATAATAGTTTTTTTTTCATTTATTTATCCTCCAATTTATATAAATTTTAACTATACTAAATTACATAATCCGATACAACGTTATTTTCTACAAAAAATTCACTAAATACATGTTTCCTAAGTACAGAAAAATTATGACTATTTCTATCTCTAGGTCTCGCAATTTCAACAGGTAAGACTTTTTTTATTTTTCCAGGTCTTGAAGACATTATCACAATCCTATCACCTAAATATATAGCTTCATCAATGTCGTGAGTAACCAATATCATAGTAGTTTTTTCTTTTTCCCAAATCTTTAAGATTTCTCTTTGCATTTGTATCCTTGTAAGTGCATCTAATGCACCAAAGGGTTCATCTAAAAGTAAAACTTCAGGTTTATGAACCAACGCCCTTGCAATAGCGGCTCTCTGTGCCATTCCTCCAGATAGTTGATGAGGATATGCATTTTCAAATCCCTTTAATCCAACTAGTTCAATATGGTCCAGCACAAGCTTTTCTTTCTCATCATTAGAAACATCATATAGTCCAAAAGATATATTGTCTTTAATCGTAAGCCATGGCAGAAGCCTGTGATCCTGAAAGACCATTCCAACTTTTGTACCAGGTTCACTTATTTCTCCGCCATTTAAAGTTACAGACCCAATATTATGCTCAACAAGTCCTGCTATAATTTTAAGCAATGTACTCTTCCCACACCCACTATGCCCAACAATACTTATAAATTCTCCTTTTCCAATATGTATATTTATATTTTTAAGAATTTCTATTTCTTTATAATTAACCGTATAACTCTTATCTAAATTTTTTATAATTAAATCTCTATCATTTTCTTCCAAAGTGTACACCTCCTATTAATTATTAGAGTCTTTCCCATCTAGATGCAAAATGTGCTATTTTTCTAAGAATAGTATCCATCAAAACTCCAACTACACCTATTACTATAATTCCAACTATTACAACATCAGACTGCATTAAGCTTCTTGCATCATTTATTCTATAACCTATACCTGAACTTGAAGCTATCATCTCAGCTGCCACTACTGACATCCATGAAGCTCCTGCTCCAAGTCTCAACCCAACAAATATAGATGGAATCGCAGATGGA